>JBAZPG010000001.1:0-160123 GCA_041648335.1 Candidatus Micrarchaeia archaeon
CGCTTACCTAGAGGTCGCGGAACGCGACGGCTGGCTCACGGTTGACTGCCTCGCCGGGGGGGCGCTACGGAGCATCGACTCGATTGCAAGCGAAATCTGGGAGGGGCTCAAGGCAAACAATTTAATCCCGCCTTCGCCGGAATAATTGGCGGAACGCTCTGATCGTCTAGCTCGGTCAAGGACTCAGGACTCTCAGCACTTTTTTACCGCGGGCAAAAACCTGCACTAAAAAAGTGGAAGAAATCCTGCAACTCGGGTTCAAATCCCGACCAGAGCACTCACTTCAATCGCGCTTCGTATTCTCTTGCGCCTCGATTTTCGGGAACAACGGCTTCACTTCGCCCAACTCGCCCGCCACGAAGGCGCCGGGGTCCCAAACCAACGGACAGTTCAGCGAGGCAAGGGCGCGCCCCGTTCCGTCGGGAATTATCGGGTTCAAGGCAACGCTCAACACGAACGCAGCGAAAGCAGAGTTCGCGAGAATAACGTCCGGTTCGTCGATTTTCCAGGGCTGGCGGTCGTTGAAATATTTGTTCGCCACGCCGGCGAAAGCCATGGCTTCCTCGAGGGCGCGCTTGAAGTCGAGTGCCTCGTAGTGCACCGCAACGCGTTCGAGCAACGTGTCCGCTTCGGCGCGGAACGCCTTGTCCTCCGGCTCCGTTGGCACGACGTCGGGCACGCGCCCTCCGCGCTTGCTCTTGATGAACGAGAGCGAGCGGTTCACGAAGTTCCCGTAAGCGTTCACGAGCTCCTTGTTCACCTTCTCGCGCAACTCGTGACGCGAGTAGTTCACGTCCGCGGTTGTGTTCGGCGTTATCGCGGTCAAATAGTAGCGCACGTAATCCGAAGGCACGTCCACGTCCTGCAACAGGACGAAGGTGCCGCGGCTCTTGCTCATTTTCTCGCCGCTCATGTTCAGGTAGCCGCGCGCGGGTATCCTGCTCGGGAGCGAATAGCCGGCTGCGTCGAGCATGGCGGGCCAGAACAGGTAATGGTGATAGACGATGTCCTTGCCTATGAAGTGTGTGATGCGGCAATCCGGGTTCTTCCACCAGTCGTCCACGCGCGAGTTGTTCGCATCGCACCACGCCTTCGTGGAGGCGACGTAACCGATGGGCGCGTCGAACCACACGTAAAAGAACTGGTTCTCGCGTCCCGGAATCGGTATGCCGAAGTAAGGTCCGTCCCGCGTGATGTCCCAGTCCTTCAAGTCCTCCACCCAGTTCCCAACGTAGTTGAGCACGTCCGCCTGGAAGCCGCTCTTGGGGAACCACTCCTTGAAGAAATCCTTGTAAGACGAGAGCTTGAAGAACAGGTGCTTGGAGGCGCGCGCTTCGGGCTTGGTGCCGCACACCGCGCACCGCGGGTTGATGAGCTCGAACGGGGAATGCGTCTTTCCACACGTTTCGCACCCGTCCCCGTACTGTTCCGGGGAACCGCAGTGCGGGCAGTCGCCCTTCACGTAACGGTCCGGGAGCACGCGGTTGCACTTTGGACAGTGCGTCTGCTTGACTTCCTTCTCGTAGAACCGTCCCTTGGCGTCCAAAGCCGCGTAAAACGAGCGCGTGAGCTCCGCGTTCTCCGGGGAATCGGTGTAATGGAAGGCGTCGAACTCCACCCCCATGCGATGGAAGTCCACCACGTGCTTTTTGCGGTATTTCTTGACGAATTCTTCGGGTGCAACCCCTTGTTTTTCCGCGTTGAACTGGATGGGGGCGCCGTGCTCGTCCGTGGCGCACACGAAGAGCGCCTCGCGCCCGCGCAACCCGCAGTAGCGGCGGTACTCGTCAGCTGGCAGGTAGGTGCTCATCAAGTGCCCCAAATGAAGGTCTCCGTTGGCGTACGGAAGCGCTGCGGTAATGAGTTCCTTCAAATCACGGTTCACCCTGCAAGACAAAATTCTTAAATATGCCCTGATACGTAAGGAATACAAGGCTATTTTTGGGTTTTGGTAGCTTGCTTTTCAGAGGTGGATTGTAGAATGCAGGGACAATTGAACGGACAACAGATCCTCGTATTGCCTGAGGGCAGCCAGCGCATACTCGGCAGGGACGCCCAGCGCACGAACATCGCGGTCGCCTACGCCGTGGCTAGCGCGGTCAAGAGCACGCTCGGCCCCCGCGGCATGGACAAGATGATGGTCTCCGAGCTCGGCGACATCGTGATAACGAACGACGGTGCCACGATACTCAAGGAGATGAACATCGAGCACCCCGCAGGCAAGATGATGGTGGAAATCGCTAAGACCCAGGACGAGGAAGTCGGGGACGGCACCACCACCGCAGTCGTGCTCGCCGGCGAGCTGTTGAAGCGCTCCCTCGATTTGCTCGACCAGAACATCCACGCCTCCACCATAATCGCGGGCTACAAGAACGCAGCCGAGAAGTCGATTCTAGATTTGGCGTCGTGCGGCGAAAAGGTTTCGTTGGAGGACACCAAGAAGCTCGAACAAATCGCGGGAATCAGCATGGGCTCGAAGACGGTCACCGCGGGAGCGAACGCGCAGAACCACCTCTCCCACCTCGTGGTATCCGCGGTGAAGAAGGTCGCGGTCAAGAAGGACGGCGGCGTTGAATTCGACAAGGACTACGTGAAAATCGAGAAGAAGCAGGGCGGCGACGTCCAGCAGACCACGCTAATCAACGGCGTGCTCATAGACAAGGAGATAGTCCACCCCGGCATGCCCAAGCGGCTCGAGAAGGCGCGCATCGCGTTGATTGACACCGCGCTCGAAATCGAGAAGACCGAGACGGACGCCCGCATCAACATCAATTCACCCGAGCAGATGACCGCGTTCCTCGAACAGGAGGAGAAGATGCTCAAGGAAATGGCGGACAAGATAAAGGCGAGCGGTGCAACCGTGCTGTTCTGCCAGAAGGGAATCGACGACGTCGCCCAACACTACCTCGCCAAATCCGGGATAGTCGCGGTGCGTCGCGTCAAGAAGAGCGACATGGAGAAGCTCTCCCGCGCGACCGGCGGACGCATCACCACCACGCTCGACGACTTGAACTCCAAGGACCTCGGCTACGCGGGGCTCGTGGAGGAACGCAAGATTGCCGGCGAACGGATGGTGTTCGTGGAAGAGTGCCGCGAACCCAAGAGCGTCACCATACTCGTGCGCGGCGGCTCCGAGCACGTCGTGGACGAGGCGGAACGCGCCATCGTGGACGCGTTGGGCGCCGTGGCGAGCGCGGTAGAGGAAGGGCACTATGTCGTCGGCGGCGGCGCGATTGAAATCGAGCTAGCCGTGCGCCTCCGCAGGCACGCCGCGGCAGTGGGCGGGCGCGAACAACTCGCCATACAGGCGTTCGCGGACGCGCTCGAGATAGTCCCCCGCACCCTAGCGGAATCCGCTGGAATGGATGCCATTGACGCGCTCGTGGACTTGCGCGCCAAGCACGAGAAGAAGGGTTACGCCTTCGGCGTGAACGTGTACGAGGGCAAAATCGCGGACTTGTCGAACAAGGTCATCGAACCCGCGAAAGTCAAGAAGCAGGCCATCCAGAGCGCGAGTGAAGTCGTGGAGATGATCCTCCGCATCGACGACATAATCGCCGCCCGCGGCAGGCCCGCCCCGTCCGGAGGCCCCGGAATGGGCGAGGACATGTGAGAAAAACCCCTTTTTAATTCAAGGCAACCAACATAAATGGGGGGCTGCGTCCCCTGTTTATTCGGAGCTGGAAAAATGGTGGAAGTAAACTACCTCGGGCACTCGACGTTCCTCTTGTCGTGGGGCGGTAAAACCGTGCTCACCGACCCCTGGCTCGTCACGCGCCCGCGGGAAGTCCAGCGCCTCGTGCCCCCCGCCGCCACGCAGGACAAGCTCCGCAAGGTGGATGCCATAATCGTGAGCCACGAGCACTTCGACCACTGCGACCCCTACGACATAAGCATGATTTCCGGGCGCTCGTTCGCGCACGTCGTCGCCCCGCCCGACGCACTCGCACACTTGGAGAACGTGAACCCGCGGCTCAAGGCGAGCGTGGAGGAAGGCGACTCGTTCTCGCTCAACGGAATCGAACTCACGGTAACGCCGGCCAAGCACCCGCAGAGCACGAACCCAGTCGGCTATTTGCTGAGCGCGGGCAACAAGACGGTTTACTTCGCGGGTGACACTTACGAGTTCTACGACATGGTGAACATCGACGTTGACCTGGCGATTCTTCCCATCGGCGGCACCTTCACCATGGACTCGCTGGGCGCGGTGAGCGCGCTCAAGAAGCTGCGTGCGGACTACGTGGTGCCCATGCACTACAACACGTTCCCGCGCATAGAAGCGGACGAAGTGGACTTCGCGCGCCGCGTCGAGGAGCACACGCGTTCTAAACCCGTGCTCCTGCGTCCAGGCGAACGCTTCGAACTCTGACAAATATATATACAATTAAAACCAAGTAAAAGACGAATGAAGAAGTTACTTTGGATTTTACTGCTGCTTCCCCTGGCTAGCGCCGAATGCGTTCAAATGCTAGGTCAAACCGTTTGCCCGTTCAACGCGGGCGAGTTCAACTCTTTAACCGAACCGGCTGCAATACGGCTCGAAAGCATAGCCCAAAGAACGCTAGCTGAAAACGGATTCCTTTACAATACGGTTGGGGTTGACGACGAATGCTTTGAAACGAGTTTAGCTGGCGGCATTTTAACGATTGAATACAAGGCGAGCTGTCAGGCTTGCCATTCGCGCCAAGAAATACAAGCGAGCCATCCTTCGTTACCAGGTTACCAAATCCTGGTTCAATTCTCGATTGACTGCAGCGACATTGACACGCTGTTCCTTGGAAACTACTGGTATGGGCTAGACTTAGAAGTTAAGGAAGCTATAGAGGATTACGCGGTTGATGCCCGCGAGCGCAACGAGAAAGTCAAGTACATCGATTACGCTTCGGGTGAAGCATTGGTGGATTCCGCGTATTCTGGGGAAATAACCGATCCGGTTTGTTTTTTCCCGAGAGGCGAAGGACTTCGGCTAATAACCTCTGATTTGATTCGAACCAATTGCGTTGACTACTTGAAGGAGCACGTGATAAGCGATGACGGCGCACTCGTTCTGCTCGGAGACAATCGAAACGACGGCGTTTTGTTGTACGGTGCCGGCGATTTAGAGTATACTCCAAAGAGTTACGAAGGAGAAGTTATGCCCGAACGATTTTTAAGTGATAATTTTTACGACTCTTATTTTCGGGCGCATTACGATAAAAGCGATTACGACCCGGAGGAAGCGTTAATCATTTCGCGTTTGCCCGGCGATCGGGATTTAATAGTTGAATTAATCGAGCGCGGACCCGCGAATATTGTAAACGCCAAACCGGTAATTTACGCGGACTTTCCAAATAACGAAGATCAAACGGGAATGTGCGCAGAAAATAATTATCAATGGTTACTTAGACACAGACATGACGCCAGTTTGAAGAGACCTCCAATTTGTCAATCTGCAACGGAATCGAGCGAGGTTTTTTGTGACTTGAACTTGCTAACCGGTTCGCTGCGCGAATCAGAAGTAGTGATGTATGACATGCACGGATCGGGAATAAAATTCCAGAGTTATAACGCATACTTTTTAACGAGAGCTGCAATCGAGCAAGATGCGATTCAACAGTACGATAATCCAAAAATAATACTGGCGTACGCATGTTATGGTGCGAGTTTATTCGAAAATCAACAAAATGAGCAGTCAGATTACTTGTTGGCACACGCAGCATTAGATCGGGGGGCATTTAATTTACTAGGATTAAACGCCATAGGGTTTGGTGGACTAGATGATTTCTGGTATGGTGTGGCAGGCACCTATGCAATATACGACGACGTAATCAAAAAAGGTTACTCACTAGGAAAAGCAGTCACCTATTTACCTAGAAACTCAAACTTCGATTATTTTAACGCAAGAGTAGCTATGGGTGACATTTGGAGGTATATGTTGCGGCACATAACGCTTTTAGGCTTGCCGAACTCTCGAATAACCGCAAACCTCATCCCGGAAGAACCTCACGGCGAAATTCCAAACCCGGAGTATTTCCCACAGTGAATCAAATTGAACAAGAAACTGGTTTTGTTGGCGGCAGTTGTCTTGGCGGTAGTGCTCTTCTTCGCGACGCATAATCCGTTCGCTCCCGTGAATGGAGCGGACGGAGTAGAAGCAACGCCTTCGATTCAAAGCACGGAAAACGAAACGGCTTCTACCGAACCGGCGAATGCCACGCCTAACGCAACGCAGGCAACACCTTCGCCCGGCGTTCAACCGACGGCTTATCCGAGTGAACAACTGGTTTTCGTGGAACCGCATTCGTGCGGGGACGGCGACTGCAACCCGCCCGAGGGTTGTGCCGTTTGTCCCGCGGATTGCCGTTGCGATAGCGGCGAGTACTGCAACCAGACCACGAACACTTGCAAGCTCCAAACCGAGTGCGGCGACTCGATTTGCGATGAATTCGAGTTAAACAGAATGAATTGCTGCGCGGATTGCGGTTGCTCCGATTGGGAAGTTTGCGACGATTACTCGAACGAATGCATTTCGGCGGGTTCGCTACCGTCCGACGAGGAGGCGGGAGAAATAGCATTGACGTATTTTGCCAACCAGACAACCGAATATTGGGTGGAAAGCGTTGGACAATCCGCGTACAACGGGGCGACGTTCGTTAACGTGATAGTTGGCTGTGAAAACGAGTTTTACGCTTGCGGCGCCTGGCTAACCATTAACGCTACTGGAGAAGTAGTGGGCATCGCTTACGTGAATTGAAAACCGCGCTCGCGCTGCAACCCTCTGAAAAATCTAAAAAAAGTTACTTGCACGCTAGCCTGCTTTCGTCTGCTTCTTGGCGTCCTTGGGCGCTTCCTGCACGCGGGCGCGCGGGATATTCAAGGGTGCGCCTATGCCAACGGAGAACGAGAGCAGGGTGCCCGTGGCAGTGCCCGCGTAGTTAATCGCCGTGAGCACGTCCTCGGCGAACGACGGGAGCATGGTCTTGTTCTTCTTCCATTCCTCGACGAGCTTCTTGCGCGACGCCGCATCCTCGGAGGCCACGACTTCGCCGGCTATCTTGATTTCCGCGACTTCCGGCTGGTAGGATACGGTGTACTCGTATGATACGACGAGCGTTTCGCCGTCCTCGCGGAGTTCCTTTACGTCGATGTTAACCGCGAGCCCTTTCACCGCGCCGTCCTTGAGGCGCTTTGCTTCGGCCTTGTTTATGCGTCCGCCCAAAATCATTTACCAAAACCTCCGTTCACTTTTCCTTGAAGTCCATCACCAGGTTCACGAGTCCGGTGCCGCACGGTATGGTCTGCCCGATGATGATGTTCTCGGCGATTCCCGTGAGCTTGTCGCTGTCGTTGCCCACGCACGCGGTCACCAGGTGCTTTGCCGTCTCCTCGAACGCCGCGCGCGCGAGGATGGATGCCTTGTTGCCTGCGAGTCCGTGGCGTCCGACGCTAGTCACGCCTCCATTGTAGGTCATGCCGTCCGCTATCAGGGTTATGTGCGCGACGTCCACAGGTATCTTCTGTGCCTGGAGCACCTTCGAAATCTCGAGGATGATTGAGTTGCGCGCGGCATCGACACCGAGCACGCGCCCGATTTCCTGAATATCATTCGTGACGGTGAGTTCGGCGTTGACTTCGGGTAACTTGAGCACTTCCTCGAAGTTCGAACCGTCCGTTGCGAGGGTATACGTCTTGGTCTTGGAGTTCTCGACGAGAATGGCGCGGCGGATGCCGATGATTCCCTTCAAGTGCAACTCGCGGAGCTGGTTCGTGAGTTTGCGGATGTTGCGGAGTGAATCCGTCTTGCCGCGGATAGTGATTATGTTGTCGTCCCGCTTGTATTGCGGGTGCACGGCCTCGATGAACTTCGCGACCTGGTTCTCGGTTAGCCCGCGTTCGCGGAGCGCGTTCTTCTCGAGCTCGATTACCACGACCTTCTTGTCGAAGTCCTCGTCGATGTATGCCACGCGGTCGAGCGTTATCTCTTCCATGGAGGCGGCTATCTTCTTCGCGGAATCCCAGTCGCTGTACTGCTTCTTCAGGTGGATTTCCATGACCGGCTTGCTGGGTGCCTTGCGCGCGTCGACTATCTCGACGAGGCGCGTGAAGCCCAGCTGGGCGAGCGAGGCTACGCCCGCGTAGTGGAAGGTGCGCAGCGTCATTTGTGTGCCCGGTTCGCCTATGCTCTGTGCGGCGACCACGCCAACGGGTTCCCCGTACGCGAGTTTGCCGCCCGCGGTGTGGATGCCGTCGTTGTAGTTCACCTGTATGAGGTTGCCGTCCGCGTCGCGCACGCTTCCGTCCTCGCGCGCCACGAAGTCGAGGAGCGCGTTCACGAGGCGGCGTTGCATGTAACCCGTCTTCGCGGGGTTCACGCCCTTGTCTACCACTGAGTCGCGGCCTCCCGCGGCGTGGAAGAAGTACTCGAAAGCGTTCAAGCCGTCCGTGAAGGAGTTGTGCACGAAACCGCGTGCGGAATCCGTCAAGTCGCCTTGCGCGAAGTGCGAGAGCAGGCGGCGGCGGTAGCCGCTCGTGGGGCGCTTCCCGCGCACGGACTGCTGGCCCACCATGCCGCACATCTGGGTGACGTTGATGGGCGAGCCCTTGCCGCCCGAGTTAGCCATGAGGATGGCGGAGTTGTGCCCGAAGACCGAGCCTTCGAAGCGCACGGGCGAGTAAGTTAAGTGTTCCTTGAGCGCGCGCCAAGTGTGATAGCGCGTTCCCTCGAGTAACTGCATTGTGAGCTCTTCGAACGTCTCGCGGCGCGTCTTGCCGGGGAGGTGCTGGAGCTTGCCCGAACGCAGCTGGACTATGAGCTTTTCGAGTTCCTTGCGGCTGCCGTCGTAAATTCCGTGCACGACTTCGCGCGTCTCCTTGGACACGTCGTAATCCTTGAGTCCGAGCGAGAAACCATATACCGTCATGAAGCGGCAGGACAGTTTGGATATCGAATCCAGGTACTCGCGGGCTGCCGCGGGACCGGACTTGAGGAAGATTTCCTTGAGTATCGCGTTGCCCGCCTTGCCGTCCACCACGCCCGAAACGAGTTTCCCGTTCTTTATCTTGCATACCTCGTCGCCCTTGCCTTCCACTTCCACGGTCAAATCCTCTGGGAGGCACTGCGAGAAAACCTCGGAGCCTTTGACGCGCGCCTTGAATTCGCCGCGCGGAGTCAAGCCCGCGGAAGAGAGCAAATCGAACGCCTCGCGGCGGTCGAGCACGGTTTCCTCGTGCGTGAGTATGAACGAACCGGTTATCTGGTCGAGTCCGAGCCCGATTATGGGGTGTCCGTCGCGCGGCGACACGATCTGGTTCTCAACCTTCATGAGGATCTCGGCTTCGCTCTGCGCCTCCTCGTTCTGGGGCACGTGAATGTTCATTTCGTCCCCGTCGAAGTCCGCGTTGTAAGGCGAACAGTCGCAGATGTTGAAGCGCAGGGTGCGCCCGGGGAGTATCTTCACCGAGTGGCACATCATGCTCATCCTGTGGAGCGAGGGCTGGCGGTTGAATATCACGAGGTCGCCGTCCGAAAGCTGGCGTTCGATGCGGTACCCGGCGGTTATCTCCTCCAGCACCTCTTCGAGGTTGGTGGTAGTGAGCTTCTTGCGGCGTCCGTCAGGGCGGATTACGTAATTCACCTTGGTGGGGTTCGCCTTGATGTAATCGCACACGTGCGTCTTGTTCCACTCGGTCACGCTGATGGGGAGGGTGAGTTCGGCTGCCATCTCCTCGGGGACGCCCAACTCGTTTATGCCGAGCGTGGGGTCCGGCGAGATGACGGTGCGTCCGCTGAAGTTCACGCGCTTGCCGGACAGGTTGTAACGGAAGCGTCCCTCCTTGCCCTTGAGGCGCTGGAAGAGCGTTTTGAGCTGGCGGCCCGAACGGTGGCGTGCGGGCGGAACGCCCGAGGTCTCGTTGTTGAAGTAAGTGGTAACGTGATACTGAAGGAGCTCCCACAAGTCCTCGATGATGAGTTGGGGCGCACCCGCGTCGATGTTCTCCTCGAGACGCTGGTTGATGCGCAATATGTCCACGAGTTTGTGCGTCAAGTCGTCCTCCGAGCGCTCGCCCGTCTCCAACGTGATGGAGGGGCGCACGGTGACCGGCGCCACGATGAGCGCAGTGAGCACGAGGTTTTCGGGGCGCACCTTGATGCCGAGGCGCGACAAGTCCGAATCCGGAATGCGTTCGAGGCGCTCGCGAATCTCGTTGGGCAGGAGCTTGCGCTTGTCCTCGTAGTAAGTGGTAGGCTTCACGAACGAAACCTTCTCCTGTGCAGCCGCGCAGTGCGGGCACTCCTTCGTGAAAACAGCCTTGTTGAATGTGTTCTTGTCGCTCAACAAACGTCCGCACTTCCCGCACGTGGTGCGCAACAAGTGGTAGATTACCTTCCCGAAACTCGAGTGCACGACCGGGCGCGCGAGCTCGATGTGTCCGTAGTGTCCCGGGCAGTCCTTCATGCGGTTCCCGCACGAGCGGCACTTTAGTCCGGGGTCGATTACGCCGAGGCGCTGGTCCGCGAGCCCGCCCGAAATCGGGTAGCCGTCCTCGTCGTACGTGTCGGCGACCGTGATCTTGACCGAGCTCATGCGCCGAATCTGTTCGGGTGCAAAAACCGAGAACGTAATCGAGCTGATAGCTTTCAAAGTAATTTCACCCGCGCCCCGCCCCGAGCAGCGCGCCCGAAGCCAGGAATACACTCTTGATTATGGTACCGAAAACAACCGCGCCCAGGTAACCCTCCGCGAACACGGGGGCGACTAGGAGCGAGTCCATTGCCGAGGCGATGAACGCTATGCTCACGCACCCGAGGAGGCGCACCGCGGTTTCGCCGTTGAAGACGCGGGCGAACCACCACCCCGCTGCGAGCGAGGCGAACGCGATGACGACGAGCGCGGCGAAGGCGTTCGCGCCGAGTAGCGAGGCGGCTAGGCTCGCGGCGTAACTCGCCGCGAACAAGGCGACGCCCAGGAAGCACGCCAGCTTCAGTCCGTCGCCCTTCACTGCCTTCGTGTTGCGTTTTACCATTAATGTTTTTCAACCCTTGTTCTTGAGGTTCAAGCGCGGGTAGAGCCCGATGGAACCCATTTCGTCGAGCAAGAGCTTGAATGCGTAGCTCATCTCGACTTCCTGTATGTTCGAGGAATCGCAGAACATGCACCGCTTCTTGTTCTTGAGGCGGTCGTAGAACGCGAGCATCCCGCAGTCCCCGCACACGTATTCCACGGTCTTGTCGCTCGAGTCGATCATGCGCTCCTTTAGCAGCGAAGCCGCGCCGAAGCCGATGAAGCAGTCGCGTTCCATTTCGCCCAGACGCAAGCCGCCTTCGCGGGCGCGCCCTTCGGTGGGCTGGTGGGTGAGCATCTGCATGGGCCCACGCGAGCGCGCGTGGAGCTTGAGCGAGACGAGGTGGTGGAGGCGCTGGTAGTAGATGACGCCGATGAAAACTTTGGCGCGCATGCGGTAGCCGGTCTTCGCATCGTAAAGCACTTCCTCGCCCGAGGGGCGGAAGCCGCGGCGCAACAGTTCTGCCTCGAAGGCAGTTTGCTTGTCGCCGTTGAACGCGGTGCCGTCCTTGATGCTCCCGCTCTCCGAGGCGGCTTTCGCGCCGAGCATCTCGAGGAGGTGCCCCGCAGTCATACGCCCGGGTATCGAGTGGGGGTTGATTATCAGGTCGGGGGTGATGCCGTCCGAGGTGAACGGCAAGTCGAACTGGGGCGACAGCAGCGAGATGACGCCCTTCTGTCCGAAGCGCGAGGCGAACTTGTCCCCGATTTCAGGCACGCACATCGAGCGCACGCGCACCTTCACGAGCTTGTTCCCGCTCGTGGTCTTGCTGAGCATGACCGCGTCCACGGTGCCGTACTCGTTCGAGCGTCCGGTCACGCTGGACTCGCGGCGCTTCTCGCTCTCCACGTCGAGCGCGCTGATTTCCTTGAGGAAGCGTGGAGGCGACGTTTTTCCCACGAGCACCGCGTTCTTCGCGATGAACGCCTCGGGGTCCACTACGCCGTCGGAATCCAAGTGGGTGTACGCCTCTTCGCCGAGGTAGTTCTGGACGAAGGGTTCGGGGATGCCGAACTTGTCGCGCTGCCCGCCCGGGTACCTGCGCTCTTCGGCGCTGTAAGTGCGGAAGAATGCGCTGCGTCCCATCGCGCGCTCCACGCTCGAGCGGTTCACGACTATGGCGTCGTTGGTGTTGAAACCGTCATACGAGAGCACGGCAACAACGAAATTCTGTCCGCTCGCGCGCTTCTCGTTCTGCCCGAAGCGGTACGCCTGGCTCTGGACGAGCGGGCGCTGGGGATAGAATAGGACGTGCGAACGCGTGTCCGCGCGCAGGTTGTAATTAGCCGCGTAGAGCCCGAGGCTCTGCTTGGTGTGCTGGGCGGCCATCAGAACGCGGGGCGCCATGTTGTACTCGGGGAAAGGCAACTGGGCCGAGGCGTAGCCGAGGATGCCGTTCGGGTCGATTTCCAGGTGCGTGTGCCTCTCGGTTATCGCGTTCTCGCTCAAGGCAACGAATGCGTTCTCCTCTTCCTCGGAGTCCAGGAACTCGATTACTCCCTTCTCGACGAGCTCGCGCCACGACAACTCTCCTTTCTTGACGCGTTCGGCGTGCTCGACAGTGTAATTGCCTTTCCCGTTCTTCACGGTTATTAGGGGGCGCACCGCGCGGCCGTCGTCGGTGTTGATGAAAACCTCGTTAGTGTTCCTGAAGAACGCGATGTTGGCGGTGGGCGGGAATTCGCCGCGGCGGCGCCTCTCGCGGAACTCGGCTGCGAGCTTGTCGCCCGCGTTGTGGAAGCCGACGAAACGACCGTTAAGGAAAATGCTGGCTTTGTTCATAGGTTCATCGAAACCCCCATTTTCTTTACTTCCCGCTCCACGGCTGCCTCGTCCACATCCCCGGACACCTCGCAGAACAGCGCGAGGTTCCTAATCAAACCGCAGTTCGGGCCTTCCGGCGTCTCGTTAGGGTCGAGCCGGCCCCAGTGGGTGCCGTGCAAGTCGCGCGCCTTGTAGTGCGGGTGCTTCTTCGCCAACGGAGACGTAACGCGGCGGATGAACGACAATGCCGAGATGTAATTGTAACGGTCGAGCACCTGGCACACGCCCGTGTGCCCGCCCACCCAGTTCCCGGTAGCCATCGAGTACTTGAGGCGGTCGCTCAACGCGTCCGGGCGCACGATGGCGAACAGGCTCATCCTGCGTCCGCGCACGTTCGCGCGCTCGGTCTGGTAGGCAACGTCCTTCACGAAGAATTGGAACGAGTAGCGGAAGAGTTCGGACATGAGGCTCCCCGCGATTTTGAGGCGCTTGTTCGAGTAGTGGTCCTTGTCCTCGACCGGGCGCGTGCGGTACGCCACGAGCACGGCGCGCTCGGACATCCTACACAGGTAGTACGCCTTCGCGAGGCGGTGCTTGGATTCGATGCCGATGTGCGGTAAGAGGTAGCGGTCGAGGAGGAGTTCCGCGCGCTTCACCTGGTATTCCTCGGGTTGCCCGGGCGCCGCGCGCTTGCCTATGATGGATAATGCTTGCGGCTGGTTCCGCGACTCGTCGAGCTCCAAGTTGAGGAGGACGTCGTTGTGGACTTCCTTCTCGGACGAGAAGGAAGCGAGAATCGTCTCGTCGCTCTTGAGCCCGAGGGCGCGGAGCACCATGATTAATTCGAGCGCACGGTTGTACGACGGGAGCGTCACGCCGAGCTTGCCCTCGCTCGTGCGGTCCACGGTGCAGCGCCCGCGGAAGCCCTCGCGCGTCGAGAAAACCTTTGCCTGCACGAGGTCCTTGTCCTTCTCGCGCGAAACAAGGATGCGGTTCGGCGCCAAGTCCTCGAGCGTCATGAGCGACTTCTCGGTGCCGTTGATTATGAAGTAGGCGCCCGGGTCGCGCGGGTCCTCACCCAACTCGGCGAGTTCCGCCGCGCTCTTGCCGCGGAGGCAGCACAACTTGGATTTGAGCATGATGGGGAGCTCCCCGATGTAAACGTCCTCGGCTTTCTTCTCCACGCCCTTGTCAATGCAAATCATCTCGAGGAACAGGGGGGCGGTGTAACTGAGGTCGCGTTGGCGCGCCTCCATGGGCGTGAGCGGGTGCTTGGAGCCGTCCGCCTCGGTGACCGTGGGCTTCTCGACGCGGATTTTCCCGAGCTTGATGGAGTACTCGTCCACCGAAGGCTCGATTTTCTCCTGGGCGGTCACCACGACCTGCATGCCCTTGTCCACGAAACGGTCGAAGGACTCGATTTGCCCTTTCACCAAACCGTTGGAAATAATATACTCTCTCGTCAACTCAGGGTACATCGGGCAAATCACTCCGTCACGCAGCGGTAATACTCTTCAGCCTTGCCCGTCACCGGGTTCTTGCCGTTAACGCGGATAATGTCGCCGGGCGCGCACGCCAAGCCCTCGACCGACTTGTCTAGAATACTTACTTTCGGGAAACGCTTGGCGGAATCCAGGTTCAGGCGCTTCAATACCTTCTCGGGGTCTTTTTCGACTTCCACGCTTGGAAGCAGGAAATGTTTGAATGCCTTTTCACCCAAAGTTTTTTCACCAATCGATGGGATGGGCTGCACTAAAAAAAACAAAACCCCCGCTAACCAAAGCCCAGAAACCAATCACTCACTATCATGAATAAAAACATTTAAAAACCTATCTAGGACGACGGCTCAACCGGTTTCAATGTCGTATTTGTCCACCAAGTCCAGCCACTGCCCGTAAGTGTACGCGTCGCTGACGCCGCCCGGCTCGTTCAACGCCCGCCAGGCTATTGCGTCGTCGTATTCCTCGGAAACGCTTTCCAAGGAAAAACCCGTAGCAACAGGGAAAACCTCGTAAACACCGAGTTGCCCCACACCCGTGTAATTCCCATCGTCGTCCGTTATTATTGACGGAGTAGTTGATTCCACGAAACAGTAACCCGTGTTGTCCAAGCTGTAGTTCGCGGGACAGAAAATCCCGACGGTCTGGTGCATATCGTCGGGGTAATCCAAGATTGCAACACCGAACCCGAGTTTGTCCAACAGCAGCGCCAACAGCTTGGATTTCTCCCCGCAGACGCCCGCGTTATCGAATAAAACTTGGTAGGGATAGCGTTCGTCCGCGTCGACCTCGAGGAGGCGGCTGTAATCATAGGGAATGTGCTGCACCAAACTGATGGCGAAGCGCGCCTGTTCGTCGCGTTCTCTTTCTTGTTCAATTATGTGTTCCACCAAATCGTCTATTGCTTCGGACTGCTGGGGTTCGCCCAAAAAATTGTCTATAACCATTCCCGTCATCTCGCTGTCCGTCGGGCAAACCGGGTCGCAGACGAAATCACGGTCGAGCCCCGCCAAATATCCTGCGAGCCCCTGGTAAACCTTGAAGTCGAACGAACGGGCGCTCCCGCGGATGACTGCGGTAAAGGAAACCGTGTGCACGCTTGTCAGGAACCTCGAGACGCAGGTGTTGTTGTTCGTCTCGCGGATTACGAAGTCCTCGGGGCAACCGCAAACGCTCGCGCGGCTGACTATGGAACCGTTCTCGCAGTACTCCGGTTTTTGCGCGGCACACTCACCCCACGGCGTCCCGTCCGTGCAACGCTTGATTCGCTGGCAGGACTCATTGACTTGCGCGTAATCGTCGGGACAACCGCAAAACGGTGCGTTGTCCACGAGTTTTCCCTCAATGCACTGCTTCGGCTGGCGCGGGGAGCAGTCGGGCGCGAGCGTGCCGTCCGAGCAAGCGTAATTCTGGACGCAAACACCCTGCTCAAATCTAAAACCGCCGGGGCAACCGCACGTCGCGGGCGCCTCGGCGAGCGAGCCGTTCGAACAATAGAACGGCTGAACGGTTGAACACGCGGAGTCGGGCGTGCCGTCCGAGCAAGGCAACGCCTGGACTGCGGGAGGCCCGAAGTCGGTTTGGGCTACCAGGAACAAGAGCGCGCCAACACCCGCCACGACGATGAAGAAAATCGTTGTAAACGAGATTCCCGCGTGCTCGCGGTTGGGTTCCATGAAACAGAAACAGCCGCCCTAAATAAAGCGCGAATGGTTAACCCCGGCTGGCGCGTTCAAAAAGCGAGTTTTAAAGCCGCCCGCGTCAAACTTGTTTCAGGTGGGGCAAGCGTGCCGGAAGACGAGAAAAACAACGCCAAACTCAAGGTAGCCGGGATAATTCGCGAGTATCGCGAGAGGTACCCGCAGGGTGCGCCGCGCAGCGTTAACGAGGAGAACACCAAGAACTGGCTGGACTCGCTTTTCGAGGCGTTGGGCTGGAGCATACGCCACGACACCATCAAAGAGGAGGCGTCGGGCAAAAGGAAGCGCGTCGACTACTCTTTCAAGATAGACGGAACGACGAAGTTCCTACTCGAGGCAAAGAAACCCTCCGAGGATTTGGATGACCACATCGCGCAAGCGGTTGGTTACGGCTACCAGAACAGCAAGAAATGGGTGGTGTTGAGCAACTTCGAGGAAACCCGGGTTTACAACGCGCAATACCACGACCAACCCGAGGAAGTAAAACGCCTTTTCAAACCCCTGACTATTGAGAATTACCTGGAACGCTTCGACGACTTGTGGGTTCTCAGCAAACCCGCGTTCAAAGCCGGCTTGATTGAGGAAATAGCCGAGAAATACGGTAAAATCAAGCCAACCGCGCCCGTAACCAAGATTCTGGCTGAAGATTTGGGGCGCTGGCGGGAAACCCTCACCAAGAGCATCAACGTCCACCGCGCGGCTAACGGCGTGCCCGAAGACGCGTTGAAAGCCGAGGAATTCATTGACGAGGCAGTCCAACGCATTCTTGATAGAATATTATTCGTACGGGTAACCGAAGACAAGGGCATCGAAGAGCCGCGTTTGGAGAAAGCGCTGCGGGACTATGAGGCGCACGGCAAACCGTTAATCGGCTACCTGAAGCAAGTGTTCCGCGAAATGGACGCCACCTACAACAGCGGGTTGTTCCGCGAACACTACTCCGAGGACTTGAAAATCGACGACGACGTCTTGGCGAAGGTAATCAAGGAAACCATCAAGAACCCGAAAGGACTCCGCTACAATTTCGACGCCATCGACGCGGACATACTCGGAAGCGTCTACGAACAATACCTCTCGGTGTTGTTGAAGAAGACGGACAAGCGCGCCTCGTTGAAGGAGAGCAAGGGGAAACGCAAGGAGCAGGGAATCTATTACACGCCGACTTACATTGTGGATTATATAGTCAAGAACACCTTGGGCGAGGCGTTGAAGGGGAAAACACCCAAGGAAGTCCAAAAATTGAAGGTGTTGGACCCCGCGTGCGGTTCCGGCTCGTTCTTGATTAAGGCGTTCGACGAAATCAACGACTATTACAAGAAGCAAACCGGGCAAACCAAGTTGAACCAGGAGTCCGCGATACTCGCGGACAACCTGTACGGCGTGGATTTGGACTTGAAGGCGGTTGAAATCGCGCGCCTGAACCTCCTCTTGAAGGCCGCCGAGACGAAGCACAAGCTGCCTGCGTTGGAAGGTAACATCAAGTGTGGGAACTCCCTAATCGACGACCCGGCGGTCGCGGGCGAGCGCGCCTTCGACTGGAACAAGGAGTTCAAAGAAGTAATGGCGGACGGAGGCTTCGACGTCATCATCGGCAACCCGCCGTGGACGCTGGAAATAAGTGAATTAGAAAAAAAGCACCTACAATCAAAATTTGAAACTGCCGAAGGAAAGCCGGACTTGTATCGCTTTTTTATGGAACGCGGAATACAACTGCTGAAACCGGGCGGACTTTTTGGGTTCATAGTACCTAATTCCTGGTTATCTATGCCCTCGGCTAAAAAATTAAGAGAGAGTTTACTAACTAAAACAAAGATAGAGAGCATAACCGTACTTCCTCAAGGCGTTTTTGATATAGCAATGAATTATGTGGTTTTTATTTTAAGAAAAACAAAACCGAAAGACGAAGATACTGTCCTCGTAAACAATATTGAAACCATAACTGACAATACGCTCAGGCCAAAAACACGATTTTTTAGAAAACAACAAGACTGGAAAATCAATCAAGACCGTATTTTTTCGGTAGAGGTCAATGAAGAACAGTCTAAAATGCTAACAACAATGTCGCAAAAATCAACAAGTTTAGAAAATGTTGCAGAAATAGCTCTAGGAATTCAAGCGTATCACAACACTAAGCATACTCCCGACGAAATCAAAAATCGAGTTTTTCACTCAGATAGACAGCTTAGTAAACAATATGTACCCGAATTGGGCGGCAAAGATGTCGGTCGCTATTTCTTCAAATTTGACGGCAAAAACTGGGTTAAGTATGGCGACTGGCTCTACTGTGCGCCGCCAACAAGATTCTTCGAAGGAGAACGAATTGTTTTAAGAGAAATACCTGGAAAAACACTGATAGCCACGCTAATAACCGCGGAGTATTACTGCACTTACAAAACGGTGCTTAACATACGAGTTACCACCCCAGAGTATAACTCGAAATATGTCCTTGGTGTAATAAACTCTAAAGCGATGTCTTATTTTGTAAAAAATAGTGGCTCAAAAAGCACTCAAGAGCTATTTCCCAGAGTGTCCATTAAAAATCTTAAAACGTTGCCGATTCCACAAGCAAATGAAGCACAACAAAGAGAGATCATACAACGAGTGGACATATTACTAAAAAACAAACAAAAAATCGCATCCGTCGAACAAAAAACGGATGAACGAGCGCGATTTGAAAGAGAAAATGAAGAGGCGGACCAGAAGATTGACGAGTTGGTTTACGACTTGTACGGGCTCACGAAGGAAGAACGGGAAATCGTTGAAAAGAGCGTTGAAAAATGATTTTTAGAACTACCGGCGCCCTAAATACACCACAACGCTTAAATAGTATTATTTGGATAATACAAAGAGTATTATTTGGATAATATGGTGGAAAAATGGCGGATGAATTCTATGACCGGCGTGACGAACTCGCTTTCTTCAATGAAAAATCGAAGAAACTGAACCGCGGCGAGATGATCGTGTTATACGGCCGAAGGCGGTTGGGAAAAACGCGGCTTATTCAGCAATTCATCGAACACAATAAAACTAAGGCGAAGACGCTCTACCTGTTCATCAACATTCAAGGCGAGCAAGAACTCAAACAAGCAATAGCCCGGGACATTTTCGAACAATGGAAGGAAACCGTCGTTATTTCGGCTTGGCGCGACTTTTTCGATAGTTTGAAGGCTTCAACCGGAAACGGCAAGGTCATAGTCGTAATTGATGAGTTCCAGCGCCTGAAGACCATAGCCCCGGCGTTTATAACCGAACTACAAAACCAATGGGATTCGACTCTGAAGAACGCACCCCTCATGCTGGTCCTCGTCGGCTCGTCAATAGGCATGATGAAAAAAATCGCGGTAAGCCCGCACGGCGCGCTCTACGGTAGAAAAACGGCGCAGCAGCAACTCGAACCGTTTAGGTATGCGGACTTTAGGGAAATGTTCAAAGGCAAGAAAGAAGAGGAAAAAATAGAGTGGTATTCAGTGTTCGGGGGAACCCCGTACTACCTGGAACTAGCCAAAAAACACGAACGCTTGGAGGAGGCCATCGTTGAAGAAGTCCTCTCAAAACAAGCGCCGTTGCGCGAAGAACCGAAAAACCTTCTGGAGTTTGAACTCAAGGTTATCGCGCGATACACTTCATTGTTGTACGCCATAGGCCGGGGAAAACGGAGCCTAAAAGAAATTTGCGACGAAGTCGGGATTCCACGAACCACCCTTCCCCCTTACCTTGCGGGTTTACAAGAACTGCTGTCGCTCGTCGAACGCAGACAACCGATGTTCGGGAAGAAAAACCTCGGCAGATACGAGTTGAAGGACAATTTCTTCAAGTTCTGGTATTCGTTCGTTCTTCCGCACGCATCAAGCCTTGAAATCGGAAACGTTGACGCGCCGTTAAAAGATATACGACAGAATCTGTCGTCGTTTGTAGGGCGGCGCGTGGAAGACATAGTTAGGGAATTATTCATCCTATACAACCAAGACGAAATTAAGGGCGTAAAACTGGACTTTGAAAGAATAGGCGCGTGGTGGGACCGGACGGGAAATGAAATAGATTTGGTAATAGAAAACAAAACCGAAATCATTCTCGGCGAAGTCAAATGGACTAACAAACAAATGAACAGAGAAGTGCTTGACGCACTACTGGAAAAGTCGAAACTAGTCAATAAGGCGGGAAAAAGACGGTTCGTACTCGTCAGCAAAAACGGTTTCGACCCCGAATGCCTCAAGAGGGCTGCCGAACTCGACTGTTTGACTTTAGACGTCAAAGAGATGGAAAGATTGTTTGAAGCTAAAACCATAAGGTAACAAAATTAGTTAACCAAAGACAATAGACTGCAGTCCCGCTCCGCGCAAACCTTGCCTCGCCGGCGCGCGCTTTATATTTCGGCGCTGGCAATAACGATTCGTGCGGATCATACTCGCGTCACAGTCGCCCTACCGTAAAAAAGCGTTGGACGTGCTCGGGTTGGAATACGAAACCGTGCCCAGCAACTTCGACGAATCCACGATTAGGGACGAGAATCCCGAACGCTTGGCTGAAAAACTGTCGACCGCGAAAGCGGAAACCGTGGGCCGCAGTCATCCGGATTCGATTGTCATCGCCGGCGACTTGTTCGTCGTGTACGCCGGACGAATTTACGAGAAGCCGAAAGACGAGGGGGAAGCGAAAGCGATGTTGAAGGCGTTCTCGGGAAATACCGTCAGCATAGTTGCCGGTCTCGCGGTTTACAATTCAGCCACTAAAAAAATGCTTGCCACCGCCGAATCGTGCCGGTTGAAATTCCGCGAGCTCACCGACTTCGAGGTGGACGACTACGTGCGCAGGTACCCTGTGCTGAAGTGCGCGGGCGCGTTCGAAGCCGACGGCATTGTGCGGTTTACGGAATCCGGCGAAGGCACTTTCCTTTTCTTCACTGGCCTGCCAGTCAACCGGTTGGTGGAATTCCTGCGGGAACAGGGAGTAAACGTTTAATCCGGTAAACTGCACGCGTTGTCAGCAGAAGTCCCGCGTGGCATAAACCTTGCTTGGACGACCAGACCAACGGCGAACCAAGCTCGCTTAATGCGAATCGTTTTTTAAAGCCGGAGCGCATCAAGAGTGTTGCGTGTGGGAGAAGCGATGATCCTGCTGTGGGCGATGCACTATTCCCGCGCCTAACTATTGCCTCGGTCCGTTCACCGGAATCGACGCCTACTCTCGTTAATAAACTCGGTAAAAATTATTCTTTTTGAATGTTTTCAAAGAATATGTGCGGCGGATAACTAATGGCTGACGAATACTTGGAACGAACTAAAACGCGGTTAGAGCGCGAAATCCCGTCGGTGAGAAACATAAAACAGTTCGAGGAAATGGAGCGCAAAATACGGGCTGAGATTGAAAAAAAGGAAAACGAACAAAAACTGTTAATCCGCAGCTTCAAAACGCTTGTTCTGGGCGATTGGCGAACCGAGGAACAAAAACAGGTTTTAAAGGAAGTAAAAGAAGAACTGTTAAAGGAAGGGTATTACGCGAAAACCATCGATGCGTATTGCGACGTAGCCAAAAGAGACGGGCTTCCCACCTCGGAAACCCTTGAATCTTGTTGCATCAACCACCAAGTCCTAGTTATGATTGACGGAGAAAACCCGGGAACCGTCGCTGAACAAGCTTATTTGAGCAGTCACTATCCGTTACACACCCGCTTGTTGTTTTTCATAAAAAGGAACAAGTTCAACAAACTAAAAAACAAACCCAGCGAGTACATCAAAAATTTTCCAACGATAATAGTATACGACAAGAAAATTGCGAAGCTCGCTAGGATATTCGTTGCGTTTAGACTGCATCGCCTAGCCGAAATAGTGAAAAAACAGGAAAAAACCCGGCGGGGGCCATATGGCAGCAACTACCAACCAATGAAAAAACGGGTTGAAAAACCGGATTTTTCGGCAACATTGGGAGATTACTTGAAACCGGCTCGGCGAACCAAATAGCATTATAAACGATTAACCCCGACACAATATAGAGGCGCAAAAACAAGATGAGCTACGAACTAGGGCGGTTGAGGGATGACGCCGGCAAGCTCAAAAATGTCCTGTTACAGGGCAGAAACGTTGGCGTTCTCCTATATCTTGCTAAATACAATCCGAATGTTGACCGCAAAAAGATAGAGGAGACCTTCGGAAAGAACGCGCTTGACGACTTGGAACAACTCAAAAAAATAAACCTAGTCATAGAGGAAAAGGAAAGCTTGACCCTGACCGACGAAGGGATTTTCCAAGTCAACGGGCTAGTCAAACTAATTTAAGTCAGCAGAAGTCCTGCGTCGCGTAAACGTTTCCCGACTCGGCTATCGCGATGCCCACGCCCTCGGAAACCCAGTACGAACTCAACGCGTTCCTGCGGTGCGCCTCGCTCGCGAGCAAACTCGAAACAATGTCTTTCGCAGTCGCCTCCACGTCCGAGCACGGGTTCGAGTGGAAGTCACTCTGGTAGATGTTCTCCCCCCCGCCGTACCAGTTCGGGTTACCCGCCGCGATTGCACAGGAGACGCCGTGTTCGGCGTAACGCCACGCGAAGTCGTTGCCCTCGGGCGAATAATGCGAGAAGTACGTGCGGGCCGCCATGTCATTCGAGTGCTCCACCGCGGCGTCCTCGACTTTCGGATTCAAGGCGAGCGCAGCCAAACCAAGCGAAACGCGCTCTTGGTTCATCAGGTAATGCACGCGCGACGCTATCGCCGCCTCGCACTCGTCCTGCGTGGGTTTCTCCAGATAAGCCTGGAACGCGGGGTTCGGGAGCGTGGAGAAAACAAGGAGCAGAATCGCGAGGGCTAGGCAGATGAAGAAAAAGCACGCAGCCAGCGAGTAGTCGCGTTTCACGGGTTAAGCAACGAGAGAGACAATAAAAAGCGGGGCGTTCAGGCTTCGAGCACTGGGCTCTTGTAGGCTAGGGGCACGGCGAGTGAGGCGCGGGCGCCCTCCAACTCGAAATTCAGGTACACCGCGTCTTTTTCGCTGACCGTGCACAGGATGCGTTTGACTTGCCCGCGGGAAACGGTTTTCTGGAACAAATCCGATACCACCCGGCTGGCATCCAATAATTCCACACCCACCGTCCGTCCGTCACGGTTGACGTCCACGGCTATGCGCGGGCTCAATTCCACGGTGAAGTAAGCGGGTTTAGAGCTGAATTTGATGTAAAGCGCGTCCACTGACTCGTCGTACTCCGGCTTCAACGCTCGTCACCTCGGAAAACGCGGGTCTGGTAAACTTGGTTCACTCGCATCAAGGTTATGACCCGCACGGAGTTAAAAAACGCTGGCGAACCCGTCCCTGCCGGTGCCCCGCGCCAACTGGCTTTTTATTCCGCGGGACTGTGCGCTTACTCGTGAAGCACAAGAAGATAACGTGGAGGCAGTACGATTCATTCGTTTCCACGCTCGCGTCCAAACTAAAGGCGTCGAAAGCCGAGAACATTTACGGAATACCGAGGAACGGGTTAGTGCTCGCCGTGCACTTGAGCCACAAGCTCGGGAAGCCGCTGATAACGGACCCGAAAAAAATCACCAAGAAGACGCTCGTGGTGGACACCATCAGCCACACCGGGAAACAGTTGAACGCGTTGGCCGCGAAAGTCAAAACCGACACTGCAGTCCTACACTTGCACGCGGGAAGCAGGCACGCGCCCACCAGCTTCGTGGAACGCCCCCGCGCCGACGAGTGGCTCGTCTATCCTTGGGAGACGGTTGCCTCGGCGCACACGAGCAACAGCGACCTCGACGACCACCGCCGCCACCTCATGCGGATGAACGCAATGCGCCGGCGTTGAGGCACTTCCACTAAAACCCCCGCGAACCGAGAATATAAACGATTATAGGGTTTCAGGCAAAAAACGGAGCAGTCCCCTGACTGCGTTTGGCGAACGTGGAGCGGGGGCGTTTGCGAGCTAGAGTTTATAAAGGTTGGCGTTCACCGTAATAGTCCGCGTCCTGTGCTCAATGCACGTGATGCGTTTTAAGTCGCGGTTTTACCCGGCAAGCAGTAGCCATGCGCTATGACCTGCTCAGGCTTCCACCGCGGCGCAAATGGGCATTCCGAAAAACCACTGCCACGCATCCCCATGCAATGGCGTCGGCTCGGATCTTGCGACTGAGGACCGTCTGTAAAAAGATTTCTATAGAGAGCGAAAAATGTTAGTTCTTGCGGTCCGTAATAATGCCTGCCTCTTTGCGGAGGCGGGCTGAAACCAGTTGATCCTGCTGGAGGATACTGCTATCAGACTGCGATTAAGCCATGCAAGTCATTGCCTCGAGCTTCGAGGCAAGGCGTACGGCTCAGTAACACGTAGTCAACCTGCCCTAGGGACCGGGATAACCTCGAGAAATTGAGGGCAATACCGGGTAGGCCAGGTGCCCTGGAATGGGCCCTGGTTGAGTGGCGCCGCGTAATTGCGCGCGGTTGCGTCCTAGGATGGGACTGCGGCTGATTAGGCTGTTGGTGGGGTAACGGCCCACCAAACCAATAATCAGTAGGGGCTATGGGAGTAGGAGCCCCGAGACGGGCACTGAGACAAGGGCCCGAGCCCTACGGGGTGCAGCAGGCGCGAAACTTCCGCAATGCGCGAAAGCGTGACGGGGGTAGTCTGAGTGCCTTCCTAACGGAAGGCTTTTCTTGAGTCCGAATAACTCGGGGAATAAGTGGTGGGTAAAACTCGTGCCAGCCGCCGCGGTAATACGAGTAGCACAAGTGGTATCCGAGAATATTGAGCTTAAAGCGCCCGTAGCCGGCCGCGCCAGTTTCCTGTGAAATCTACCGGCTCAACCGGTTTTAGGCTTGCAGGGAATACTACGCGGCTTGGGAGTGGGGGAGGCTAGAGGTACTCTAGGGGGAGCGGTAAAATGCTTTAATCCTTAGAGGACCAACAGTGGCGAAGGCGTCTAGCCAAAACACGTCCGACGGTGAGGGACGAAGGCCAGGGGAGCAAATCGGATTAGATACCCGAGTAGTCCTGGCAGTAAATGATGCAGACTTGGCGTTGCATTCACTACGTGTGAATGCAGTGCCGTAGGGAAACCGTTTAGTCTGCCGCTTGGGGAGTACGGTCGCAAGATTGAAACTTAAAGGAATTGGCGGGGGAGCACCACAAGGGGTGGATGCTGCGGTTCAATTGGACTCAACGCCGGGAAGCTCACCAAGAGAGACGGCAGTATGAAGCTCAGGTTAACGACCTTAGCTAACGAGCCGAGAGGTGTTGCATGGCCAGCGTCAGTTCGTGCCGTGAGGTGTCAGGTTAAGTCCTGCAACGAACGAGATCTCCGTCAACAGTTGCCACCGCTTCCGCAAGGGAGCGAGCACTCTGTTGAGACTGCCTGCGTTAAGTGGGAGGAAGGAGGAGGCGACGCTAGGTCTGTATGGCCCGAATCTCTTGGGCCACACGTGGCATACAAAGACGCGTACAATGGGTTACGACGCCGAAAGGCGAAGTCAATCTCCTAAAACGCGCCCCAGTTCAGATTGGGGGCTGAAACTCGTCCCCATGAAGTTGGAATCCCTAGTAATCGCGTGTCATCATCGCGCGGTGAATATGTCCCCGCTCCTTGCACACACCGCCCGTCAAGCCATCCAAGCGGGGTTTTAGTGAGGCTTCGCCCTTACCGGCGAATTCGAGCTAAGATTCTGTGAGGGGGGTTAAGTCGTAACAAGGTAACCGTAGGGGAACCTGCGGTTAGATCACCTCCAATAGATCGTAAGACCTAACTGGAACAAAGCCAAGTTTCAAACTAACTTTGCAATTCTCTACGGAAATCAAATCAACGGTCCTCGAACATTAGACGCGAATTGGCGTTTGGGCTCGTAGCGCAGCCTGGTAGCGCGCCTGCTTTGCAAGCAGGAGGTCGTGGGTTCAAAATCGAACGCCCGGCTGTTGTGCGGGTTTTCGTTGGAAATCCCGCCGAGTCCATTTCCGTTTCGCGTCTCGATTCGTTTCCGTGTAACAGCGGTTGCGGGTCATCCGGGTTCCTGAATAACGCTCGTTAGCCCATCGTTTCAAGCGTCGGGAATCCTTTTCGAAAGTAGGCAATTGAATTGTGATAACTGGGTTTTTACTCGAACTTCGGTTTGTTCGAAGTTAATCGAGAAGCGAAATCGAACAAGGCGAATTGTTTGCTACGAGGAAAAAATTATGCCGTTCAGTGGATGGTTGGGCTCAAGTAGCGAAGAAGGGCGCGGCAAGCTGCGATAAGCCCGGGGTAGAGGCAGGCACTCTTTGAACCCGGGATTCCCGAATAGCCCCGTGAGGGGCGCGTAACCCGCGGAATTGAAATATCTTAGTATGCGGAGGAAGAGATACCAACCGGTATACCGGGAGTAGTGCGAACGAAACCGGCTGAGGGCAAACCGAATCGCCCCCGCGAGGGGGAATGAGATGTGGTGTTGCGGGCTTTACTTTTCACGTACGCGTTCGAGCCGAACTCGCCTGTAAAGGCGGGCGACAAAGGGTTATAGCCCCGTAGGCTTGTAGACGCGGACGTTTGTGAATGTCCCAGATTAGCGTTCCCCGATTTGGGAGCGCGAAACCGCCAGACATTAACTGGCAACCCTAAACATATCTTGAGACCGATAGCGTACAAAGTACTGTAAAGGAAAACTGAAAAGCACCCAGAAATGGGGGTTAAAAGTACCTGAAACTGATTACGGCTACAACTAGACGCGGCGTGAAAGGAATGATGAAAAGACCGGCGTCGCGTCATCCTTCTTGAAGCAAGAGCCAAGGAGTTCAAGGGAGTGGCGAGCATTGAGCTCAGCGAAAGCAATAACGCGCAACCCCCGCAAGGGGGCGAGGCGTGCGGTCCTAATCGGCCGCAAGTCACTCTTTTGAGACCCGAAGCCGCACCGAGCTAATCCCGGGCAGGGTGAAGCCGGCCGTCAGGCTGGTCGAAGCCCGCAACCTGTGCTAGTCTATCTGCTTGGGTGACCTGGGTTTAGGGGTGAAATTCCATACGAGGGCGGCGATAGCGGGTTCCCATCGAAGTGAACCGCAGTTCAGCCCCTCTGGAGTCGGGCGCAATGTAGAGATACTGATTAGAGAGAACGGGGGAGAAATCCTTCACTTTCCAGTCAAACTCCGAATAATGCGTCGACGTAGAAGGAGGGAGTTGGGGGAGCGGGTTAAGCTCGCTTTCCGAGGGGGGAACGACCCCTACTGTAGTTAAGGTCCCAAAACGACGGCTAAGTGTTAATCGATAAGGCGTCTTATTCCTCAGACAGCGGGGAGGTAGGCTCAGAAGCAGCCATCCTATAATCAACGCGTAACAGCGGACCCGTCAAGGTTTGAGGCGCCGCAAACTCTCGGGACTAAAGTCGTCTACCGATACTACGGCACCGCCGCAGTCGCGGCTGGTGAGTAGATGGGCGTACGGGTCGGGTCGAAGCGAGGCCGTAAGGTCTCGTGGACCGGTTCGTAATGATAATCTTGGCGTTAGTAGCAGCAATTCCAGGCGAGAATCCTGGGCGCCGTAAGGGCAAGGGTTTCTTGGCAACGCTCGTCGACCAAGAGTCAGTCGGTCCTAACCCCAAACGTAATCGTGTAGGGGGAAAGGGAAATGCGTTAATATTCGTATACCGTTCCAGTGGGCGCGGCAACGCAAGGCCGCCTTCTGACGCTTGCGGATAGACCTGACACCCGTGTGGGTGTTTAACCAAACCGAACCCGTGAAGTCTCGTTGAGAGGAGCAACGGGTTAAGTTGGGAATAGGCAGCAATGCTCGGGTCAATTCCGAAAGCCCATGAAAAGGAAGAGGCAACTATCTGGAGCGACCGTACCGAGAACAAGTACATGTGTCCCTGGCGGAAAAAGCTAAGGCGTGGCAGGAGAACCAAGGCAAGGGAATTCGGCAAAATAGCCCTGTACCTTAGGTATAAGGGGTGCCTACATTATTTCCCGAGACTTTGTCAAGGGGGGTTTCGTAGGTCGCAGAGACAAGGGAACAGCGACTGTTTACCAAAAACACAGGTCCCCGCAAGGTGGAAACGCTGTGTACGGGGGCCGACGCCTGCTCACTGGCAGTATCTCAAATCGGGGTACAACTCGACAAAGGACTGCTAAAGAGCGGGAGTAACTCTGACTCTCTTAAGGTAGCGTAATACCTCGCCGCTTAATTGGTGGCTTGCATGAATGGCGTAACGACTGTTCTACTGTCCCTGTCTTGGACCTGGTGAACTCGCTTCTCGGTGAACATGCCGAGGACTCCGAGTGGGAAACGAAGACCCCGTGAAGCTTAACCACAGGCTGTCGTTGGTTCGTTGTTGGCGAATCAAAGAGTAAGCAGGAGCCGTTATGCCCGCCCTCCCGGGGGCGGGATAGGCAAAAGTGTGACACTGCTATTCGTTGACGGCGAGTCTCTACCCGAAAGGGGACAGCTGCAGCTGGGTGGTTTGACTGGGGCGGTACGCCTTCGATAAGGAAACAAAGGCGCCCAAAGGTCGACTCAAGCGCGTCAGAAATGCGCTATAGAGGGTCAAAGACAAATGTCGGCCTGACTGTGATCCTAACAAAGTGGTTCGCAGGCACGAAAGTGGGGCTTAACGAACAAACGTGTCTCCCTTAATGGGAGCCGTTTCTGACAGACAAGCTACTCCGGGGGTAACAGGCTCGTCGCGGTCGAGAGTTCATATCGACACCGCGGTTTGGTACATCGCTATCGGCTCAGGTCATCCTGGCGGTGCAGGAGCCGCCAAGGGTTGGGTTGTTCATCCATTAAAGACCTACGCTAGTTGGGTTCAGAACGTCGCGAGACAGTTCGGTGGCATCTACTCGGAGTGTTTTGCTGACTGAAGGGAAGGTTCTCTAAGTACGAGAGGAACGGGGAATCGGCGCCACTGGTTCACCTGCTCTCCACAGGGATGCAGGGTAGCTACGCGCTAACGGATAAGTCCTGAAAGCATCTAAGGACGAAGCCGCTCCTAAAACGAGTCAGCTTAGGCCGCTCGCCAGCAGACGAGATTGATAGGACGGGAGTGTAATCACGAAGCCGCAAGGCGACGTGTTCAGCTAACCGTTACTAAAGGCCAAAACTCCTCAAAATAGCGGACCACAAAAATAGGCCATCGCAACCACGACCCGTTCGCAAGAACGGGGTTGACTGGATTTGCATCTGATTTAATGTGGTTCTTGTTCGCCTTGAACGAAAAGCTTCAATGAAAACGCGAACAAACTTTCGTTTCGAGTAAAAACCCGGTCACAAAGATTCAATTGCCCGCAAGAGAAAAGGCAATCCGGAACATTTATCACGAGTTAGCGTGAGCTCGGTTCAGTGAAACGATTTAAAACCATAAATGAATAATGATTTCGATGGCGCGCAAGCTGTATACAATCGGCTACGAGGGACGCAACCTCGGCGAATTCGTTGAAACGCTCCGAGGCGCGCACGTGAAAACGCTTTTGGACGTACGCAAAACCGCGTGGAGCCACAAACCCGGCTTCTCGAAAACCGCGTTGCGCCTTGCCGTTGAAAATGCGGGTATAAACTACGCGCACGCCCCGCAAGTCGGCGCGCCCAAGGAGTTGCGCACCCGCCTTTATTCGGACGGGGATTACCCCGCATTTTTCGAGGGTTACGGCGAGCACTTGAACGGCTTGAACGGCGGGTTAACCGACGCGGCGTCCGTTGCGCTTGCAGGCGGCTCCTGTTTGCTGTGTTTCGAAGCCGAACCCGCCAAGTGCCACCGGAGCGCGCTCGCGGCGCGCTTCCGGCAAATCAGCGGCAACGACCTGGAAGTAATCCACCTCTGAGTGCACAGTGGAAGCCACGCCAGTCAATGGTTTTAAACCGCTTTAGCGGAGCGTCTTTCGTGAAAGAAAAACTGCTCGTGCTTGCCAAGGCGTGCCCGGAAGCCAGCAAGAAGTACGAAGCGCTTGTTTGCGTTGCCGGCTTGACGGACAAGGGAGAGTGGCGTCGCATTTATCCGATTCCCTGGGCGGCGTTCTGGCGCGGCAAAGAAACGCGGTTCCGCAAAAAGCACTGGATTGAATACGAGTTGGCTTCCGAAAAGCCATCGGACCACCGTCCGGAAAGCAGGAAAGTGAAATTCGAAACCATCCGCGAATTGCGCCCGGCGTCTTACGAAGAAATAAGGCGGTTGCTGGAGCCGCGAGTGCAAACAATAGAAGAACTCGAAGAAAAAGGCGCGCGCAACGAGTCCCTCGGCGTCGTGGCACCGCACAAGATTTACGATTTCTTGGAAACCGACAACAAACACTACGAAGAATTACTGTCGAAGAAAGCCCAGCGGACGCTCGACGGCAGTCAAGCGCTCCGGCTCGAAATACCCGGGCACAAATATCGTTATGCGTTTACTGACGAGGAAAACGGGCGCGTTCACGAACTGCTTTGCGAGGACTGGGCGGTCGGCGAACTGCATCGAAAATGCGAGGATTACCGCAAGAACGGCAGGTATGCGGATGAAAAAGAGGTTTTCGAGAAAGTCAAGGCAAAAATGCTTGGTGCCGCGCGCAAGGACGGCGCGTATTTCATAGTGGGCACTCATTACCGTTTCAACACGTTCATGATAGTGGGCGTGCTCTACCCGAAGAAAAGCGACTTTTAGTTCGGCGAGTCGTTTTAAAAGGGCTTGGCGTTTAATTGGTTTCATGAAGCGCATATTGTTGGCTCTGGTTTTGGTTTCCGCTTTCGCGTTCGCGGCGTGCACGGATTCGGACGGCGGACGCGTTTACGGCGTGTACGGCTCGTGCACGGACGCATTCAAGGAGCGCGTTGACTCGTGCCTCGGCAACAAGCTAACGGAATATTACTGCAGCGGCAGCACGCTCGGCGAGTGCACGGCGTTAGACGTGTCGTGCGCAAGCGAGGGGTTCGACTCGTGTGTTGCGGGCGCGTGCACGGCGGACGCGGCGCCGTCGATTGAATCCGATGAAACCGGAGAAGTCGCATCGGCGGAAGAATCCGATTACGCTTACAACTATGACGAAGAACTCGCGGTAGTCGAGCCGAAGCTGACTCCCGCGGAGACGCTTCCGTTGTGGGTCGTCGCCTGCGCGCTCGCGGTGTTGTTCGTGGCGTTCTACGAGTTGTCGCTTGACAGGATGGAATCGAAGAAATCAAAGAAGAAGGTGAAGAAAAAGTGAAACGGTTTTTGTTGGGTTTGGTTCTCGCGGCTACTCTAGTCGGCGCGTGGGGCTGCACGGACACGGACGGGAACGACTACGGGAACGACTTGTTCACCGCGGGCACTTGCACGCAGTCGTACGGGAACAAAGTGTTCCACGACGCCTGCACGCTTGACGACGGCGAAGCCGCAATCATAGAATACCGTTGTTATCCGACCTCGCCAATATGCCAGGCATTCACCTCGAAGTGCGAGACCGGCTATTGTTATGCGGGCGCTTGCAGTTACGGGGCGCAACCCCAAGAAGAAGAAGCCGTCCCGCTGCCTTCGGTTGAAGCCAGCCCGACAATAGAAGCGCCCGTGCTCGAAGAGGCAACCGCGTTGCCCGTAACGGGTTCAATTGACTCGCGCGAAGTCAACTTGAACGACGTTTACCTGATAATCGGGGGCGCGATAGTCATAGTCGCGGTCGCCTGGCTCGCCGCCTCGTTCGCCGGCAAGAAGAAGGGCAAGCCGCCCGCGAAGAAGAGGGGCAGGAAGCGCCGATGAGGTTCCGCTTTATCGCCTTGCTCGCGTTGGCTTTGGCCGGGTTCGCCTGCGCGACTGCAGCCGAAGAGGACTACGCTTGGCACGAGGAGCTCGCGCAGGGCGCCTCACAGGCGGCAACCGTGTTCTACGGCGAGGAAATAACCCTCGAATTGATTAACGCCACGCCCACGATGCCTTACCCGCGCTGGGTGCTTGACTTCCACACCGAAACCGGCGTCGAGATACAGCAGCTACGCGTGTTCAACATGCGGGACGAGGCGAGCGGAACCGCATTCTCCATCGAACGCGAAGTCAACGGCATACTGATTACTTACCAGCCGAACCAGCCTTCGGGCGCGAACAAGGTTTACGAGTTCCAGTTCGCTTGCAGCCGCGGGACGCGCGAGTACTATATTTACGGCAAGAGCGACTGGTTCACCCCAGAGAACTTCACGGCGTACCTGACCGCGTTGACGCAGGCGTGCGTGGACTTCGAGGCAATCGAACCCGAACCGTCCGTAGAACCGACTGTCGAACCAACCGTACTACCCAGTCCGTCCATCGAGCCGAGCGCGGAACCTACTGTCGAACCGTCAATTATCCCGTCGCCCACGCCAGTTGCCTCGGTTGCCGCGTCTCCTAAACCCTCGCTCAAGGCTTCGCCCGCACCCGTGGAGGAAGATGATGCGGGCATCGTGCTTTGGGCGGGCTTAGTCATACTCGCGGGCGCGGCGGGCGTCATCTACTACTCCCGCAAGGAATAAGCTTTAAAGAAACCGCTCCCGAAATTGGGTTATGGGCTTCCTCGACTTCCTTCACAAAAGCAAGCCCAAGGCGCGCTTCAACGACTTACAAAGCTTGGTGGCGCAGGCGCGCGAAAAGGAATTCGAGCGCGAGTTACCCTTCCTCAAGGCCAAGGCAGCCGAAGCGTTCGCCTCCCTCGAGGCGGTGCGCACCCGCGTGGAAGCAGTCGCTTCGAAACCAGGGGCAAGCGAAGCACGCGACGAGTGGACCCGGCGGATTACGGGTGCGGTGGCGTTGACGCGCGCGCCCGGGGAATCGTTCGACGAAATAAACGCGTTCCATGCCTCGCTCGCAACAATCTCGAACTCGCTCGCAGGTTCGGGCGTGGAGGACGCTTCGGTAGTGAAAGATTACCCGGACGACTACGCTGCGGTTAGGCAGGCGGCGCGGAACGTTGCCGAAACCGAACGCGAGCTGCGGTTGCGCCTCGAACCCTTGAAGAAACGCGTGGACGCACTGGCTGGTTTGTTGCAGGATTCCCGCGCGCTCTACGCCTCGATTGCAATGGCCCAGCGCGCCCACGACGAGGCGGACGCCAAAAAGGAGCGTGTCGAGCGTGCGGCGCGCGACGCGAGCGAACTCGCAGCACGCCTCGCTGCGAACGCGCCGTTGGCGCAAGCCGCGCGCGAAGGCGGGGAGTACGCCGCGCAGGCGGAAGCCGAACGCAGGCGACTCGCGGAGGCAATGCGTGGGCTCGTGCGCTCGTTCAGGAAAATGGAGTCGCTTGCCGCCGACCAGACGGTCCGACAACTCGCATCCAAATTCGCATTCGACCCGGCGGAAGCGTTCCTCGCGCAAGGCGGGGATGACGACTTGTTGAACCTGCTGAAAACACTGGCGACAATGCCGGGCGAGGAGGCGAACGCGCGCGCGGCAAGCCCGGCGCGCCTGCTCGAGTGCAGGACGCGCTGCCTTGGATTCGCCGCGAAAGCAAAGGAACGCGAACGCGCCACCCTGCCCTTGAAGGCGCTTGAGAACGAACTCGAATCCGCAAGGAGGCGCGAGCTCGCGCTCGTGCGCGAGGCGAACGAGGCGCGCGAGCAAGCCGAGCGCTTCGAGAAAGAGGCAGCCGAGAGGCGCTTCGAGTTGAACGGCAAGGCGCACTCGCTTTTGGGCGTTGATTTGGCGGATGCTTGACTTCCTGCGCGCGCTGTTCGGTTCGGACGCGGAAGGCGCGGCGAGGCGCGCCGCGCTTTTCGGGGGAACGCTGGATTTCACTTATTACTCCCCGAACAACCGCGAGGTCACCGAACGCGGCGTGCGCGTGGCGCGCGTCTGGCGCGAGAACGGGCGCACCTACTTCGAGGGCTACTGCGGGTTGCGCAGGGGTAAGCGCTGCTTCCGCCTAGACCGAGTCGTAAACATACAATATTAAGAAAAGCAACCAAAAATAAAACGGGGTTAAATTGAAAGAAACCAAAAAGACTGGAAAATTAGCCATATGCCCAAAAGTAAAGAAGTTTCTCGTTATTGTAATGCTAATGGCTTGTATTTCCAGCGCAGATTCGTATGAGATGAAGGGCGACTGGGAAAAGTTTCACAATCACTTAAATAACGACGGATTCAACGCTGGAGTTGCGATAATGAGTCCGATAACGACGAAATGGACGTATCTAGCTGGAGAATACATAACCTCCTCCCCTGCGGTAGTTAACGGCATTGTATACTTTGGGAGCGGGGATGGAAATGTTTACGCGTTAAAAGCAAGAACTGGAAAAAAGATTTGGAGCTATTTAACGGGTAACCAGATAAGCTTTTCTTCGCCGGCTGTAAAAAATGGAATCGTCTACATTGGAAGCGTGGATGGAAATGTTTACGCGTTGAACGCGAACAATGGCAGAAAAATATGGAGTTACTATACTGCCGCAATGGTATTATCTTCACCTGCAGTAAGTGAAGGAATCATCTACTCTGCAAGTGCCGCGAACGATAGCGAACATTACAGTTATGTTTACGCGTTGAACGCATCAACCGGGAACTTAGTTTGGAAATACGCGACCAATGGCCCAATTCAAACATCCAGCCCAGCGGTAGCCGAAGGAACGGTATACATTGGAAGCCAAGATAGTAATGGAACTGGCGGCGATAAATTTTACGCACTCAACGCATACACCGGGAAACGTGTTTGGAGCTGCGACATCGGGGCAGTAGACTCTTCTCCCGCAGTAGCTAACGGAATGGTTTACGTTGCGAGTCACGACTGGAACGTTTACGCGCTGAACTCTTCCACGGGAGAAAAAATATGGAGGTTCAACACTTATAGCGGGGGTATGGGATATGGGGGAATATCGTCGCCCGCGATAGCCGATGGGAAAGTATACATCGGAGAGTGGGGAGGAAACTTTTACGCTTTGAACGCCAGCAATGGAGAACTCATTTGGAATTACTCTACCAGCGAATCAATAATATCGTCTCCTGCTGTTGTCGGAGGAGTAGTTTACTTTGGCACCCAGACAACCATCACAAATCCTGTTAGCAGAAACATTTACGCTCTCGACGCGGAAAACGGGCAAAAAATATGGAATTACACCACGGAAGAAGCAATCTTGAGTTCGCCTGCAATAGTGGAGGGCGTTCTCTATGTAGGAAGCTCTAGCGGCAAAGTATACGCGATTACTCAAGAACCAAATCCCGAACAAAACCCAATTACCACGCAAGCTTCAGACTCAAACAACAGCTTTGAAAAAGAAGAATATAATAGCGGACAATCAATAGAAAACCAATATCTCGTAAAATCGGAAAACGCAGGAGACCGCGGCGACATGCCAATCATCGCAGTGGCTGCAACGGCTGCATTAATAATACTGGGAGTGTACCTGGCGGCATCAAAAAAATGCTAGTCAGCGCTTCGAAAGCGCGAAAGAGTAAGCCGCGCTGAACGCAACGGAAGCGAGCAAGCCGCCTAGGAACACCGTGAACGCGAGGTTCCTGTCGAACAACGCGGTGCGGCGAAAATCACTGCCAAGAGCATGAATAGTTTTCCGGTTGCGTCGTTCGTTTTCCGCCACACGAAGTCGTCGAGTGAACGCTCACTTGATGGACTCCCAGAGGATTTCCTCCTCGGGCTTTATGGAGAGCCCCCGTTCGTTTATCTCGAGGGGGTGCACGCGCTTGTCGTGGTTCGTGCCCCGCATCTTGCGCACGAAGAGCGAGCGGTAAGGCGGGTTGAAGAACAGTTGGACTACGCCGTCGCTCAAGAACTCCTCGACCCCGAAGCGGCTCACATCGTACTTCCCGCCCGGCGTCTCGCACGTCAGGATGGTGGTGCACTTCAGCTTGCGTAATTCCTCGAGTAAGTTGTATATCGCGTAACGGATTTTCGAGTTCTCGTCCATCCAGAACGAGAACGCGGTTATAGAATCTATCACGAGGCGCTTCGCGTTCAACGACTTCGCCTTCTCGATGATGCGTTGGGTCTGTTCGTCCAGGTTCTCGCGCATGTCCGCGGTGGGCTCGAACTTGTATATCCGCAAGAGGTTCTGTTGCTCGAGCGAGAGCAGATCCCATTTGAAGCGCTGGGTGTTCCACCACAGGTTGTGGGGTCCCTCCTCGAGGGTGATGTACACGCCGGGCTCGTGGAGCTCCTTGGCGCCGTAATACAGGTACTGCATGCAGAAGATGCTCTTGCCGGAACCCGCGCCCCCGCTCAACAGCACGCTGGATGCCTCGGGAAACCCGCCTTCGGTTAACTCATCCAATCCGGGAATGCCCGTTGGGACGCGGTTCATACGCTAGGCGTTACCGCACGGGAATTAAAAAAGGCGCTCAACGCTTGCGCTTTACGCGGCGGCGCGGCTTGCGCGGCGCAGTGGACGGCTTCCGCAAAACGAAATAGTAGAGTGCAAAGCCCACGACTACCGCAAAGGCGAGCGCAACCCACGAGAGCGCGCCGGCGAACAAGCCCGTGTAACCCGCGGGAGCGGGTGCGAGCACGAACGAGTCCAGGTAAGCGTATTCGCCCGCGTTGATGCGCGTCCACACCGTGGAGTTAGCCTCGGAGGGAGAGGACAGGCGCAACGCGATCTCGCGGCGTTCGCCGGGCGCAAGCTCGAACGACTCGACGTCGAATGCGCCGGCCTGCGCGCTCGGGCTGAGCGTCACGGGTGCAGTGCCGTTGTTGGTCAAGAGCAGGCGCACCGCGGTCATCGTAACGTTTCCGTCAAGATAGTAGTCCTGGCGTTCGAACTCCACGAGCACGCTGCGGCCCGACACGGAAATGGTTTCCGCGCGTTCCACGAACTTCTCGCGGGCTACCGCGCGGAACATGGTGGCGTACGAGCCTGCGGGGCGCACGGGTTCGACTTCGAGCGAAACCACGCGCGATTCCCCGGGTATGAGCGATATCGGGGCGACGGACGCGTTGAGTATGCGTAAGTCGTCGTTCTCCACGAAAATAACTATGTTGTTCAAGGGCGCGATGCCGTTGTTCATGAGGGTGAACGAGAGGGTGCGCGAGGCGCCTTCCTCGAACTCGGCGTTCACCGGTACGGCGAACTCGAGCAGGTAATCCTGCGTGGTGTAGTTCGGGGTCTGGTGGCCGAGGCCGCCCACCGCGTAAACCTTCGCTTGGAGCGACGCCGAACCGGAGACGCGCTCGTTTCCGGCGTGGAAAGTCAAGTCATAGGTTCCGGGTGCGGTGCTGAAGGGCGGCGAGAAGAACACGTAAGCGTGCTGGCTTTCGCCGGGCGCGAGGGTGAGCGTGGCAGGCGTTACAAACGCCCAGTTCGGTCCTTCCACGGACAAGTCCAGCGTTTCAGAGAAGCGCCCGCGGTTCGTGACGAGCAAGTCGAACGTGTTGCCCTGGCAGACCTCGACTTCCTTGAGGGAGTCCGGGGTGACCAGGATGTTGTGGCACACGCCGTGCTCGAGCACTTCGATGCCGAGCGCGGCCGAGGCAGTGGAACCGTCGCGTGCGAGCACGGTAACCGACTCTTGAGTGCCGTAATCGGCGTTCCACAGCGCGGCTACGCTCAACGTGAAGCCGGCACTCGAGAGCGCGGGAATCGAGAGCGAGTTCGGCGAAGCGGTGATTTGGAAGTTGGAGGGAACGCCCTGCAATTCAACAGTATAGTCGTCCGCCTTGGTGCCCTTGTTCTGCAACGTCGCCGCGACGGGGAGCGTTTCGCCCGGACAGATTTCCAGCGAGCCCGAGGCGAGCGAGAGTCCGGCATCGTAGCACTTCTCCACGGTGAGGCTCACGGTCTCGGATTCGGTTTCGAATTCGTTCGACGCCGTAACGCGCACGTCGTAGTCGCCTACCGCCAGCGTGCCGGGCACGCTCACCGAGAAGGATTCCTGTTCGTTGACTGCGAGGTTCACGCTCGAAGTGGAGAGCGAACCCACGGTGGTTGAAAGCGCGTAAGACGCGGCCTTGCCCTTGTTTTGGATTGTGAACGGAAGCGTGGCGGAATCGCCCTCACAGATGGAGAGCGCGTTACCCGCGATTTGCGAGTCGACTTCAACGTCGTAGAGCTTGGAAACGCAGATGCTCGTCGAGTTCGTGAACACCTTGCCGTAGCGCTGGGAAACCGCGCGCACCGCGCACGAGAACTGTTGGTTCAAGTGCGCCTGTTCGGGTTGGATGCGAAGCGGGAGCGTTATGTCCGCGCCCGAAGCGAGCGTGACTTCGTCCTGCGTGGTGGTAACGAACGAGGGGCAGGCGAGCTGGACATCGAACGAGTCCGAAATGCCCAAGTTAGTCAACGTAAAGTATTCGGTGATGTCTTCGCCCGGGTTGACTTCGATGCACGGTTCGGGCATCGCGACATTGAGGTGCGAGCAGTCGAGCACGTTCAAAACTGCGACTGACTCGCGGTAAGTGTAAAACGAGGACGCATTCAGCTTGAACGGCAACGCTTGCGGGGGCATGTTGTTCGGCGTGTCAACGTAGAGTTGGAACTGCCTGGATTCTCCCGCACCGAGATCGAAACCAGAGTTCGCGAGCGAGTAAAGCGACGGGTCCAAGTCCGTGAACAAACTGCCTGCTTCCGGGAAAAATCCGGCGTTCTCGAGGGTGACGTCGAAGCGCGCCTCTTCACCCGAGCAAACCGATTGTTCGGGGGTAAAGTGAAGGAGCAGATAGTGGCACTCTTGGATTGTCGAGGAGCCGCTCGCAACGAGCACGGTTCCCCTCGAACCCACGGCGCGCACGGTGAACGCATAGGTGCCCGGTACTGCGTCGCAGTGCGGGGTCATGAATGCGATTACCGCGTTCGCGGAGTGCGGCTGGGCGTCTATGGTGGGCGTCACGAACGTGGTGAACGTGAGGTAATTCGCCTCGATAGTGAGCGTGAATACCTCGCCGTGAGCCGCGTCGTTCTGCAGGTTCAAGGTGAACTCCTGTGGGTCGCACTGGCAACCCGAACGCGTCGAGGGTCCCGCGAAGCCCAGGCTGGACGCTGAAGCCGAGAAGGCAAAGAGCGCGAGGAGCGCGAACACGAACGCATTGTTTTTCATTTTTAGGAATTCACCTTTTGTAACAAAAACCTATTTTCCGCTTTCCTCGTTTTCCGCGAGCTTCTTGCGCGCCGAGTAAAGCAAGTATGCGCCGCCGATTGCGAGCGCTGCTATTGCCGCGAACGCGAGCTCATTCGAGAGCGAGAGCGTGAAGAAGCCGAGCCCGAGCAGGCCCGCTTCGGGCTTCAACTGAACGGGCACCGTCTTCTGGCGGCCGTCGTTCGAGCGGAGCACGAACGAGGCGGAGTAATCCGCCGCGGGGTCGAAGTCAGGACCCGTGAGGATCGTCACCTTGATTTCCGCATTTTCTCCGGGAGCCAACGCGAGGCTCTGCGGTTCCAGCGCATAGTTCCACCCGTCGTGGAGCGCTTCAATGGAGGCGAGCGCGCCCGTGAGCGCGGCTTCGTTGCTCGAAACCATGAACGAGAACTGGAGGGCGGGGACGCCTTCGAAAGTCGTGGACACGACGGGCGACTGTTGGACCGCGAAGTTCAACCCGTCAGCGGACGGGCTCTTCACTATGAAGTCAACCGCCTTGGTGGGCGAAACCATGCTCGGCGAGTCCGCGCGCAGCGAGAGCTGGTAAGTGCCGGGCACGGCTGCGTTGCTCTGGATGTAGAGCTGGAGGGTGCGCTCTTGGTTCGGGGCGAGCGAGAACGCCTCGATTGGCGTGATGAACACGCCCGAAGGCAAACCCGCGATGCTAACCACTACCGAGGAGAGCGAGTAATAATTGTTGTTCTTGACCACGAAGGGCACCGCGACCGTGCCGGTTACGGGCGCCTCGATGGGCGATTGGATGATTATCTGGAGGGCGCTCGAAACTGGCGCCTCGTACGACTGGCTGCCGCCGGTGGAGACCACGTTGATGAGCAGGTTGTTCGAGTCGAGCATGTTGCCCGAGCCGCCCGAGTAGTAGCCGCTCGAAGGCAGGTCGTAATAGGCAATGCTGAAAGTGATCGAGTCGCCTTCGAGCACGGTGTTCGGCGCCGTGGCGAGGGCGCACCCGCGTTCGGAGTCGTCCCAGGCAACCACGCGCGCACTGGTGCACGCCACGTTGTCGCCGTCGTCGTCTTCGAGTGAGGCGCCCACAGTGTAGTCGCCTTCGTCATCGTAATCGCAGGTTGCGGTGCACGAGGAGTCCTGCCCGCTTCCGGTGCAGTCCTCGGAGTCGCCGTTCCCGCAGTTTATCTCAACATCGGGCGAGGTTATGCCGTTGCCGTAATAGCGCACGCGTACGCTTGAGGAGTCGCCGGATTCGAGGTTGTTGTCGATTACTTCGACTACGCACGAGTCCTCGCTCCAGTCGTCGCGAACCTGCACGCGGGAAGCCCACGAGTCGCACGAGTAACCCGCGATGGACGCGGTGGGCTCGTAGTAGCCCGCGTCGTCGTATTCGCAAGTAACCGTGCAGTAGCCGTCGCTGCCGTAACAAGTACGCTCGAGTTCCTCGCCGTTGTCGCAGTCGAACTCAACATCGCGCGTGTATGAAGAAGAACCGCCGCTCGAGTGCGTGCCGTGCGCCCAGACCGCGATGGTCACGGGGTAGGCTCCGTTCTGCATGGTGTAGCCGGGTGCGGCGTGTATCTCAACGCTCGCCTCTTCACCGGATTCGAGCGCGAGCGTGGACGGACTAATGGTAATCGATTGGAAGGGCGTGGAACCCGAGACGCCCACGTCGAACGTTCCGGACAAGCGTCCGATGTTCTTGACCGTGAGGAACGAGGACGCGCCGTTCCCGCGCGTAACCGTGATGGACACGGGCGAGAGTTGGGAGTACACGAGGTACTCGCCGTCCACGCGGAAGCATAGGTCGCGTTGGTAGGCGACGGTGCCGTCCGACGCGAGTAGCTCGAAGTCAACGTGGTAGTCGCCCGCCTCGAGGTTGAACGCGTTCAAGCGGAACCAGATGGTGCGCGCCTCGCCTTCCTCGAAGTTGTAGAGGTTCTCCTGGGTGGAGAGCGAGAGGTCGTTGTCGCCTATGTGCGTGCGGTAGTCGCCCGAGAGCGCGTTGTTGTTGATTGTAAGGGACTCGAGTGCAACGCTGCTCGAGGAGTCCACAGTGTTGCAGCCGCTCCAGTCGGTTTCCCAATCACCCGTCGAGGGCACGCTGAGCGAGACCGTGGTGGAGGCATCGTTGATGGGACTGTCCGCAGTCAACAGGAACGAGTACGAACCGGCTGAGGGCGCTTCTACGCAGAACTCGAGGTCGCGTATTTCCTGGGGAGTAATCACGAAGTCCGGCAGGGAGAACGAGTAATCCAAGTCGCCCGAGAACGAAGAGGGCGAGGCGGACATTACAACGGACGCCTTGGCGAGCCCGCGGTTGCGCACGAGGAGCGCATAACACGTTTCCTGTCCGGGGTAGGCGTTCTTCGCTGACTCGAGGGCTTCGATTTCCAAGCCGCCACTCTGGCAGGCGGGAAGCTGGACGTTCGCCGTGCACTCCGAGTTCCCGTTCGACAACGAGACGATTACGAAGTTGCCTCCCGCGAAATCAGGTTCGATGTAAGAATAAAGATTCACGATGGTGGACGCGCCGCCCGCCAGGTAAACCGTCGCGGGTCCCTGGAGGTTGTCGCTCGAGTAAGTGAGATAGATGGTTTGCGCCTCGTCCAGGTTGCTCGTGATTTCGAGCTGGTAGGGCTGCGGCGAAGTGGAGTACGGGCAAGTCGGGGACTTTATTACCTCGACAGTGAAATCGCATTCCGACGGATTCAGGCACACCGGGACCGTGGTGGTTTCTCCGGCGTTCACAAAAGCGGATACTTGCTCGGGCGCGTAACCCTCGTCCGAAACATCGAGCGTGTAGCTCGCGGGAGCGAGGTTGCCTATGGTGGCTTGCCCGTAAGCGTTCGTGTAGTAAACCGGGGGCTCGAGGGGAGCCCAGGGTGCGGTAGTGTACGCGTTGATGCGGGCACCCTGCAACGCATTGCCGGAATCGCAGTCGGTCACGCTCGCGATTATCGTGCCGTCGCCCTCCAAGGGCGCGACTACCTTTGCCACTGCGGTGGAACACTGCTCGCCTTCAAGCGAAGCCGAGAGCGTGTAATAAACCGGATAATCCTGTTCGGTTCCGTAAGCGCACGAGGCAATGCACGAGCCGCTGCCCGACGCGCCTTCGCACGACGCCACCGCGGTTGCGCCGTTCCCGCAGTTCACGATGACCGAATCGGGTTCAGGGTCGAATCCCTCGAAACTAACGGTAGCCACGGCGGACGCTCCGGCGCGCACCGTCGAGGGCGCCACGCTCAACGCGCATTCGCCGTCGCCGAGCGGCTGGAGCCCGACTTCAATGTATTCCTCGGAACACAGTTCCGCGGTAACCGTGGTCGACTGGTAACCGATGCGCGAGGCGCGCACCGGATAGTCGCCTTCGGAGTAATCGTAAAAGAACGCTTCCCCGTTCTCATCCGTTGATTCAATTGATTCGCCGTCGAACAGCACGGCTGCGCTTTCAATGGGCGCGTCCGTCACCGCGTCGTAAACGAAAACTATCGGGTCGCATTCCACGGGTTCGGGGGTGGGTGTGGGCGTCGAGGACTGCACCGCGCTCACGACTGCGTCCGAGCATTGGAGTCCACCTATGATGGCGTCCACGTTGTAAGTAGTGGGATAGGACTGCGGGTTGTACGAACAGGCGCCGATGCACGAGCCCTGCGAGGCAGTGCCCGAGCACATGGCGGTTACCGCCGCGCCGTTACCGCAAATCACGCTGGCAGTGAACGGGCGCGAGGCGAGGTTAGCGTAGGAAACGGTTATCGTTGAGGAAGCGGGACTGTAAATCTGGGAGGGGTTCGTGGACACGGCGCACTGTGCGGGTTGCACGGGCGGCGTCGAGGCTTGCGGAGTCGAAGAAGGCGAAGGCGGCTGCTGGACGCCCACGGCGTGCACTACGGTCGGGTTGCAGAACGTCCCTCCCGCGAGCGCATTGACATAGAATACTCCCGGCTGGGGGTACTCGCACGAAGCGTAACACTGCCCGGTCGAACCGTAACAGCCGAACGAATAGGCGGAACGGCCGTTGCCGCAGTCCACGAAAACGTTCCAGGGCGCGTAATAAAGATTATAATAACTCACGGTGATTTCGCTCGAGCTGCCCGCGTAAATGTAGGCGGGGTAAGCGCTCAACGAACAGGACGGGGCGTAAAACCAGCCCGAAAACCAGCCGGACGACCAACCCGAAGACGATTCCTCTTCCTGCCCTTGCTCCGGAGCAGATACCGTGGGTTGGGCAACGCTTTCAACGCACCAGCTCAACCAGTTTCCGCAGTTCGAACAGCGTCCGGTCCAAACCGCGCCGTTCGAGCCGCACGACACACCTGTGGAGCGCCGCGTCGAGGAGGCTGTGTCCGAGGGGCTAGTGCAATAGCCGTTCGACGGGTTTGTATCATAAGCGCAAACGCAACGCTGGAACGTGGGGGTGCCCGAATAACTCTGGCAGGCAGTTCCGCAAAGCTTCCCTGAAGAAATACCGCATTGGGCTGCCGAACCGAGCGTAGACGTCGAAGAAGTACAAACGATGCCGTTAGCCGAAGCGTAGTCGCCGCACGCGGCGTCGCTCGAACACGAGGGACCCCAAACCGAGCCCTGCGGGTCGAACCAAGCGCTCGCTCCCAGCGAGAACAATAGGAAAGCGAACGCGACGAACTTCAAGCTATCCATGACAAAACCCCATCCACCTTTGTTACTACTCTACCGTAACAAGTATTTAAACCCTTGTTTTAATGCGTCCGGTTAAAAAGGTTTAAATCGGTTGTCGGGGGTAGATAGTGTAGGAAACGGGGTCATGGTATAACTTGGCAGAACAGCAGGCTCCAGTATGCGCTGGAGCGCGGAGCGCTTCCCTTTGAAGGGGCGCGATGAAATTGAAGAAACCTGCGGATCGGGGTTCGAATCCCCGTGACCCCATAAAATGCTAGTGGCTGGAGTGGACGAGGCTGGCAGAGGACTCGAAGTAATTCTAGTCCGCCAATAGGCTGTGTCCTCGGTCCGCTGGTGTTATGCGCTTACGCAATAGACGAGCGGGAGCTGCCCGCGCTCAAGAAAATAGGTGTAAAGGACTCGAAGCTCGTCCCCCCGGCTAAGCGCACCGCGTTGTGCGCGGAACTCCTCAAGCAGGGCGAGGCAATCGTGGTGGAGTGCAGCGCAATCGAAATAACCGAATGGATGCGGAAGGGGCGCTCGCTCAACGAACTCGAAGCTAAGGCGATCGGGGAAGCGCTTTCGAAGATGAAAGGCAAGTCCACGAAAACAATAGTGGATTCGCCGGACCCGATTCCCTCGAAGTTCGCGGGACGCATTCTGAAATACTATCCTGGAAAGGAAGTGATTGCCGAAAACAAGGCGGACTACAACCACGTTGTCGTAGGCGCTGCCTCGATAGTGGCGAAAACCGTGCGCGAGGAGCGCATCGCGGAAATCAAGCGCGAAATGGGTGAGGACTTCGGTTCGGGTTACAGCCACGACGAAACGACCATAGCATACTTGAAGCGCAACATCAACAACCCCGCGCTCCAAAAATACATCCGGCACTCTTGGGAGACCGCGAAGCGCTTGAAGGTAACCCAGGTGCCGCTCGGTGATTGGGTTTGATAGTCACCATACTAGGGAGTGGGTGCTCGTGGGGCACGCCCAAGCCCGGCTGCCTGTGCCGCTCGTGCCGCAAGGCGCTCGAAGAGGGCGCGCCCTTCGCACGCAAACGGTTCGGCTTGCTCATCGAAGGCAACTGCGGACGGTTGCTCGTGGACGCGGGTCCGGACTTGAAGCAGGCAATGCTCGACGAGGGTTTCTCGCCACGCGACGTGGACGCGGTGCTCTTGACTCACGCGCATTACGATCACATTTCCGGACTCGGCGAGTTCCGCGGTTACAAGAAACGCGAACCAACGCCGGTTTACGCTACGAAGCACTGCCTCGAGCGCGCCTTTCACCCGACTACGGGTGGCTACCTTTGCCCGGGCTTCCTGGAGCCGCGCGAAATCCGTTTGCACGAACCGTTCCAAGCCGCGGGCTTCAGCGTCACCGCATTCGAGTTGAACCACGATTTCCCGTGCACGGGTTTTGTAATCGAAGGCGAGGGAAAACGCGTTGCCGTTGCGGCAGACACCAACCTACCAGTGAAGCACGAAACCCAGGAGGCGTTCAAGAACGTTGACTTGCTTGTGGTGGACTCGTTTGCCGGGAATTGGGAGGACGTTTACGTAATGGCGAAAAGCGTGTGGGGCGACTACGATGGTGACTCGCTCAAGGAAAACGTGAAAAAAAATTCGGACGCGAAGCGCCTCGTTCACTTGTTCTTCCCGCAGGCGAAGGCGTGGGCGCGGGAACTCAACGCAAAACAAGCGGTGAGCGTGCACACCACGCACGGCTGCCCACCCCAGGACGAGCTTGAGGCACTCTACGGGAACTCCCGCTTCCAAGTAGGGTTCGACGGGAAAAAAATACGCCTCTAACGCATCAGACGATGCGCTCGAAATCATCCATGCGCTTGCGCGCCACGCTCGCCACGGTGTCCTTCAACCCGAACCCGATAGCTATCGCGAACCCGAGTCCGAGTGCAACCGCTGCCGCGCCCAAGAAGAGCGTGAATGCAGTGTACAACAGGGTGACGTCCGCGTTCGGGAGCACGAGCGGCAACGCCATGGTGACTGCAGTGTAGAGCACGAAGAACTTGGCGGCTGCGGCGAGGAAGCGCTTGAACGGCATGCGGGACGCCTTCAAGTAGTTTCCAAGATAGTCCACGCCGAGTAAGGCGAGCACGATTATTACCGCGCCCTGCAGGAACAGCGGCACGTAACCCACGAACCAGTACACGAGGACCCCGAGGAAGCTGAGGTTCACCACGTCCGCGGCGATGCCGAGGAAAGCGGCGTACGAAAGCAGCTTAACGAACTTCTCAAGTATGCCGGTGACCGTGAACCCGAAGAGCGCGTCCTCGAGCCCGCGGCGCTTGAGTCCCTTCTCCAGCTTCACGGATTCCAGGAACTTCGCCAGCGCTGCTGCGAGGAGCTTGCCGGTTATCCAACCGAGTATCAGGAAGAGAACCACGACGAGGGCATCCGCGAGTCCCACGAAGAAATTCTCGGCTACGCGCGCGAACGCGTCCGACAGCCGCGAAGACAACAAACTCCAAACATCCATTGGTAAACCAACCCCTCGCTAACCGTCACTCACCCGGCATTAAAAAAGGTTCTCGACGACCGCGCTCTACGTCTAAGACGCAAGCCCATAGGAAGATTTATAAGTGTTCCTACCGGGTATTCTCTTCGTCAACCCGGCAGGAGCAGGAAATGGAATTCAAAGCGGTTAGGGTAACGGATGCGGGCAACCTCGTCCTCGAACCCGTGAAACACAAGAACGAAGTGCGCGGCAAACTCGCGTTATTCGTGCGCGGACGCAAGGTCGCGGTGGTTTTCGACACCATCGCTTCCGTGGAATCGCCGCTCTACTTGGCGAAGCCGCTCGAAGACGGGTTGCTGGGAAAGAAACTCGAATCAAAAGGTGCTTGAAAGTTGTCGTTGAAAAGTTCGTTGTTGAAAAGCAAGGCTGCAAAGGTTGCAAAGCAGGAGCGGCGCGAAAAGCGTGAAACCGCCCTGGCCTGCCCCGAGTGCAAGAGCGGGAGCCTGCGCAGGAACGTTGAACGCGGCGAAATCGTGTGCAAGAAGTGCGGGCTCGTAGTCGAAGAGGACATGCTCCAAGAGGGCCCCGAATGGCGGGCTTTCGACGCGGAACAGCGGGCGTCGCGCACGCGCACGGGTGCACCCCTCAAGTACATGAACCCGAACCGCGGGCTCGTCACGGAAATCGACCAATACAACCGCGACTCCGCAGGCGGACGCATCGCCCCCAAGCAGCAGGCGCAGTGGTACCGCATGCGGAAGTGGCACAAGCGCGCCTCGATTTCGAACAGCATCGAGCGCAACCTCGCCATCGCGTTGACTGAATTGAACCGCGTGGCATCCCACCTGGGTTTGAACGAGAGCATCCGCGAGTCGTCTGCATTGCTTTACCGCAAGTGCGTTGAGAAGGGCTTAATCCGCGGGAGGCAGATTGAGACTGTGGTTTCCGCGGTGATTTACGCGGTTTGCCGCCAGGCGGGAATTCCCCGGACGTTGGACGAAATATCCAAGGAAGCCGAGATACCCAAGAAGGAAATCGGGCGCACCTACCGGCTCATTGCGCAGGAACTCAACCTAAAAGTGCCGTTGACGAACCCGCAGTTTTACATCACGCGCTTCGTCACCGAACTAAAGCTCGGCGGCTCGACGCAGAAGAAGGCGAGCGAAATACTCGAACAGGCCGTCGGACAAGGCCTCATCTCGGGGCGCGGTCCGATGGGCGTCGCAGCTGCGGCAGTATACATTGCGTCCGTGCTCACGGGCGAGCGCCGCACCCAGAAGGAAGTCGCGGAAGTCGCGGGCGTAACCGAAGTTACCATAAGGAACCGCTACCGCGAACTCAAGAAGGCGCTCGACTTGAAGGTCAGCATCTAGACGCGCGCGCCAAATCCAAATACCCGGCGGTCAAGCCCGACGTCAAAGGCAAACCCAGGCGCTTGGCTGCCTCGCGGATGCTCTTCTTGGAACCCTCGAGTTCGAGAAAACAACCGAAAGGCAACTCGTCGAGTTCAACCTCGCACCCGGCGAGCGTCCACGTTTCCCTGCGTTTGGAGTAACGCGCGTCAACGCGGAACCCTAGCGCTTCGAGGGCGCGCTTTGCCTCGCCGTAGTCGGATACCTCGAACTCTATTTCCGCGCGCTCCTTGTAATGCGCGTCGCACGTCTTTGCGAGCTTCACCGTGAGGCGCGCCCTACCGTCGCGGCGGAGGCGGAGGAGGACGTCGCGCTTCTTCAGCGAACCGTCCGGCAAATCGAATATCTCGTTTTCTTCGCTACACGTGCGGCGTACGAGGCGCGCCCCGGCTTTCTTGAGTAGGCTGCGCGCAGCCCGAGCGCTTGCCATGCGGAACTTTAGCTCGATTTCGTTTTTCACTGCGTTCCCGCCTTTTTTATCGCGCGCTTTATGTCCGCGAGGCGCGCGTCCGTCTTGAACGCGTTCCCCGAATAGTGTGCTCGCACCGCGCGGAAGCCGCGACTGCGCAAAACATCTAAGAAAATGGAAATTTTAGATACTTGGAGTCCGAACGATGAAGAGAGCATGTGCAAATCCCAGTGGAACGGCGGTAGGTCGAGTTCGCCGGAAAGCAAATTGAGGAATCGCGCTTCTTTCTCGGGTGCGGAGGCAGTCATTTTTTTGAGTGTTGTTGCATCGCACAATTCCCCAGTCCAGAGCGGACCTGCAACGCGCCAGTTGGGGTGCGCACCTTCGCAACGGTCAAGCGATTTGGAATCGAGCGAGACGAATCCCAGCTTGGCAAGGGAGGCGTCCGCGCCCGCGCTTGTTTTTTCCAGGAGGGCGATTGTCTTTGCATAGTGCCGCTCGTACCAGGACACCATCGGGGTGAACGAGTAGTCGCGTGCGGCTGCCTCGCGGCACGCCTTGCCCGCGATTATGCGTAACGCGAGTTCGTGCGAACAATCGCATTTCACTGGCGCGGCTTGGTATTGGCGTACGCAGACAACCGCGCGCTCGCGCATGGAGGCGCACGAGTTAGCCAAATCGGTTGCAGTAACCGAGAGGAAGCCGCGCTTGTGCAGGGCGTTTATCGCGGACGAGAGGAAAGGGGTGGGGGAGCCGAACGGGTCGACTTCCACGAAATCGAATTTTTCGCCGGAATAGCAGTAGTGGTTGAAATCGTCGCGCACGAATTCCGCTTTGACTTTGTTGAGTCGCGCGTTCGCCTTGGCGCGTTTGAGCGCGACCGGGCTGTAGTCGAGGAAAGTTATTTTGCCCGCACAGCCTTCGAGGGCGTAACGCAAGCCGCGTGCTCCCGAGGCGCAAAACCCGTCGAGCACTCGTTCGGGTGCGAGTGCTTTTACCGCAAGCGAGGAAACCGAGCGGTTGAACGCCATGGCTGGGTTGTAGAATACGCCTTCCCCGTCGAGGCGCGTTGCGCCTTCGCGAATCATTTCAATTCGATGGAAGTGCCCACTGCCTGGCCGGGCAAACCCTTTTCGAACAGGGCGCGCACGCGTCCCTTGCCGCCGTGCGGCGCGGTGACCTTGCCCTTGATGGACTTGCCGGACGTGGTTTTCCAGACGACTTGCCTGCCCGTGAGCTTGGCTGCCTTCTCCTTGGAGTCCACGCCTTCGACTTCGATTATCGCCTGGTTCGGCGTCTGAGTGTGCCTGCCCTGGCGGTAATCCAAAATAACAGCTTTCATGAGTAATCTACCCGGATTAGTTTGGGGGCAACTCTCTTAAAAACGCTTGCGCTACTACCCGCATGGAATACTCGAAACGGTTGTCGTTCTACAAGCCGAACAAACGGGGCACGGGCGCCGCGGTGCAGTTCGACTTCAACCCCGAAAAAGAGTGTTTGTTCCTCGAAGCGGCAAAACAGACGGGCGAGCAGGCGTTCGGATGGGACAAGAAACTCGTGCTCAAGATAGGGGTGACGGACGCGGGAAAAATCCTCGCGCTCCTCTACGGCAAGACGGAAAAAGTGGATTTGTTCCACGACCCCACCAAGTCCAAGTCGTCGGACGGGAAGATAAAGAATACTGCGTTGAGCATGCAGAAAGGCGGGTTCGGGTACTTCTTGAAGGTCTCCGCCCAGGGCGCGGACGGTTCGGTGGACGCGGTCCAACTCGCGTTGAGTGACGACGAGGCAATCGTGCTGCGTTTGATGCTCGAGACCGCAATCCGCCGCATTTACGGCTGGTAATTCAACGGCGGGAAAGGAAGTAGATTCCCAAACCCATCACTGCCACGAGCGCCATCAACGCAACTGGAGTATAGTCGGGCGCAGTTGAACCCTGCGTTGCTTCGGCGGCTTCAGGCAAGTCCACTGCCGCCGCGACTACGCGCGGGGACTCGAACTCGTCGAGCACTTCTTCATCCAACTCTTTTTCCACGGTGTAGGAAACCGTCTTGGTTTCGCCGGGCTCAATGTTGTCGAACAGCCACGAAACGACTACGCTGCCTTTCTCGAACGCGTGCGGAACGACGGTGAAGTTCAACAGTTCGGCGGGCAGCTGGGCAACGCTGTCCGGCACGTGCTCCTTGAGGAAGAAGTCGCGCAACGGCGACGTCTGGTCGTTCCGGAGGAAGAGCGTAATCGTGCTGTAAAACCTGGTGCGCGAAACACCCGCTTCAACAGTGGTTATGTTGTACACCGCGAGCTCGCGCCAAACCGTGAGGCTCGAAGAGTTCCCACACATTATGGGCGTGTAATGCCGCGTGTACACTTGGGTTTCGTTGAACACCACCGAGTATCCGGCAACGGAAAGCGAAACCAGCAATAATGCCAACAAGAGTGCGCGCGCCATAAGTAAAGTGCGCGTCTTATAAATAATTCCTTAGCGCGGTTACTTGTTGAAGTGCATTGCAAGCAGTAGGAGCGCGATGAGCACGAGCAAGTCGAGTTCCGCCAAGGCGCGCCCTATCTCGAAACGCAAGTCCGAGGAAACCAGCACCAGCAACAAGAGCACGAAGCCCAGGCTCAAAACCGTTTTTGCCATAACGTAAATCAACTCACTCCGGCGTCGGACAGTTTCTTCTGTCCCCCGCCCTTGCGCCCCGAAAGCACTATCACCAGCAACGCGACGAGCACCAGGAAAGCGATGAACCAGGCGTTCTGGCTCAACGCGTAAGTGACGTAACCCGTGAGTCCCGAAGACGACGCCTTCATTACGGGCAGCTCGCTCGAACCGACTACCACGCCGTTCGACTTGACTACGAGCGTTCCGCGCGCCTCGCCGTCGCCCGGCTTCACCCAAAGCGTGACTTCGCGCTGCGAGTTCGCGGGCACGTCGAAACCGGATTCCGCTAGCACGCTCCAGCCCTCGGGCAGGTTGATTACTTCCACGCTCACGTTCTCGAGCGGGCCGGGGAGCGCGTTGTCCACGCGCGCCACCACCTTATAGTAATCGTCCTCTTGCGTTGCGGACGCCTCGATTGCCTCCGAACACGGCTGCACGTGCAACGCGACAACGCCTTCGCCGCGCAACGCCACGGGCGCGCCGTCAGCGTTGATTACGCCCACGTTCATGAACACGGGTGCGGTTCCCGAGGGGACCTTGGACGCGTCTATCTGAATCGAAAACTCAGCTACCTCGCCCGGGGCAACGCCGACTTTCGAGGGCGTGACGCTCGCGTACGAGGGCACTATGAAAGAATAATAGTCGTAACGCGTACCCAGGTTCGCAGCCGTGCCCTTGATTTCAGTGGAGCCGCACGCGAGCACGTTCGCCCCGGCGGGCAGGACGATGCGCGCCTCGAGGGTGTCGGGCACGTCCACGCACACGTCGCGTTCGGTTGCAACCACGCCGTCACGGATTGCCTGTAGCGTCATCCAGTAGCGTCCGCCCGCACGCGTGCGCGAGGGCTGGAAGTCGATGAACACTTCTTGGAGTTGGTTACGCCCCAAGCTCACGTAATCCTGTCCGAGCACCGCGCCAGCTTCTTCGGTGTCGCCTATCAAAGACAATTCGAACGTGCCGGCTGCGCCAGTGTTGAAGAGCGATAGTTCGGCGCGCCCCCATTCCCCGGAAGCAATGCTAAGGCACGCGGAATCCCCGTAGAACACCGCTTCTACTTCAGTGGGCTCGTAAAAGCGCGTGAAACTCAGCGAAGGCGTCTGCTCGTAAGCATAATCGTAAATCGCGCCGTACTCGTCGCATTCTCCGGGCACGCCGCAAATCGCGGGACTCGGGTAATAATACTGTTGGGGCGAGTACGAACCGTTCACCCAAATCGTGCAATCGTCCGACGGGGTAACCTCGACGACAAGACGCCGGGATTCCGTGCTGCACGCGCCCGAAGCAGTGCACAACTGGGCAGTGACGTAAACCGTTTCCGCTCCGTGCAGGCAATCCGGTGAAGTCAGCGTGAGGTAAACCCCTTTGGCTTCGCCCGACTCTAGGTAGCCGAACGGCGAATCGAACACCCCGTTGAGCTCCCCGGTGTCAGCCGAGAAAGAAATGAACGCTTCCTCATCCAGCGGGTTAGTAGTCCAATAATAGACGCTCGCCTGCTGGTCCGAGTACATCACCGCATAGTCCACGGACGACTTCAAGCCGCCAGCGTAAGCGGACGCGCACGCGCCCAGCAACACGGTCAAAGCGAAAATCGACAGGAACTTGTTCAAACAATCCACCTTGTTACTATTCTTGAGTGAAAACATATATAAAGGTTGCTGGTGGTTAACTATTACAAAGATTGCGTCGCAGTGAAAAGTAACCGGTGACGAGTTTAAATAGGTGGATTGGATGAATAAGTCGTGTGGGAATATGGCGCTTAACCCGGGTGTAATGGATTCCCTGCGCAAGCTGGGATTGAACCAGTACGAGGCAAAGGCGTATCACGCCCTGAATTCTTTCGGAGAGCACACGGCCGGGCAGTTGAGCGAGACCGCGGAAGTCCCCCGTCCGCGCATTTACGATGTTATCGAACGCCTCCAGAGCAAGGGGTTCGTCGCCATCCAAGCCGGGCGCCCGGTGAAATACCGCGCGCTCCCAATCGCGGAAGCGGTGAAGACGCTTAAGCGCCAGAAGCAGGACGGACTCGTGAACGAACTCGACCAAATCGAGAAACTCGGCAAGGAGTTGTCCGGACGGTTGACGCCGGGCGAAGGCACCGCGTCGAGCGAGGAGAGCGTCTGGACCCTCAAGGGCAGGGACGCGATTTACTCGAAGCTCGGCACCATGCTCGCGGGCGCGAAGAACCACATCGTACTTAATTCCTCACAGGAGGGTTTACTCCAGAAACTCAAGGCGAACGAAGCCGTGCTGTTGAAGGCGAAGAAGCGCGGCGCGAAAATCCACTTCGTTTCACCCGAGGCACTCACGGGCGAGGAAAGCAAACTCGCGCACGCTTGTTTCGGCAGGAGCGTGCCCACGCGCATGGCTATCGCGGACGACCAGGCACTCTTGTTCCTCACGGAAGCGAAAACGAATCCCGAGGACGAGGTAGGCCTCTGGATAAAGAGTCCGCACATCGCCGAGACGCTCAAAAAAATAGTCGGCGGCTGAAAAAGCAAAGCCGCTTTTGGAAAGGAATTATTTTCTACGCTCAGTCGTCGGTTTCCGCTTCAACTTTTTCTTCCACGGGTGCCGCAGTCTCTTCAACCTTCGGCTTCGCCTCTTCCTTGACCGGCTCTTCCGCGTTGTCCTGTTTGATTACTTCCTCGGTGTCGAAGAGTTCCTTGAGCTGGGTCTTGTAGATTTCCACAGTCTTGATGGGCACCGCGATCTTGCGTATCGCGTTCACCGACTCGGCCGAGGTCTTGCCATAGAGCGTGTCGAGGATGAACTCGCCGAACGCCTGCTTGGCGACCTTCTCGAACACGAACTTGCGCGCGGCGTGCCGGAGCGCGGTCTTCTGCTTGTTGCTGCACTTCTCGGTAGTCACCACCATCAGCTTGACGGTGAACTCCACGCCGTCCGCGGACTTCGCGGGGAACACGACTTGGAGCGCGTCCCTGCGGCGGCGCACGAGCGTCCCGAGGTACTCGCGGGCGGTCTCGTGCTTGATGAACTTCGTGAACGCCTTGCCCCCGACTATCTCGAAGACGCGGAGGTAGATGTTCGTGTACGTGTGGTTCAAGTCGCGCGTTATCTCCCTGAGCGGGAGCTTTATCACGCGGTTCATGAGGTGGTCGTCGTCCGTCGCCGGCACCTGGGCCAGCTCGGACTCCCCGAGGAAGCGGGGCGAAATCACCTTGTACCACTTCTTTCGTTTCCACGAATCGATCTTGGTCTTAGTCACAACAGCCATTTTCACTTCACCAACAGAGCCGCGGTTTCGGGTTCGTACTTCCAGTTCGCGGGCAACTTGTTGCCGCGGTAGTACCTTACCAACCGCTTAATCTTAGATTCCACGTGAGAGAGCTTGACGCGGTTCAACACGTCGCGCTTGTTGTCGGCGAGGTGCTTGCGCATGCTCACCGCCCTCCGGATCAAGTCGAGCAAGTCGCTCGGGTACGCGGGAGAGAGCTTCTGCTCCTTGAGTATCGCGCTCATGCTCTTCCCCGTGAGCGCCTTCACCGAGGGCACCGCGTGCTTGTCGCGGAGTATCTGCCCGATTTGGGATTCCGTCTTGCCCTCCTTCGAGAGGCGCGCCACGAGCTGGATTATCTCCTCCTTGGAGAGCTTCACCCACGCCTCCGCCGTGCTCGTGCGCGGCTTGGCGGAGCGCGACTTCCCCCGCTTCCTTGAATGCAACCTTGCCATTTGTTTTTCACCTGTTTTCGAACTCGAGCGCGAGCCCGCCTGGGCGGGGCCTGAACTCCAAGTTCTTTATTTTTCCGACTGCCGCGATTTCATCCTGCACGTCCGCGAGCCCCTTGCACACCGCCTCGGGCGCGAGCACTGCGGCGTACTCGAGCTCGGCGTTCAACGCCATCGCGTTGGCTGCCTTGTGCTGGCGAACCATCGAGAGGACTTCGTGGAGCCACGCCACGATGTTGCGCGTGTTCTCGTCCGCCTCGTGCACTGCCGCGGGCCACTCCAGCTTTTCGCCCGCATAAATTCCCGCGTTTATCTCGCGCGAGATGAAGGGGGCGAACGGCGAGAGCATGGCGAGGCAGTCCTTGAGCACCGAGCGCAGCGTCCACTGTGCGGCGAGCTTGTCCTCCTCGTCCGCACCGTACACGCGGTACTTGACGTCCTCGAGATAGTTGTCGCAGTAGGAGTGCCAGAAGAAATCATAGAGCGCGGTTATCGCGGAATAATACTCGTAAGCGTCCATCGCCTTGGTGACGCGTTCGACGCACCGCGAGCACTCGGAGAGAATCCAGCGGTCGGTCAAACGTAGGCGGTGGCTTTTCGCGGGTTTGTAGCCTTCGGAGGCGCGCTCGACGAAAGCGGAGGCGTTCCACAGCTTGGTGGCGAACGCCTTGGCGTAGTTCACATCCTTCCAGTAGAACACGTTGTCCTTGCCTGTGGAGCCGCTTAACGCAGCCCACTGGCGGAGCGCGTCCGCACCCGCCTTTACAATAACTTGTTTTGCCTCAACGTAATTGTCAAGCGACTTGCTCATCTTCTTGCCGTTCTCGCCGCACACCATGCCGTTCACGAGCACGTCCTTGAAGCACGGCTTGCCCGTGAGCTTGAGGCAGCGGAAAATCGTGTAGAACGCCCAAGTACGGATTATGTCCGTGCCCTGGGGGCGCAGGCTCGAGGGGTAGAGGCGCTCGTCGAACTTGTCCGGCCAACCCGCCACGATGAGCGGCGTTATGCTGGAATCCACCCAGCCGTCGCACACACTCGTCTCCCCGATGAGTTCGCCGCCGCACGCGCACTTGTGGGGGGCGGGGTCGCGCGCCGGGTCAACGGGCAACGCGGCTTCGTCGGGCACTGCGATTTTGCCGCACGACTTGCAATACCAGAAGGGCAGGGGCGTTCCGAATACGCGCTGGCGCGAAATGCACCAATCCCACTCCAAGTTTTCCGTCCAGTCCTTGAACATCTGGAGGGTGTGCGCGGGAATCCAATTCATCTGCGTAGCCGCGTCGAGTATCTCCTTCTTGTGGGCTGCCACGCGGATGAACCACTGCGCCGAACGCTTTAGTTCAACGGGGCGCTTGCAACGGTCGTGGAGCTTGACGGTCTGCCTGAGGGACTCCTGCTTCTCGAGCAAGCCGGCGGTGTCGAGTTCCGCGAGTATCTGCTTGCGCGCCTCGACTGCCTTGAGCCCGTCGAACTTGCCCGCGTTTATGAGACGGCCGCGCTCGTCGAACGCGTCGATAATCTTGAATGAGTGGCGGTGCGTCCAGACAACATCTTGGTTGTCGCCGAAAGTGCACACCATCACGAGTCCGGTGCCGAACTCCTTGTCAACGTCATTGTCCGCGAGCAAAGGCACCTCGTTCCCGAACAACGGCGTCGTGGTCTTCGCGGGGAGCTTGGAGTAACGAACGTCCGAGGGGTGATAGAGCACCGCGACGCACGCGTGCAACAGTTCGGGGCGTGTAGTCGCGACGAGCAACTCCCCGCCGAACTTCACGTAATTCAACTGCGTCTCGCGTTCGGCTTCCTCAGTCTCCGCTTTCGCGATGGCGCTCGCGCACTCCGGACACCACAGCACCGCGTGCTCGCCGCGGTAGACGAGCCCGTCGGCGTGCATCTTGAGGAGCGAGGACTGCACCGCGCGCAGGTAGTAATCGTGAATCGTGTAATACTCGCGACTCCAGTCGATTGATAACCCCATGCGCGCCATCTGGGGCTTCATGGAACCGACCACTTCCGCGGTCCACTCGAGGCACTTCGCGCGGAACTCCTCGCGCGGCAACTGTTTACCCCACTTCTTTTCAACTTTGACTTCAGTGGGAAAACCGTGGCAGTCCCAGCCCTGGGGGAAGAGCACCTCGAAGCCGCGCATGCGCTTGTAGCGCGCCGCGAAATCTATGTAACACCAGTTGATCACGTGCCCCATGTGGAACTCGCCCGTGGGAAAGGGCGGGGGAGTGTCGATTACATAGAACGGCTTCTCCGCGTCTGCGTTGAACTTGAACTCTCCGCTCGCCGTCCACTCGGCGGCAAGGCGGGACTCGACTTGTTCAACAGCGTATTTCTTGTCTAGGGGCAAGGCTAGGCACGACCCCCTGCCGACCACTTCCGCTCGCGCGGGTTCCGCTTGAGCGCCGCGTTCCGCAGGCACTTGCGGGAACAATAGTAAGTGGGGGTTCCGTCCTTGGCGAACCTAGTCGCACCCTCCATCAAGCCCGCGGGCTTGGAACAGAAGGCGCACTTGCGCGCTGCGAAAGCGAATTTTATTCTAGCCATATTTCAAATCACTTCCTCTTTTTCGCCTTCGCGGACTTTATGGGCTTGGCTTCGCGTTCGGTTTCCGCGAGCACGAGTAAGTCGCCCTTTTTCACGGGTCCCTTGACGTTCCTGCGGATTACGCGCCCCTTGTCCTTGCCCTCGAGCACGCGGCACATCACTTGGAGTACTTCACCGAACACGCCCGCGCGTCCGAGAACGTCCACCACTTCCGCGGAGTAACCGTTCTGGTAGAACGCGGGCTTGGCGGGTGCCGGTTGCACGGGAGCCGGCTGTGCGGGAGCCGGCGGCTTTTCCTTGGCTTCAACCTGGTTGGCCATGTTGGAAATCACTCTTCAGCCGTTTCGGCAGTTTTCTCTGCGGGCGCCTTCTTCTCCTTCTTGACGGGCTTCTCCTTCTTCTCAACGGGCTTCTCCGTCTTGGGTGAGGCACCGCCTGCGATTGAGGACAAGCGCTCGATTACGAGCTTGAGCGCGCCTTCTCCCGCGCCGGCCTTGACTATCGCCACTGCGGAAGTACCCACGCTGAGCCCGGCCGCCTTGCCGAGCAAGGTCTTCTGTGAAACGTACAACAGCGGGGCGTTCTTCTCTTCGCACAAGCCCGGCAGGTGCATCACGATTTCCTCGGGGTCAACGTCCTCTGCGACGACGACGAGCTTGGCTTGTCCGCGCTCGATTGCCTTCGTGGCTTCGTTGACTCCCTTGCGCAAGCCGCCCTCGTTGGACGCTGCTTCTACCGCTTCAAGGGCCTTCGCTTGGAGGTCCTCGGGCGTGGAAAACTTTACGTAACCCTTCGCCATACCTTACAACACCTCTTTCACGGAACCATCATGGAATTCCGGTTCTCTAGTCGGGTGCTAAACCCAAAAACTAGCATAGTAAAAACGCTGAAACCGATTTAAATACGTTGCGGAGGGAAACCCTAGTGGTGGTGCGTTTTGAACATTAAGGAACTGCTCGCGGAGATGACTCCCGAAATCGACGCGGAAATCGAGAGGATAGTCCCCCGCAAGTTCGACAACGCAGCAATCGCGCGCTTGTGCGGTCCCGCAAAGTATGATTACGATGTTGAAACCGCTACCAAAGCCATAGCCGAGCCCTTCTGGGACTTTTTTGACCGCGGCGGAAAGCGCCTCCGTCCGGCATTATTACTATTGACCGCGGAAGCGTTCAACGGCGACATGGAGAAAATCAAACCGTTCTGCGTCATACCTGAAGTAGTCCACAACGGCACACTAATCGTGGACGACATCGAAGACGGTTCGAAGCTTCGCCGTGGAGAGCCGTGCACGCACGAAAAATACGGATTGGATCTTGGTATAAACCTAGGCAATACTATGTATTACATAACCCTCCCGCTATTCCATGAGAGCTCGTTCGACGCTGAAACCAAGAACAAGGCACTGAAAATATATTACGATGAAATGATTCGCGTTTCGTTCGGACAGGCATTCGACATTTGGTGGCACAAAGGCAACTCAGAACCGAATGAAAACCAATACCTACAAATGTGCTCTTATAAAACGGGGTGTCTGATGCGCATGGCCGCAAAACTTGGCGCAGTGCTCGCGGACGCGACCCCAGAACAGGTGACGGCGTGCGGCGAGTACGCGGAAAGCCTGGGTGTTGGCTTCCAGATACAGGACGACATACTCGATTTGGTGGGCGAAGAGTTCGCCAAGAAACGCCGCCTCGGCGAAGACGTGCACGAAGGCAAGCGCACCCTCATGGTGATTCACGCGTTCGCCAACTCACCCAAGGCGGAACGCCTGCGCGAAATCCTCGCGAAACACACCGAGGACGAAGCCGAGATAGGCGAAGCGATAGCAATAATGCGCGAGGCGGGTTCAATCGACTACGCGAAACAGAAGGCGCGCTCGCTCGCGTCGGACGCGTGGAAAATCCTCGAACCCCTCCTGCCGAACGGGGAACCAAAGGAGAAACTCGAAGCATTGACACGTTACCTCGTGGAACGCGAAATATAATAACGCGCAAGGACGGAATACATTCCATGTTAGCCTGTTTCGCAAGCAACCGCCCCGAACAACTGGCACGCGCTCTCTCGGCTTACGCGCCCCAGCTCACCGGGCACGAACTCCTCGTGATAGACACGGACGCGACTCACGGAGAGAACGCCGCGAAACTGCCTGCGAACGCATTGCACTATTCCGAAACCGAGTTCCCTGAAATGTTTCCGGACCACGCGCGGGCGTTCCAAGGCAAGTACGGGGGCGTGCGCAACCAGTGCCTGGCAGTTGCCGCGGCGCGGAAACAAGGCGCGGTTTTCCTGGACGACGACACCCTCCCGTTGAATGACGTTATCCGCCGCCACGAGAACGCGCTCGAAAAGGGCTACGACATCGTGTGCGGCAAATACTTGGGACACGCAGGCGGCTCTACGAACCTCGTAATCCAGCTCGTGAACGAGTTGAACCAGAAGGAGCCGCGCCCCGAGAAAATCAAGAACATATTCTCCGGGTTGCCGGAGGCGACGAACTCGCTCGTGCTCGGCGCGGGAGTGAACGGCGGCAACCTCGGCGTTAGCTTGAACGCCTGCCGCACGTACGCGTTCTACCCCACGGCTTACCGCGTGGAAGACGGCACTTACGCTTCACTCAACAGCTACTACCTGGGGGCGGACCGCGTTTACAACCCGCAGACGCGCGTGGAAGCCGAATCCTACCTCCCGGTCGTGTTACACAAGATGGCGCCCGGCACCCCGGACGCGTTCCGCAAGAAACTCGTTAACGAAATCCAGGGCACGAGCCTCGCACTCGCGATTTACAACCGCCTCGAGAAACGCGAGTCCAACCGAACCGAAAACACGGACAAGAGCTTCCAGGAATATTTGGTGGCTTACCTCCAGAAGAACTCGGCAGCCAAAAACTATCCCGCACGCATGCCCCCCGAATTAACCGAGGAGAAAAAGGAACTCGAAAAACTGCTCGCGTTGACTCCCGACGCAATCGCGCTCCCCGAAAAAGAGTACGATGCGGGCGTCGAGCTCTTTTTCGAAACCCAACGCGACTGGAAGGAAACCGTGAAGCAAGCGGAAAAGAAACTGGGCTGACTGGATGCTCCTCGCGCTCTTGTTGCTGGCTTCAAGCCTGGCACTCGGACTCGCCGCCGCTGCGCGCGTAACCGAAAAAAACCAACTTGCTTACGCGCTTCCCATCGCGCTCGCCGCGGGCGCTTGGATTGTCAACCTGGCTACGCTCGCCCTCGGATTCAACGAAACCGCGTTGTATGCTGCCGTCGCTGCGCAAACAATCCTCGCCGCCGTGCTTTATCGAAAAACAATTTTCAAACATGATAAAGCCGTGCTCTGCTTGCTCGCCGTCGGTTTGCTGGCGTTCGCCGGACTCGAGAATGCGCGCATGCACTACGATGCCGCGGGTAACCTCGCGGGCGTGCCCATTGACTTGGGTTTCCACACCGCGATAATCACCACGCTCGCGAACGGGAACCAACCGCCCGTGAACCCGTTCTACGACGGGCACCCCTTGAACTACTATTACTTCACGCACTCGTATTCCGCCGCGCTCCTGGTCGGCGGGTTGAACTTGGAAACCGCAGCCGCACTCCCGCCCGTGCTCGCGGGCGCCGCGTTCCTCGCCCTTGTTTACGAGTTCTGTCGCAAGCGATTCCCCAAGCGCGCCCCCGCCTCGCTTGCCGGCTTCGCGGTCCTCGCCTGCATTCTCATACTATTCAACGGCACGATGGCGTTTGAAAATCTAAATTATCCTTTTTTTCACAATCAACTGCGCGATTCTGGATTTCCATTTGAAAATATTTTAATTGACTTTTTTATAATAAATTTCAGTGCTGTTTTAGCATTAACTCTAGCCATAATTATTTTGAAACTTATTCTTGAAAAGAAAACAGAAGCAGTTTGGTTAACCTCGTTATTACCAATGATAAATCTTCCAACCTTCTTGATTTTGTTAATACCGAATTTGCTTGAAAAAATTAATATTAAAAAAATAATGCTACCCATTGGATTAGCCATCGTTCAAGTGGCAGTACTACTAATACAAAATGCTGAAAACTTCACACCCCACTTGCGTCTTGGATGGCTGTCGACTGAACAGAACTTCGCGTCAATCGCCGCATTCTGGCTCAACAACCTCGGACCCTACCTCGTACTCTCGTTCATCGGCTTGTACTGGCTCAAAAACAAGGACGCCAACCGAATGTGGCTCGCCCTCCTGCCACCCGTAATCCTCGCGAACATCTTCATTTTCACACCCTACGCGTGGGACAACTTCAAATTCTTCCTGATATTCTTCATCTACACCGCGATACTCTCCGCCTACGCGATAACCGAAATGTGGCGGCGAGGCGCGCCCTGGCGCATCCTCGCGGGCGCGCTGTTCGTCGTGATGACGCTCACGGGTTTCTTAAGCGTCGCGACGCTCTTGGAGAACTCGAATACTGCGATTTACACGGCGGCGGACTTGCGCGCGTGCGAATGGATCCAAGAGAATACGCCAAAGGACGCGGTTTTCTTGATTGATAACGAGATGCATTCGTGCCTGCCGGGAATCGCGGGGCGCCGCGTGTACTTGGGGTTCGGGGAATGGCTGACGAACCATGGGATAGATTATTCGCAGCAACTAGTGGAAAACGAGCGGATGCTTGCAGGAGATTGCGTGTTAATTAAGGAGAAAAATGTGAGGTATGCGTACTTCACGGCGAATGTGAAGCCAACCGAGGAACTTGAAGCGGAGTCAACGAGGATTTACGAAGATAACTCCCACGTGATTTTACAAATATGCGTTACGGAATAAGCATTCAAACACTACCGTTGTGGATTGTTTGGTGGCTTTGGCAATCGGGGCAGCCACACTTGACATCCGCTCTAGCATAGTAAACGCGGTTCCCAGACTGATTCTGGGTCGTCCAACCGTTCTTTGAGGCTTTAACGCCCTTCTGCTTTGCAATTTCCAAACCGCGTTCCTGTCGAGATTCCATTTCATTTCACCTTTGTTTCTATATAGAATAAGGTGTAAAGGAGATTTAACCCCCTCCATATAGTGGTTCGTTATAGAAACATATTTATATTAGTTCTATATAGAACACTTATGGCTAAAATCGCCGAGTATATTGTTAAAATCTATTCTTCTAAAGACAAAAAGAAGCTCAAAGCAGGTTTGAAGGAATACGAATACGGAACAATCAACATTAGAGACCCCGGACTAAAAGAACACATAGGGGAAACCGTAACCGTCAAAGTCGAAAAGGCGAGAAAATGAAAACTAAATTTGGATACTAGGGCTGCTAAATTGACTGTTAAAAGTTTAAAAAACGAAACGAAGAACACTAATACGCTTATTCCTAATCTTGCAAAAAACATAGACTACCTTAACACTCTACCTTCAAAAATAGCATCAATTTCAACCACCCACCGTTTGATTTTTGGCGATGCTAGAAACTTGTCTAAGATTGAAAATGAAACCGTACAATTAGTAGTAACCTCGCCACCATATTGGACTTTGAAAGAATACAACCAGATTGACGGTCAACTTGGGCACATCCAAGATTACGCTATATTTCTTGAAGAACTCGATAAAATATGGACCGAATGCTTTAGAGTGCTAATTCCGGGCGGTCGTCTGATCATAGTGGTTGGAGATGTTTGTTTAAGCAGAAAAAAACACGGTCGACACCAAGTTATTCCTCTTCATGCAGATATTCAGACCCGCTGTCGTAACATTGGTTTCGATAATCTTGCGTCAATTATTTGGCATAAGATTGCTAATGCAAAATATGAAGTCAAAGGTAATGGAAAAGGCTTTTTAGGTAAACCCTATGAACCAAACGCCATAATCAAGAATGATGTTGAATTCATTCTTATGGAGAGAAAGCCAGGTGGATATCGCAAACCAACTGATAAAACGAGACTACTTAGTCTTATTCCACAAGAAAAATACAAGATTTGGTTTACTCAAGTTTGGGAAGGAGTTCGTGGCGCGTCTACGAAGGTGCACCCTGCACCGTTTCCAGAAGAATTAGCAGATAGACTAATCCGAATGTATAGTTTTGTTGGTGATACTGTATTAGATCCATTCTTAGGAACGGGCACCACTACCGTAGCTGCACTTAAATCTGGCAGAAATAGTCTTGGCGTAGAACTTGATCCCAAATACCTCGAATTAGCAAAAAAACGGATTAATGCCACGATTTCTGAATCTAACGCAAATGCAACGTTGTTACTAGAATAGGCTTAGTTTTAAACGAGTTTGTTTTTCGTATTAGCATGCCTATAACCGGCGATAGTTGTATAGCCGAATACTTACAAACACATCAATATCACCCGCGTTCAGATGCGCATGGAAACGAATTGGCGCGACTTATTGTTAAAGACTTAATGGAAAACTGCAAAGTGTTTAGAGAAGCAGCTTTATCGAAGCGCATTGTATTCGAATTGAATTATACTATCGGAAATGGTTTTGATAGCTGGAATATGGATTTAGTGGTCGGACCCCCAGAAAACCTCAACAAAATAGAAAAAACAGATTTAAATATTTTTAGAGGAATACCGAAAGAAATTTGGTTGGCTATTGATGCTAAATCAATTATGACTGAGCATAAGAAAGCGAGAAGAAATCGACAACGAGACCTTAATTCACTACAAGATTTATTACATAGAAAGAATTCTAACACAATAGTAGCGGGAATCGTCGTAGTAAATATGTCCAAGAAATTTAAGTCTCCATTGAGGAACGGAGAGATAACTTTACATCCAAATGTAGAAAATACCATAACCGAAACAATAGAGATGCTAAAACAAAATTTAAAGCAAGGAAATAACGAAAATGGGCTTGAGGCGTTAGGGGTAATTGTGGTAGATCATACTAATTTAGTTGATGACCAAACTAAGCTAATTGCTACGCCCCCTGCGCCTTCTTCATCTGACCGAATATTCTATAAAAACTTCATAACCGAACTTTGTACTCTTTTTTCAGATAGACATGGGCAATAAGGAACAAGGGGCTACGCTACTTTTTTTTTAAATATGCGAAAACAATAAAAGATATATGCTTTTCTTAGCTTATTTGCGGAGGCAGTTGGCTCAGCAAGCTATTATTTAGATATGATGCGGTAACCAAGCCCGGTATACCTGCAAACGAATCAATCATTCCAATAACTTTGTCGGTAGTGGGGTTTATCACCGGACCCCCACTATTACCAAAAGTTACTGCCGCATCTTCTATAGCAAACGTTGGACTTAACGGCGTATTCCAAAAGTTTGAATTATTGTGAGCTATAGTCCCTACGTTAGCTACTTGTTCAAAAAGTCCATTTGGAGTCTGGGTTACGCCTAACGGATATCCAATAAACGCAATACGCATTCCTTTTGGAATTGAATAACTTTCTGATAAGGTCACGGCGGGCATGTTTACCGTTGCCTTAAGTATTATTACATCGGTGCCGATTTTTAATCTATAATCTTCAAATGAAAATCTGGTTCCATCGCGTTTAAACCCAGTTAAGTTCAAGTGAGTGAAATAAGACGTGGGTAAATCAACCATGTGAACCGCAGTAATCAAATAACCATCATTTCGTATGATAAAACCGGCGCCTAACGGAACTGGGCGACCTTGAGAATCAGTACCAAACAATTCTATTGTTGATTCAGATAAACTAGCAATAGATTGGGTTAATGCGGACTCGTTTTGAAGTTCGTTTACTGAATAATTTACGCTATTAATTTGTGTAACGAGTGCAGCCGTAGTATTCGTTTCTGCTTTCGTTGCTAATTGAAGTTGCATACCTTGAAAACCGGATTGTATTTGCCCGTTAAGCGAAAGATAAGCTCCCACTCCTAACGCCAAAACAACCAAAAATCCGGCTACTACCCACCCCGCGTTCATAACTAAAGTTGTTGGGTTATCTCGTATAATAATAACCACTTTTCCGTCAATTGACGGCATTTTGCGGGGTTTGTTTGGCTTGCTCATTTTAGCTCGCCCCCGGGACTTTTTGAGCAGTTTTCAGACATTTTTAGCAACTCCAACTTTTTTAGCAAAGCCACCTAAAGGAAAACCGTTAAATTCCCCACGTTTTTATGCTCAGAGGAGGGTGTTGCATTTTGAAGAAAATCTTTTTGCTGTTGACCGCGTGTTTCCTGTTGGCGGGTTGCATTGAAAGCGAACCGGAACCCTCGTGGGTTCCCGAAACCGGGGTTACGCCCTCGCCGGCAATCGAACCCACGCCGTCGCCTTCGCCAACGGCGAACGCCACGCCCTCGGTTTTACCGTCGCCCACCATTGCTGCGACGCCGTCGCCGAGCCCGTCGCCTTCACCCGAACCCAGCGAGATGCCCTCGTGCTCCATCACATTACAATCGCTTGGAACCGCGCAGAAACGCGTAATCGTCTCGTTCGTGAACATCCTGGAGAACGAAGCCGAAATACGGTGCTCACCCGTCTCGGCATGGCACGAATTCGATTTGAACGCCCAGAAAACAGGATACTACGACTGCCAGTACGTCCAAAACGCCACGTCGTTCACTTACACGGCGACCGCGCGCGCGGGAACCGTGGAATGCCAAGTCGCGATAATCATCGACGCGTCCTCTTACTCGTACGAATGGACGGTCACGCCCTCGAGCGACGCGTTCACGATTGAGAAAACCGTTGGCAACACCACGACGCGTTCGTACTCGCTCAACAACACGGGCACCGGAACGCTTGCGAGCGTTAACGCAACGTCCAGCCAAACTTGGGCAACGCTTTCCTCGATTTCGTCGAGCGTCTCGCCAGCGGCAGTTGGAAGCGCAGGATTCCTGTTCAACGCCGCAAGCTTGAGCGTTGGCACGCACACGGCTACGTTAACATTCTCGGCGGCTAACGCAGCGAACAAGACGGTTGCGGTAACGCTCACGGTTACGGAAACCGCCACACTCGTGCCGTCGTGCACCACCGCGTCCGCGAGCCCGGCAACCGTGAACACCACCGCGGGACCGAACACCTCGGTGATAACAATGAACTACCTTGGTTTCGCGGGAGTGTTAACGCCAGTATTCTCCTGCGGCTTCGGAATCGCGCCTGTTGGCGCCTGCGGGCTCACGCCCGCCGGCTCGTGCACCGCCACGTGCGATTACGCGGGCGCGCCCGTTGCGGCTTACGCTGCGACGAGCAGCTTGAACGGAACCGTGTGCTCGGGAAGCGTTGCGGTCACCGTACAGAATTGAACGCTTGAGAGAGTTCCACGAGCTCTTCCACGGTGAGCGAACGCACCTTGCGCTCCTTCAACGCGAGCGAGTCCGAGAAATCGGCTAGCTCGCCCTTGCTTTTGGAGAGTTGACGCTCCGAATGGCGCAGGGCGTTGCGCACGCTCTGGTTCTTGTGCTGGAACAAGGCGTTGACGAGGTTCGCGTCCACGGGTGCGGCTTCGTGGCGTTCGAGTTTCACGATGGCTGAATCCACGCGGGGCTTCGGGTCAAAGCACTCCGCAGGTACGAAACCGATTGTCTCCGCATCGGCGTAAGCGGCAGTCATCACGGTGAGCCGCGAGTATTCGCGCGAGTCCGGCAGAGCCGAAAGACGCTGCACGAACTCCTTTTGTAACATGAACACCGCCAGCGGGGTGCGGGACTCGAGGAAGCGGAACAACAGTGGGGACGACAGGTGGTAAGGTAGGTTTCCGTAGATTGCGTCAAAGCCATCGAAGGAATATTCGAGCGCGTCCCCGCGCATCACGGTCACGTTCTTGACTTTTGAAAAATCGCCCGCGAGCTTTTCAGCGAGTCGCGAGTCTATTTCAAGCGCGGTGACGTGCTTGGCGCGTTCCGCGAGCTCGCGAGTCAACGCCCCCGCACCAGCCCCGATTTCCAGCACGCGTTTGCCCTTCAGGGGGATTGCGTCCGCGATTAAACGGGCTATGGCTGGCGAATTCAGGAACACCTGACTCAAGCGCTTGTACTGGCGCACGGCTCTAGTACCCGTCTTCCTTCTTTATGGGCTTCGAGAAAAGGTAGTACTTCGCGTCCCCGCCGAGCTCGTGCTCGATGCGCTGGGCGATTAGATCCTCGATGCGTCCGAGGTGGGGGACGCGCGCGTGCACGTCCGCGAACGACTCGAACGGCTTCTTCTCGCGCTGCTCCAAGAGGACGGTGAGGTGCTTCTTGCCGACTGCAGGCAAGTGCTCGAGGGAGTGCGAACGGATGTTGATTGCCCCCGCGCGGTTCAGGAACTCCACGAAACGCGGCTCGCGCTCCTTCACTATGCGTAGGAGCTGGGTGCGGCACTCGTGCTGGGCTGCGTTAGTCAACTCGCGCCAGGTGATGCGCCCCTTGATGCGGTCGATTTTCGGGCGCTCGTCCTTGCCCACGTAAACGGTTTCGCCGGGCGAGAGCACCACGCCCAACTTAGGGGTGGCTTCGAGTAGGGTGAACTGCGCGTCGCCCAACAGCTGGACTACGGGCTCCTTGCGCGCCTCCGCGGACTTGCCGTATGGAAGGAAATCCAAAACCAGTGCCTGCTCTTCCCTGCCGAACATGTTCTTCTAACCCCTTAGTTTTCTTGTTTCCGGGAATAATAAGGCTTTCAGGCTTTCGAGGGCTTGAACTTTTTGATGAGCGCGGTGATTTCCTTCACCTGGTCCTCGGACACAGGATGCTCCGTCTCAACGCCGAGCACTACCTTGATTTCCGTGGGCTTGCCGGGCAGGATGTTCACGAGAAGCGCGATTTGCGCTTCCGTGAGGCAGTCGAGCGCCTTGAGTTGTTTCGCGAGGTCCTTCGCCTTCTTGACGGGCAGGTAAGAGAACTGCTGGAGGTAGTCGAGGGTGTTCTGCTGCTCGTAGCTGAGCTCGCCCTCCTTCTGGCGTTTCTCCATAATTTCGCGTGCCTCAGCGAGGCTTACGGGCTTTTCCTTCAACGACTGCATTTTTCATTCACCGTAAAACCGTCATGTGCAGGTTCGACAATATGAGGAGCTTGCGTTTGCCGCCGTCCATTACGACGACTTCGTAAGCCTTCCCGCGCTTCGCCTGGATGACGCCCACCTTGTTCTTGAACCGCAAGTTGCTCGGCCGCCCCTTCTGGCGGGACGGGTCCGGGGTGATGCGCACGCGGTCCCCTTCCTTGAGGACGCGCAGCTGGCGCGTGATGGACGCTTTCCCCAGGCTATTGAAATTCCTGCCGTGTTTCGAATAAACGCCTTTTGAACGCTTCAAGATAAACCACCTGCTAAAAACCGGTTGACGAAAAACATTTGCGCACGGGATTATTAAAACCTTGTCCCGCGCGTTTAAAAATACCTTTTTAAACCCCGTGGGGTAAAGTTTTTAAAGGCATTTGTGGGTGGTCGGTCGTATGGTAAAGAGCAAGGCTCCTAAGATGAACGTGAACTTCAAAGTCGAGAACATAGTCGCTAGCGCCGCGTTGGGCGTGGAACTCGACTTGTTCAACATCGCGATGCACCTGAACAACGTGGAATACGAGCCGGAACAGTTCCCGGGCGCCATAATGCGCCTCAAAGACATCGGCACCACGCTCCTCCTGTTCAAGAACGGGAAGGTAATCTGCTCGGGCGCGAAGAGCGAGGCCCAGATTGCGAAGAGCATCCGCAAGGCGTCCGAGATACTCAAGAAGTACGTTAAGAAGCCGGACGCGAAGAAGCCCGAAGTAAAGAAAACCGCGTGAGAAAGCGTTTTAAACCAGGGCGTCAACAGTACTAGCGGACAGCGGTCATAGGAGAGGGGCATACGCTCGTTCCCGTTCCGAACACGAAAGCAAAGCCCTCTTACGACTTCGCGAGTACTGTCTTATGACGGGAAAGCGGGTTGCTGCTGCCACTCTTTGAACTCCGAGCGCGAGCGCCGCTAAACCTACTTTCCGTATTTCTTCGAGAGGCGGTTGAGCTCCTTCAAAAGCGGCTTCCGCCAGTCGTCCTCCAACTGCGACTTAATCAGCTTAATCGTTGCTGCGTCTTGTTTTGAAGGATTCGTTTTTTCAAGCGACTTGCATTTCGACAGGATTTCGACGTCGATTGCAGTCGGCAACGGGTACTTCTTTGTCATAAACGAATGAACCGCGGATGGAATTAAACGGTTTGCCCGCCAATTCGGGCGGCTAAGTAAAACTTATTTAAACGGACTCGCGAGCGCCGCGAAGGTTAAAAAGCGCGCGCGGGTTAATGCTGACTTATGGTGGAGGGTTTGGATGACGCCATTACCTTGGGGTTCGGTTTGATAGCCGTGCTCATGTCCGCGCTCTTCTACTTGCAGACGCACAAGACGCACGCGGAGTACGACGATCGCTTCAAGGACTACGGCAAGCGGGCGGACGACTTCGACGAGCGCACCACCAAAATCCGCAAGCGCTCGAAACAGATTATGATACTGCAGTCCGCCAAGGCGGGAGTACGCGAGGCCGAGAAGCTCTTTTCGCGCGCGACTTCCCGGGCGTTGGCGAAAGTGAGCATGAAAGTGCGCAACATCAGGAGGAACAGGAAATGAGTTTCGGTGCAACATCGCTAGGATTGATTCTCGCAACGGTCGTCTTGTTCGTGCTCCTCGCGCGGACGACTTACCAGTACAAGAAGCAGACGCGCAAGCTCGGCAAGGGCGTCGAGGAAAAACTCTACGCGATAGAACGCAAGCTCTCCGCACTCGAGAAGGACTACGAGAAACTCCTCGGAGAAACAAACAAGAAGGTTGACCGCAAGTACCTCGAGAACCGCATCAACGGCTTGAGCGAGTTAATCGAACGACCTTGAAGTCGACTACCGTTTGAACGAGTAGCGGCGAGTAGGGACGCACCACGCGCTTCTTGATTATGCGGCACGAGTAACCCGCCTCGCGGCACTTCCTTTTCACGAGAGCCGAAGGCTCCGCGAACGGGTTCGCTGACGGGGCGAAACAATAAAAGTGTATTACGCAGTTCTTGCGCGCGCCCGCCAGTGCGACCTCCAGGAAATTCTCGCCGGTGTGCGGGAGCGGCATCGCGATGCGGTCCGCCCAACGCGCGTAATCGCGCGGCACCACGCGCCGCACGTCCCCACGCACCGCCTTCACCGTGCCCTTGAGCTTGTTCAACACAACGTTCTCCTTCAAGAGGCGCGCCGCGTGCGGGTTCAATTCAATCGCAACCACTTTGCACGCAACGCGCTTCGCTATTTCCAACGCGTACGGCCCGACACCCGCAAAAAGCACGAGGATGCGTTCGCCTTTCTTGGCGAGCGAGGCGATACGCAAGCGTTCGGTGGAGAGGCGGGGAGAAAAGTAGTCCTTCGCCAAATCAACGCGCATCACGCACTCGTTCTCCCGATACAACGCCTCGGTAGTGCGGCGGCCCGCGAGCCACTTCAGGCGGCGCACGCGGTACTCGCCGAGCATCGCGGAATCCTTGCGAAGCACAGTACGCACGCGTGTATTCGTCTCAAGAAGGGCGCGCGCGATTAGCTTTTCTTTCGCACGCAGTTCGGGGCGGATTTCAAGGATTGCGATATCGCCGACAACATCGAATGACGCCGAGAGCGCATCGAGTTCGCGCGCGTTCAACTCGCCGGACAGGATTTCGCGTAGGCTCCCCGCGTGCGGCTTCACTGCCTCGAAGCTGCACCGCACGAGGACTCCGGGAACGCGGCGTTTCACTGGGAAGTAAACGAATTCCTCGTCGCGCGAGGGGCGGTGCGAGGCATCCAACGCATCGGCTGCAATCAAGCGCGCCTTCGCCGCTTGTGCCTCGCGTTTGGGAACCTTCAAGCCGAGCATAATGGTTTTAATGATGGGGCGGTTAAATCGGTTTCTCATGGACTTCGTGGAAGAGTTCTTCGTTGCCCCGTTGCGCGAGCCGGGGGCTTACGCGCCTTACAACGCCGTGAACACGCTGGCTTACGCTGCGCTCGGGCTGGTTGCGGCATTCGTGCTTTACAAAATCCTCAAGGCGCGCGGGATGCGCATCGATTACTCGCTGTTCCTGTGCGTGCTCCCGTTCGTCGTCTTCGGAAGCGCGTTGCGCGTAATCCAGGACGCGGACTTGCTGCCGCGTTCGATTGACTTGTTTGGCGCCACGGTTTACCCGTTCGTCACGCCGGGAATCTACTTCGTGACTTTCGCTTTGCTCGTCGTTGCCTTCGCCGCGCTCGGCAAGAGCCGGACGAACGTGCAGTTGGCGGGCTGGACGCTCGCCCTGCTCCCGTTGGCCGCGCTCTTCCCGCATTTCGCGAACTTCCTGCACGCCGCCGCGATCGCGCTCCTCGCGTTCGCCGCACTCAAGGCGGGCGAGTGGCTCGGACGACGGGAGATGCTTGAGAAAGCCGCGTTGCTCGGGCAGGCGTTGGACGGCGCCGCGTCGTTCGTGGGCTTGAGCTTCGCACCTGCGGGAACCGCGTACTTCGAACAGCACGTTGTCGCCGGCGGCGTAATCGGCTTGCTCACGCCGTTCGGGTTCCTCCTACTCAAATTCGGGTTCGCGCTCGCGGTAATCGAGTTGTTGAAGCGCGAGGACCCCGAGGAAAAGGCGTTCGTGCTCGGGCTCGTCGCAATAATGGGTTTTGCCCCGGGGTTGCGGGACGCGTTGCGCATACTCGCGGGCGTCTGAGTTAAATACGGGTTTCACTCCGAAAAACTAGTGGCAACCGAACTCCTCGTGGCTAAGGTTGGCTTGTGCCTAGCCCTGGGTTTGGAAGCCGAACATTATTTCATCCACTTCAAGTTCAAGCTCCCGGAGTGGGAGCGCGCGATTTGCGCGCTCGCGTTCACTTTCGTAATCTTTTTATGACGCGGTTCGCCGCGGCGTCGGCGTCGCGGCACAACAGCACCACGCGGGATTCGGGTTGCTCGTCAGTCACCAGGTAGCCGGACGCGTCAGCGAATTCGCGGGCGAACGCGCGGACTTCGTCGTGGGAGAGCATCGCCTCCGCACCAAGGCGCGCGAGCGAGTAACCCACGTGCATGTATGACTTGCATTCCACGAAATCCGGCTTCGCAATGCGGCAGAGGCGAGCGTAACCCGCCGGGTCGAACGCATTCAAACCCTTCACGAGAGTGAGCCGGAGGGCTTTCCGCGTCTCGAGTGAAGGCAGGAGGGTGAGCGTCTCGTTCAACTTATCCCAGTTGTCCGGCGACACGGGCAGATTAATTTTTTCGTATACGTCCCGCGTGGGCGCGCACAGTGAAACATAAAGTTGGGTGGGCAACGCATCCTCGTCTGCCAGTCGTCGCAAAACGTCGGGGCGCGTACCGTTGGTTACGAGGAAAGTGGTATAGCCGCGCGCGCGGAACTCGCGAATCAACTCTGGGAGCCGCGGGTAAAGCGTGGGCTCGCCGTCCAGCGAAATCGCGGCTTGGTTCGGCTCCTGCGCCTCGAGCCACTTCCCCTTGTCGGCTTTCGCGTTGCCCTTGAAACCCGTGAGCAGCTTGCGTTGTCCTGCAACGCAGTCGTCGATTATCTTTCCCGGTTCGTCCGCGGCGAAACTGGCAGGCCAACCCTCTGAAAATAGCGTGGTGTCCCGCCAGCAGAAAACGCAGCGCTGGTTGCAGGCGGGCATCGCGGGCGTCATCTGGAGGCAGCGGTGCGACTCGATGCCGTAAAAACGCTGCTTGTAACACGAGCCGTTCCCGAGCAGGGCGCGCTTCGCCCAGAGACAGACCTTTACTGCCGAATGGTCCCCAGCGAAGCAATAGCCCGCGCGCTCGAGGCGGGGTTTTGCCGCGGCGTAACGCTCGGCGAATTCTTCAGCCATGCCTTTTCTTGCGGGAACGCGGAATAAATACGCGTTTGCTACTTTTTCGCGTCCTCGCTCATGTGCCCGACGGGCATCTCCACGAAACGCACGCTCTTGCCGTCCGTGGTGTAAATAACGCGTATCACGCCGGAAACGAGTTCCTTGGCATCCAACGCGTCCATGAATGCGAGCGTGGAATCGTCCTTCACGCCAATCGCGCCCTCGAACACCGCGTCCACCGGCTTGAAGCCCGCGTCCTCAACAGCCTTAATCGTCTTCAGAACCTCTTCCTTGATTTTCAATCGCTCACCTGTAAGCCAAAACATACGCAACATATTTAAATACCTAATCTGAAACAAGCTTTATCGTAATCGCGATTTTCAGGTGGTTGGTAACAATGGTGAAATACGTCATAGCGAAACAACTCGCAGGCAAGAAAATCATAACAACGGACGGCGAAGAGCTCGGTCGCGTAATCGACTTGTACTTCAACCCCGGCAACGGGAAACTCGAGAGCGTGCTCATTGAACCGAACCCTGAATCCACCCTGGCGGCGCGCAGCCGCACGAGTGCGGGCGGATTCATCACCATACCCTACGCAGCAGTCCTCGACGTCAAGGACGTCATGGTAGTGGACCGCCGCGAACTCGCGGAAACCTCCTCGATTTAGAGCGGTTCCAGGGTAAGTTTCCTTCCGTCCAGCTTGGCTTTCAACCCGTTAGCCTTGGCGAGCTCAGCCAACCCTTCCGAATCTTTGGCACGCGCCTTCTCGAGCAGTCCCTCAACCAAGTCCAGGTTCGAGGAAATCCAGTCGCCCCCAGCGCGCGCCTCGCCCGCGCGCGCCTCGAACGCCTCCGAGGCAGCGGCCTGCTGTTGCAACGCGAAAACCAGGCGCTTCGCGGGCTTTGACTCGACTGCGGCGCGCACGGGCGCGTTTGCGGAATAGAACGCATCCAATGCTTCGCCGAACGACTTGAATAAGCGCAACCCGGCTTCGGGGCGCGTCAATGCGAACGGCGCGAAACCCCCCTCGAACAGGCGGGGCGAGGGCTCGCGGGAAGGAAGCGCTTTGAGCGCTGCGACAAGCCTGTTTTTTTCCTCGGCGTTAAGCGTGGACGCGTCTACCTTCGAATCCAAGCCGGCTGCGGCGCACGCCTCCTCCAAATAGAAGGGTGGCAGCGCCACGCGCTTAGCGAGTCCCGAGGCGAGCGCGCCCTTGAATTCCACTTCACCAACAGTCGCCTGCTGGGGCGCCTTGCGATTCTGGGGCGGGACCAAGTATGCCTCGCCGCGCGCGATTTTGCGCGCGGAATACTCCCCGCGCTTGAAGGGCAATAGGATGACGTTGTTCGCGTCCAACGCCAGGGCGTTCCCGTTCTGGAAGAACTCGAACAACAACGAACCAGAACCGCCGAAGCGGAAGCGGATGATTCGGTCGAAATTCACCTGTTCCACGCTTTCGAGGCGCTTGCCTGCGAAATGCTTGCGCACGAACGAGGCAAAACCCGTGGGCAGCCGGGGCGACTCCGGGAAAGACGAGGCAGGATAACACCGTCCGTTCGCCACGTCGGCGAGGACGTTCACATTCGTATCGCGGGACTTGAAGCGTAAACGGAACAAGCCGGGCGACAGCTCGTAGAACTGCTCGAGGTGCGAGCCCGCTAGTGCCGAGAGTTCGGGCAATAGGAAGGCGTAATCGAGGTTGCCCATTTCACGCATGGTTAACTTTCGTTCGGGCGGGTTAAAAGAGCTTCACCCAAGCATTATAAATCGCTTGAGATATATGTCTGTTGTGAAACCAAAGCCGTTCGTGAAGGGGATTCTGGGTTTGCTGCTGCTAGTTGAGTTAAAGCAGGCTCCGCAGTCGGGGAAAGGGCTGGCGGAGCGCGTGAAGCGGTTGACTAACGGCAAGTGGACGCTGAGTTCGGGGACGCTTTACCCAACGCTGCGGCGCCTCGAGGCGCGGAAGTGCATCAAACCCGTGCTTGGCTGCGAAAATGGACGGCGTGAAATTAAATACACGCTGACAGTAAAGGGAGCGCGGGAAATAGAACGCGACCGGAGCGAAATGCTCGACCGTCTTCAGGAGGCGGCATCGGTGATGCTGCCGTTGACAATGAGAATCATGCACGAGTTCAGCGACTGCGAATTGGACGAAATGGCTGAAGAGATGCGGCGGTTCGACGCAGTCAGGCTGCGGGTGTTCGCGATGCCGCCGGAAAAAAGGCGGCAGTTGATAAAAACGGTTTTCAAGAAGATTGCGTTTAATGGCGGCGTGGAAGAATGAACGTGAAAAAGCCAATCATCAGCCTCAAAGGCGTGAAGAAAATCTACAACATGGGTGAGGTGGAGGTGCCCGCACTCGACGGAATCGACTTGGACATCTATCCCGGCGAATTCGTGGCGATAATGGGACCCTCGGGCAGCGGCAAGTCCACGCTCATGAACATGGTGGGCTGCCTGGACACGCCCACGTCGGGCGTCATCCGTTTGGACGGCATCAACATCGCCGAGTTGGATGAGAGCGCGCTCGCCCAGATCCGCGGAAAGAAAATCGGGTTCGTGTTCCAGAAGTTCAACCTCATCCCGGTGATGACTGCGCTCGAGAACGTGCGGCTGCCCTGCCTCTTCCACGAAGTGAGCGAAGAGGAGCGCGAGAAGAACGCGAAACGCCTTTTGGCGAAATTCGGGTTGAGCGAACGCGCCAACCACTTGCCGGGACAGTTGAGCGGCGGGGAACAACAACGCGTCGCAATTTGTAGGGCATTGATGATGAATCCGGGAGTCCTGCTCGCGGACGAACCCACCGGGAATTTGGACTCGAAGCGCGGCAAGGAAGTCATGGACCTGCTCTCGGAACTCAACAAAAAAGAAGGTAAAACCATAATACTCGTGACGCACGACGAAAACCTGGCGAAGCACGCCGAGCGAATCGTGCACTTGAAGGACGGATTGATTGAAAAAGGTGGTAGGAAATGAACGGAAAATTAGCATCGCTGTTGTTGCTCGCGGTCCTCGCGCTGCCCCTTGCGGCGGAAAGCGTGAGCGGGGGGTTACTCCAGGTACAGGCGCTCAAGTACGAGCCCTATCCCGCGGAGCCCGGCTCGTACACCGATTTGTGGCTGAGCGTGGCTAACAGCAAGAGCAGCGTCACCGCGGACAACGTGGAATGCCTGTTCACGGAAGGCTATCCGTTCAGCCTCGACTCCTCGGAGCCCGCCCTCAAGGTAATCGGGCAGCTGCGTCCGGGTTACGACGCGATAATAAAATACAAGGTGCGCATAAGCGAGAACGCAGTACCCGGCAACAACGAGTTCACTGTTTCCTGCACCTCAACGGGTTATCCCGCGGTCGAACTCAAGGACTACATTTACGTGCAGCCCCACGACGCCGTGCTCTCGGTGGCGAGCGTGAACAGCGTGGTGATGCTCCCGGGTGAAACCGCACTCGTGGAACTCACGCTCCAGAACCTGGAGGACGTCACCGTCAAGGACGTTTCCGTCAAGCTCGACTTGGAATCCACGAGCACGAAGTTCGCGCCCGTCGGGAGCACGGGCGAGAAGCGCCTCAAGCAGATTCCGGCGAACGGCGAGGAAACCGTGACGTTCACCGTGATAGCTTACCCGGACGCAACGCCCGGCGTGTACAAGATACCTTTGGAACTCGCGTACAGCGACTGGCTCGGCACTGCCTACGCCAAGAGCGAGGTAGTCACCATAACCGTGGATGCACCCGCCAAGCTCGAGGCGCGCCTTGAATCCAGCGAGGTTTACAAGAACGCCGCGCTCGGGCAGGTTACCATCGAGATAGTCAACCGGGGCTTGAGCGACGTCAAGTTCCTTTCGGTGCGCTTGCTTCCCGCCACAGGGTACACCGTGACTTCGGCGAGCGAAGCGTACGTGGGCGAACTCGCCTCGGACGACTCCACCAGCGTGGACTACGACTTGTACGTGAACAGCACCTCGAGCACGGCTCTGCTGGTGGAATTGAGTTACACGAACGCGTTCAACCGCGAGGTAACGGAAACCCAGAACGTAGTGCTGCCAGTGTACTCGCAAGCAGAAATCACGGCGCTCGGCTTGGAGCCCACCGCGCAAATCGGGCTCGGCGTGCTCCTGGTGGGCGGCGCGGTAATCCTCTACTTGGCATACCACGCCTACGGGAGGTTCAAGAAGAAGTGACCCGCTTCGCGGACTACGCGCGCCTCTCGTGGAACAACCTAATCCACCGGAGGACGCGCTCGCTCCTCACCATAGTTGGCATATTCATCGGCATCGCCGCGGTAGTCGCACTCATCAGCATAGGCGAGGGGCTCCAGAACGCGGTGGTCGGCGAATTCGAGAAGATGGGGAGCGACAAGATAACCGTGATGAGTGTGGCAGCCGGCGGAATACAATCCCCGTTCGCGGGCGAAATGTCCGGGAACCCGTTGACCGAGGACGACGTGCGGAACATAGCCAAGGTGCGGGGTGTGAAACTCGTGGGTGGCGCGCTCATGAAGAGCGGCGTCGTGAAGTACGGGAGCGAAACCGCGAGCTCGTTCGTGATGGGGATACCCACGGACACCACCCAGAAGATTTTCGAGGACATGCAGCAGGTTGAAGTCGCGCAAGGCAGGAAACTCAAGAACGGCGACTCCGGAAAAGTACTCGTGGGCAGCTATTTCGCTGACGGCTTGTTCAAACGCAAGGCGGGTGTGGGTGAGAAGATAACCATCAACGGACGCGACTACCAGATAGTCGGCGTGCTCGCGAGCATGGGCAACAAGATGGATGACTCGAGCGTAATCCTCACGGACGACGCCGCGCGCGACTTGTTCAACGAACCCGACGCGGTGTCCATGATTTACGCGCAGACGGACGCGAGCGCCGAACCCGCGCAAGTCGCCGAACGCATCGAGGAAAAATTGCGGAAAACGCGGCACGAGGAAGAGGGTTCGGAGACGTTCAGCGTTTCCACTTCCGAACAATTGCTCAGCAGCTTCAGCTCGATACTCGGCGTAGTCCAAGCGATGATAGTCGGAATAGCCGCGATTTCGCTCCTCGTGGGCGGAATCGGCATTATGAACACCATGTATACCTCGGTGCTAGAGCGCACCCGTGAAATCGGTATAATGAAGGCGATAGGCGCCCAGAACAACGACGTGCTCATGCTCTTCCTCCTCGAATCCGGCGCGCTCGGCGTGATAGGCGGCATCGTCGGCGTATTAATCGGGATGGGTTTGGGTAAAATCACCGAAATAATTGCGGCGCAAGCGCTCGGCTCGGGCTTGTTGAAGGCGTCGTTCGCCCCCGAGCTCATATTCGGCGCGTTGCTGTTCTCGTTCCTCATCGGGAGCCTGTCGGGCGCGTTGCCCGCGATGCAGGCCGCCAAGATGAAGCCCGTTGACTCGCTGCGTTACGAATAAAAGCAACCCGCGCCACGGTTAAACCGGGTGATTGCACTTGGTTTTTGGAAGAATGATGCAAAGGCGAGAAGCAAGACTAGAAACTTCAACTCAAATCAAAACATTCCAAAACCTAGTTGACGAAGCCAAAGCCGCAAAAACACACCCGATTTCCCACGCCATGCAAACGCGCGAACCCGGGACGGCGAGCACACTCCTTGAAGGTTACTCCGCTTGGCTCGCAAAAAAGGGCGAAACGAGAAAAATACGCGGCGATCCGCTGAACACCGCACTCAGGAGCGCCCGCGAGGCGTTGGATTTGGAAATCGAAGCGGGTTTGCCAGAAGGACACGAAATCGCCTGGCGAACCGCCATAAGCAGGATGGACGCAGCACAAACGCCACGCGGAAAGCCGGCGCAGTGGGGGACGACTGAAGGCATCGTCGAATCGGAATTAAAGCATTTCATCGAAACGAAGAAAACGAATTTGGCTTGGGTTGCCGGCGCGATTGGAGCGGCAAATAAAACACCTAAATTGCTGGACAAATGGTTCCGCGGGAAAGACGTGCCGCCCGAAGCAAAGGCACTACGGAAAAAAATCCGTGCCGCCAAGTCGGAATATACCCTCGAGTTCTGTCAACAGCTCGTTGGAGACCTGGAATTAATCCGAACGCAGTTGGCCCAGCATCACCAGACGGGACTGACAGCGTTGAAAAATTATTACACGTCGAAAAAGTAACCGGAACAATTCCACACACAATTTAGGCTTTGGCGTTCCTTCGTTACGAATAAAAAGCGCGCGAACCGATAAACAGTCATGGCAATCCAACGCAAGAAACCGGCGAACAACGGACAACCAATGCCCAAACGACAGCCTATAATCGGTTCGAGTGGTCAACTTGAAGAAGAACCGCTCACTTTAACCGGTCGCGCCCCGGCAAACTGGTCTCCGCCGAAAAGACAAATTGACACCCTAGAACTCACGCCAAAACAACGCGGAATGCAGACCGAACGCTTGTTGTTAGCCGAGGAACCGGAGAAACTCCCCGCATTAGTGCTTGAAAAACTTCGGGACGCCAGGCGCGCCCACTTGAAATGGGTTGCGGGTGCGAGTGGCGCGGTAGGCAAACCCGAATCGCTCAAGAACTGGCTGAACCCCAGCGAGGACATGCCCCCGGAAGCCCGCGCGCTGGTGCGTTACCGAGCGAATCTGACGCCCAAAAAAATTGAACTAATCAAAATTAGACTGGAAGAAATGAAAAACAGCATTGGTCGTCACCACGCCGCGGTGCAGGCAGCCCTGAAAGTAAAATACCCGCAGGAAACGCGAGGGAGCTTCACTGGAGAGAACCGTGCGAATTTCCTCGCGCACCCTAAGGTGTTCGCGGCGTTAACCGCCGAACGAAGGACGCCCGAACAAGAACGGTTCGTTGCGGGAATCCGAAACAAGTTGAAACCGCTGCACAGGAAACCGACTTGGACTGACGAGGAATACCAAAAAGCGAAGGCAAACCGGAAGCTGTTCGAACACGCGTTGTCCGGAACGATTGACGGCTTGCCCGCGAAAGAACGCGAAAACGCGGTTAACGCGATAATAAGCTGGTTGCGGACGAATTAAACCGCGAAAAAGCGAACGGATTGGAGTCGCGGTTCAGCGCATTACCTTGAGGGGAACCGCGGAGGCGTCGAACTCGAGCTTCGCGAGCGCCACGGGGCTCAAGTACTCGCTGCCCACATCAACCAGGGGAGGCGCGCCCATCGAGAGTTGGAGCGCGCGCGCACCTATGATGCGTGCGACTTCGTAAATCGTGAAATCTTTTGCCTTGGACATTTATCCGAACACCTATGACTAGATTAGAGCTCTTAACACCTTTAACAGGGACGGGCGCTTTAATAAGATTTTCGCGACCACGGGCTTGAAGTCCGAATCCAGGACCTTCAGCAAATCCGAGTCGCCTATCTCCTTGAATATGTGGTTGTAATCGTCATCCGAAAGCATCTCGATGACCTTGCGGAGCTTGAGGCGCTTGTCCTGTTTGCCGCCCTCCTTGGCGCGCCACTCCCGCTCGTAACGCGAGAGCACGGAAGCCGAGTAATCCTGCTTTCCGAACGCCTCAACTGCGGTGTCGGCGGCGATTTCGCCCGCCTCGATTGCGAGCGCGATGCCACCCCCGTGAATCGGGTCCACCTGGTGAGCGGCGGTTCCAATAACCATGAACCCGTCCTTCACGAACGAGTCGATGGGAGCGCCCACGCTTATCACGCCGCCTTTCACCTCAATCGGCTCCGCCTTGGCGAAGCGCGGATCGCGCGCGATGAATTCATCCAGCAGGCGCTTGGGGTCTGCACCCATCGAGCCGCCCACCCCGATGCCCACGTTAGCCACGTCATCCCCCTTGGGGAAAACCCAGACGTAGCCGCGCGGCGCAATCGCGTTCCCGAAATACAATTCTATGAAACGCCGGCACTCCACGTTAACCATTTCGTACTCGTAACAGGAGTCCACGTCGTACAGCGTCGAGACGGCTTTGAAACCCGCCTCGCGCGCCAGCTTCGCCTCCATTCCCTCTGCGGAGACAACAAGGGGCGCGCGCACTTCGAACGCCTCGCCATCGCGCAGCACGGAGACGCCCGCCGGCTTTCCGTGCGCGTCCTTCAACAATCCGGTTGCCATTGTCTTGGGGAGGAACTTGGCGCCCTTGCGTGCCGCCTCGATTGCGAGCTGTTTGTCGAAAATCTTGCGTTCCACCACGTAGCCGGTGGTCTCCTTGTTCTTCACCACGATTTCCCGCCCGTCCGGAGCGTAAACCGCAGCACCCTCGATTGCGTAGCCCACTCCGGGACCTATCTTGAAACCCAACTCGTCTATCCAATGTCCCCCTATGCCTTCCCCGCAGCGCACCGGGGAGCCGAGGTCCTTCTTCTTCTCTATTACGATTACCTTCAAGCCGCGCTTGCTCGCCACGCGGGCGAAACTCGAGCCCGCGGGTCCGCCTCCGATAACTACCGCATCGCAATCCATTTTAAAGCCTCAACGCCCGCGCCGGGCAGACTTTCACGCACGTCCCGCAGTTCACGCACTTCGCCGGGTCGCATTCAAGCTTGTTCTCCGTCAGCGTCAACGCGAGCACCGGGCACACGCTCACGCAACCCGCGCAGCCGATGCACTTCGAGAAATCAACTTTCACAGCCATGTGTTATCAGAAAGGAATACGCTTGAAAACATATAAAACGGTTACTGGAAAGCTTCGTAAGCCGAGTCGTCGAACTCGTACAGGCTCCGCACGAAACGCTTGTCCTGGAACGAGAAACCAGCCAAGAGCTCTTCGGGCGACTTCCCGGTCGCGTTCGCACCGCCCGACGGGTCGAGCAAAGCGCACGTTTCACCCCGCACAACTACCACCGGGTGCTTCAAGCCCTCCTCGAGTTCCACCACGCGCAACGATGCCTTCAAACCCATTGCCAAGAGCAGGGAGCACAGGAGCACCGCCTTGTCCATCACGTCTCCGCAGCCCAGCTCCATTACCTCGGAGGGGGAAAGCCAGACCGAGACGCTGATTTTCGAACGCAACAGCGGCAGCGACGCTACATAATCGAACGCGGCGACTGCAAAATCCTCGCCAACGGCGAGCTCGTTAGCCTTCCGGCGCACGCACTCGTCAGGGGAAACAATGCGCTTGAGTTCGGGAATGCTTTTCTCTTCCCCGAACGAGATGACCGAGGAATAGCGTTCGATTACGCGGCGGTAGTATTCCGCGCGGAGCGCATCCCAGCCCTCGACGCCCGCGGTCGAACACACCTTGCACTTTTTTTCAACGCCGGCGCGCTCTTCCCTGAGGCGGACCAGCAACTCCGACAAAACCATGCCAACCAACGAACCGACGCGAACAATAAAAAGCGCGCGGTTGTAATCGGTTCGCAATGAACATTGGTTTTTTGGGCGCAGCCGGCGAAGTCGGGCGCTCCTGCATACTCGTCGAGAACGGGCGCAAGAAAACCCTGCTTGACGCGGGCGTGAAATTCAAGGAAGGCGAAGCGTTCCCCCTGCTCGAGAACCGCCTCATACCCAAGCTCAACAACGTGGTATTGACGCACGCACACATGGATCACTCGGGCTACCTGCCCGCGTTGTACGCGCACGGCTACAAGGGGAAAGTCATGCTCACAAAGCCCACGCGCGACTTGACGCAAGTGCTCCTCGCGGACTACTTGCGCATAAGCCACGACGTGCCCTACGACCAGGCGCACGTGACGAAATACTTACAGCACTGCCAGATACTCGACTACGAACGCGAGCAGGCGGGCGTGTTGCTCCGCACCGCGGGGCACATACTCGGCAGCGCCACGGTTACGTTGAACGAGGGCGGGCACCGCATACTCTACACGGGCGACATCAACCTCCGCGACTCCCGCCTCCTCGAGGGAGCGAAGACGGATTACCGCGCGGACACGCTCATAATCGAGAGCACGTACGGAGCGGACGCGGACCGCCACCTGCCAACGAACGAGGCTACGCGCTACCTCGCGGAATCCATCAAGAAGACGTTCAAGAAAGGAGGGAAAGTCATCGTGCCCACGTTCGCCATAGGCCGCGGGCAGGAAGTGCTGTTCACCATCGAGAGCCAGATGCGCGCGAAAGCGATACCCAACTCGCCGATTTACATCGACGGGATGATTAACAAGATACTGAAAATCTACCGCAACAACTCCATCCACCTGAACAAGGAGATACAGCGCCGGATACTCACGAGCGACCAGGACCCGTTCAAGAGCGAACACTATCACGTGCCCGTCCGCAAGGACCGCGGCGACGTATTCCAGCACCACAAGGTAATCGTGCTCACCACGAGCGGGATGCTGAACGGCGGTCCGGTGCTCACCTACATAAAGAAGCTGGCGCCCTTCCCCCAGAACAAGATAATACTCGTGGGCTACCAAGCCGAAGGCACGCGCGGGCGCGAACTCCTCGCGGGCGCGGACGAACTAACCATAGACGACAGGAAAGTCCCGATAAACTGCGAGATTGACGAAGCCAAGTTCAGCGCGCACTCCGACCAGCACGAGTTACTCGAGCTCGTCAAACGCGTCAAGGGCCTCAAGCGCGTCTACATAGTGCACGGCGAGAAAGAGAAGAGCGAAGAGCTTGCTCGGGCAATACAGCGCCGCCATTCCAGCGTGCGCGTCGAGTTACCCAAACTCGGCGAAGAATTCAAGTTCAACTAGTGCCCTTTCCAAGCGACTCGTAACGCTTCTGCGCCGCAGGCGTCAAACACCACTTCACCCAGCGCACGTAACCCTTCCCCACGCGCTGCACGAGGTGCTGACCCTCTAGGAACGCGAGCACCTTACCCGTGAACTCGTTGTCGCGGGCGATTTCGCGCGCCACCGCACGCGTGGTCAACGGCAGAGGATAAGAGTCGTAGAGCACGGACAACGCCGACTCCGCGATGCGCTGGAAATTCACTTGGGAAATACAAGACATTCAACCACGAAACGCAGCAGAAAATATTAAACTTGCGCTAATGACGATTAAACGCCAAAACCGCGCGTAAGCCCTGTAAAAGCACTGCTAGGGCCTGAAAAACCAGCAAACCACAACCTGCAGCACACCAGTTCATTTCAAGCAGAACTACACCTAGGAAAACAAGGAAAAAATCAAAAAACCGGAAAAACCAAGTAAAACAAAACGAAAAATTCAGCAAAAAACCAAACACTAACTAGGTTTTTTCATTAACCGCGTTTTTTGGCTCATTTTGAAAACCGACAAATAGTGGAACAAACCGAATTCCTTAAAACTACCATTTTGGTGTTTTGAAGCCAAAAATAACAACCGAATGTGCGCATCCAGACCGGCAATAAACCGGGCAAAACACAACAAAACCGAACGAACACAAAATACCATAATAGTATAAACCGCACGCAGAAAAAAGTGTTCGGAACACCATTTAGATGTAGCGAAACTACGGTTTAAGCCAAAAAGCCGGTTTTTAACGCAGAAATTCGTTTTGAGCCCGACCCAGTGGCTGCTTTTTGTCCCTAAATACCATAGAAATGCAACGAAAGCACACCTGCGGACCGGAGCAAACGCCAGGCGTTCCCATCAAAACAGTGTTCTCAAAATACCCGCGCACCATAATGGTATGCTGCGCCTCGCGAAAATATTCAACAAAAAGCCGGTTTGCAAAACCAATGCTCAGGCGTACGTAAACGCCGCACAAAAAACAGTAAAAAAAGCCCGGCAAAAACGAAAAAGAACACAAAGGGGCGGTTCAACGCGGGATGAACTAAGCGCGGCTTTTCTTCAATCCGCTTAGGAAAGCCCGCTGTTTTTTGTTGTGTTGCGCCAAAACAAAGCCGATCGCCTCGTCCACACTCACGAAAAACCCGAGCCGGGCCTGGAGCTCGCCGGCCAGGATTGCCAAATCCCTATACGTTTCTCCCCGAACGCGAATAACCTTGTCCAAAACAATTTCACCACTATAACAAAGTATACAATAGCTATTTAATAGTTATTGTTACACGGTAAAAACGCGCTTGCCCGCGGCTCGGCTTTTTACCGGGCGCCCTCGGAATTTTCCAGTCCCAGAAAAACTGGGAAATGGGAAAAACGCCAAAAAACCACTGGAAAAAACCAGTGAAAACTGCTAAAAAAGGAAAAATCAAGTGGTTCAAGACAAAAAACGTGTTTGGTCCGGGGCTAAAACCGAATCCGGAAAACGAAAAATACCGCAACCCCCTGAAAAAATACCGTACGCCGTTGGCTTTGGATGAAAAAACGCTTTGAAAATGAAAAACCGGTTGGCGCGGCGGGCAATCAAACCGAATTTTGGTGCGAAAACGCGTTAAAACAAAAAACCGAGTGGGTACGCGGGTTTTTCGCATTGGAAACACTGCAAAAACGAAAAAACGGATTGGATCCGTGGTTTTTTGCCAGGAGGAAAACAAAAAACGCATTGAAAAAACAAAAACCGATTTGAAACAGGAAAAAACCGTTTGAAAAACGCGAAAAAACCGGCTTTTTTGAAAAACACGTGCGGGTGCGCGTTTTACGGGCGCGCATTAAAAAATCAAGCAGCGGAAAACAAGAAAGGGCTTTAAAAATGCAGGGTTTACGCAAGGAAGTTGTCGCGGTTGCGCGCGCCAAGGGCTTCGACGACTACACCCCCATCCAGAAAAAGGCCTCGCCCCGCATCCTCGCGGGGGAAAACCTGTTGGTCACTGCGCCCACGGGCTTCGGGAAAACCGAGGCAGCCATGCTCCCGGTGCTATCGCGCATGCTCGACTTTAAGGATAAAGGGCAGCTGGCAGGCATTTGCACGCTTTATATCACACCTTTAAAAAGCCTTAACCGGGACATGCTGGAGCGCCTGACGTTCTGGGGCAAGGTGCTCGGGTTCGGGGTTGCGGTGCGGCACGGGGACACCAAGCCGAGTGAGAGGCAGAAGCAGCGGGACGCTCCGCCGCACCTCTTGGTTACGACGCCGGAGACCCTGCAATCCCTGCTCGTTGCGCCCAAGCTCAAGGACGCGCTCGCGAACGTGCGGTTCGTAATCGTGGACGAGGTGCACGAGCTCGCGGACTCCGAGCGGGGCGTCCAGCTCGCGGCAGGGTTGGCGCGCCTGCGTCTCAAGGCGCCGGGATTCCAAATCATAGGCTTGAGCGCGACCGTGCGGAACAAGGAGGCGGTCGCGCGCTTCCTGGCGCCCGACTGCGGGGTGGCGGAGCAAGAGCTCGGACGCCTGCTGGACATCCGCGTCGAGCTTCCGGACGGCGGGCGTCCCGAGTTCAAGGAACTGGGGTTGCGCGACGAAAGCAAGGCAGCGCTTGGGTTGGTGGTCGACTCCATCGAATCCAGCAAGAGGACTCTTGTTTTCGTGAACACGCGCTTCACGGCTGAGAGCCTGGGACATTTGCTTTCACAGACGCGCGTCGCCAATCAAATTGCAGTGCATCATTCGAGCCTGGCAAAAGAGGCGCGTTTGGAGGCTGAGGAGGAGTTCAAGCGCGAGGCAAGCAGCCTCAAGGCGATCGTGTGCACTTCTTCGCTCGAACTGGGCATTGACATAGGCGCGGTGGACTTGGTGGTGCAGTTCAACTCGCCGCGCCAAGTGTCCCGGCTGGTGCAGCGCATAGGCCGGAGCGGGCACCGCAAGAACCTCGTGCCAAAAGGAGTGATAATCGCGGGCGGGGAGCTGGACTGCCTCGAGGCGCTCGTCTTGAGGGAGAAGGCGCTCGCCGGGGAAATCGAGGAAACCCGCATCCGCTCGAACGCCCTCGACGTTGCCGGACACCAGCTCGCCGGGCTCGCGTTGGATTACGGGAGCATCACGCTGGCGGACGCGCTCGGGATACTGCGCACGGCGAAGCCGTTCGAAACGCTTTCACCCGCTGCCCTCGAGGCAGTCGCGAGGCAGATGGCGCAGGCGAAGTGTTTCGCGTTCGACGGCGAACGCGTCACGGCGTCCAAGCGCACCCTGCTTTACTACTACGAGAATTTGGGCACCATACGCGACTCCAAGAAGCGTTGGATACGGGACGCGGTCACCCGCAAGAACGTGGGGTTGCTGGACGAGGCGTTCGTTTCGGAATATTTGCAGGAGGGCGTCACGTTCATTACGCGCGGGAAAGCCTGGCGGGTGATAAGCGCGGAAGAGGAAATCCAAGTCGAACCCTCTTCGGACTTGACCGCCGCGATTCCCGAATGGGTGGGTGAAGAGATACCGGTGACCGCGGAAGTCGCGACCGCGGTTGAGGACGCGTTCGCCCGCCTCCCGGAATGCGACGCGAAGCTGGGGAAAAAACTCGCGGCGTACGCCAAGGAACAGGCGGGCTTCTTCACACCCTCGAGGGAAAAGTGCTTTGTGGAGGGCGGGGACCGCTGGACGGTGGTGCACTCGTTCTGGGGCTCGAAGGCGAACGAGGCGCTTGCGCGCGCGCTGGCGTTCCACTTCGCGTTGACGCGCCGCGAGTCGGTGCGCACGAAAGCCGGGGCGTACGGCGTGCTCCTCGAGTTCGACAAACACAAACCAGCGGCGGACGTGTGCGCGGCGCTCGACGTTCTCAAAAAGGGGCGCGACGCCCGGACGCTCCTGGAAACGCGCCTCCCGGATACGCGCATCTACCGCCGCAAGCTCATAGGCGTCGCCAAGGCAATGGGGCTCGTCTCGAAAACCGCGGACCTGCAGGAGTTCGGCTTGGCGCGCCTGGCGCGCGCCTTCAAGGGGACGCCCGCGGAGAGCGAGGCGCTTGCGGAAGTGTGGTTCGACGAGCTCGACGCGGACGGGATGGAGGCGGCGTTGCGGAGGACGCGTTTTGAAACCGTCCCGTTCCGCGAGTCAGCTTCCCCGCTTGCCGCGGAGTTCTTCGATTACGGTTCGTTCAGCGAACTCATCGTGCCCGGCGCTCCCTCGGAGAAGCTCGTGCAGGCGTTCCGCGACAACCTACTCGAGAAACGCGAGGGGCTGTACTGCCAGTACTGCGGGAAAACGCACACGCTTTCCCTGGGTGAGGCACCCGAAGAATTGCGTTGCCCGTACTGCAAGTCCAGCCAGCTCACCCGCAAGCGTTACAAGGCCGTGCTCGAAAAGCGCAAGGCGCGCCGCAAACTAACCGAAGAGGAAACAAAGGAATTGAATGACGCCTACCGTTCCGCGAACCTGCTTTCGGTGAACGGGCGCCGCGCGCTGCACGCGTTGAACACTTTCGGCGTTGGCCCCGAGACCGCCGCGCGCCTCCTGGGCCGGGCACCCTCGGATGACGCGGGATTCTACGGGGCGCTCCTCGAGGCGCAGAAGAATTTCATCAAGACCCGTCGCTTTTGGCGGGTTTGACTTCCTCGAGAAAAACATATTCTTCGGGGGAAGGCGGCGCGCGCTCCTCGAACACCGGCTCTTTCGCTTCCACGACGCGGGGTTTCTTCATTTCACAACTATCCTCGGCTTCGCGGGCTTGACGGGAGCATAAAGCGCGTCCGGGTTCGAGAGGAAGTACGCTGCGGCCTCCTTGTTCAGCGGGTCCGCGGGGTTCGGGTTCGCGAGCAAATGGCGAAGGCTCTTCACGAGTGCGAGCACGGTCTGGTTCTCAGCCCAGTCGTTCAAGAGCTGGATGCACACCTTGCCATCCGCCTCGCGGATGTTAGGGTGGAAAATGGGGGTGAGCCAGGTTACGTCGATGCCGCCGGGATAGGGGTAGCCGCGCAGGAGCTCGATTTTCACGCTGTGGCTGTCGCGCTGGAAGATGCGTCCGGACTCGCGGTAGAGTGCCGGACCCTTCAGGCTCACCACGTACTCGGTGAGCTCGGCGTTGGATTCGAAGCGCTCCCCGCTCTCCTGCAATTCCTCGAACTCGCTTTCGAGGCGGCGGCGCCAAATCGGTTCGGGAAGGGAAGACAAAACGCAGACCTCTTGTTTTGGCGGTTAAACCCTAACCGCCCGTCGGGTCGGGCAAGAGCGTGAGCTGGTCCCCTTCCTTTACGCCCGCGTCCGCGAGGGTGAGCTCGGGGTCGAGTATCTGATTGTTCTTGGAGGCGAGGACGAACCGGTCCTTGAGTTTCAGGTTCTCGGTGAGGACCTCGAGCACGGAGGCGACCGTAAAGCCGGCTTCGACCGCGACAACGATTTCCTTTCCGGACGTGCTTTGTATTATCGTGATATTGAATTCAACCATGTGTGCATCGCCCCCTTGGCGGTTTATTATTAAATCAAGGGTATAAATGTTTTCGGTATGGCGGACGAAGACGGGTTCACTGAAATCGGTTTCCCCGAAGGGGCGGACAACGAAGCGGGCAAGGACGCGGACAAGCCCGCGGAAGCAGTGAGGAAGCCGCGCATCCTCGAGCCGGCCCCGAGCAAGCCCGCAATCGTTTCGGTAACCCGCCCAACCGAAATGCCCGAAGTCGCGAGGCACTGGGCAACGCGGGACATCGAACCCATGGAACGCATACCCGCGCCCGCGCAGCTCGAGGGCGAATCGCGGGAGGCGCTCGTGGAGAACGCGTTGCGTTTGCACGAGGCGCGCGAAGCAGAGAAACCCAAGGGTTTTCTCTCAAGGTTGAAGGGCGCATTTTTCAAGTGACTTGACATGTTCGAGGTTTACTTTGACGCGGAGGCAATGGCTGCAGCCGTACGCGAGTTCGAAGCCGCAGCCGGGCGCGGACGCGAGGGAATCGGGTTCTTCCTAGGGAAGGTTTACTCCTGGCAGGGCGGCTTGTTCGTGCGCGCAACCGAATTCGTTACCGGTGAAAGCGACGCCACCGCGGTATCGGTGCGGTTCGCGGAGGGCGCGTTTGCGGGAATCGCGGGCGCGCGGGGGGACGACTTGATAGCGATTTGGGCGCACTCGCATCCGGATTACGGCTGCTTCATGTCCGAACGCGATTTGGAGACGCACGAGAATTATTTCGCTAACGACTACAATTACGCACTCGTGGTGGACCCGGTGCGGCGCGAGAAGAAGCTGTTCAAGGTGCGGGACGGGAAATGCCTCGAGGCATCGTTCGCAGTAGTGGAGAAGAAGTAAAATGGCTAAACCGAAACTCAAGGCGTTCGACAAGGCGGTCTTTGACGTAATCCGCGCGGGAGTCTACCGCACCGAGCACATCGCCTCGAAACTCCACGTGGACGAAGCGGCGCTCAAAGTGCGTTTGGGCGAACTCGCAGTTGCGGGTCTCGTCGTGGTGGATGGGGAGGGTGTGCGCCTGGGAATCGAGGGGTTCAACGCCTATCCCGCGGCGAAGAAGCGCGCGAAGAAAACAAAGGAAAACGAAAACTCGGCAATCGTTCAATTGAAAACCGAGCCAGCTGTTGCGTCGGTTGAACCAGCGAAAACCGAGTCCATCAAACCTGCACCAGTTGCGTTAAAACCAATTGAACCCGAGGCGTTGCCCGCGCCGGTTACCATGAGCGACTTGCACGAACTCCTCAAACTCGGGGCGCCCACGGGAAGCGCGCGGCAGCCGAACGCGCAGAAAGAAGAGCCGCCGCTGGTGAAGACCGAGGCGCGTCCGTTGACTAAGGGCGGAGACGAAGTTTGCGAGTTGTGCAAGGGGCGCTTCGCGCTCGCGGTGAAAGGCAAGGGGCACCCCAAGTTCGGGCACTGCTTCTGCGGGGCAGCCTACCACAAGGACTGCTACGAGGCACTCATTAACGACACGAAGAAGTGCGTGCGTTGCGGGCGCAAGCTCGAATTATACCTGGACCGCCGGAGCGAGGAAGCCGTGCACGCCATCCGCGGCGTGTTCGACTGAAGCAAATTAAACATGCACGGGGCAGCCCTTGCGCTTCGGGATTCCGTAGAGCGTGAAGCGCGCGTTCAACCCGTCGTAGTAAAGCGATTTCCCGGCGAACGACTCGCGCCCGTGCACGAGCTTGGCGAACTCCGTGGACTGTATGCCCGCGATTACGCTCGTGGTGGATGGGAGCGCGGGCATCTTGGGGTCCAGGAAGTCGAGCGCGTCCCCAGTGCACGCGTACTTCTTCCAGAGGAGCTTGTAGTCGCGGCGGCTCAAGGCGCATTCGAAGCACGACGACGGAGCGTTCACCACGCTCACCCGCCCGTTGAACCCGGTGGTGCCGCCGTCGATGACGGGCGCCTTAGCGTAGCACTGCGCGTTCAAGTGGAGGCGCGCCCCCACGTTGTCCAGACAGCCGAACGCGTAGTCCGCCGAGGAAAAAACCGCCTCGTCCAAGTGCTCCACCCGCTTGAGGATGACGCGCACGCGGGCGTCCGGGTTAATGCGCGTCGCCTCGCGGGCGATTACCTCGGCTTTCTTTCGCCCCACGTCGGCGTGCGTGAAGAAGCAGCAGCGGTTCAGGTTCGCCGTGACTATTTCGTCGTAGTCCACGAGCGTGATTTCGCGGACGCCGAACTGGAGGAGGTTCTTGACGAGTTCGTTGCCGAGCGCGCCCGCGCCAACTACCAGGCAGCGCGCCTTCGAGACCGCGTCCTGGTTCCAACCGTCCACGCGCTTTTGGCGGTCGTACGCGTCGTCGTCTATTCCCATTGGTTTTATTTATCGCGGCGGGTTTTATTTGAGTTATGCCTGTTGTCGTTTACTCCAAAAGCACCAAACGGTTTTCGATTAGCGTTTGCGGTATACGAAATCAACGCCGCCTTTGCGGGATTCTCGAACGGCCGGTTCTAATCCAAAGGCACTGATTTCATGAAGGGCTAGCTTCGAATCCACCAAAAGGTATCCTTTTGGCGCTACTGCGGCTGCAATGGAAGATAAGATTGCTTCGCGTTGTGTTTCGGAGGTATAATGACGGAGCACGTTTAACGAAACCACGAGGTTGGGCTGACCGCGCCCCACGGGCAACTCGCGGAGGGCGTTCCCCTTGTAGAAACTTATTTTTTCGAGCACGCTTGGCGGCGGGGTTATGGAAACAATCCGGATGGGGTTGCCGTCGACCATGCGCTTCACGTAAGGAATGCGCACGCGTTTCACGGATGGGAAAAAATTGTGGAGATAAAGGGTATAACTTGGAAAAGCTGTTTTGATTAGTTCGTGTGCGAGCACGGGCTGGGTTTTCTCGGGATGCTGGTACGCATAATCGATGACGCTCACACGGTAATCTGCACCAACGTTTTCGAGTTGGTTCGCGACTTCGAATGGTTCGGGTGGAAGGTGTTGCCCGCGCAATATTTCGGAATTGGGCGCCCCGCAACCGATTATGAGTGCGTTCACCTTTTCATTCCTAGCGAATAATCGGGAAATCATACTCAAGAGTAAGTAACTCCTGCCGAAGCGAGTGTGCGTCGACGTCAGCTTGCCGTCGTACAACGCCATGTGTTCGCGCCAGGCGATTGCCGCAGCATACTTTTCGGGGCCAGGCATGCTGGGGCGCGCCTTACGCATTTGCACAGCCATGCGACTTTTATTGAAGCCCGAATTTAAAGTTGTTATGCCCACGATAGTTTACTCGGAGAAGGATGCTGCGGGAAGCAACATCGCGCGCTTCCTGAACTGCAAGGCGGTGCACCTCAAGGAAGAGCTCGTGGACTGCAGCCGCGACTTCGGCTCGGACTTGGTGTTGTTCGCCTCGCGCCACGCGAGCGTTTCGGGTGCGCCCTGCCTCGCCGTGCACTGCACGGGAAACTGGGGCGCCGCTGGAAAAGGCGGGGCGCCGAGGACGCTTTCGCTGGCAAGCGCACGCGCCTCGAAGTGCGCGCTCGACTGGCTCAAGGCACACCCACTCAAGGGTTTCGACGTATTCCTGGAAGCAACCCACCACGGGCCGACCCACTTGTCCGCACCCTCGCTGTTCATAGAGGCGGGGAGCACGCCGAAAGAATGGGCGAATGAGGCGGCAGCCAAGCGCGTAGCCGAGTGCATTGAATTCGTGCGCGACAACTGGACTTCCACGACGGGGACGGTGGCGTTGGGTTTCGGGGGCGGGCACTACTGCCCGGCGTTCAACTCCCTCAACTACGCGTTCTCGCACATTGCCGCGAAATACGCTCTCGAAAGCGTGGACGAAATCATGCTGCGCCAGGCAATTGAAAAAACCGTGGAACCCGTGGAGTGCGCGGTAATCGACTGGAAGGGCTGCCGCGCCGCGGAACGCGAACGCGTAACGAAGGCGTGTGCTGCGAACGGCTTGGACATCGTGCGCGTTTAGTAGTCGTAAAGTTTGCGCTGCTTGAGCACCACGCTGCGCGCGAGGTACTGCGCGAGTGGACGCTTGAGGCGCGTGGAAACATCGGCGAGCGCCTCGTTCAACGACTGAAATGAGCGGGCGGGTTTCTCGAATGCCTTGCGCACGCTTTCTCTGACCTGCCAGACACCGACCGGCAGGCGGTAGCCCTCGTAAATCTCGCGGAAGACAATGGCGCGCGCCTGTTTCCCGAGGCGGGCGAGTCCCTCGGCAACCGCAAGCCGTCCGGCGTAATAGCCGCCGCCTTCCTCATCCGCGTAATCGCTCCGTCCCCCGTAGGGTTCGTACTCGTGGGCTACCGCGCTCTCGCCGGGGGACCAGAGCGAACCCTGCCACCACGCTTCGAACTGCTCGAACTCCCAAGGACCCGGAAGCAGGAGTATTTCGTAGTGGTTGTAGAGGTATTCGTTCGAGTACACGAGGTAGTCGCCGACCATTGGAGAATCCTTTACTTTCGTTAGGTGCTCGTCGCCCACCATGCGGTCGGTTGCGGTAATCGCCCAACGCGTGGGCACCAGTTTTTTCTCGGCGCCGAGGATGCCCGCGCTCAACAGTTTCTGGAGGTAGTAGTATTCGAAGCCGCCCGCAAGCAGCTCGGAAACCGCCGCGCGCGCCTTCACTTTCTCTTCCGCGAGCTCGTCCACCTTAGAGGGCACGCACGGGTTCGTAGTCAAACGCAGGGAATCCATTTCCCCCGAGGGGCCGACCGGCTGCATCACGTCCGAGAAATTCACGTGGAGGGAGGGCTCGCGTGCGAAGTGCGCCTCCATTCCCACGGTTTTCACGGACATCGCTGCGTCCCGCAGTTCCCCGAGCGAGAACGGGTCGCGCACGCTCGCGGTCTTGGTGCCGCGCACGAGCCCCTCGCGCGAGGCGATTATTCCGTCGAAATCCATCCCGTAAAGCTTGGAAGGATCGTCCACGGTTGCGGGGGAAACCGAAATCAGGGGCCCCGCGAAAACACGCGGGTAGCCGTGCCAGCCCACGAACATGTTCGGGGGGCTGTCGCCCGCGACGTCGCGCCCCAAACGGAAACCCGAGGCAACGCGCGACTTCTCGAGGATGGGGCATTTAGCCAACCCGCAGAGCAGGCGGCCTTTGCATTGCAGGCACGACACCATTTGGGAACGCAGGGCTTTGCACAAGACAAAATAAAACCTTGCCGAACCAAGCATGTCTTTTACGGCATCTCTTACAACCCATAAATGTCGCTTAAACACCACTTACGGCTGTGTGGAGGCGTCTTTTATAAGAGACGAATGGCACATAAGTGCAGCTTACGAAAGCAGAAAGCCTTTTATATGCCTCGGATGTTGTTTTTGACGTATGGTGGAAGTGTTCGAAGCTCGCGTGAAGCTTTTGCAGGAGCTGGGTTGGAGTGAGAACCCGTTCGTGAAGGACTTGCGCGCAAGCGACCGCGACTCATTCTTGAAGTATTACTGCCCGTTCGAGGGCGCGAAGATTCTCGAGCGCCTGGCGTTCGAGTCGAAAGCATGCCTGTTGTTCGGGCCCAAGGGCGTTGGAAAAACGTCCGCGCTCTATTACGTGAGTTACGGTTTGCCGGAATCCGAGTTCGATTGCGTTTTCCTGAAGGAGCCGCCGAAGTCGCTTGATGATTTAGCCGAGGCGTTCAACTGCAAGCCGTCGGAGAACTGGATTTCGCGGCTGCTCGGCGGGAAGCCAGCGAAGGTTACCCGGAAGGGGCTCGCGGATTGCCTGAAACGCAGGAGCAAGAAAATCGTGTTGTTCGTGGACGAGGCGCACCTGGTTGAGGATAAGTCCATGTACATGGAGTTCAAGTATCTGTTGGACGACGTGCCGCGCCTGCGCATGGTTTTCTCCGCGTTGGGAAAAGCGGATTTTCCGGACTCGCTCCTCCAGCTAGTTGGCGAATCGAACTGTTTCCAGCGCCGCGAATTCTCCGAACAGGAGATGCGGCGCATCATCGAGCACCGCATCGCCGCGGTGGGCGGCAAGGGCTTGAAGCCGTTCCCGGACGCGTTCCTCTCGGACGCGCTCAAGGGGCAGAATCTCCTGTCGCCGCGTTATGTTTTCGACGAGTTGAACGCTTTCCTCGCGAAGCTCGCGTTGGGGAAGAGCGAGTGGAAGGGTGCGGTGGAATACGCGGACAACCCTATAATCCAGAGCGCCATCCGGGGCGCGCGGGGCGAGACGCTCGCAAAGGGGAACGCTGCGTGGTGGAACCAGTTGAGTCCGTCCCAACGCCAGATTCTCGAGTTGCTCGTGCGCAAGGGCGAGGGCGTTGTTTTGAGCGACATACGCAAGGAAACGGGTTTGAGCCAGAACACCGCTTTCAACGCGCTCTACCAGTTGCGCGGGGACGACAAGGCGGAGTTGAAGCGCAAGCCGGGCGTGCCGTTCCCGCTCGTGCGCGTGGAAGCGCAGATGGTGGGCGGGCGCAAGAGGAATGTTTACGTTGCGGTGGAAAAGGTCCGCAACTTGTTCACGTTGCATTAGAGGTGGGGTTCAAAATGAATGAAAGCGTTTGTGAGGTTCTATCAAAGCTGTCCGGCTCGCGGACCGCGTACAAGTTCGTGTCCGTGGGGGGCGAAACGCGCCTCGCAGTGGACGGCTTGATGGGCTCGCTTACCCGCCGCGGTGTTTGAATGGCTAAGGGACTTTCGCTGTTGGACATGGACGCGCTCTTGAGGAGCGCGGGCGCCCAGCGGGTGGGCGAGGACGCGAGCAGGAAGCTGTGCGAGATACTCGAGGACTCGGCCGAAGAGATAGTTTCACGGGCGCGCGTGTACGCCTTCCACGCGGGACGCAGCGAGATAACGCGCGAGGACGTGCTCCTTGCGGTGGAATTCTAGCGCAGTTCGAGCTGTATTTCTATTACTTCGCGCGCCTTCTTGAGGAACGCCGCCTCGGCCTCGCGCGTTTCAGGATAGCTTCCGCCTGCAGCCACGCTGTGACCGCCACCCCCGCCGTCCGAGGCAACACCCGCCTTGCGGAGCGCCTCACCCAAGTCAAGCCCTTTCTTGGCGAGCCAGACCGTGCCGCGCGCGGAAACCTTGACCGTGCCTTTGTCCGAGCTCAACGCGAGCACGGGCTTGGTGCGCGGGATTATGCCCGAAGAGAGGAAGGCGCTTGCAACCACGCCGATTATCTTGTCGCTTATCACGCCGCGTCCGTCCACGAGGTAGAATGCGCCCGCATCCATCCAGTTTTCGGAAGCGTAACGCACGCCCGCCTTCACCGCCTCCAGGTATTCGCGGAGGATGGCGCGCCCGCTTTCAAGCGCGCCCGGTGCCTTGAGGCAGACGTTGATTCCCAATTCCGGGCTGTTGTTCCTGCCGCACGCGTTCAAGAGCGCGGCGTAATCCTGGGCATCGCTGAGTTCGGTGCCATTCTCCTCCAACGGAAAAGAATACGCCTGGCTCGCCAGCGACTTCACCGCGTCCTCGGCAACCGAACGCGAGAGGCAGTGCTGGACGAGCGCGGCCGCGAGGCGGCGGCGTTCGGGGGGCTCGAGGTCCGGATACTTGAGGGGACTGCTTCCGCGGGAAAGATTAAAGCGGTTCGCGGTGAGGAACTGCGCGGAAGCGCGCTCGTCACCCGTCAAGCCGGGGAGCACGGGTTGGGTGCAGTCCGCGAGGAGCGCGGGGAGGGGCTTGAACGACTTGCCCGCGATGCCGAGCTCGATTGAAGTGGAAACCCAATTGCGTTGGGAAGCATAGTCGTAGAGTTCGGCATTGAGCCCGGTGAACCCCCCCACATCCTGCATGTCGCCCACCGCACCCACGAGCCCGAGTTCAGCGATTTCCGGCTTCTCCAAGTGCTTGAAGCAAAAGAACGCACCCGTGGACGCGCTCGCGTCCCTGGCGCCGTCGTAACCGTGCTCGTGCGGGTTGAAATGCAACGCGAGCGCGCTCTTCGCGGGCGGGTGGTGGTCAATTACCGCCACGCTTGCGTCCAACTCGGCGAGAAGGTCGGCGCGCCCCGAACCCAGGTCAACGAATACGAGTTCTTGCTCTCCCGCGAACGCGCGGATTGCGTGCGCCTCAAGCGGCTTGCTCGCGAACGTCCGCGTCTTCTTGCCGAGCGACGCGCGGGCGAAGCACACTATCGCGGCGGCACTCAAGCCGTCCGCGTCGTAGTGGTGGACGAGCAAGGGGTCGCGGAAGCCGAGCACCGCATTTCCCACTTTGGTCGCGGAATCCTGAAAGTCCATTCAGTGCTTTGGCACGCAGCGGAAATAAAGCTTTCCGCAGCTCAGTCAAGGACTTCGATTTTGCCGAACTTGCCGAGCGTGAGCTGGGGCTTGTCCTGCCAAGTGTTGACGTAGCCGTTCGTTATCTTGACGCGGTCGCCTTCCTTGACTTTCTCTATGTTGTCGTTCCAGAGCACGAGCGTAATTGTGCCCGAGTCGTCGCGGAGCGTGACGTTGGCAACGCGGAGGTTGCGTCCCATCTTGTTGATTTCGCGGGGCGCCTCAACGCCGACTATCTCGGCTTCGAGTTCCACGTTACCGATTCCGGGGGAGAGTTCGCTTATCTTCAATTCACATCACCGAATGCTCTTTTTATAAGCAGCAATTGGTTAATACGGTTTAACGGTTAAAAACCTTGCGGGGTGCAATTCGACTTGAGTTCGTTGAAGGATCTGCTTAGGGAATTGAGCGCGCTGCACGCGCCAACGGGACGCGAGGAAGCGGTCGCGGACTATCTCGCGAAGAAATTCGAGAAGAACGGCTTCAAAGTAGAGCGCGACGTGCTCGGCAACGTAATCGCCCGCAAGGGGAAAGGCAAGAAGGTGCTCGTTGCGGCGCACATGGATGAGGTGGGCTTGAGCGTGGTCGGGATAACCGACACGGGCCTGCTGCGCTTCGCCAAGATAGGCGGGTTATACGACGGCTCGCTGGGCACCAAACTCGTGCGCGTGCACTCCCAGAAGAAGGCGATACCGGGCGTCATCGGGATAAAATCGCCGCACCTCATGAAGGAAGAGGAAATCAAGTCGCTCCAGAAGAGCGAAGACCTGTTCATTGACGTCGGCGCGGAAACCAAGAAGGAAGCCGCGGATATGGGCATCCGCCCGGGGACGCGCGTGACGTTCGAAGCCACATTCGAGGAGCTCGCGAACGATAAGGTGGCGGGCAAGGCGTTCGACAACCGCGCGGGCTGCGCGATTCTAGTCAAGCTAGCGGAAGAGGCGGCGCACCCGGGCTGCGAGTTGTGCCTTGTGGGCACGGTGCGCGAAGAGACGGGCTTGTGGGGCGCGGGCGCAAGCGTGTTCGGCATCCAGCCCGACTTGGCGGTTGCAGTCGACGTGAGCCTTGCCGCGGGCACTCCCGACGTGCTGGTGGAACGCGTGCCGGTGCTGCTCGGAGGCGGACCCTCGATTGGAGTCATCGAGGCAGGGGGACGCGGGCTCATAATGGACGAGAAGCTCGTGGACTGGATTGAGAAGCTCGCGAAACGCAACGGGATAAAATACCAGCTCGAGGTATCCGAGGGCGGGTGCACGGACGCCTCGCGCATGCAGTACTCGCGCACGGGTTTCCTTGCCGCGAGCATCGGGGTGCCCGCGAGGTACATCCATTCCACTTGCGAGGTTCTCTCGCTGAAGGACCTCCACGAGACAACTCGCCTGTTCAAGGTGCTGCTCGCGAACTTCAAGGAATACAAATGAGCCGGTTAGCCAAGCTCCAGCGCACGCTCGGTCGCGGCCAGGCCCTTCTCCTCGGCTCGCTTGGCGCGTTCGACGCGAACACATACTACTACTTCGGCTACGAGGACTTCGGCGCGTTCCTAGTTACGCGCGACGGAACGCACGCGTTCACGCGCGAACCGTTTGACGCGGCGAATTGGACGAAAATGGATTGCTTTACGCGGAAACAACTACCCGCGTTCCTCAAGGAAAACAAGATCCGCACGCTGTTGTTCGACGAACAGTCGAGCATCGCACCCGCCGCACTCAAGCTCGCTGGCAAGGCGCGGCTCGAGGCGTTCGGCTCGAAACTCTCGGAAATGCGCCTGGTGAAGGAACCTGGCGAGACGGCGTTGATGCGCAAGGCGCAGTCCCTGACAAAGGCGTGCGTTGCAACCTGCCTCGAACGCGGGGCGTACGGGAAGACGGACAACCAGCTTGCCGGCGAACTGGAAAAAGAGGCGCGCGAACGCGGGGCTGCGTTGAACTCGTTCGAGCCAATCGTGCTCGTGAACGAGGAGGCGCGCAAGCCGCACGGCGAACCCTCGGGACGCCGCATCAAGCGCGGCGACCTCGTGTTAATCGACGTGGGCGCCACGTTCAAACGCTATCACGGCGACTATTCTACTACTTTTTACGAGGGACGGGACGAACGCATACGCGACGCGTTGTCCGCGACCGCGGAGGCAAAGCGCGCTGCCGAACGTCTCGCGAAGCCGGGCGCCACGGGAAAACGCCTTGAAGAGGCGGCGCTGGCGGTGCTCGAGGAACGCGGGTTCGGAAAAGAGTCATTCAAAGCCGCCGGATTGTCGTTAGGACACCACATCGGGCTCCAAGTGCACGAGGGCAAGCGCTTCGCGGACACCCGCCTCGCACGGGGGATGGCGTTCACAATCGAACCCGGCGTGTACGCGCAGGCGTTCGGCGTGCGTTTCGAAGACATTAAATTCCTCTAGCCCGCAAAAACTACTCATGACTCGGCTAGCCATAATCGACGCCGAAATCTGTAACCCGTTGAAGTGCGCGCGCGAGTGCGTGAACAACTGCCCGGTGAACAAGATGCGCAAGGAGTGCGTCTCAATCCCCGAGGAAGGCAAGGCGCGCGCCCGCATCGACGAACGCCTGTGCACGGGTTGCGGGATTTGCGTGAAGAAGTGCCCGTTCCACGCTATAAGCGTGATAAACCTAGCTGCGCCCGTGGAAGACAAGCTGGTTTACTCGTACGGCGACAACGCGTTCAAGCTCTATGGCGTGGCGTTGCCGCGCAAGGGCGTGCTCGCGATAATCGGGGAGAACGGCTGCGGCAAAAGCACGAACGTGAAGCTCCTTTCGGGGGAGTTGAAGCCGCAGAAGTTCCCTAGCGTCGAGTCGCGCGACTATTTCTCGCGTTCGCGCACGCTCTCGGTGAAGCCGCAGGAGTTGAACGCGCGCAACGTCACGGCGACCGTGGGCGAGGTGCTCGGGAAGGCCGACGAAACCGGACGCTTGGCAGAGCTGCGCGCGTTGCTCGACTTGGATTTGATTGGAACACGCAAGCTAAGCGAGTTGAGCGGCGGGGAACTCCAACGCGTGGTGCTCGCAGCCGCGCTCTCGAAGAAGGCGGAGGCGTACGTTCTTGATGAACCGTTGGCGTTCCTCGACTATGTCTACCGCATACGCTTGATTGACTACGTGAAGCGCGTCTTCGCCGAGGAGCGCGTGATGCTGGTGGACCACGACATCGCCTTGCTCTCTTACCTATGCGATTATTCGTGCCTGTTGTACGGGCATCCGGGCGCGTACGGGATTGTATCGCAGGAGTACGCCACCGACCGCGGGATAAACATGTTCCTCGCGGGGTTCATCGACCCGGAGAACGTGCGCTTCCGCGACTCCGCGTTGGCGTACAAGCAGTACGCGCCCGAGGAAAAACGGGAGACGGCGTTCGTGTTGCCGGCGTTGCGCGTGGAGCTCGGCGCGTTCAGCGTCGAGAACCCGTTGCCGATTACTCTGAAGAAAGGCGAAGTCATAGGCATCGCGGGACCGAACGGAATCGGAAAATCCACGCTTTGCAAACGCGTGCACGATTCTTCCGATGGAGCCTCGTCGTTCAAACCCCAGCTGCTCGAGCGCGGCGACGGCATCGCCGGGGCGCTCCTCGAGAAGAAGAACCCGTTCGACGAATCGTACATCCGCCAGATGGGGCTCCAGCGTCTTGAGTATTACCCGATTGCCTCGCTGAGCGGGGGCGAACTCCAGAAACTCCGCGTGTTCGAGTGCCTCGCACCCAACGACAGGAAAATATTCATCCTCGACGAGCCCACGAACATGATGGATGTGAGCGGGCGCATCGTGCTCTCGAAACTGTTGCGCGAGAAGGCGAACCAGGGGTGCGCGGTGCTCGTGGTGGACCACGACCTTGAATTCTTATTGAACGCAGTGGACCGTCTCATCGTGATGGACGGCGAACCCGCCAAGCGCGGTTCGGTGAAAGGGGTTTACTCGAAGGACGAGGGCGCGCGCCTGCTCCTCGGGAAGTTCGACTTGAGTTACCGCCGCGACCATGCCTCGAACCGCTTGAAGCTCAACAAGCAGGGAAGCGTGAAGGACCGCGAGCTCAAGGACAGCGGCACCTTCGTGGAATAAACCGCGTTCCACCGTAACGATAATTAAAGCTTGACGCGTTCGCGTATTATGCCCGCGAAACCCGGGGAGTCGCCTGCCACGCGCGGGATTCCCTCGAAGCGCAGCCTCTGGTTCGATTACGGGCAGCTCCCGATGTCGCTTGGCGCGCGCTGGGAGCCCGAGGATTTCCTGAAGCTCGTTTTTCCGCCGCAATACCAGGCGGTGCAATACGAAATCGCATTGAAACTCCTGCACTTCCTCAGCGAACGCGAGGAGGCGGACGGGGACGCGCTCGCAACGTGGATGGAGAAGGAGGGCGTGGCGAATTCAACGCTCCGCAACCTAGTCATTCCCAAACTCGTGCGCACTGGGATGGTGGCGCGCGAACGCAGAAACCCGACCGGGCAGGACGACCGCGACAAGAGGCACGCGATGGTGTTGAAGGCGAGCAACCGTTTCGGCGAGGCGTTCAAGCACGTTGGCAGCGAGTGGACTTCGCTCGTCGAGACGTGGCGCGTGAAGCGCAGGAAAGAGCGAGGGTGATTTACATTGAAGAAGAACACCGCGGACTTTTTTTACGAGGCGGGCTGCCTCAAGCTGGTGCCTCGGAGCGGCTGGCTGCTGACTGGAATAAAAGCGCCGGAGAGCGTTGCCGAGCACTCCTGGCGGGCTACGCTTCTCGCGTTCGTGCTCGCGCGTTTGGAGGGCGCGGACGCGGAGAAAATCGCGGTTGCCGCGGCATTCCACGACTTGCATGAAACCCGGATTCAGGACCGGCACCACGTAAGCCAAGCGTGCTTCAAGACCCCGCGCGACGCCAAGGAACGCGTGGAAAGCGAACAGCAGGCCTTGTTGCCCGCGTCTGCGCGCCCCGCGCAATTGAGCGACCGCGAGAAAATCATCGTGAGGGACGCGGACTTGCTGGAGTGCGCGTTCCAAGCCCGCGAGTACGAGGCAATCGGTTACAAGGAGGCGCGCGACTGGTACGCGCGCGTCGGGAAAGTGTTGAAGACCGCTTCTGCTCGGCGGTTGCACGCGGAAATGCTGCACACTCAACCGGCAAACTGGTGGAAGGGGCTCAAGACGAAAATTTCAAGCGAAATCAAAAGAAGCGAGTAAGGCGCGCACGCGCTTCTTCTTTGCGGGAGTGGCGCGCACTAGTATCATTCCCTTGAGGGGCTGCCCGTACGCCACGATTGCGTTGTCCGGGGACAATAATATGCAGGGCAGCGCGAGCAAGTCCTCTTCGCCGCGCACGAACACCGTGGCGGGCGCGGAGGCGAACGCTTTTTTCAATACGCGCACCGCGCGCGAGGAAATCGTGCCCGCCGGGTTCGCAGTCCTGAAGTCCGGCGTTTTCGTAAACGGCGCGACAGGACGCCTGCGTATCTTGGCGTCGAACACCGAAACGTCGGGCGCAAAGCGCGCGAGCTTGCGCGACGTCTCGTCCCCGACGGCCACGAGGAACGCTGGGCGCTTTTTCAGCGCTCGACAGGCACCCAGGGGTTTGCGAGCCTCGCCGCGCAGCTCTTCGGGAAGAACCAGGTCGCGTTGGAAGGGGCGCGCGCTCGTTTTGCTGGGCATTCGGTTCGCCGGTTTCAAACGGTTATCGCTGCCACCGGGCACTCGGCCGCGGCTTGCTTTATTTTCGCTTCCGGGTCGCCTTTCGGGTCCTTGACGCGGGCCGCGCCTTCGAACAACTCGAAGGTCTTCGGGCAGAGTTGCGTGCAGTGCCCACATCCGATGCACGTATCGCGGTTGACTGAAACCAAAACCATCACCGCGAGTATGAACGGCGCGTAAATAAAAAGCCTTTCGCAGTTTCAAACCGTCCAATAGAAGAAGAACAGGAGCCCGGCGATCGCCCAAAGGTATTCCTCGTTCAACGTCGAGAACCCTTTTGCCCCGAGGAAATTCTCGAGAATGGTGTGGAGCACCGAGAGGATTGCTACGAAAACGCCTTCAATGAAACGGAAAACCGAGGAAATCACTGGGAGCGCCTCGGAAGGGGGAGGAGTTCGCCGCACGAGAGGCAGATGCGCTCCTTGTGCTTGTAGTCAAGCTTGAATTGGGTGCCGTTGCACTTCGGGCAAACGGCGTTGGAACCCGAGGAGTGGAATTCACGCCAGGATTCCTTGCCGCCCGTAAGGTTCTCCTTGCGCGTGAGCGCGCTCGCCTGCGCCGCGATCTCGTCCTCGTGCGTGGCGACCCGCGTGGTTAAGCTTTGCCCGTGGCAGCGCGGGCACTCGAATACCGCAGCTTCGCTGATGAAGGAATACCGGCACGCTTGACACACGCACTTTTTCTTCATTACAAATGTTTTGGGCGGGAAAGTATAAAAACCGCTTTCAAGCGAGCAAACTCGAGCCGGTCATTTCCTTGGGCTTCGGCAAACCGAGCACTTCGAGCACGGTGGGCGCAACGTCCGCAAGCCCGCCGCGCGCCTTGAGCTTGCGTTTCACGAACTCGGGTGCGTTGGAAACGAACGAGAACGGCACCGGGTTCACGGTGTGGCTCGTTTCCCATTTGCTCGACTTGTCCTCGGCGTTCCCGTGGTCCGCGAAAACGAAAACGGAATATCCGTGCGCGAGCCCGGCCTCGACCAGGCGTCCGGTGCACTTGTCCACGGTTTCGATTGCGCGCACGGTTGCCGCACGCACGCCCGTGTGCCCGACCATGTCGCAGTTAACGAGATTGACCACGACGAGCGCGTAATTGTTCGCAAGGCGGGCAATCGCCTTGTCGGTTACCTGGCGCGCGCTCATTTCGGGAGCCAAGTCGTAAGTCGCGACTTTCGGGGACGGCACAAGCACGTGCTCTTCGCCCGTGAAAGGCGTTTCGCGCTGGCAGTTGAAGAAGAAAGTGACGTGCGCGTACTTTTCGGTCTCGCTTATGCGCAACTGCTTGAGCCCGCGCGCGGCGAGCACCTTACCCAGTGTGTGGCTGACGGACTGCTCGGGAAACGCAACGGAGGCATTCATCGGCGAATAATACTGCGTCATCCCGACGTAGTGCACGCGGGGGACGCGACTGCGCTTCCAACCGTCGAACTTTTTCTCAACGACGGCTTGCGTGAACTGGCGGGGGCGGTCGGTGCGGAAGTTCCAGAACACCACGGAGTCGTTATCCTTGAAACCCACGTAGCCCGTGCGGCGCGAGGGCACTAGGAATTCGTCGGTTTCGCCCGCGGCGTGCCTTTTTTTCACGAAAGCGAGCGCGTCCGTGAATTCGGGCGCACTGCCTTTGACAATGCAATCGTATGCCTTGCGGGTGCGTTCCCAGCGCTTGTCCCGGTCCATTGTGTAATAGCGCCCGGAGAGCGAGGCGATTTCCCCGAAGCCGAGCAACTTGAGGCGCGTCTTTAGCGCAACAAGGTGTTTTTCCGAGGCGGTTACGGGCGCGTCGCGCCCGTCGGTTATCACGTGGATGAAAACATTGTGCATTTTGCGGCGCTTGCACAGTTCGAGCAACGCGTAGAGGTGATTCCGGTGGCTGTGCACACCCTCGGTTTGAAGCAAGCCGACGAGGTGCACCGCCGCGCCGCGCGCCTTCGCTTCGTCAATTGCCTTGACGAGCGCGGGGTTCGAATAGAATTCTCCCGACGCGATTGAAGCGTTTATGCGTTCGAGCGACTGGAACACCGCGCGCCCCGAACCGATTGCCATGTGCCCGACTTCCGAGTTACCCTGGTAGCCCGCGGGCACGCCCACCGCCTCACCCGAAGCATCGAGTAGGCAGTGCGGGCATAAGCACCAGAGTGCGTCTTGAACGGGCGTGCGCGCGCCGGCTATGAGGTTGCCTGCGCCGCCTTTCCGGTAGCCCCAGCCGTCGCGTATCACGAGGATTACTCCGTTCACAAGCCGCGTTCCTCCAACCGCATGAGCTGGTTGAATTTCGCGGTGCGCTCGCTCCTGCAGGGCGCGCCGAGCTTGATGTACTCGGAGCCGATGCCCGTGGCGAAGTCCGCGAGAAACACGTCCTCGGTTTCGCCCGAACGGTGCGACACCATGGTGGTCCAGTCCGCGTGCCGCGCCGTTTTCACGGCATCGATTGCCTCGGTTACCGAACCGATTTGGTTGACTTTCACAAGGAGACAGTTGCACGACTTGCTTTCTATAGCCCTGCGTATGCGCTTGGGATTGGTGACTACGAGGTCGTCGCCGACCACGGTGAACTTCGCCTTGCGCGTCAACTCCGCGAACGACTCGAAGTCGTCCTCGGCGAACGGATCCTCCATCAACTCGAAATCGTAGGTCTTCGCCCAATCCAGGTAGTAGTCCACGAGTTCGCCGCCCGAGTACGGTTTGTCGAGCACGTATTTCCCGTTCTCGTAAAAGTTGCTCGCGGCCGCGTCGATGCCGAGGCGCACTTTCTTCGCGTAACCGAGTTCCTCGATTGCGCGCGTCACGAGCTCGAGGGGCTCGCGGTTGTCCGCGATTTGCGGGGCGAAACCGCCCTCGTCGCCCACGTTCGTGGCGCCGGAACCGTATTTCTTCTTGAGTATCGCCTTGAGCTGGTGGTACACTTCCGAGACCAGGCGCACGCGTTCGCGCGTGGACTTCTCGCCTTTCGGGATAATCATGTACTCTTGGATGCGGAGGGCGTTCCCGGCGTGCGCGCCGCCGTTCACCACGTTCGAGGCAGGGCAGGGTAACGTGGGCGCGCGTCCTGAAATTTCGGAAAGGTATTTGTAGAGGGGTTCGTTGCGTGCGTCCGCCGAGGCGCGCGAGAGCGCCATGCTCGCGGCGAGTATCGCGTTCGCTCCGAGCTTGGACTTGTTCTCGGTGCCGTCCGCTGCGAGAAGGAGCGCGTCGAGCGACTGGCTGGGCTCCTTGCCCACGAGGAGCGGGGCAAGGGTGCGGTTGACGTTCGCAACTGCCTTGAGCACGCCTTTGCCGTGATAGCGTTTGCCTCCGTCCCGGAGTTCGAGTGCCTCGTGGGTGCCTGTGGAGGCGCCGCTGGGCACTATCGCCGAGAAAATTTTACCGTTTGCTTGTACTTCGCATTCCACCGTGGGATTCCCGCGGGAGTCAAGGACCTCGCGTGCGAGGACTTTCGTTATCAAACAACACACCCCTTACTTCCAGTATTAAATACATTCAAATTAAAAAACGAATGGCATGATACTCGCACACGCAGATATACTCGAGGCAGTGGCTAATGGGCGGATTAGGATTACCCCGTTCGATTCGAAGCTCGTTGGCGCTTGTTCGGTTGACTTTACGCTTGGCGAAGAATTCCGGGTTTTCAAGCACGAAGATGAAGTGAAGCTTACGGGTGGATTGGACTACCTGTTGCAAACCAAGGCGAAGCGCTGCCCGCGCGGCTACCTGCTGAAACCGGGCGAACTGGTTTTGGGCGTTACGCACGAACGCCTGACGCTTGCGACTGATTTGACTGGTTCGATTCAAGGTAGGAGTAGGATAGCTAGGATGGGTGTAATGGTTCATGTCAGTTCGAGTTTGATTCAACCAGGAGTAGACAACAAACAGGTTTTGGAGATAGTGAACCTCTCACCGAACCCCGTGCTCCTTACTCCGGGCGTTGCAATTTGCCAAGTGGTGTTCAGCGAGTTGAAGAGCAAGTCCGCGTACAAGGGTGCGTTCGCCAAGCAAACAGCACCATAGTTGTTTTAACTTAAAGAAACAGTTTGATTCAGGTGAAAAAATGCCGCAGTTACATCCGGAAGTCGTTCGGGTATTAGAAAAAGGAATTACTACCACCGAAGTGCCATCAAAAAGCATCTGGGCCAGACCGCCCGTTCGCATTTCAACAGCGAGTCCTCGGGACGCCGATAGAAAAATAATTCAAAATTGGGCAGATCACAAGCTCGCGTTGAAAAAAGCACTGGAAACCGGCGAATTAAATCCGATTGCAAAACAATACTTGAAGAACGAATTCAGCCGCCTTAACGTACAACCCAAAACCGAACAAAGCAGGGAAATTCTGGCGGTTTTGGAAGCCGCACTTAACCCGCGTTGACTCGTTTTCGGGCGGCCTACCACTCGAACGCTTTTTAAACTCAAAGAAACTGATTGTTTCAGGTGAAAAAATGGTTTTCCATCCTGAAGTTAAACGAATCTTAAAAAATCAAATGTCCGCTGCCGAAGATAATATTGTTAGAGCCAAATTAGAGGGTGCGCACATATCACAAAACGCTAAATTTATTACCGAATGGGAAACGGTTCGTGCGGGTTTACAAGAAGCAATTAGAACCGGGCAAATAAATGAGCACGCGAAACACGCAATTAACCGTGAAATTGGTGTACTTAATGATGATATGGCTAGAAGTGAATTACAATTAGCCAAACCGCCAGCTATTTACGCGCCAGCCACGGTGACTAAGGTTTCAACAAAAGAATATATGGCGCGCATGAAATTTGCAGTTGCTGATAGTCGCGCCAAATTAAATATTTTGAAAGCAGCCCTTGGTCAATAATAATCAAACTAACCGCCGCGGTTGTATTTACACCAAACCAGCAACTGCCTTTTTCGCCCGGCAGGCGACTAGGTTTGAAAACGCGAAGGACTTTAAAGTAATACTTGATTAGTGGAAGTGAGGGGGGTCTCCACTGTCTCACGAACGCCAAAAAGCAACGAGCCGCGCGCGCCTCACGCTCGACGCCGACGTCCGCGGACGCGTAGCGTCCGGGCAGTTCACCTTGTTCGATTTCGTGGACGCCGCGTTCCCGTTCTCGCGTTCCAAGAAGCAGGACGCCTTGCGGGTGCTTGAGGCGCTCAAAACCGGCCCGAAAACGTTCAAGGAGCTCCAGGAAGGGCTCGGTTTGGGGAAAAGCGCGCTTTTCTATCTCCTAGTTGCCCTGTCGGCTGCGGGGCTCGTAGTCAAGCCCGAGGGCAAAGGCAAGCCGTACGCCCTCAACGCCGCATTCTCGGAGGAACTCGCGGCTTTTGCGGAGTGGTGGCGGGTTTGGCTCCGCCTGTGAAACGTTTTTATTGGCGCGCCCGCTAAACGCTGGGTATGGCTTTCCTGGATTTGTTTGGAAAGAAGCCCGCCTCCGACGCGTCGGCAGGGGTTTACGCGGTGGACTACCGCGTTCACCCGTTGCGTTTGCGCGCGCACTCGCCGGATTACGCTAAGCTCGACTTGACGGTTACGAACGTACAGGCGCACGAGGCGCTCACTTCGGTTGTTTTCATGGTGCCCAAGGGGCTCGGCTTTGAACAAAGTTGTTTGAGCCAGCAGCGCGAGATTCGTTTGGGTCCGATGGCGCCTGGCGAACGCCGCAAGATTACGTTGAATATTTGGGCGGGGCAACGCACCCAACCCGGGCTTTACCCGGTCGCTTTGTTCGCCTTGTCGCATTACCTGGATTACGGTCACGTGTTGAACGAGTCAAAACACAAATTCGCCATCCGCGTGGCTTGAAGCATAGCATTAAAAAAGCGCACACAGAGTTTGTTGTAAAGGAGGTTTGTAGAGATGAGCTTGAAGGTTTCCCAGTTGATTGGAATGGACATTTACACGGACAACGCCCAGTACCTGGGCAAGGTCTATGACGTGATAATCGACTTGCAGAAGGGCGAGATAGTGCGTCTCACGCTCGAACCCATCCGCGCGTCGAGCAAGGACGAGGCGAAGCGCGTTTTCAAGGAGAAGACCATCATGTTCCGTTCGGTCAAGGCAGTCGAGAACATCGTGATTGCTTCGAATACTCCGCCCGTGGACGACGAGCCCATGGACGAACCCGAACCCAAGCGCACGCCGTACTCCTTCAAGTACCGCTCGGCTTCCCCGTTCAAGAAGTAAACGCGTTTCCAAACTTTTTCTAGTTTTTTAGCACAAGGGAGCGCGAGCTCGCGAAAGGAAAAATAGCGGGGACAGGATTTGAACCTGCGGTCTCCGGGTTATGAGCCCAGCGGGCACTCCTGGCTACCCTACCCCGCTAAGGAGTCGAAGGAATCATTTGGACGGGCGAGTTTATTTAGCTTTTCAACTCGGCGTTCGAGAGCAGCGCGTTGAGGGCGCCCATCTCGTCCTCGAGTTCGTGTATGCGTTTCGCGTTGTCCTCGAAGGCGAGTTTGCTCCCGCACGTGCACTTGAAGCTCCGGTCCACGGCGTCCTCGAAGCCCAGGCGCAGGCAGCCCTTGCGGCAGGAATAGAATTGCCTTCCGCGCTCGGAGGCGAGTGAGTCCACGAGTTCGCGTTGGCGGCGCGCCTTCGCGGACAGGAAGTTCTTCATGGTGCGGTCCATGTTGAATTGCCAGGTGTAAGTGAACCAGCCCGTAGTCATGTTCTTCTCGCGGTTGTATTCCACGATTCCGTGCTTGTGGAGCTGGTTGAGCACGTGGCGCACCTCGGAGACCTTGAAGCCAGTCTGCTCCTCGATGCGCTCGTCGGTCGCGCCCTCACCCAGGGACTTCACGACCTTGATGCCCTTGCCTCCCGCAACCGAGCTGACGAAAGAGTATAAGTGTTTGAGCGGGTAAGTGCGCTTCTCAACCGGCGGCGCAACGGGTTCGATGACGCGCAACTTCACAGTTTTAATTTTCGCCGCGGATTCCTTGACGCGCGGTTTCGATGGCTTCAGCTTCGCCGAACGCTTCGGAGTCGCGTTCTTTTTTGGCGCGCGGGAATGCTTGCTTTTGAGTGCCGGCATTACTACCCTAGAGGGAGCATTAACTATTTATACCTTTTATTCGCCTTGAGATGCGTTTTCCGCGCGCCCGCGGCTCGATTTTTATTTCCCAACCGCGCTTTCCGGACGGTTTGCCGCGCGCATAAAGGAAAACCGCAAGCGCGCCCGCCTCGGAGTGCGGCTGCTGCGTAACCGAGAGGTTCCAATCCACTTCGTGGTACACTGCGCTCTCGACTTTCTCGCCGCCCACGACTACTAGGAGCTTGTCCGGGAGGCGCGCCTTCTCGAACGGCGTGCCGTACATCGTCAGGTGAACGACGCGGAAGCCGCGTTTGCGCGCGTCCTCGAGCACCTCGTGCCACGAGTCCGCGTGTTCGACTGGGAAAGCGCCGCCCCAACGCTTCGCGACTGAGGCAACACTCGCCTCGAACGATTCGTCCCGCTCGCCCGTGTACTTGAGGGCGCGGGCGCCGAACGCGCGCGCAACCAGCGCGCAATGCGTGGTCAGCCGCTTGTCGCGCTCCTTGCGGTGTCCGAGCCTCAAAACCTCGATTATGCGCTTCATCATAAAAGTTATATGCGGTCGGGTTGATTATTTTATCTCCGTATTACGGGCCCGTAGCTCAGCCTGGCTAGAGCGCTCGGCTCTTAACCGAGGTGTCGAGGGTTCGAATCCCTCCGGGCCCGCTTATTTTTTACGCACGATTAGTTACCACTCCGCCAGAGTAGGATAACCCTTTTATGCGTTCTTTGAGTTACGTTACTACGCATTATGCGTATTTTGTAGGTGGGTTGAAATGGTCGCCTTGCTTGCCCCGTTTGGGGCAGGCCTAATTTTTTCAAACGCCGCAAACAGCGTTTTTTAACCGCTAGCGTATTCTTTCGTCATGCGTTTTCCCTGGGCAACGCTCGTACTGTCGCTCGCCCTCGTGGTGCCTTACTTCCTCGCGTCGAGCGGGGCGTTCTATCTGTCGGATGACGCGGTTTACGGTTCGGCGTTCTCGGTTTACAACGCGGGCGGCTGGCTCACCCACATTTTCGCGCACGTGGGTGCATTCCACCTCGCGGGCAACCTCTTACCCCTCGTGATGTTCGGGGTGCTCCTCGAGTCCGTGCTGCTTCCGTTGGACGTAATCGCGCTTTTCCTTTCCTGCGGGCTGTTTGCGAGCGCGGTGTTCGCCCTGCTGAATCCCGGTTCGTATCTGGTCGGCGCGAGTGCGGCGATTGCAGGAGTAATGACCGCGGCACTCGCGGTGCGCCCGCGTTCGGCAATCGTCCTCGTGCTTGTCACTCCACTGCTGATTTCCGCCGCGGCGTTCCCCCTCGTGGACTCGCTCGTGCGCGGGGAGCAAGCCTCGTTCGCTTCGGAGAGCACGGAGTTCGCGGAACAGGCGCGCCTGCTTGCCGAAGAGAACCGAACGGCTGAGGCGTTCGCAGCCAACGCGTCCGCGTACGCTGCCGCGGAGAAGGAGGCGCTTGTTGCGGGCGGACGCGTACGCGAGGAGTCCACGCCAACGGATTTCCTCGTGCACTTCTACGGCGCGGCCTTCGCTGCGGTTTATCTCGCGTTGTTCAAGAAGCGCGAGCTCGCCGAGGGCGCAGCTGAATTCCACGGCGCACACGAGGCGCTCGCGCGCCTTTTCCGCCGCGCTCAGTAAGTTTCTTTAACTCCCGCGCCCCGTTTAATCTGCGGTTCCCTATGGAGCGCGCGGGGCTGGCAGAGCAGTTATGCGCTCGCCTGCAGAGCGAGTTAGGGGGGTGCAACTCCCTCGCCCCGCTTCATCGAAGCGTTTAAATTCGCCAATGTGTAGTATATACTACCTATGTCGGCTGAACTGAACATCGGCGTGCTCGAGCTCCAGGTGCTCTGGCTCCTCGGAAAGGAGCCCCAGCACGGCTACGCCCTGATGGCGCGCCTTTCGGAATTCAAGAGAACGAGTGTGAAGCAGGGCACGCTTTACCCGACGATGGGGCGGCTCGTGCGTAAGAAGCTCGTGAGCCGCAAGCGCGAGGAGAACCGCGTGGTTTACTCGCTCACCCCGCTCGGACGCAAGGTGCTCAAGGTGAATGCGTCCGAACTGGTGCGCATGCTCTCCGGAATAATCGGGGACTATTACTGCCCGTCTTGTTCGGGGTGCCGCAAATGAGAACCTATCTGGATAACGCCGCGACAACGCAAGTAGACCCGCGCGTAGTCAAGGCGATGCTTCCTTTTTACTCAAAGCGCTTCGGGAATCCGTCCTCGCTCCACGCTTGGGGCCGCGACGCAGCCGAGGCGTTGGAGGAATCGCGTGCGACGCTCGCCAAGGCGTTGAACTGCGTCCCCGAGGAAATATTTTTCACTTCGGGCGGCACGGAATCGGATAACCTCGCAATCGCGGGCGTTCGAGGATTGAAGCGCGCGGTCACGTCGAGCGTGGAGCACCCCGCGGTGCTCGAGGCATTCAAGGCGCTCGAAACGCGGGGCGTCAAAGTGGATTATTTACCCGTGGACCGCGAGGGAGTGGTGCGTTTGGCTGAAGCCGAACGCGCCTTCAAGAACGCGGGATTGATTTCCGTGATGCACGCGAACAACGAAGTCGGCGCGATCCAGCCGTTACGCGCGCTGGCGGAGGCGAAAGGCGACGCGCTCTTCCACACGGACGCAGTGCAGTCGTTCGGCAAGCTCGAATTGGATTTGAAGCGGCTCGATGTCGACTTGGTTTCGGTTTCAGGACACAAGATTCACGGGCCCAAAGGTGTGGGGGCACTATTCATTCGTTCGGGGTTACGCCTCGAGCCACTCTCCCGCGGTGGTGGGCAAGAGCACGGCATCCGTCCGGGTACTGAGAACGTGGCAGGAATAATCGGTTTCGCCACCGCCGTGGAGCTGGCGTTCAAGACGCGCAAGGCGGATGGCGCGCGCCTTGCATTGCTTCGCGACGATTTGATTAAACGCGTACTCGATTCGTGCGAGGGCGCATGGTTGAATGGACCGCGCGGCTCGCGTCGCCTGTGCAACAACGCGCACTTCGGTTTCCCGGGTGTGGAAGGCGAGGCGCTCGTGCTCACGCTGGATGCCGCGGGCGTCGCCGGCTCAACGGGTAGCGCGTGCTCCTCGAAGTCGCTCAAACCCTCGCATGTCTTGCTCGCCATGGGTTTGAATCCGGTGCAGGCGCACGGTTCGCTACGCCTTTCACTGAGCCGCTTTACCACGCGGCGCGAGATTGAGTACGCTGCGCTGCGCACTGCCGAGGCGTACGCGCGCCTGGGTGCGTTTTCAAGCGTTTCAAGGGGGGAAGTAACACGTATACGAAAGAAGTAATGAAGCGTTTCCTGAAACCCAAGCACGCGGGCGAACTCAAGGCAGCGGACGGCATCGGCACGGTCGGCAATCCCGTATGTGGAGATAAAATGACCGTTTATTTGCGCGTGAAGGCGGGACGCGTTTCCGAAATAAAGTTCAGGACATTCGGGTGTGCGGCTGCAATCGCCACGAGCGACATGGTGTGCGATTTGGCGCTTGGAAAAACGCTTGCCGAAGCGAAGCGCATAACGCGCGCCTCGGTTTCAGGCGCGCTCGGCTCGCTCCCGCCAATCAAGGAACACTGTTCGAACCTCGCGGCGGATGCGTTGCACGCGGCAGTGGCGGACTACGAGTCGCGCATCAAAGGTGCGGCGACGCCTTCTCCACGGAGAAGCCGGATTCGGTTATCCTGTAAGGGTGGGTGTAAAGCGTGTGCGCGCTGCCGCGCGCCTTCTTCACCTCAAGGAAGCGTCCGCCGTCGCACCGTTTCAAAGCGATGACCGCGTCCGCGAGCTGTTCCTCGGCGTAATCCTCGTCGCGGCGCATTGACTCCGAAGTAACGAGTGCGGTGATTCCCTCTTCCTCCAGCGCATTCGCCAGGCGGTGGAGCGCAGCACGCCGGTCGGGTACGCGCGCGAGCATGCTCGAAAGCGAGTCAATCACGAGGCGCTTCGCTTTGATTTTGGAACACGTCTCGAGGATGCCGTGGAGGACTGCGTCGAAGTCAGTGTGCTTCAATGCGTGCGTTTCGCCCCGGTTGAGTCCCGCATGCGCGCCAGAAGCATCGAGGAGCGCGAGCCGCCCGCTTTTCTCGAGTGCAGCCAGGTTCCAGCCGAATGCCGCGGCGTTCGCCCGCATTTTCTTCGGCGGCTCGTTGAAACAGGCGAGTACGCCCGGTTCGCGGTAGAGCGCGCCCCGGTGCAGGAACGACAGGCACAGCACGGTTTTCCCGGTGCCCGACTCGCCCGTTACCAGTGTAACCGAATGCCTAGCAAGCCCGCCGCCCAGGAGGGCATCCAACCCGGCTGCGCCGGTTTCCGCGCGCTTCATGTCGAGCGCATTAAGTCAAACAAGGTTTAAATGCCTGCTTGCAGCCAACCTTTTCTTATGCGCCTAATTATCTGCGAGAAGCCAAGCGTTGCCGCCAAGATGGCGGAAGCGGTTTCCGCGCTCACCGGCAAGCGCACCGCCGTCAAAGGCCGTGCCGTCAAGCACTACGAGGTTGGCGACGTCACCATCGCCCCGGCAGTCGGCCACCTTTACGGTTTGCACCAGGCGAAGCCCGGTGCGGGGTATCCCATTTTCGAAATCGAATGGGCGCCCTCATTCGAAATATCCAAGGGTTCGGAGTTCACCGAGAAATACTGGCGCGCCCTCAAGACGCTCGCCGAGAAGGCGGACGAAGTGGTGAACGCGTGCGACTACGACCTCGAAGGCAGCTTGATAGGGTGGAACCTCGCGCGCTTCCTCGCCCCCGGGAAGAAACTCAAACGCATGAAGTTCTCTTTCCTTACGCGCGACGAGTTGGCGCGGGCGTACGGAAAAATGAGCGCGCCCGACCTGAACAACGCGCTCGCGGGCGAGGCGCGCCATAAACTCGACTGGATTTACGGCATCAACCTCTCACGCGCGCTGATGGCATCGCTGCGCGCCGCGGGCACCTTCAGGGTGATGAGCATCGGGCGCGTGCAGGGTCCGGCGTTGAGCATCATCGCGGAACGCGAAAACGAAATCGCGGCATTCAAACCCGAACCCTACTGGCAGATTCTCGCGTTCTATCCCTTCGAGGGGGCATTCGTCGAATTCCTCCACGAGCAGGACAAATTCTGGAAGAAGACCGAGGCGGACGCGGCGTTCGCGCGCTGCAACGAGAAGGGACGCGTTGATGTTGTTGCGCGCGGGAAAGTCAAGCAGAACCCGCCGTTCCCGTACGACTTGACAACGCTCCAGCTGGATGCCTACCGTTGCTTTGGTTTCGCGCCCGCGCGCACGCTGAGCATAGCCCAGTCGCTTTACGAGGCTGCGGTGATATCCTACCCCCGCACTTCTTCCCAGAAGCTCCCCGTCGAGCTGGGATTGGACAAGATAATCCGTTCTTTGGCGGGGAACCCGCAGTATTCCGCGCTCGCGGGCAAGCTCATCACTGCAAAGCGCTTCAAGCCGTCCGAAGGCAAGAAAGAAGACCCCGCGCACCCCGCGGTTTTCCCGACCGGAGAGAAGCCGTCGAAGCTCTCGCTCGAAGAGGCGAAGCTCTACGATTTGATAACCAAGCGCTTCCTTGCGTGCTTCGCGGAACCCGCGCTCAAGGAGTCCCTGCGCGTCGAACTCCTCCTCGGGAGCGAGCGCTTCAAGGCAACCGGCTCCACGGTAATCGAAAAGGGGTGGCTCGAGTTCTTCGGCGAATACGTGGAGCACGAAGACCGTCGCTTGCCAGCGTTCAAGGAAGGCGAAGCGGTGCGCGTGGACGAAATCAAGCTCCTCGAAAAGGAAACAACGCCGCCCAAGCGTTTCACTCCCGCGTCGATAATCAAGGAACTCGAAAAACGGGGTTTGGGTACGAAGGCGACGCGCAGCCAGATACTTCAGACCCTCTACGACCGCGGCTACGTTGCGGACCAGAAGAGCATCACGGCTACGGCGTTCGGCTTGGCAGTGCACAACGCCCTGTCGAAAGAATGCCCGGAGATTACGAGCGAGGAACTCACCCGTGAAATCGAGTCAGAGTTAGAGCTCGTGCAATCCGGGGAGAAGGACGCGGCGCTCGTGTTCGAGCACGGCAAGCGCGATTTGGAGAAAATACTCGCGGACTTCAAGCTCAAGGAGGCGTCCGTCGGGGCAAAACTCCTCGAGGGGTTGAAGGAGGCGCGCAAGGAGGCGAGCGTGCTCGGCGCCTGCAAGTGCGGAGGCAACCTTGTGCTCCGCAAGTCGCGTTACGGGCTCTTCGTGGGGTGCGAAAAGTATCCCGCCTGCAAGCAGGTTTACCCGCTGCCCAAGGGTGCCGCAATCGTCCCGTTGAACAAGGCGTGCGAGAAATGCGGGACCCCGATCGTGAACGTGCGGCGCAAGGGCAAGCGCCCGTTCAACATGTGCCTGGATACGCACTGCGAGACAAAGGCGAACTGGGGGAAGAAACCCGATGAAAATAGAGCTTGACTTCTCGAAGAACGCGCGAGCGAACGCCGCGGACTACTACGATTCAGCGAAGAAATTCCGCAAGAAGGCCGCGGGAGCCGCAGAGGCGTTGAAGAAAACGCGGCGCGCGGGGCTGGTCGTGCGCGAGGCGCCCGCCAAGGCGAAGAAACAGAAGCGCAAGTGGTTCGGCGAATTCCATTACTTCACGGCGACGGGCGGTTTCCTCGTGGTAGCGGGCAAGGACGCGAAGCAGAACGAGCTCCTCGTAGCCAAGCACCTCACGGACGCGGATTTGTTCTTCCACGCGGACGTCGTGGGCGCGTCCACTACGATTTTGAAGAACGGTTTGCGTGCGCCCGCGGCAGCGAAGGAGGAGGCGGCGCAGTGGGCGTGCTGTTACAGCCGCGCCTGGAAAACGGGTTTGGGGAGCGCGGACGCCTATTGTGTGCCCAAGGCGCAGGTGAGCAAGCACTCGCACGGCGAATTCGTGGGGAAGGGTGCGTTCATGATTACTGGGGAACGCGAGTGGTTCACTAACACGCCGCTCGAGTTGCGTGTGTGCCTCGACGCGGAAAACGAGGTTTTGGCAGAGCCGATGCGGAAGCCGGGCAAGGGCACGGTGCTCCGTCCGGACGGCACTGCCAAAGACGAGGTCATCGGGCGCCTAAAGAAGCGTTTCCCGAAAGCAGCGTTGGACGCGTTGGCGTTCGCTGTTCCAGGCGCGTCGGCAGTCCAAGGCGAATGAATAAAAGTTTGCCCGTAGTCCTATCCTCTGGCGTTTGCGTTTCTATCTCGGGGTGGCGGAATATGACAATCAAATCAGTCAAACAGGAATTGGTTTTGAAGGTAGCCGAGGCGCTTCGAATAGATGTGAGTCGCGGGGTCGTGCGCCTGGATTCTAACGCGCGCAACCTGCTGGGCTTGGCGGTTTCCGGGGAGATAGTGAAAATCACCGGAAAGAAGGCGACAGTGGCGAAAGTGCTCCCAGTCTACCCTGAGGATGAGGGTAGAAACATAATTCGCATGGATGGCATCCTCCGTCAGAACGCGGGAGTCGGTTTGGATGACAACGTCAAAGTCTCGAAAGCCGAGTTAAAGGAAGCCAAGAAGATAACGCTCGCGCCGTTAGAACCCGCGCGGTTCACCCAGCCGTTCTATGTTTACGCAGTCCGCCAGCTCCGGGACAAGGCGATGCTCACCGGCGACCTGATTCAAATCAATGTTTACGGGCAGTTCTTCCCGTTCCAGGTGGTGGACACGAGTCCCGGCGGTGCGGTGCAGGTTTCCGTGCAAACCAAAATAGAATTCAAGACCGAGCCAGCGGAAGCAGTGAAAAAGAACTCCACTATAACCTACGAGGACCTCGGCGGGCTCAAGAACGAGGTAGCCAAGATACGCGAGATGGTCGAGCTTCCCATGCGTCACCCTGAGTTATTCGAGCGTTTGGGCATCGAGCCCCCAAAGGGCGTGTTGATTTACGGGCCGCCGGGCACCGGCAAGACGCTGCTCGCGAAAGCAGTTGCGAACGAGAGCGACACAAACTTCATCGTAATTTCAGGGCCAGAAATAGTTTCCAAGTTCGTGGGTGAAGCCGAAGAACGCTTACGCAAGATATTCAAGGACGCGGAAGACAACGCACCCTCGATAATATTCATTGACGAACTCGACGCAATCGCTCCCAAGCGCGAGGAAGTAACCGGCGAAGTCGAAAAGCGCATCGTCTCGCAGCTCCTCGTGCTCATGGACGGCTTGAAGAGCCGCGGGCAGGTCATAGTCATCGCGGCAACGAACCGCCCGAACGCAATCGACCCCGCGCTCCGCAGGCCGGGACGCTTCGACCGCGAAATCGAAATAGGCGTGCCCGACAAGACGGGGCGACTTGAAATTCTCCAAATCCACACGAACGGCATGCCTATTTGGGATTATACTTATCGCAGTCACGCTGAACAAATTTTGGATTTTCTTAAGAATTCTAGCGACAACGCACAAGCTACGATTTCAAACAAAAGAACGACGCTAACAAACGAACTCGTTAAACTAGAAACATCGGGCGCGTCATCAAAAGAAGAGGCACTCTGTATCAAACAAAAATTAAACCAATTAACTGAAGAAGAGCGCAGTCTTCGTCAAAAAATTATTGTCATTAAAGAAAATACCTTGTTCTTACGCGAAGACAGTTCAGAGTTGCGTGATAATTTAGAAAAAATACTCGAACAACGAGATGATGTCGCTCGAATAAGACAAATTAAATCAACTGAAGATGCCAGAGATGCGCGTCAGCATTTTTACGAGATTTCTAAAATTATCAAGGATCAGAAACTCAAACAAGCAATGGATCAAATATGCTCCCTTAAGTTACTGGGTGCGCCGCTGTTTAGTGACGAGGATTTTTTGGATATTGTTCAACAAGCTGTATTTAAAAAATTACTCAAAGATCTTGCCAGTAAAACACACGGCTTCGTTGGCGCGGATTTGCAGTCGCTCGCCAAGGAGTCCGCCATGCGCGCCCTCCGCCGCGTCCTCCCGAAAATCAACCTCGAGGACGAACAGATTCCCGCAGAGATACTCGAAGAGCTCAAGATAACCCGCGACGACTTCCACGAAGCCCTCCGTGAAATACGCCCGAGCGCGCTCCGCGAAGTATTCATCGAAGTGCCGAACGTGAAGTGGAACGACATCGGCGGGTTAATCGAAGTCAAGCGCGAACTCCAAGAGGCGATCGAACTGCCTCTCAAGAACCCGCAGGCGTTCGAGCGCGTGGGCATCCGTCCCGTGCGCGGAATACTGATGTATGGCGCCCCGGGCACCGGAAAAACACTACTCGCGAAAGCGGTCGCAACGGAGTGCGAGGCGAACTTCATATCCATCCGCGGCCCCGAGCTGTTGAGCAAGTGGGTCGGCGAAAGCGAAAAAGGCGTGCGCGAAATATTCCGCAAGGCGCGCATGGCTGCGCCCTGCATAATATTCTTCGACGAAATAGACTCAATCGCCTCGGCGCGCGGCTCGAGCGGGGACGAGGGAAGCCACGCCACCGAACGCGTTGTCAACACGCTCCTCGCGGAACTCGACGGGCTCCAGGCGCTCAAGGACGTGGTGGTAATTGCGGCAACGAACCGCGCGGACATGGTGGACCCCGCACTCCTCCGCCCCGGGCGCTTCGACAAGATGCTCGAGGTCCCGATGCCCGACGAGGCGGCGCGCCTGCAAATCCTGACTGTGCACACGAAAGGCATGCCTGTCGAGAAGGGAGTGAACTTCAAGGAGCTAGCCAAGAAGACGGAAGGATACAGTGGCGCTGATTTGGACGCGTTGTGCCGCGAAGCGGGAATGAACGCGCTCCGCGAGAACGTGAACGCGAAGAGTGTTTCGGCAAAACACTTCGCCTCGGCGTTCGACGCGATCAAGCCCTTGCGCGAGGCAATGCGCAAGCGCTACGAGAACGAGAAGAAGCGCCGCTTGACCGAGCTCGACGACGAGAAGGAACGCATAAAGAACGACGAATTGAGGGGTTACGGTTGAACTTCCGATTGGCGGTCAACGCCTTCATCGTGCTCCTCTCGCTCGCCCTAATCAGTTACGGCTTCTCGGACGCGTTGAACGCCGCGCTCGGCGTCGAGGCGTCGGTGTTCAACGAGGCGTGGAAACTCGTCGCCCTCGCACTAGGGGGTGCGCTCCTGACGGGTTACGCTTACCCGTTCGCGCGCGGGGTCCGCAAGGGCGACCGTTTGATGGCGTTCGTTAACCGCAAGCACCCGGTTGCGGGACAGCTGGTTTCGGTGAGCGAGTCCGTACCCGTAATCGCATTGGAGGCCGGGCGCGTTGGCTCGAAAATCAAGCTCCGTCTCCTCGACGGCTTGCACGCCGAGGGCGTGATACGGAATTATGCGGGCACGCTCACGCCGCCTGTGGTGCAGTTGACTGAGAGCGAGGTGCGTTCGCGTTGAAAATTGACTCTACCGAAGCGATTCACATCCTCGTTTCCGTGCTCACGATTTCGCTAGCGTTCTCGCTGTTCAAGAACGGCGACCTATTCTCGCCCGCCTACTTCCTCACCGTCCTAGTCACCGTGGGCGCGGCGTTCATCTGCCACGAGCTCGCCCACAAGTATGTTGCCATGGGTTACGGCGTTTACGCTGCGTACCGCGCCTGGACGTTCGGGCTACTCTTTGCAGTCGCAATGGCTTTCGCAACGCAGGGGCAATTCGTTTTCGCCGCGCCCGGCGCAGTGTATATCTTTGGGCACGTGGGACGCGAGAAGAACGGGAAAATCGCGCTCGCCGGTCCCGCGATGAACCTCCTCCTCTGTATCGTGTTCCTGGCGCTCGCCGTGCTCGTGCCCGTGCTCTCCGAACTCGCGTTCCTGGGCGCTTACGTGAACGCGTTCCTCGGGGGATTCAACATGATTCCAGTCGCGCCGTTGGATGGGCAGAAAATCATGGCGTGGGACCAGCGCATCTGGGCGGTTTTCTTCGTGGCGTTCCTCATAGCATTCTTTACCCTGCCCTCGCTCGCTTGAAACGTTTTTATACGCCGGCGGAAACCACTGTTGGGGTGGGTGGCTAATGGGTTTTTGGTCGGACGAACGCGGGCAAGTAAGCATAGAAATGATAATCGTAGCCGCGGCAGTAATCGCGGTATCCGTAATACTAATCACGCAGTTCCAGAGCACGGCAAGCAAGGGCAAGGAGACGCTCTCGGACGTCACCGACAAGGCGTTCGACGAAATCCAGGACATAAAGTGAAACGCGCCCAGGCGAGCCTCGAGACCCTCATAGTGCTCGCCGCCCTTTTCGCCGCTTTCCTCGCGTTCGCGCCCGTGCTCGCGCGCGCCTCCGCGCTCGTCTCGTTTTCCACCGCGACGACGCGGCACTCGCGGGTTTTCGACGCGATATGGTCCGCGGCGCGCGACGCCTCGGTGCTCGGAGACGGCAACTCGTTCTCGTTCCGCGTCACCCCACCCACGCCCGCCAACATTTCAATTGAAGGCGGCGTACTGAATTACTCTTTCTCCGCAGCCGGCGAGTCAAAGTCGTTCGCCCGCAACGCCGGATTCCCACTGCTGCTTGCGAACGAATCGATTCCCGAAGGCGCGCTCGTATTCCGCGTCTCCAACAAAGCGGGGGTTGTTTCGGTTTCAGTTGTTCAAGGATAGCAGAGCGTGATGCTCATGCGTGCGTATTCGCCGGAATCGAACAGCATGCGTTCCGCAGTGAATGCGTTGTCCGTGCAGGCGGCACCCCATGCGCGCCCGCCCGCTTCCGCCGCGTAACCCGTTGCCCCCGCCTCGCGGGCGATTTCTACGAGGAAAACCGGCGCTTCACCCGAACGCCAGAATGCTACGAGTTCGCTTTGATGCAAGTTCACCGCGATTTGCGCGGCGTCCTGGCATAACCGGTATTCGTGCACGCGGAGCGCGTCCGAGTCCGCCGAGGGAAGGGCGAACGCCAGCAAGCCCAACGCGAGCAGGAGGGCGGCGAACGCCTCGAGTGAGAGCGCGAATGCCTTCACGTTACGCACGCTCCCCCGGAAATCGTTTCTCCCGCATAGGCGTAGAGCCGGCGCGCACACACCCCGCCCGGCGGGGTTCCCACGAACACGACGATTGTTGCATTCGTTTCGAGCGAGTAACGCGCGCCCAACACCTCCAAGTCCGGCGAGTCGCCCAACTCGGCCGAATACAACCAGGCTCCTTCGCAGCGGGCGAGCCCGTCGAGCGGAGCACAGCGGTTGGCGAGCGCGTCAGCCACGGCTACCGCGACACCCGCGCGCCAGTCCGTGCGTTCCGCTGCCAAGCCCAGCGCGGTTGCGCCTAGCACCGCGATTGCGGTGAGCACGACGAGTGCGACGGATGCGTCGAGGGCGAACTGCCCGCGTTCACCTTTTCTCAAGCGCTCCCTCCACTTTCACGCCGCCCGGTTCGTTGCGTTGGCGCGCCAGGCAGTCCGTGGCGTTCGCCTCGTAATCGATTGCGACGCGCTTCTGTCCTGCGAGTGCCTCGAGCACGGTGCAATCCGCGCGCGCCTTGCCTTCGGCAACACCCTCGAGCGCGGCTGCACCCCAGTTTTTTCCCGCGAGCGGCGCGGCGTAAGCCGCGGCTACTGCAAGGAGCGCGGCAACGAACACGAGCGCCTCGATTCCCACCTGCGCCTTCATTTGAACCCCTCGCCCGCGAAGTAAACCGCGGCGGTTTCGCCGTCACAGTAACTCAACCCGAAGCCGGCTTCGCCGTACGATGTCGGCGGTTCAACGAAAAGGTTGCCGCCGTTACGCGAAACCACTGCGTCCCCCGCAGCGTAGTCCAGGAACGCGGCTGCGGCAGGCAACGGCGCGCCAGTCCAATCGAGCGCCGGCGCACCCAAGCCGCCGCACGAAGCGCACGCCAATGGTTTTCCCTCGTCGAGCATGCGCGCGGGCAGGGCGTCGAGTTCGCTTTGCGTAGCCGAGCCGACCCACACCTCGATTCGCGGGTCCTCCTCGAGGATTTTTTCCAGTTCGACGAGTTCTAGCGCGGTCGCCACAATGGCTTGCTTGCGCGTTGCGCCGCCCGCGCCGCGCAGCGTCTGCTGGAGGGCGTTCTTGAATGACAAGTCAATGCCGCGCGCGTATTCGAGCGAGAGGACGCGGTTGCGCGCCTCGGAGTCCGCCCGGATTTCCAGCTGCCTGGCTGCGGTTATGGTGAGTAGGGGTACGATGAACGCGAGCACGAGCAACAGGCCCGCCGCCAGGGCTTTCATGAAACCCTAATTTCAACAATCGTTTAAAACCCGTCGGGCGTTCAAGTTAACGGGGTTGATTGCGCTACATGTCCGACCGAGCCGCGTTGATTCGCAAGAGGAAGAGCGAGCACCTGAAGGTGTGCCTATCCAAGCGCATCGAATCCGGCGTGTCCAATGGTTTCGAGCGCGTGCGTTTCGCGAACGAGGCGGCACCCGAACTCGACTGGGCGGATTTGAATACGCGCACCGAGTTCCTCGGGCACAAACTCGCGGCGCCCTTCATGATTACCGCGGTCACCGGTGGATGCGTTGAGGCGCGCAAGATAAACGCGGACTTCGCGAAGGCGTGCGAAGTCGAGGGCGTTGCGCTCGGATTGGGTTCCCAGCGCCCCATGTTCGAGGGCGTGTTGGACGGGTTCGACGCGCGCAAGCACGCGCCCACAGCGTTCATCGCGGGGAACCTCGGGGCAACGCAGTTGCGCGACCACGGCATCCGGGAAGCAAGCCGCTTGGTGCGCGAGGCGCAGGTGGATGCGTTGTGCGTGCACTTCAACCCGCTCCAGGACGCCGTGCAAAAGGATGGCGACCGCAAGTGGCGCGGTTGCCTGGATGCGTTGCGCGACGCGTGCGCGGACGTTGGCGTTCCAGTGATTGCCAAGGAAGTCGGCGCAGGCATTTCCTTTTCAACAGCAAAGAAATTCGCGGACGCGGGCGTGGCTGCGATTGACGTTGCGGGTGTGGGCGGTTCGAGTTGGAGTCTTGTGGAAAAAATGCGGAGCGGCTCGCCCGAGGCGGAAGCGTACGCGGACTGGGGGCTGCCCACCGCGGAGGCGCTCGTGCAGTGCTCGGAGGCGGTGCGTCTTCCGCTCATAGCATCGGGGGGAATGCGTTCGGGGCTCGACGTCGCAAAAGCCGTGCGTTTGGGGGCGACGCTGGGTGGCGCCGCGCTCCCGTTCCTGCGCGCCCAAAAAGCCGGACGCGTGCAGGCAGAGATGGCGCGCTGGAAGAAAGAACTCGAGATAGCGATGTTCTGCACGGGTTCCCGCGACTTGCGCGCCCTGCGTTCCGCCGAACTACTCAGGTGACACGAGCACACCCATCGCCTTGGCGGCGGGCTTCGGGTCGTTGTAATCCGGTATTCCCGCCTTACGCAGGAGCACCTTGCCGGGTCTGCTGTATTTGCCGCCCATGAACACGGTGACGAACGGCTTGTCTGGGTGTTTTTTCTTCGCCTTGATTACCGCTTGGGCGTCGCGCACTGCGTCCGTCATGGTCTGGAGGGTTTGTATCACGATTATCCCGCGCACGTTTTTCTCCGCCGCAACTATTTCGAGCGCCTTCTCGTAGCGTTCGGGGCGCGCGTCCCCGATTATGTCGAGCGGGTTCGAGCGCGAATACGCCGGGCTCATGTGCTTGTCAAGGCGGCGCAACGCGCGTTCGCTCAACTTGGATAGCTTCACCCCGTATTTTTCGCAGTAGTCCGCGCACAACACGCCCGCGCCCCCGCCGTTCGTGATTATCGCAACGCCGTTCCCCTTTGCCTTGGGCTGGGTGCTTGCCGCGTTCGAGTATTCGAACAACTCAGTGAGGGAATCGACCACGTGCGCCCCGCTCTGACGCATCGCGGCCTTGAACACGGCGTACGAGCCGCTCATGGAGGCGGTGTGCGAGGAAACTGCTTTCGCGCCTTCCTCGCTGCGCCCGCCCTTGAGCACGAATACGGGTTTGCCTGCGGCAACCGCCTTGCGAATTGCAGCCATTAGCGCGCGTCCGTCCTTGAATCCCTCGAGGTAGAGCGCAATCGCCTTGGTTTTAGCGTCGGTAGCGAACCAGTCCACGAAATCCTCGGGTCCGAGTGCCGCCATGTTTCCCAAGCTAACTATCGCGCTGAACGAGTGCATCTCGTCGAGCGACCAGTCGATCACGCTGTCCGCGAGTGCGCCCGACTGCGTTATGAACGCTATGCCTCCCGCGGGCGGGGTGCTCGCCCCGAACGAGGCGTTCAAGCCAACGGACGGGCGGAGCACGCCCAGGCAGTTCGGTCCGAGCAAAAGCATTCCGGCGTCCCGCGCTATGCACGCAAGCTCTTCCTGGCGTCCGCGGCTTTCGGGAGTGCCTTTTTCCGCGAAACCCGCGCTCACCACGACTGCTGCGCCCACGTGTTTCAAGCCGCACTCGCGGAGCACGGCCGGCACGATTGCTGCGGGCACGCACACGATTGCCAAATCCACTTTTCCGGGTGCGTCGAGCACCGAGCGCAGGCACTTTATTCCAAGCACGCGTGCGGCGTTCGGGTTGACCGCGTAGATTTTTCCGGGAAAGCCCGAGCAGTATGGGGACTTTAGCACGCAACCCGTGACCAGGCTCTTGAGCACGCCGTAGCCCACCGAACCAGGGTCCCGCGAGGCGCCTATCACTGCTACGCTCGACGGTTCCAGCAGTTTCTTCAAGTCAACAGCCTCGCATCGACTATGAATGCCTTCTCCTCGTCCGCAATCACGGGATTGAAGTCGAATTCGCTCACGCCGTTCTCCTCCACGAGGAAGCGCGACGACTTCAACAGGAGGTCGACGATGACGCGTTCGTTCGCCTTCTTCTCCCGGAAACCGCCGGGCTTGAAGAACGCCGAGGCGCGCGTCTCGCGAATCAATTCCATCGCATCGCGCCGCGACAGGGGCGCCACCCGCATTGCCACGTCGCCGTATAACTCGGTGAGCACGCCGCCCGTTCCGAAGATTATCACTGGACCGAACACCGGGTCGCGGTGTCCGCCGATTATGAATTCGACGCCGCGCTTCTGTTCCTGCAACAGGAACGAAGAGGGCGCGCATCCAGCGCAATTTTTCAGCTTGGCGTACGCGACTCCCAGCTCGACGAGCGAGGTTATCCCTAGGTGAATCATGTTTTTCTCGGTTTTGTGTGCGGAACCCAGCCCCTTGAGGACGAGCGGCTTCGCAAGGTGCGCATACGCGGTGCGCAACGCTGCAAGCGAACCGCACTCCCGTGCCTCCACTAACTCGATGCCCGCCTCGGCGAGCAGGCGCTTGGATTCGCGGTAGCCCAAAAGCATGTCCGAACCCGTTAACTCCCCGCAACTTTAATAATCCGTTGCCGCGCGCCAAGCGTTAAAAGCGCGCGCTCAGTGTAAAACGCAAAATGAAGCTTTGTTTCCTCGGCGCCTGCAACGAAGTCGGCAGGAGCAGCGTCTGGGTGAAGGGCGGCGAGGTGCGGCTCCTCCTAGATGCGGGAATAAAAGTCCACGACCACAACGAGGTGCCCGCGTTCGCAAGGCACGCGTGCGACGCCGCGATAATCACGCACGCCCACTTGGACCACAGCGGCGCCGCGCCCGCACTCTACAAGAACGGGAACCCGCCCGCGTTCTGCACCCCGCCCACCGAGCCCGTAGTTCAGCTGTTGCTCCAGGATTCGGACAAGCTCGCCGAGATACGCAAGAAGCCGCTGCCGTACTCGCGGGCGCACGCCAAGCAGTTCGCCAAGAAAACCGAGGGCATAGGCTACAACCAAGAATACGAGTTCCACGACGGTTCGCGCTTCTCGTTGCTTGACGCGGGGCACATTCCCGGAAGCGCGCAGGTGCTCTACGAATGCGACAACAAGCGCCTCCTCTACACTGGGGATTGGAATCTTGAGGAAACGCGCCTCCAAAGCGCAGCCGCGCTCCCGGACGAACACGTGAACGTGCTCGTAACAGAATCCACTTACGGGATGCGCGACCACCCGCCGCGCGCCAAGCTCGAACGCGAGTTCTGCGACGCAATCGCACTGGAACTCGAAAGCGGCAACCGCGTGCTAGTCCCCTGCTTCGCGGTGGGACGCACCCAGGAAATACTCCAGGTGCTCGACGCGGGCGCGCCCCCGGACGCGCAGATTACGCTTGCGGGAATGGGTGCGAAAGTCAACGACATAATCGCCGAGTTCCCTGGTTACGTGCGCGACCCCCGCGCCCTTGGCGAGGCGTTGGCGCGCGCAACCGTGGTCAATTCGGCTGCGGAAGCAAAGCGCGCCTCGAAAAAGCCGGGCATCGCGGTAGCCACCGCGGGGATGTTGGACGGCGGACCCATGCTCACCCAACTAAAGGAAGCCAACAAGCACGGGAACGCGGTGGTTTTCCTGACGGGCTACCAGGTGAAGGGCACGAACGGGCGCATGCTCGTCGAGGAAGGGCGCATGAATTTCGACGGGCACCCCGAGCCAATCAAATTAGCCGTGCGCCAATTCGATTTCAGCGCGCACGCCGGACGCAAACAACTGTTCGCCCGCATAAAGAAGTTGAACCCGGAAAAAGTTTTTTGCGTCCACGGCGACGACTGCGCGGCGTTTGCAGCTGATTTGCGTGCCCAAGGTTTCGATGCCGTCGCGCCGAAAACCGAGGAGTCGTTCACGGTCTAGAATTCCGCGAGCCCCTTCTGCCCCGCGCGCCTGCCTTCGGGCAACTCCAGGCGTCCGTATTCGCCGTCGAACCCCGGTGCCACGTGCACGCGTCCCTCGCGCGAGGCGATTATTGAGTTCGCAAGGGGCGCTCCACATATTTCAGCCAATTCCTTTTCGGGAACCTCCAAAAGCACTTTGAATTCGTTCCCGAACTTCGTTGCGAGGAGCTCCTGCATGCGCTGCGCCTTCGCGGAGAACGCGGTGCCACCCTCCACCGCCGCGAAAATCTCCTGGAACGGCAACAGGTGCTTGAACGCCACGGCGCCGGGGCGCTTGAAACCCGCGGGGCGGTCCGCCAACTCTTCGACGCGACTCTCCACCCCGATAGTTAACGGTTTTCCGCACTTCGGGCACTTCTCACCCAAACGCCTGCTCTCCGCGGGCGCGCACGAGAATTTGCAGTCGCGGTGCCCGTCGTAATGGTATTTCCCGTAAGCCGGATTCGTTTCAATCGTGAACACGAATTTCGAAGCGTCCTGCGCCTCGACCGCCTTGAACAGTTTCTCGAACGACAGCGCGTCCTCGGGGAACTCGAACGCGTTGCATTCGCGCCCCAAACGCAGCGGCGTGGGCGAGTGCGAGTCGCTGTTCGACATCAGCGCCCAGCCGTCCAGGCCGCTCACGCGCCAGTTCATCTCGGGGTCGCTCGACATTCCGGTTTCGAGCGCGGTTATCTTTTCCGCGAACGGGCCGAACGCCTCTCGCATGGAATCGTAGCCGCTCTTGTCCCCGAACAACCCGAACCAGGGAGTCCAAACATGGGCGGGCACGATGCGCGCCTTTGGTGCCCGTGAAAGCGTCTCTTCCACCAGCTCCTCGTTGCTCGTCTTCGCGAACATCGGGCGCCCGTCCGCCGCGAGGTTACCCTTTTTCGAATAATATTCGTTCAACGCGGCAACCTCGTCGAAAGACGACGCGTGAATCACGTGGTGGGTGCGCTTTCCCCCGCCCGGATGGAAGACCGCGACTTCCGCGGTGAGCATGAACAGCGTGCGTTCGTCGCCTTTCCAGCGGTAAAAACCCTCGAATTCGCTTTCCACGAGTTCCTCTTGCAGGTGCTTGAGCCAGAGCGGGTGCGTGAAGTCGCCGGTGCCCAGCACCCCTAGCCCCTTGAGGCGCGCGCCCCGCGCCAGGTGCGGCAAGTCCATGTCGGGCGAAACCGCGCGCGAATACTTCGAGTGCAAGTGCAAGTCGCAGTAATAGAGCATGCTCAACGCGCCGCCTTCGAAAGGGCGCGCACTGCGCCCCGTAGCACGGTGGGGGCAACGCTCAAATAGAGCAGGCGCCCCGAGCGCGCGTTTTGCGCGATTAGGCGTCGCGCCTTCCCTGCGAGTTGCGCGTCCGTCGAGAGCAGGTAATCCAAGTCAATGGAATTCGTGAACGCGATGCGGTCCGCCTTGCTCTCGAGGATGCGCACGAGCGCCTTGACTGTGGTCACGTGCGTCACCGCCACCATGATTTTGAGTGCGCCCTGTTCGCGCGCCTTGTCCACCGTGCGCGCGAGCGAGTTTCCCGTGGAAGTCAAGTCGTCTATGCACAGCACGTTCGTCCCGCGCACGTTCCCAACGAACGCCTCGGCGCGCGTCTCGTCCGCCTTCTCACCGCGCGCCTTCTTCACGTAAGCCAGGCGCGCCTTGCTGCCCATCGCCTTGCGGAACTCGCGGCGCATCGCAATCGCAGCCTCTTCGTCAGGCGCGAACAAACTCAGCTCGCCTTCCCCGAACTCCGCCTTGAACGCCTGGAGGAAAATGGGTAACGGGTAGAACCCCTTTGCGAGGTGCGGCACCACGCCCCGTTCGCTGGTGTGCGGGGCGACTGCGGCGTAACGCGAGCCGAACGGACTCGAAAGCAGGGCATCCACGAGCACGTGCGCAACGAGCGGCTCGGAAGCGAATGCGTGCGCGCCGTGCGCGCCCGGAGTTTTGCGGTGGCTCCGCAGGTAAGCCGCGTAAACGCAGACCGCGAGCGTGCGCTTCGCGGGCAACAGCGGATGGAACGATTCGAGCGTCAGGAATGCATCCAAATAATCCTCGGCTTGCTTGAACGGACGCGTGCCAAGGAGTATGACGAAGCGCGCCTTCGGGTTCGCTGCCGCGCGCGCCAGGCGCGCCGCGTCCGCGTGCGAGACGGAGAACCGTTTTTCCCCGTCCGCGAAAACATCGATCCGGGGCTCGAAAAAATTATTCGCGGGCACGCCGAGCGTCTTCAAGTCGCGCGTTACCGCGTCCGTGACGCCGGGCTGGCAAGCGAAGAACAATTTATTCAGTTGACCGTATTCCTCTAGGTCGCGCTTGAATTCCGCGCGCGTCCTGCCCCCGGCCAAAACGATTTTCGCGTTCATTTCCCCTTGCACCAGCCCATCATCCGGTAGACCAGGCGCGCAGCGAGCGCGTTAGGCGCCTCGATTCCCGGCAAGGGCATCAACTCGACTACGTCGAAACCCATGACTTCGTGTTTCGCGAACACCTTTTCAAGTAGCGAGAGTCCTTGCTTCCAAGTCAAGCCGCCCGGCTCGGGCGTTCCAACCGCGGGCATTATCGACGGGTCGAAACCGTCCAAGTCGATTGAAACGTAAACACGCCCCTTGAGCATCGAGAGCACCTTCTTCTCGTCGAAGTCAGGACCGAAAACATTCTTGCCCGGCTTTTGCCGCAGGCTCCGGCAGCCCACCACCACGACGTTCGTTGACTCCGAGGCGCGTTTCGCCCAAGTCGCGTGGTCGAACCTGCTCCCCTCGAATTCATCGTAGTCGTCCGCGTGCGCGTCGATGACGAGCACGGAGTCCGGCTTGAGCGCCTGCACCGCGCCCAAACTCACGAGGTGGTCGCCCCCTAGGATTACCGGGATTTTTTTGTCCGCCGCGATGCGTTCGACCTCGTACTTCACGCGCTTCACGGTCTCGCGCGCGTCCCCCCTGCACGGCTCGAGCTCGTCGCAAGTGTATATTCCTTTCTCGCAAGTGCGCGCGTCCACGCACTCGTCGTACAACTCGATGTAACGCGACGCGTTGATTATCGCGTGCGGGGCGTTCCTCTGCCCCGAACCCCACGACGCGGTGGAATCAAAGGGCACCGGAAGCACGACGAAGCGCGCCTTACCGTAATCCTGTTCCTCGATGCCCATGAACGTGTATGGAGGAAGCGAATGCAATAGTTTCAAACCGTAACCACCAATCCCTCGCGCGACAGGTAAGACTTCTCGAATACCGAGCGCGCCTCTTTCAACAGCTTATCCAACTCCAGTTTATCGTAATGCAGGCTATAGTGATATAAGTAAAGCTTTTTCGCTCCGGCTTCAAGAGCTATGTGCGCGGCTTGCTTGGCGGTGCAATGTGTGGGGTTCGTGTGTCCGTCTTTCTCCAGGAAAGTGGAATCGATTACGCACGCGTCGCAATTGCGCGCCAAGCGCACGGCGTTTCGGCAGTAACCTGTATCCGTGATGTACGCGAATTTTTTCCCGTCAACTTCGATTCGGTATCCTAGGGGCTGGCTTTCCCCGTGGTGATTATCTTTTTTGCAATGGTCCAAGCGGAGCGCGGTGACGCGCGCCCCACCGATTTTGTAGTTTCCCTGCTTCAAATCCGTGAAGCAGCGCTTGAAGTGTTCTGCCCGGCTTCCGAGTCCGACCGTGTTGCGCAACAAGCGCTTATCCGGGCCGTAAACACGATAATCGATTCCGCGGTTTGCCGCGGCCGGTTTGCCTTTGCACAAATAAAAAAGTCCCTCTGTGTGGTCGGGGTGAGTGTGAGTATAAAGCACGCAAATTGGCGCGCGGAGCTTTTCATTGCGCAATTGCGCCGCGCCCGTTCCCGCGTCCAAGACGAAGTCGGTTTTCTTCGTTCGCAGCAGGCAGCACGGCGTCGGATGCGTTAATGGATACCAGCTTCCGGTGCCGAGGAATTTGAGTTTCATTTGAATTTCCTTTGCGTTTGAATCAAAACTCCTTCAACAGCGACGCCAGGAACTCGCCGGGCGCCTTGCTCTTCACGAACGCGCTCGCCAATACGACGCCTTTCGCGCCCAATTTGCGCGCGATGCGCACATCGTTAGCGTCGCTCACTCCCGCGCCCGCGAACATCGGTACGCCCGCCGCCTCGGCGAGCGCAACCGCGCCCGCAAGCACCTCGGGCTTGGTCGTACTCACCGAAACCCCGGAACCGATTAACTCGGGGGGTTCGTAGGCAACTGCCCACGGCTTCAACTCGAGCACGCGCTTCACTTCCTCGAGCGAGTCCGCGCACACGAGCGTTTCCAAACCCGCCGCCTTGCACGCCGCGACTGCGGCAGCGAGCACCGTCGGCGAGAGTTTGCGTTCCGCGTGGTTCAACAGCGTCCCGCGTGCGCCGCACGCCTTCGCCTGCGCGGCTGGCACTGAACCTGTGAACTTACCAGCTGCGTTGGCATCGACATGCTGGGCGAAGAAACCAAAGTGTTCGTCTTGTTTAATGTGCGCGGCGTAACCCGTCAAGTCCAGCTGGGAGGGGCACACGATTACTTTTTTCTTTGCTAGCCTGGCTTGGGTTGCGGCTATGGCTGCTATCGTTTCGCCGCGCGTTCCGATTAACTCCGAGTAAACCTTGAAATTTATTATAATCATTTCACAAGAAACACCGCGGGCGCTTTTATTAGCTTTCCACTGGAAGCCACGCCTTGGAACGGTTTTAAACGCGCGGCATCCCCCTTTAACCGTGTCCCACCGCGAACTACTTGAAAAGCTGGGTTACGCCGAACCCAACCCCATGCAGGCGGCAGCGCTCGCCGAGGGCTTCCTGGATGCCCCGCGCTGCGTGGTAAGCGCGCCCACGGCCTCGGGCAAGACGCTCTTGGCGTTGCTCGCGATCGTGAAGAACGCACTCGAAACCGGCTCGAAGGCAATCTATGTGGTGCCGTTGCGCGCGCTCGCAGCCGAAAAGCACGAGGACTTCAAAACGCGCCTCGCGCCGTTCGGGCTCACGGTGGGCTTGAGCACCGGGGATTTGGATTCGTCGAGCGAGCACCTCCACGCGTTCGATGTCATTGTTTGCACGAGCGAAAAGACGGATTCCCTCTTTCGTCACTCCGCGCCCTGGCTCACGAAGGTGGGCTTGGCGGTAATCGACGAAGTCCACCTCATAGGGGACGGCTCGCGGGGCGCCACCCTTGAAATCGTTTTGACTAAGCTCCGCGAGTCGGGTGCAAAACTATTGTGCTTGAGCGCCACGATCCCCAACGCCCGCGAAATCGCGGACTGGCTGGACGCCTGCCTCGTTACGAGCGACTACCGCCCCACCCGCCTCGAACTCGGCTTGTTCGACAGCGAAAACCTCCGCTTCGCGGACGACGCAGGCGAACTGGTGAACGGGGAAGCCGGGCTGGTGAAGCGCGCGCTCGCGGAAGTCGGCGCATCCGGACAGGCACTTGTTTTCGTGGGAAGCCGCCGAAACGCCGAAGCCCTCGCCAAAAAGTTCGCCCCCCTCTGCCGGACGTTCTTGAACGAGGAAGAGGCGGCTGACTGCGCGCTTCTTTCCGCCCGCGCCCTCAAAGCCGCAGGGCAGCCCACGAGCCAGTGCCGCAGCCTCGCGGAATGCCTTGCCTCGGGCGTGGCGTTCCACCACGCGGGGCTGCTCGAACGCCAGCGCCGCGCAATCGAGGAGGGTTTCAAGCGCAAGCGTTGCGTGAAGTGCATTGTCTGCACCACCACGCTCGCCATGGGCATCGACTACCCCGCGTCCTGGGTAATCGTGCGGGATTTGAAGCGATTCAACGGCGCGTTCGCCGAGTTCATTCCCGCGTTGGAAGTCGCCCAAATCGTGGGGCGCGCGGGCCGCCCCTCGTACGATGAGAAAGGCGTTGGGGTGCTGTGCTGCCAGCCCCGCGAGGCGGGCGCGGTAGCCGCGAAATACCTTCGTGGCGCGTTGGAGAACGTGCTCTCCCAACTTTCGAGCGAGCCCCTGCTCCGCGGGCACTGCCTCGGGCTCGTTGCCGCCGGGCACTGCGCGTCGCGCGACGCGCTCCACGAGTTCTTCGGGAAAACGTTTTACGCGAGCCAATACGGGGACTCGGGTGAACTGGAAGAGAAAGTGGATTCGGTTGTCAAGGAACTGGAGGGACTGGGTTTCCTCCGCGAGGGCAAGACGCGCCTTGCCGCGTCTCCGCTCGGCAAGCGCGTAGCCGAGTTGTACATCGACCCGTTGACCGCGCACGCTTTCGTGGAATTCATCGCCCGCGAAAAGAAAGAGGAGTTCGATTACTTCCTCGCGTTGAACAAGGCGACCGAGGCGCGCCCCCTGCTCCAAGTCGGGCGCGACGAGGAACAGGCGTTGTGGACCGCCGCGCAGGCGGTGCTCGGGGACGCGGCGGACGACGACGGCGCCCTCGCCCGGTTCAAATCCGCGCGCCTGCTCGAGGCGTGGGTGAACGAGGCGGGCGAGGAAGACGTGTTCAACAATTTCCAGGTGCCCCCCGGCGTTTTGCACGCGCGCGTGCGGATAATGGAGTGGCTCTCGTACTCGCTCCGCGAGTTGTGCTTCTCGTTGAACCGCACGCGCGAGTACGCCGAGGCGAAGGCGTTGCACCGCAGGATAAAGCACGGCGTGAAAACCGAGTTGCTCGAGCTGTGTTCGATTCGGGGAATCGGGCGCGTGCGCGCCCGCCGGCTCTGGAACGCGGGCGTGCGGGACGCCGAAGCGTACGCCGCACTGTCCCAAGACGAGCGCAAACGCCTCCTTCGCGGGCAACCCGAGGGTATTTAAAGTTCTTCACTCATTTTTTTCCGTTAGCCGAACGGTTTTCGGCGGATAGTTGATGCTTAATGGGTGCGAGACCCCGAAAATGGAAAAAGAAAGGCACGATGCGGTGGAAGTGGATAAAAAAACGCCGCAAGCGCCAAAAGCGCAAGATGAAGCGCCGCGTAGGCAAGCTCTGAGCCAGGGCTTGCCCGACCGCGAACTAGCTTGTTTGTTGTCGAGCGGAGCAATCGTCGTTTACCCGACGGACACGATTTACGGCATCGGGTGCAACGCCTTGGACGAGCGAGCGGTGCGCCGCGTTCGCGCAATCAAGGGACGCGGTTCGAAACCGTTCTCGGTCATTGCGCCTGGCAAGGCGTGGATTCGCAGCAACTGTCTGGTGAGCAGAGCCGCGGCGGGTTATCTGAAAAAACTGCCGGGGCCTTACACGCTAATCCTGCCGTTGAAGAAGAAGTGCGTTGCTCCGTCGGTTGCGCCCGGCTCGAAGGCGCTCGGCGTGCGCATTCCAAGGCATTGGTTCGCTTCGGTTGTCGCCGAGGCGGGAATCCCTTTTGTCACAACGAGCGTGAACCCCGCGGGCGCGCCCCACATGACGAGCGCGGAAGACGCGGATGCCGGCGTGCTGGCAAAAGCGGATTATCTAATCTACGAGGGAGCCAAGCGAGGCAAGCCCTCGCGCGTAATCGACTTCACTGGTGCATCGCCCCGCGTGAAGCGTTGAACGCGTTCAAATTAGGCAGTCCTTCAATTTTTTGATTGCCCTAGCGTAGGCTTTGCTGTTCTTGTTGTTTGAGTGTTCGAGTGCCTCGCGCGCGGTTTCCTCGAGCAGGGGTTTGCCCAACCAGGGGACTTTCTCGATTATGTGCACGATGCGCCCTTTCTTCGTTGTTTCGAAGTTCATTTCAACGTCTCCCACCGCGTTCCGCAGAAGCGCCAACAAATGGCTGTGTTGATAGCTGTGGGTTGTATAAACGGTGTGTTCGAGGATAAGTGCCAGGTCGGTTACCTTAAGGGCGATTTCACCCGGAACTATTTCGTGCGGTTGTACGCCGAGTTTTCCGGAGTTAATTCGAGTGCCGCCCCAAGCTTTAACGAATTTCTGCAACTCCAAGGACATAACCAGTTACTTCACCGCCAATCCACTTCGACTTCGTCCGTCCTCCACGAGGGACGGATGCGCCACTCCTTGTTATTCGCCTTTTCCCTCTCGAGGATACCCTGCCAGGCAATCATCACCGCGTTGTCCACGGCATAACGGGGTTCGATTGGAAGGAACTTGGCGTTGCGCGCCTCGCACATCACCCTGCATTTTTCCTGGAGCAACGGCGAGGCAGCTACGCCCCCGCCGAGCACAAGCTCTTTCTTGTTGCAGTGCGCCATCGCGCGCTCGCTCACCTCGACCAGCATCGAGAACGCGTTCTCCTGGAGCGAGTAAGCCGCGTCCTCGGGCGCGGCGCCCTTTTCCACCGCATTCTTCGCCTGGGTGAACAAGCCCGAATAACAAACATCCATTCCCTTCACGCTGTAAGCCAACGGAAAATATTTTCCCTTCTTCGACAACTCGTAGAGCGGGGGGCCGCCGGGGAACCCGAGCCCGAGGAAGCGCGCGAACTTGTCGAGCAGATTGCCCACGCCGATGTCGAGCGTCTCGCCGAACACGCGGTACTTGCCCGCCTCAAACGCGATGACCTGGGTGTTCGCCCCCGAGACGTAAAGGAAAACCGGGTCGCGCGCCTTCGCGTAAAGCCGCCCGATTTCCAGGTGAGCCACGCAGTGGTTCACGCCCACGAGCGGCACCCCCAAGCGCTTGGCGAGCGCGTGCGCCGCGTCCGCCCCGATTTGCAGGCAGCTCCCGATTCCCGGACCCTGCGCGAACGCCACCACGTCGGGCGCGCCCGCGGCGAGCGACTCGTCCACGATGCGTTCCACGTTCTCGCGGTGCCAAGCCGCGACTTCGCGGGGCACGATGCCCCTGCCGGCGCTCTTGTAGGCGCTCCGCGCGTCCGCGAGCACGCGTCCCTTGCCATCCACGAGCGCGGAGGCGAGGGTGTGCGCGGTTGACTCGATTCCCAGGCAGAGCATAACCAGTTTTATTTGGCGGGCATTAAAAGGATTTGTGGAAAAAATAGGGGACGGCGCGGAAGCCGTGGTGTACCGTTCGGGGAACAAGGCGCTCAAGCAGCGCCCGGTGAAGGCGTACCGCCACCCCGCACTCGACGAAACGCTCCGCAAGAGCCGCACGCGAATCGAGGCGCGACTGTTGCAGAAGGCAAAGGAAAAAGGAATTGCGGTTCCCGCGTTGCTGGCAGTCGACGAGCGCGCGGGAACGCTCGAGCTGGAGTTTCTTGCGGGCAAGCGGCTCCGCGATGCATTGAACGCGGGTAACGCCGCGAAGTGGTGCTGTGAAGCGGGACGCCTCGTGTCCCGTTTGCACTCCGCGAACATAATCCACGGCGACCTGACTACGAGCAATTTCATCGTCTCGCGCGATGCGCTCTACGTGCTCGACTTCGGGCTCGCCTTCTCGAGCCACCGCTTCGAGGACCGCGCGGTCGACTTGCACGTATTCAAGGAGGCGCTCGAGAGCAAGCACCACGAATTCTGGTGCGAGGCGTGGGACGCGTTCCTCGCGGGCTACAAGGGCGTGCCCGAGACGCTCAGGCGCCTCTCGGTGCTCGAAGGGCGCGGGCGCTACAAGAACAAGGACTAGATTGACAGGGCGAGTGCAAGCGTTACCGCGTTGTAGCCCGCGTGCGCCGCAACGCAAGCCCACAAGTCGCCGTGCTTGCGCAAACCATAGCCGAGCACGAGCGAGGCGAGGAGAGCCCCCGATATTTCGGAAACCGAACCGTAACCGAAGTGCAAGGCGGCAAAAACTACGGACGCGAGCACCACACCCGTTTTTTTCTGGAGGTAGCCGCGGAAGAAGAGTTCTTCGGCGAACGGCGCGAGCGTCACCGCGAGCAACAGCGTTACCGCGTCCTGCGCCTTGATTATTTCCGTGACTTTCCACGAGTCCAGCCAGCCGAGCGCATAAAGCGCGACGCTGAGTGCAGCCATGGCGAGGAAGAGCTGGGCGAGCATCGAGGCGGCAAGAAGGGGGGTGCGCGTGACGCGCGCCTTGTCGAGGGAGAGCGCCTTGCGGAAGTTTTTTACGCCTTCCAGCGCGAGCAGGGCGAACGGGGCGAAAATTAGGGTAAGTGTTGTTAACAGCGAGTTTGCGAACTCAAGCATCCTTCTTCTTGGTTTCCGAGTACCCGCATTTGCCGCAGTGCGAGCGGTTCTTGTGCTCGGCTAGCGCGGTTCCCGGCCCGCACTTGGGGCAGGCGCGCTTCTTCTTGTAAGCCTTGGTCTTGCGTTCCTTCTTTTTTTCAGCCATTCAAAATCAGCCCTTCTTCTCTTCCTGCTTCTTGCCGTGCGTCCGCACGCTCTTGTATTCGCGCTCGATTTTCTTGAGCGCCTCGGGGGAATCGTACGCTTTGGCGTGGACGACTACGGTCTTCGAGCCGAAGTGCTGTTCGACGCGGTCGATCACGATGTTCGCCGCGGGGGCCTTGAGGTCGCCCGCGAGTTCTTGGAGCAGGTCGCTGCGCTTGGGCGTCGCGGCGTTCGAGTGCTTGATTGCCGTGACTTCGGTGCGCTTGAAGAGCTCGTTCCTGTTTTTTCCGGTTATTTCCATTTTTGCATTCACTTTATTTTCAACGCGAACTTGCCCGGCGAACTCGCGCCTATTTCCTTCGCGATTTCCGAGCCTTCGACGTTCAACAACAGTATGTAACCCTCGTAAGTCTTGGAGAGCTGGGTGCCCCCGCATGCGGCGCACGAGTCGCCCGACACGATGCGGCGGCAGTTCTTGCAGACCTTCTCACTCACTGTGCCGCACCTTTCTTCTCTTCTTCCGGCTTCGCCTCGACGACGGCTACCGGTTCCTTGTGTTTTAGCTTTTTGGGTTGCGCCATCGCGGGCGTTATCTTGCCGAGCCCGTCGGGGCGCATCGTTAGTGCGACTTTCGTGGAGAGCACGGAGTCCTTCACGCTTACCGTGGCTACCTTGGCGCGCACGAACTCGGTCTTCTTGAGTGTCTTCTTGGATTGGCGGGCGACGAGCGCCTGCTGTTTCTTGTCGTAAGTGAGATAGTCGTTGGCGACTTGGGAGACGTGCACCAGCCCGTCGAGGGGACCGAGGCGCACGAACGCGCCGAACTCCACGATTTCCGTTATTTCGCCGTCAACGACTTCGTTGACAACGGGTTTGAAGCATAATGCGTCGAATTCGACTTCGAAGTAAGCCGCGCCGTCCCCGTGGATGACGTGGCCGGGCGACTTGATGTCCGCGCCGTGCAATGCGATTACCACGCCGTGTTCGCGGTCGATGGTGCGTTCGTACTGCTCGCGAAGCATCTCGAGTGCCGCGTTCTTGAGCTTCAACCCGAAGAGGTTCGGGGGGACGCGCACGCTTTCCCTGAACGTAACCAGTTTATACATTTTTCATGCCACCAAAAGCATTCAAGCCAGGGCGAGCTTTGACTTGCCCCTCAAACAAATAACCTGCAGTCCGCGCCTTTTTAACCTTCGCTTCAATCCGGCGTCATTCGTGCACACTATCGCCTTATTGGCGTCCGCCCAGGCGAGAACCAGGTCGTCGGGCTTGCCTTCCCCCGCGGATGCCACGCGCGCTTTAACCGAATGCGCGACGCGTTCGAGTGTGGAATAGTTGCGGAGTTTGCGCGCCTCGTCCAGGCACTCCTTGAGTATATAGAACTCGAAGGGTTCGCCGAGCGCTTCGTCCACGCCTTCGGCTAGGTTGATTCCGAATTCTATGGGGACGAAAAGGAAGTTGGTGTCGATGAGGACTTTTTTCACGGTTAAATTGTTTTTTACAAACCTAATTAAACATTGTCCGACAAAAAAATTGTCGCGGGCCCGTAGCTCAGCCTGGCCAGAGCGGCTGACTTTTAATCAGTAGGTCGAGGGTTCGAATCCCTCCGGGCCCGCCTTTTCATCCAGGCATTCGCCCGGGCGATGGGTCCGGGTTGTTTTTCTCCGCGCACGGCTTTCATCACGAGTTCGAAAACTTCCTCTTTCTGCGCGTTTTTAGGCACGCGCACGGTTTGGAGCAGTTTCTTCTTTTTGTAATACCCTTCGAGCGGCTTGGTTTGTTTGGAGAATGTCTTGAGGCGCGTCTTGACCCCCGCGGGCGCGTCGTCCGTGCGTTGGTAGATTTCTCCCCCGCACAGTCCGCAGGTTGCCGCGGGTTTGCCTTCGTCCGAGGAGTAAATCTTTTTGCACGCGCGGCAAGTCCATCGTCCTCCGAGGCGGCGCTTGAGTTCGTGCGTCGGGACCTTCAGGTAGATTACGTTTTCGAGCGTGTGCCCGAGTGAGGAAAGGAGTTTTTCGAGCGCTTCGGCTTGGGGTATTGTGCGCGGATAGCCGTCGAGCAGGAAGCCGTTCGCGTACTTTTCGTTTGATAATTCGTCGCGCAGCATTTCAGTGACTTTCTCGTCGGGCACGAGGGCGCCTTGCTTCATGAGCACCTTGATTTCCGCGCCCACGCCGTGTTCGGGGAGCGCGCGGAACAAGTCGCCCGTGGAAACGCGCGGGAGCCCGAACTGTTTCTCGAGGAATTCGCCTTGCGTGCCCTTGCCCGAACCGGGTGCGCCGAATAGTACGAATACCTTGCCCATTTCTTCCATCACTCCATCAGCCGAGCCGTGGCGTAGAGGCGCCAGCGGTTGTTCGCGCGGCGCATTATCGCGATTTTGTCCTCGGGTCCAACGCAAATCGGTTTCTTGAGCGTGACGCGCACGCCCTTCTTCTTTTTCTGTTCCACGACGAAACCAACGGTGGTCGCGGTGCCCGCGCCGATTACGAGGGGTTCGCTCTCCAGGTAGGTTTCCGGAAACTTTTCAAGCACGCGCGGCAACGGGCGGATGTCGAGCTTGATTTCGGAGAGCGCGTCGGGTGCCTTCTTGGCGAGCACGCAGCCCACGAGCGAGTCGCCCTTGGCGAGCGCGGGATCGAGTTCGGTTGCCACGGCGACGAGTCCGCCGGGGCGAGCTTCCTCGAGGCTGTCGTTGCCCGCGTGGAGACCCATTACTTTAGTGGAAAGCTTCTCGTAGTGTTCCTTGCCTTTCTTCTCGCGGCGCACGCCCGGCGAGATTTCAACGGCGTCGCCCACGCGGAGCACGCCCTGCTTCATCGAGCCGCCCACTACGCCGCCCAAGAGCTTCTCGACTTCGGTGCCCGGCTTGTTGACGTCGAAGCTCCGCGCTAGGTACATCACCGGGTTGCCTTCCTCGCGGGGGTGCTCGGGGATGCGTTCGTACAACGCTTGTACGAGCGCGCCCACGTTCGCCCCGGTGTTCGCGACTACGGGGATTACGGGTGCGTTCTCGAGGCTCGAGCCCTTGAGGAATTCGCGCATCTGCTTGTAGTGTTCGAGTGCCTTCTCCTTGGTTACTAGGTCCACCTTGTTCTGGACGATTACCACGTTCTTGATTTCCGCGGCTTCGATTACCATGAGGTGTTCGATTGTCTGGGGCTGGGGGCACTCCTCGTTCGCGGCGATGACGAAAATCGCGCCGTCCATTATCGACGAGGCGGCTATCACGGTCGCCATGAGGGTCTCGTGCCCGGGCGCGTCCAGGAAAGAGGCGCGGCGCAGGAACTTGGAGTCCGTGCTCCCGCACGGGCACTTGCCGGTGTGGAAGCCCCCGCACGCCTTGCACTCGTAGAAGTCGATGTCCGCGTAGCCGAGTTTGATGGTGATGCCGCGTTTGACTTCCTCGCTGTGGGTGTCCGTCCACTTGCCGGTGAGGGCGCGCGTGAGTGTGGTCTTGCCGTGGTCCACGTGCCCCACTATCCCGATGTTAACAGTTGCCTGGCTCATTGTATGCTATCCTTCTCGTTCGCGCTGACTAAAAATCATTTGGTTTGCCCGGTCTGGGGTTTGACGCTCGGGAAGAGTATGACTTCCTTTATGCTCGCCTGGTTCGTGAGAATCATGGTGAGCCGGTCTATTCCGATGCCCATTCCCGCGGTGGGCGGCATCCCCGACTCGATTGCCTCGAGGAACTCCTCGTCCATGGGCTGCGCCTCTTCGTCGCCCTTCTTGCGCGCCTTCGCCTGTTCCTCGAACATCTTGCGCTGGACGAGCGGGTTCGTCAACTCGGAGTAGCAGTTCCCGCACTCCTGCCCCGCGATGAACAACTCGAAGCGCTCCGCGAGGCGCGGCTCGCCGCGCTTGACTTTCGTTAACGGGCACATGTAAACCGGGTAATCCATTACGAACGCAGGATTCCAGAGCTTGGGCTGCACGAACTCATCGAAGAGTGCGTCCACAACGTGCCCGCGCGTGGGCTGGGACACCTTCAACTTGAGTTTTTCGGCTGCGCGCAACGCGTCCGCGTCCCCCTTCCAAGAAAGCACGTCCACGCCCGACTCCTTCTTTATTGCCGTAACGAGCGAGACGCGCTCGAACGGCGGCTTGAACGACAACTCGCGCCCCTGGTACTCGAACGAGTGCTTGCCGTGCACGGCCTTCGCCAAACCCGGCAGGAGTTCCTCGACAAGGCGCGCGTAATCCTCGTAGTCCTCCAACGCGGAATAGAATTCCACTTGGGTGAACTCCGGGTTGTGCCGCGAATCAATGTCCTCGTTCCGGAAGTCCTTGGAGAACTCGTAAACCTTCTCGATGCCCCCGATGACCAGGCGCTTGAGGTAGAGCTCGTTCGCTATGCGCAGGTAAACGTCCGATTCTAGCGCGTTGTGATGCGTCACGAACGGCTTCGCAGCCGCGCCCCCGTAAACCGTCTGGAGGATGGGCGTCTCGACTTCGAGGTAACCCCGCGAATCGAAGAACGCACGCGCGAACGAGATGATTTTCGCGCGCGACTCGAAGATTTTGCGGACTTCAGGGTTCGCAATCAAATCCAAATGGCGCTTGCGATAACGCAACTCGGTGTCCGTGAGCCCGTGGAACTTTTCGGGGAGTTCGCGGAGGGACTTCGCGAGCATAACCCACTCCGCCACATCCACGCTTACCTCGCCTTTCTTCGTTTTTGCAACTTTCCCGCGCGCCCCCACCCAGTCCCCGGCGTCTATTGCCTCGAAACTCTTCAACGCTTCCGCGGGGAGTTCGTGCGCCATCAACTGGATGCGGCCGCGTGTGTCTTGGATGGTCGCGAAAACGAGTTTGCCGAACGAACGCGCGGTGAGCACGCGCCCGGCGACGCTCACTTGTTTGCCTTCGAGTTTATCGTAGTTGTCTTTTACTTCCTGGGAGTAGTGCGTGCGCTTGTAACCGTAAGGGTAGGCGTTTGTGCCCGCTGCCTCGAGCGCCTTCAGTTTCTTTACGCGTTCCTCGTCCATGCAATCAACAAAATTAACCGCACGCATTATTTTAATGCCTTGTTCGTCACGGCTGGAACCACTCGACCGAGCGAACGCGCGGTTCGCGAGGGTTGTGGTTTCACGGTTGAAACCACTCGATTTCGTAATACTCGTGTTTGCTCTCGGGGAGCGAGATGCGTTTCACCTTGTAAAACGTCACGCTCGTCTCGCGGTCGGCTATCCCGAGCACGAGTTCCAAGCCCAGCTCGGAGGAGCGCGCGATGGCGCGCGACAGCTCTTCTCCCCCGATTTCCTCTTCCTCGCTCAACGCCAGCATCGCATACTTGGGCGCGTCCTCGCGCGGGTTCTCGGGGATGCCGCCCTTGCGGCGGTGGTAGAGCAGGTAATCCAAATCCGCGCGCGCGTTGCGCTCGATGCCGGGTATCGCGAGTATGAATGTCTTCTTCACGCCGTGCGCCACGCGTATGGCGCGCGCCCACTCGCTTATGAGGAGGCGCGCTTCCCTTGGAAAAACTTGGATGACGTGTTTGGAGTGCATCCATTCGCCCGTCTCGAGCGAAGGCGAGGCGCCCGGGAAGTAGAGGCGGAAGTGGGTGCCGAACTTGAAGCCCGTCTTCACGACGTAACCGCGGAGGCGGAAGTCCTCGTAAACCGAGTAGAGCGCAGGGAAGTCGGGGCGGCGGCTGCGCGCCTCGGCTGCCACACGCTTGTCCTTCACGTTGAGCTCGTAGCCCGCGTGCTTCATGAGGAAGAGCGTCTCGTAGGCGTCGAGTTTGAGGTACTGCCCGTGCTTCTTGGCTTTGTAGGTGCCGTACTGCCCGAACCAGCCCTCGTCGTAGAGCGGGCGTGCGGACTCGTCGTCGATTACGCTCATCAAGTCGTCGTAAAAGAACAGCCCCTTCGCCTGCACGCACGGAGGCGTGAACTTGCCTGCGGGATACGCGACTACCGGGCTGCCCCCGTATTTTCCCGTTGCCTCGCTCGCGGGGCGCGCCACGAGCCCGCGGTCGCGCCAGTCCTTGTAGCAGTGGTAACGCGCCAGGAATTTTTTGCCCTGGAATTTGGCTGCCACGCGGTTGAACGAAACGCTTTTGCCCGCGGCAGTGCACTCCGCCTTGCGCACGTCCATCAGGTAGAGCGCTTCCTCTGGCGTCAGAGAGATTACGTCGCCTTTCCCGTTCACGAGCGAGCCGAAGAATCCCTTGGATAGAGCCTGCACCGAGGCGGGCTCCCGCACGATTACCGAGTTTTTTTCTAGCGCGAATTCAACTGCCACTGACGCATCTCCTCCGGGTGCACGCGAGCGCGCCCCCGTTTTAAGTGCTGAAACGTTTTTCCGCGGGCTGGTTTAAACCGCTTCCGCAGGATATTTAAGCCGCGCACGGGTTAACGGTTTCATGAAGCGCCTCCTCGCGTTCCTGTTGCTCGCCGCGTGCGTTTCCGCGTACACCGACTACTCGTTCAGCATGAGCATTCGGGTGGGTGAATCGGGTAACGCGCATGTGATAGAGAAGAGCGTTTTCATGCTTGACAAGCCCGAAGAGGTGCAGTCCTTCGAGTACTACCTCCTCCAGGGCGAGACAACGCTCATCGACTGGCAGCGTTTCAGCAAGAACATACGCTACCACCTCGCGGGCGGGCTCTCGGATTTACGCATAATCGCGGCGCGCGAGTTCAACCTCGGTTACACCGCGGCTTCCGTCTCTATAGAATACGATGTGGAGGGACTCTTCCTCCCCGAGCCGGTGAATTCGCGTGCCACGCGTTACTCGCTCGACAACAAGAAGCTCAGCTTCGGGGTGCCGGACGAGCTTTCCCTGGGCACCGGGCACGAGCTCCGCATCGCGCTCCCGGACGACGCGTTCAATGTTGAAATCGTGCCGGCGGGCGGCGTGGCGCAAAAGGACCACAACGAATACAGTTGGACCGGCCCGCTCATCGGGAGCTGGGACGTGTCCTTCCAGCGCGAGGCATCGTTGAGCCAGGAAGTCAAGGACTTCTTCAGCGACGCCTACGTGCGCCTCACGGAATCGTATTTGTGGCTGCTGGGGCTCCTGCTCGTGGCGATAGTCGCCTTAAAGTTCGTGAAGCTCCGCGAGTAGCGCGGCTTCCTTCTCGTCCAAACCGAAGTACTCCGCGGCGCCCTTTGCGTCGAACGAATAATACGCGAGCATCGCCTTCGCCTCGCGCTTCGAGCAATGCAGTTTCTTGCCGGCCTTCGCGGCGATTCCGTTGAATGCGGTGCGCGACTCCTTGCTTCGTCCCAGCGCCTGTATCGCGCTCGGGAACGCGTACGGAACGAACCGCCCGTTCGACGCGCTCTTCGCCGCGGCAACGCCACCCACACCCACGGCAGCCACGTAACGCAGCAACCCGTAGTCCTGGCGTTTGCGTATGCGCCCCGCGAACACGTCGCTCCGCGAGAGCCACTCGAACGCGCGTGCGAGCGCAGCCGGGTCCTCGTATTCGCGTGGCACGTTCTCGGCAAGCCACTGGATGAACAAGTCGAGTTCGCCGTCGAACTCGCGCTCCGCCTCGAGCGCCTCGGCGTAACCCTTCTTGAAAACGCGGCGCACGCCGTCGAATGCATTCACCTTGCGGTTCCTTCCCCCGCCCGTGCTCCCACCCTGCAAATCGTTTATCGCCGCACGCAAGTCGCCGCCCGAGTTGCGGGCGATGGAATCCAAATCAGCTGCAACGTCCTCCTTGCCAGCGATTCCCGCGAGCACCTTGCGCACCGTGAGCCAATTCACCGCCTTCAACGACACGGGCTGGCACGCCGCGCGCAGTGTTGCGATTTTCCTTTCCCACAATGTTTCGGCGGTGAACACCACAGGTCCCTTCGCGTTCGAGGCGAGTTCCGCGAGTTGCGTTGCCTCGCGTTGTTTGTACGCGGTGTCAACAGAATCCACTAAAACAAGGCGGGCCTCCCCGAACAGGGAGCCGCCTTCGAACAAGCCGGCGAGGGCTTTTTCGTCGTCGAACAAGTCCGGCGATGCTTCCGCCAACGCGAAGCCCGCGCTTGCGGCGATGCAGCGTGCGAGCGTTGTTTTTCCCGAGCCCGTGGCGCCGTGCAAGAGCAGCGGCTTGCCGCGTTTGCCGCGCTTCCAGTCGAGCGCCCACTTTAGCGCCTCTTCGCGCGCGCTCGGGTTTCCCGCGAACTCCTCTGCATTCAGGGGCGCGTACGCCTCGGTCCAAACCGCCATGAGAAACGAATAATACCGGTCGCGGTTTAAACCGCTTATGCTTTTCGCCCTCGTGGGGCTCCCCAACAAGGGGAAGACCACGCTCTTCAACGCGTTGACGCATGCCGCCGCCCAAGTCGCGGACTATCCTTTTACTACAATCGACCCGAACAAGGGCGTGGCGTTCGCCTCGGCGAAGTGCCCGTGCTCCGAGAAGGGAGGCGCGTGCAAGCCGCGGAACAGCAAGTGCGCGAACGGGACGCGTTTCGTGCCCGTTAACGTAATCGACGTGGCGGGTTTGGTGGACGGCGCGCATGAGGGGCGCGGGCGAGGCAACCAGTTCCTGAACGACTTGAGCGAGGCGGACGCGTTGGTGTGCGTTGCGGATGCGTCGGGTTCCACGGATTCGGAGGGGAATAAATGCCCGTTGGGTTCGCACGACCCGTGCGAGGACGTGCTCATACTCGAACGCGAAATCGACCACTGGCTCGCAGGCATAGCCAAGCGGAACGCCTCTAAAGCCAAGGGCAAAACCTCTGATGAATTCCAAAAGTTGCTTGCGGGTTTGAAGGTGGATGCCCGGGTTTACTCGCATGCCGCGGAAGGGCTTCCTGCTTCGTTTTGGCAGTGGACGAAAGAAGAGTTCCTCGAATTCGCCCACCGCATCCGCTTGAAAACAAAGCCGCTCGTTGTAGCTGCGAACAAGTGTGATTTGCCCGGCGCCCAGGCGGGAGTGGAGAAGCTCCGCGAACTCGGGCACCCCCTGTTCGAGGTGTACGCCGACTATGAACTGGCGTTGCAGAAGGCGCGCGAACGCGGTTTCGTGGATTACGACGGAAAAAGCGTTTCGATAAAAACCGAGGACAGCCGCATGGTTTCCGCGCTCGAACACATCAAGTCGATTGTGGACGCCCGCGGAACCGGGGTGCAGGCGCTTGTGGATGGTGTTGCGTTCAAGGTGCTCGACTTGATAGTTGCCTACCCGGTGCAGGACGAGAAGAAGTGGATGGACAACAAGGACAACCTGCTTCCGGATGCCCTCCTGCTCAGGCGCGGCGCGACTGCCCACGACTTGGCTGCTGCGATTCACACTGACCTAGCGGCGGGTTTCCTTTACGCTGTTGACGGACGCACCCATTTGCGCATCGCGCGCGAACAACCGCTCAAGGACGGAGACGTGGTGAAGGTTGTCTCGACGCGGTGAGATGCTTTTCGGGACCGCAGGCATACCCGCGGGCTGCGCCGGCGCTTCCAGCGCCGAAGGAATAGCGTGCGTTGCGCGCCTGGGCTTGGACGCGATGGAGCTCGAGTTCGTGCACGGCGTCCGGTTGGGCGCGGATGCCGCGGAGGCGTGCAGGCGGGTTGCCGAGGAAAACAAAATCCGCTTGAGCTGCCATGCGCCCTATTACATCAACCTCTTGACGCCCGAACGCGACAAGCTCAACTCGAGCAGGCGGCACATACTCGAGTCCTGCCGCGCCCTCGAAGCGTGCGGGGGCGGACGCGTGGTTTTCCATCCGGGTTACTATTTGAAGCTCGACAAGAAGCAGGCGTTCGAACTGATGACTGAGCAGGTGAGCTTCCTGAAAGACGCAACGAACGAAGAGGGCTTGAAGCGCGTTGCCCTCTCCCCGGAAACCACGGGCAAGCATTCGGCTTTCGGTAGCCTCGAGGAGTTGCTCGCGCTCTCCAAGGCAACGGGGTGTCCGTTGACAATCGACTTCGCGCACTTGCACGCGCGCTCGTTCGGCGGACTCCGAACGCGGGCGGATTACGCGCGCATACTTGATGCCATGCGCGAATCTCTCGGCGCCGCGGCGCTGAAGGACTTGCACTGCCACTTCTCGGGAATAGCGTTCACCGCAAAAGGCGAGGCGCACCACCTGCCGGTTTCCTCGGAGAGCCCGCCTTTCGCCCCCCTTGCGCACGAGTTCGCGGAAAGGAAGTGCGCGGGCACCGTGGTGTGCGAATCCCCCCTAATCGAAAAGGACGCCCTGCTCTTGAAGCGGGTTTACGAAAACGAAAGGCAATAAAACCCGTCGCGCTTTATTGCCTAACAGGAGGTTTTACCTAAAATGCCAGCGAAAAAGAAAACCACGAAGAAGACGACCAAGAAGACGGCGAAGAAGAAGGGTTGCGGCTGCGGCTGCTGTTAAAGAAAACGCAGTTTTTATTAACCGCCACCCCCCTCTTTTTTTTGTTACAAGCAGAGGACTGCAAATTCTCGAACGGAGTTGGATGAACCAATGGATGGAAACGAAGGTTTGGAAAAACACGAGCACCACGAACACCCCGAGCACCACTACGGGCATGCGAAGACGTGGAGGAACTTCCTCCCGCAGTTCGCGATAGTCGCAGTGGCGTGCCTTGCGATAGGCGTGCTCGCCGCCGGGATGATCCCGCCCAAGGCAGCCGAAGCCCAGGGAATCGGGGAAGTCGCGGTGGCGCAGGCGGTCGAGGCGTACGTTAACGCCCGCTTGCCCGAAGGAGTCACCTCGACGGTGACCTCAATCGAACTCAAGAACGGGATTTACGAACTCACGGTTGACTTCGTGCAGGACGGTTCGACCGTGCAAACCATTCCGGCTTACGCGTCGCTCGACGGCAAGACCATGTACACGGGTGCGTTCGACTTGACTGAAGCCGCGCCCACGCCTTCGCCCGTCGCCAGCCCGACGCCCGAGGCCGAGCTCGTGAAGAGCGCGCGCCCCGTCGCGGAATTGTTCGTGATGAGCTACTGTCCGTACGGCACCCAATTCGAGAAGGCGATTATTCCGGTGCGCGAGTTGCTCGCGAACTACACTGACTTCGAACTCAAGTTCGTTTACTACACCATGCACGGCGCACAGGAAGTCAACGAGAACACCCGCCAGTATTGCATCGAGAAGGAATACGGCAACGAAACGATGTGGGATTACCTCGAGTGCTTCCTCGCGGAAGGCGACTCGTCCGGATGCCTTAACGCCTCGCAACTCAACGCCACCCTGCTCGACGAGTGCGTGGCTGCGACCCACGAGGAGTTCGCAATCGACACCGCCGGCACCGAGTACGGCATCTACCTCGTGGACAACCAGGCGTACGCAGTAGGCGGCTCGCCCACCTTCGTGCTCAACGGCAAAGTCATGAGCGTTGCCCGCAGCCCCGAAGCGATAAAGCAGGCGGTGTGCAGCGCGTTCATAGACGCCCCGGACGCGTGCGACGAAGTCCTCTCGGAAACGGCTGCAACCGCTGGCTTCGGTTACGAAGCGGGCTCGACGAGTAGCGGTTCGTGCAGCTGAGATGAACGCCGTCGAGCGTTGGAATGGGGAGCTCGCCCGCTCGCGTTCCCTCGCACCGCTCGGCTTGTCCGTGCTGTGCGCGTTCAACTCGGTAGTCGACCGCGTCAAACGCGTTCGGCGCGCCGACCTAGCCGCGCTCGAGGCGTCGCTCTCCCCTGTTGAGCGCGCGCGCGCCCGCGGACTCGCGGAACGCGATTACTTCCCGCTGGGTTCGGTTGACTCGCCTTGGGAGGCGTTCGCCTGCCTATCGTGGTCAATGAGCCGCGGCGAAGCCGCGTATGCCTCGATTTCCCCCGCGGCGAGTGCGTGGCTTGCCCGCGCGTTGGGCGCAGGCAACTGGTGCGAGCGCTTGGGCGGGCAGGCGAGCCTGATGGCTGAGAACCTCGCGGAACTCGGTTGTTCTTCGGCGGTTTACCCCGTGCTCCTCTCTAGGAAACTCGCGCGCCTGCACTCCACAAAAATTTCTTATCCGGTTGCGCGGGGCAAGGGCGCGCGCCTTGTCTCCGTCCGCGGGGAGTCGAACGCACCCAAGGCAAAGGAGAACCTCGTGCTCGAGTACGGCGGCGACGCGTCGGCTAGGGCGAACCGCGTGATTTTCTCCTCGCGCTCACGGCGCACTCTGGCGTTCGACAAGTCGTGGAACCGCGACTCCCTTGTCGAGCTCGGCGGCTTGCTGGACGCGTGCATTTTCTCAGGTTTCCATTACGCACCGAACAAGCGCGAGCTCGCGCCCGTGCTCGGACAACTCGACGCCCTCAAGCAGGGGCGCGGACGGTTCGAATTCCATTGCGAGTACGTGCCCTTCAAGCACAAGGCAGCCGAAGCGCCCGTGATGCGCGAGGTGTGCAGCCGCATGGACAGCCTCGGACTCAACGAAGTCGAACTCCGCGAGCTCCACAAGTCACTGTACGGTTCGGGTTTTGATTACTCGAGCCCGCGCGCCCTCTCGAAAGCCGCCGGGAAGGTGCGCCGCACCCTTGGCTTGAAGCGCGTGCACGTCCACGACTTGGGTTTCCACGTGGTTTCGCTTGACCGCGAACTCGACCCTAAACGCTGCGTTTCCGCCTGCCTCCTCGCCTCGGACCGCGCGAACGCGAAGGCGTCCGCGGAACGGGAGCGCGCGCCACGGGTAACCGCGTACTCGCTGGGGAAGATGCACGAGTACTCGAACGACCGCGACTACCTGCGGTGCGGGTTCGTCGAAGAGCGCGACGGTTACGCCGTGGTGGCACCCGCGCCGTTCTTGGCTAAACCAAGGCACACCCTCGGGCTCGGGGATGTTGTTTCGAGCACTGCATTCGTTGCGGAACTCGCCGGGCGCTGAATATTTTAACCTCCCTCCACCCCAAGCTAGTCATGGTTTTACGCTTCTACAATTCGCTCTCGCGCGAAGTCGAGGATTTCACGCCCGTGCATCCGGGTGAAGCGCGTTTTTACGCGTGCGGGCCCACGGTGTACAATCACGCGCACATCGGGAACTTCCGTTCTTACGTTTTCTCGGACCTCCTCCGCCGCTACCTCAAATTCAAGGGCTACCGCGTGACCGAGGCGATGAACGTCACCGACGTTGACGACAAGACCATACGCGACTCGCGCGCCGCCGGCGTCCCCCTCGCCGAGTTCACCGAACGCTACGCGAAGGCGTTCTTCGAGGACCTTGCCGCCTTGAACATCGAACCGGCGGAACACTATCCCCGCGCGACGGAGCATGTGCCCGAGATGCTCGCGCTCATCCAAGCCCTTTTGGACAAGGGCGCGGCGTACAAGGGAGAGGACGGTTCGGTTTACTTTGACATTTCTCGCTATTCGAAATACGGGCAGCTCGCGGACCTCTCAGGCATCCAGCAGGGAGCCTCGGGGCGCGTGGACGCGGACGAATACTCTAAGGAAGAGGCGCGTGACTTCGTGCTCTGGAAGGCGTGGGACGCGTCCGACGGTCCGGTCGGTTGGGAGTCGCAATTCGGGCGCGGCCGCCCCGGCTGGCACATCGAGTGCTCGGCTATGAGTGCGCGCTACCTGGGCGCGCCGTTCGACTTGCACACCGGGGGTGTGGACCTGCGCTTCCCGCACCACGAGAACGAAATCGCGCAAAGCGAGGCGGCTACGGGCAAGAAGTTCGCGAACTACTGGCTGCACTGCGAGCACCTGGTAATCGACGGGCGCAAGATGGCGAAGAGCGCAGGCAACTTTTACACCCTGCGCGACGTTCTCGCGCGCGGCTTCGAGGCGCGCGCCGTGCGCTGGCTCCTGCTTTCCACGCACTACCGCAGCCAACTCAACTTCACTTTTCCCGCGCTCGAGCAGTCCGCGAACACGCTGCACAAGCTCGACGAGTTCGTGCAGCGCATACAGGAAAAGCAGGCGGACGGGAAAGAAAACGCAACGCTCGCCGCGGCGCTCGCCGCAGCCGAAAAGGGTTTCGAAGAGGGGTTGGACAACGACTTGAACGCCTCCCTCGCCCTGCCGCACCTGTTCGAGCTCGCGCGCGTGGTGAACGCCGAACTCGACGCCCGCCGCGCGGACCCGGAGTCGCTCGCCCGCGTGCTCGCCTTCCTCAAGCGCGCGGATTCCGTGCTCGGCGTACTCGAATTCGACAAGCAGGAGTTCCCCGCGGAAGCGCTCGCTCTCGTGAAAGAGCGCGAAGAGGCGCGCAAGGCGCGCGACTACGCGCGCTCGGACGTCATCCGCAAGAAACTTGAAGAAACGGGTTTCACCGTGCAAGACACGCCCCAAGGTCCCAAGCTCGGGAAGCTTCACCGCAAAACCCTTGTCGAGGACGTAAAACTCACGGATTCGGTTGATTCAGCAAAACGTTGATTGGTGATTGCTCTTGATTTACGGCTTGACGGGGTTGCCGTGCGCGGGCAAGGGCACCGCAGCGGCGTTAATCGCGCGTGAAACCAACGCACCGGTGTTCGTGATGAGCGACGAACTCCGCGCCATGCTCCGCGAACGCGGCATCCAACCCACCCGGAGCGCACTCCAATCTTTTGTCACCGGGCAGCGCCGATTGCGCGGCAATGCGTTCCTCGCGGAAATCATCGCGGGTAAAATCGACTCCGCACGCGACGCGGTGGTAGACGGGTTGCGCTCGCCCGAGGAAGCCGCAGTATTCCGCAAGGCGTTTCCCGGGAACTTCCTGCTCGTCGCCGTCGCGGCGCCGCTGGAGAAAATGTTCGAGCGCTCGCGCGTCCGCGGCAGGGAGAACGAACCGTCGGAGTTCGCCGGGTTCAAGAAGTCAGTGGAACGCGAAACCGCAGGCGAAGGATTCGGAATAGCGGCGTGCGCCGCACTCGCGGACGCCCGCCTGGACAACTCCGGAAGCCGCGAACAACTCGAAGAACGCGTGCGCGCCTTAATCCGCAACTGATGCTATTGCTTCCGCGACTAGGCTCTCGCCGTACGAATCCGTCCGCTTCCTGCAGGCGAGCACCGCCTTTTTACCGAGCAGGTAGCGCCGCTTCAAGTCGAGGAGGAGTTCCGGTTCGAGACGGGTGCCGCGCGCGCCGAGGAGCCGGAAAACATTCGCGCCGAACGCAACGAACCGTGCCGTGCCCGAAGCGTCTTCGAGCGAGCCGCGCACGAACGCAGTGCCCGAGGGGCCCACGCGCGCCTCGTGGAGCGCTGCGATGCGCGCTTCCACCAGCGCCTCGTCTTCGCCCACCGAATTCAGGGGGACGCGGGGGAACCGCGCGAGGCACGCCGGGTCACGGAAGAGCACGGCGCCGGCGCCAGCGGACAATTCGCCTTTTCTCGCCGAGGCGCCTTCCACGCGCACCACTTCGCCCTCCGCCAAGTCCGCTGCAATGCGTGCGTTGTAATCCCAACAGGTGAGCCGGCGCGAGGCGGTGCCGTCCGTGAAAACCAGCACGGCGCGCTCGCCCTTGCCCGACTGCTTCGCGCCGTAATTCGCGAGCACCACGCCGGACGCCACCGCGTCCTCGGCATCCGCGAGCGCGGACAATTGTTCGGGCGCCGGGTAGTCGCCGCCCTCGTGCTCGATTGAACACAATTCGCGCGAGTGCAGTTCAATGCAGTCGCGCCCCTGCTTGACCAGGAAGTTCTTCAACGCCAGGCGGCTGCCCCGGCGCAGCGCGCCCGTGCCCGCAAGGTTCGCATCCGCGCCCCACAGCACCAGGCGCACCTTTGTTCCGCCCCAGTCCGCGAGCGCGTCCGCCACCAGGCGCTTGGTGTTGTTGCGTTCGAATTCGCGCGGGCGAAAGGCGCGCTCAACCACGATGCGGCAGTCAACCGCCGAACCCGGCGCAACGCCTTCGGGTGCAACCCACTTCGTTTCCTCAGCCGTCTCGATTCCGCGTTCGCGCGCCACGAGTTTGAGCGCCGCGTCGCGCGACAGCAGGCCGGCGTATTCAGTGATTTTCGCGCGCACCGCCTCGCCTACTTCGTTCTCGGAGTAGCCCGCGTCTGAAAGTTTTTCCTCGAGGCTCACGCAACCCAACCCTTGACCGTGCGCTTCACGCCTTTTTCAAAGCGCACGGCGGCCTTGAAGCCGAGCGCGCGCTTGGCGAGGCGCACATCGAAAACGCGGTCCTCGGCGAGCGTGCGCACGTCCTCGCGCCTCAAGCGCGGCTTCCCGCCGAACAGGCGCGCCCTGCACTCGTATGCGCTTGCGAGCGCGTAAGCGAGCCACGCGGGCATGCTTTCGCAGGGCGCAGGGACGCCCAGCGCTTCGGCTAAGCGGGCGAGGCAGGCGCGTTGGGTGGGTTGCTCGCCGCTCGAGATGATTATTGTTTTTCCGAGCGCGGATTTTTTTTCAAGCGCCTTCTCGAGGGCGTCTACGGCGTCGTCCGCGTACAACAAGCCCACGCGGTTTTCTCCCGAGCCGATTATCTTCTGTTTGCCCGACTTGATTGCCCGCGCCACCTTGAGGAAGCCCTCCTTGAAGCCCGGACCGTAAACCGTGTTCAAACGCAGCACCACGAAGGGCACGCCCGAGCGCTTCACCGCCGCCTCAGCCGCGAGCTTGCTCCTGCCGTAGGCGTTCGCCGGGCGCACGGGCGAGCGCTCGCTTATTTTTCCCGCGTATGCGCCGTGGTAAACCGAAGTGGACGAGGCGAGTACGAGGCGTTTCACCCCCGCTTTGCGGCACGCCTGCACAACGCGTTCGGTCATTTCCGCGTTCAACTCGAATACGCGCGCTTCGGGCAGCGAGTAGTCCACCGTGCCCGCCAAGTGCGCCACGGCGTCGATGTTGCGGAAAACGCCTGCCAATCCGTCCTTGAGCAAATCCGCTTTTGCGAAGCGCACGCCGGTTATTCCCGGGTCGTTCAAGCCCACCGAGACCACGGAGTGCCTTTTCTTGAGCCGGGAAACCAGCAGCCTGCCCAGGCGGCCGTCGCCTCCGGTTACCGCGATTTTCATAAACGGGTTTAGCCGACGATACTATTAATTAATCGCGATTCCCACTTTGTTCCAGCCATGTTCAAGAACGGAGTCGAAAAATACTACCGCGAGCGCCTTGCCGAGCAGGGCGCCCTGCTGTTCTCGTTAATCGACCCGGACAAGCTTTCGGGCAAGCTGGGCGCCGAGCTTGCAGGCAACTCTTACGAGAGCGGCGCGGATGCCATACTCGTGGGCGGTAGCATAGGCGCCCAGGGAACCGTGCTCGACGAGACGGTCAAGCTAATCAAGGAAGCCGTGCGCGGCGACATTCCCGTAGTCCTCTATCCTGGCAGCCCGGGCGGCATCACCGCTTACGCGGACGCGGTGTACTTCATGCAGATGCTCAACTCGCGCGACGTGTACTGGCACAGCACCGCCCAGATACAGGCGGCGCCCGTGATAGCCCGTGCGGGAATCGAGGCGATAGCCACTTCTTACGTTATAATCGAGCCCGGCCGCGCGGTGGGCTGGATAGGGAACGCGAACCTTGTGCCCCGCGAACGCGGCGACTTGGCTGCGGCGTGCGCGCTCGCGGCGAAATACCTTGGGAGCCACGTGTTCATCACGGACTCCGGCAGCGGCGCACCCGAACCCGCGCCCTCCGCCATGCTATCCGCAATAGCCAAGGTCTGCGGCAACGAATTGCTTTACTTCTACGGCGGCGGCGTGGGAACCGCCGAACAGGCGGGCGAGTGCATACGCGCCGGCGCCCACGGCATACAGGTTGGAAACGCCTTCGAAGCAAGCGACCCGGGCAAAATAAAGAAAATGGCTGTTGCGGTTCACACCCAAGGCAGGAAGCGCCTTTAAAAAATCCGAACCGTTTATATACTTTCCCAGCCCGTTACTACTATACGGTGGTTTATGTGTTTCGTGGTACTGTAGCTTTCGCGTTGATTGCGGTTTTTGCCGTGTGCGCCTCGAGCCTGTCGCTCCTGCCGGCGAGCGTCTATTCGGACGCCTGCATCTGCGACACCGACCAGGTCAACTTCGAGGCGTTCAACAACGGCGCGGCGGCTGAACAGTTCGCTTTCTCGATTACCGGCGACTACCCCTGGGGGATAATCGCGCCCGCGAGCGCCAATATTGACGCGGGTGAGGCAGCCACCGTTTACTCGTTCCTCACCCCCACGTGCTTCTCGTCCGTGGGCGTCTACCATTTCACAGTTAAGGGGCAGTCCGCCACCCAGTCCGCTACGTCTTCGATAACCCTGAACATCCAGCCCTGCCTGTCCCTCGAGGACTTGGAGCCCGTTAAGGAAATGTGTTTCGGCGAAAAGAAAGCCTACCAGCTCCTACTCAAGAACGACTCGCGGACCGCGGACAAGAATTACACCCTCTTCGTTACCGGCAACGGCGCCGCAGGCGTAACCGTGCCCACGGTTGTTTTCGTGCCCTCCGAGGGCGCCTCCATTGCAACGCTCGAAATCGACTCGACGCGCCTCGCAGTCGGCGAGTACTCGGCGACCGTGCGCGCAGTCAGCATCTACGCGTTGACCGGACAACCCACCGAGGACGAGGACACCATTACGATACACTTTTCGATTGAGGACTGCCAATCGCTCTCCCTCGCGTTTCCGACGCTCGAGGACGAGCGCGTGGACAAGTGCACCGAGACCGCAGTGTCGTTTCCCATGCTCGTGAAGAACAACGGCGCGCTCACGGACTCCGTGGCGTTGACCGCGTCCTCGACCAAGGTTTCGTTCAGCCAGAAAACGCTTTCGCTTGCGCCCGGCGCGCAAACGACCGTGACCGTCGCGCTCGACAAGAACACGGGCAATTCCACGTTTACGATAACCGCCTCTTCGGGTCTGGGCGCGCGCACGGACAGCGTGCTCACCGTGGATTCCCAGCCCTGTTACGGCGTGGAAATCAACCCGGAGATACCCGCCCGCGTGTGCAGCGACCGCGTGTCCAAGCACGCCGTGCGTATCCGCAACCCGGGCGACGCGGCTTACTTCAACGTCTCGCTTTCGAACGTCTCCTTCATGTACTTGAACGAGACGCGCGTGCACCTGGATTCGGGTGAAGAGAAAGTCGTTTACCTGGTAATCACGCCGGGCATAAAGGACGGCAACTATACCCCCAACTTTTACGCGGAATCCCCGTACGCGGACGGCGAGGCCTCGCAGTTGTTCGAGCTCGTGCGCTGTTACGACGTGGAAATACTCGCGGAGAAGGACTTCGTCTGCCAGTGCCAGGACAAGGTATTCCCAATCGCGGTAGTCAACACGGGCTACTTCGACGACTCCTTTGAACTCGGGTTGTCCTCGGGTCCCGAGTGGCTCGAGTTCTCGAACGTTTCGGCAACCGAAATCAATGGCAAGTCCCTCAAGACGCTCCTGCCGCACGTGTTCACGTGCGACGCGGAACCCGGCGAATACGCCGCGGTATTCAACGCCCTCTCGCTTTCCCGCAATTCGAGCGACAAGGTTTGCCTTAACATCACGGTGCACTCGAAGGCAGAGTGTTACACCGCGCTCTTGACCGCGCCTTCGGGCGAGTACGTTGAATGCGCGTCGAGCGTGATACCCGTCACCGTGAAGAACATGGGTTTGCTCAGGAACACTTTCGCTTTGAGCGTGGAGGGCCCCAAGTGGGCTTCCCTGCGTCCGGAATTCGTCACCCTCGAACCGCAAGAGGCGACTACGGTTTACCTTGTTGTTTCGCCCCCGTTGAACGAGGCGGGCACCACCCACGACGTCACCGTGAAGGCGCTCTCGACCGGCGTGTCCTCGTCCGTAACCGTCCAGGTAATTGTCGTGGGCGCGGGCGAGAAGCCCAGCGTTGAGACCAAGCCGTTCACCGCGAACGTCTCGTACGCCGACGGTGCCCTGGTCATAGAGTCGCTGCCGGGCGCGCTCGTGCACGTGGAATCGCCTTCCGGCGAGAACTACACCATGCTCGCGGACGCCTCGGGCGTTGCCACCCTCTCGGCGGAAACCGAGGGCAAGTGGCTCATCACCGTGCTCAAGGAGGGTTTCGCGCCCGTGGTGATGGAATACTCGCTTGGCGGCACCGGAACGCCGCAGACGGGTTGGTTCACTGGCGTGTTGAGTGGGAAAGCGCTGATTTACTTGGGCATACTCGCCTTGTTCGTGGCGAGCGGCGCCTTCGTGTACCAGCAGTTCCTTGCGAAACGCAAGTGAAAACGCCTTTAAATTCCACCCGCGTCTAACCTAATCCAGAGGTGGGTTTGGATTTGAAGAAACTTGTTGCAGCACTCTTGTGTTCGTTTTTGTTGTTCGGCTGTCTGGGCGGAAGCCCGGCGCCGCAGACCGGCGTAGGCGCGCCTTCGATTGAAGCGCAGCCGTCGACGCAAGCGTCGACGCAAGCGTCAACGCAACCGTCGACGCAACCTGCGGGCAGCGGAACACCCAGCGATTGGGCGGGCTTGCTCGCCTCGGGCGCTCCGTTCGAGTGCACGGTAACCGTGGAAACCACCGAAGGCCCGATGTCCTCGAAGGTTTACTTCTCGGGTGGAAGCGTGCGCATGGAGGCGACTTACGAAGCCGCTGGAATGTCATTCGAATCCGTTAACATCATGAAGGACGAGGTGTCCTACATGCAGGTCACCGACTCGCTGAAAGCCGTGTATCCGGACTGCGATTGGCTCTACTCGTCAACCGAAGCCGGTGAAGAGCCCGTTGCACCGAACGAAGGCGTCTCGGCGTACCAGCAGCCCGAAGTGCACTACGTTTGCACCCCGTGGGTTCCCGACGCATCCAAGTTCGCGACTCCCGGAAGCACGTGTGACTTGAACGAGTTAACCGAGGAAATGACTGGCGGCGGTTCGCTGCCCGGCGCGGGCGCCTGCTCCGGTCTCGAAGGCGACGCGCTCGAAGCCTGCGTGCAGGCGTTGGTGGGCGCGAGCTGATGGACTGCATTGCGGTAGTCACCAAGGATCGCCTCGGACTACTGGCGGACGTGAGCGAGTTGCTCGCCAAGCACGGGATAAACATCGACTCGCTTTCCGCCGAGAGCTCGAGCGGCACCGCCGTAGTCCGCCTCCACACCTCGAAGCCGGCGGAAGCCCGAGCGTTGCTCGCCAAGCACGGTTACCCGTCGGTGGACTCGCGCGCCATGGTGGTGCGTTTCACGGACAAGCCCGGGGAACTCGCGCGCGCCTCGCGCCTGCTCTCGGACCGCGGGATTAACATGATCAACCTCTACTTGCTCACCCAGAATGGGAGCGAGAAGGTGTTCGCGGTCGAGACGACTGACAACGACGCGGCGCGCAAGATACTCAAGGATTACATTTGAGGACTGTGCTGGAAAAATGGATTTGGGCTCCGGCATCCGCAAGGCGCTCGCGCGCATAACCGGCGCCCACGCCATCGACGAAGCGGCGGTGAAGGAACTCTCGCACGAGCTCCAGCGCACCCTCATCACGAACGACGTCAACGTGCGCCTCGTGCTCCAGCTCTCGAAGCGCATCGAGGAGCGCGCACTCTCCGAGAAACCCTTGCCCGGACTGGGGACGCGCGAGCATGTTGTGAAAGTGGTTTTCGAGGAGCTCGAAGCCCTCCTCGGGAAGGAGAAGTTCGAGCCGCGCCTGGGCAAGCACCGCGTGCTGTTGTGCGGACTCTTCGGCGCGGGGAAGACCACGGCTGCGGGCAAGCTCGCGCAATTTTATTCCTCGCGCGGACTCAAGGTCGCGTTAATCGCGTGCGACGTCCACCGCCCGGCTGCATTCGAGCAGCTCGAACAACTCGCAAAGCAGTCGCGCGCGGGATTCTACGGAGAGAAAGGCGAGAAGGACGCGGTGAAAATCTGCAGGAACGCGCTGACCCGTTTGGAGAAGGATTACGACGTGCTCGTGCTCGACTCCGCGGGGCGGAGCGCGTTCGACGACGAACTCGTCGCTGAACTCGTTAACGTGAACGGGGCGTTCAAGCCGGACGACCGCTTCCTCGTGGTGAGCGCGGACGTCGGACAGGTGGCGGGCAAGCAGGCGCAGGAGTTCGACAAGGCGGTCGGGCTCACGGGCGTCATCGTCACGAAGATGGACGGCTCGGGGAAGGGCGGCGGCGCGCTCTCGAGCGTCTCCGTTTCCGGCGCCCGTATAGCGTTCATCGGCACGGGTGAGAAACTCCGCGACCTCGAGGTGTTCGATTCCGAGGCGTTCGTGGGCTCGCTCGTGGGCTTCCCGAACGTGAAGGCGCTCGTGGACAAGGCGCGCGAGGCGAACGACGAGCAGACGCTCGAGAAGGCCATGGCGGACGGCAAGCTCGATTACGATTCCTTCCTCGCCCAGATGCGCGCCATGCGCAAGATGGGTCCACTCAAGCAGGTAATGCAGATGCTCGGCGTGTACGATTTGCCGGAAGAGGTGCTCGGGGAGAGCGAGGGCAAACTCAAGCAGTTCGAGGCGGCGGTGTTGAGCATGACGCCCCAAGAGCGCAAGAACCCGGACCTCGTCAAGCAGAAGTCGCGGCAGGCGCGCATCGCGCGCGGTTCGGGCGCAACCGAGGAGGACGTGCGCAAGCTCGTCCAGAACTTCGAGCGCGCCTCGAAGATGGTGAAACAGCTCGGCAAGAACCGGGGCTTCCTCAAGGGGCTCGGCAAGCGCTTCCCTGGAATGGGAAACCTGAAAGGTTAAAATCCAGCGTCTTCTTTTTCCAGTCATGCCAACGCCGCGGCCTTACTCCATCAGGCTAAACGGACACGAAGTTCCCGTAATGCATTTCACCGAGGAGCGCCTCCTCCGCGCGCTCCACGGGTTGGGCAACGAGTTCCGTCCCACGCTCGCGGAAGTCCTGGAAAAAGGCGGTTTCACCCTGCCGTTCGGACGCTCTTCCTCAGGTAAGCTCAATGACCCCTCACAGATGCTCTCTTTCCGCCACGGCAGCACTGCCGTGTACGAAGTAAGCGGATACCCGCCCGACGCGTTCCTTTTGACGCGTGAAGGCATCAAGGGGTATGAAGTAAAGAGCAGCGTCCCGAGGTTTCCTGGTAAATACCGTGCCCTCATCGGTTTGTTTTCCGCTGCACGCTCGCTCGAATCCCAGTCGCGCGCAAAACTCGTGAGCCGCCTGAACAAGGCGTTGCGCGAAGGTTCCCTTCACTCTTCGAAATTGATGAATTGGTACGCCCAAACCTACCAAGAGTCCACCCATAGCGGCACTACAATAGACTATTTTGTTGATGACGCTCAACAAATCAAAAGCCAATTGAAGAAACCGCATTCCTTCAAACTACTTTCCCTAACTCCGTTGACCGCCTCGCTACACGAGAACAAAAACGCAGAGGGTGAGCCGGGCGCG
>JBAZPG010000002.1:0-99639 GCA_041648335.1 Candidatus Micrarchaeia archaeon
CGTTCCAATGAGGAGCTCCATCACCGCGATGGTGAGCAAGCCGTAGAAGAACCCGAAAATCGCGCCTATCAACCCAGCGACGCGCGACAGCGAACCCTTGCTCAGGCGCTTGATTTCCCACATGGAAAACATTAAGCGCGCACGGGTTTTAAAGAAAATGTTTTTTCCAAACGCTTGACTATTCCCGGTATCGCGCGGAAGTCGTCCGTCTCGAAGTCGCCGTGCGCGCCCTTGTCTGGACGGAACGCGAGGGTGGTTATTCCAAGGCGTCGCGCGCCGTCCAGCTCGTCGCGGGCGTGCGCCACGAATACTGCCTCGTTCGGCTTGGCTTTAAAGCGGCGGAGCACGGCGCGGTAGGCGCGCGTCCGGCGTCTCCCAGCCCAGTCCGCAAGAACAGTAAACCGCGTCCACCTTTGCGCCCCAGTTTTCGATTGTCTTTTTCTTGATTGCTGCGGAGTGCACGGCGTCCGAAAGCACGGCGGTCTTGTAACCCGCGCGCTTGAGTTTTGCGAGGGTTTCCACCACGCCGGGGTAGGGTTTGCACGCGAGGTGGTAGCGTTCGCAGTGGCTAATCCAGTCGCGCGCGTCCTTCCTAGTTACCCATGGACTTGAACGCGCGTTCTTGCGCTTCCCTCAAGGTAATCCGTCCGTTTGAAACCTGGTGCTTGAATTTTTTCCAGGCGCGGCTTTCGTCTGCGGGGCTTATGCTGCGTTTTTCCAGGAAGGGTTTTGCGTAAGCGTGGAACTCTGTTTCCGAGCACGGGACCAGGATGTCCCCGTAATCAAAGAACACGAGCTTGATTTTTCCCTTCATTTGCGCGAGCCTCGAACGCGGTTCAATCTTTTTTCAATAGCAGGTAAGCGTAACCCTCGAAGTCTTGTTCGCCGGTTTCCGCGCCGATTTCCAACAGGATTTCGTGCAAGCGCTTTTCCGCGGCTTGGATGTCCGCGAATTCTCCGGTTGCCTCGAGTTCGATGAAGAAACCCAAACCCGCGACGTCATCCACCGCGATTTCGGCTTCCTTGTACTTCCAAGTGCTCCTCTTTTTTTCCACGAATACGACGCGCTTGAAGTCCAGGCTTTCCAGGATTTTCTTTAACGCTTCGGCGTCGCTTACCCGCGTTTCGAATTCGTCACAGGAAACCGTGTTACGGTTTTTCTCCTTGTGCCAGTTCTTGTAGGTCAGCGAACAATTGTTTTCCGATTCCCGCACCCGCAACCACTCGCGGACGGGTTTCTCGGCAATGAAGTCGCGGTGTTCGGGGGTATAATACGAGTCTTTTTGGAGTTCGCCTTGTTTTTCGCGTTTGGCGACAACGTCCAGTTTTCCAGCCAATGCCTCGTGGTTCAACAAGGGGAACTTCAATTCCACTTCCACGCGTTTCAAGCCAGCCATAACTCAATTCGCCAGTTTAACCTATTAATGTGCGCGCGTATCTTCGATTCAGAAGAACTCGTTGCCGGGTTCCACTTCGTGCGTGCTCATCAACCGCTGGTGTTCGGGAGAATAAATCTTGGTTATTACGAATTTTCCCGAGGTCGTCTTCGATTCCGCGTGAATCGTCTGCTCGATTATCCGGCAGTGCCCCCAGTAAAGCCATTTGCCGTTAATGTTGTGCACCAGGAACACGCGGTACGTTGTGGGGTATATCCTCATGTTCGGCTTGTTTTCGAACGAGAAAACCCTTCCCTTGAAGTCCGCCGCGGTAAACGGTTTCTTCAAGTGTTTTTCGAGCGTGAGTTCCTTCGGGAAACCCTGCTCGGTAGTGAGTTGGAGCGTGTCGTTGAATTCAATGAAACTACCCATGTTTTCCCACCTTGAATATTTAGTGCAGGAGAAGTGCGCTTATAATATTTCGTCTAACTGTGGCTCTTGCAAGGCACGATTTAACCGTTAATGAAGTAATCGAAAGCCCGTCTTCATTACTGCTTTTTCTTGTTCGCTGATTTTGAAAAGGTCAAGTTCTTTCTCATTCACCCACCTAACTTCCGCCACATCTTCACGATTGACCGGGGCTATGCTCGCGGGTTTTTCTACCGTAACAAAAAACGCGATTTCAATAGATGCCCCTTTGTGAGACGAATAAGAAAAGCAATCAAATGGGTTTAGAACGGTTGAATCGATTCCCAATTCCTCTTTCAGCTCGCGGCGCAAAGCATCTTGCGGGATTTCGCCCTCCTCGACATGCCCGCCAGGCAATTCCCAATATCCTGGTAGAAATTTCTTTGTTTCAGCGCGCTTGCAAATCAGCAATTTACCTCGAGTGTGAACAAAACCCACCACGGTGACGTTAAATTCAGACATGTGCTATTCCTCGCTAACCCGATTGGTTTCCAAGTTAAAATAGTCCCCGAAAGAAGTTTTAGTGCAGGGGGAGGGATTCCCCCCGAGCTTTCTTTTCATCGAAGTTTTCTTTCGCGAAAGAAAAGTTCGGTTTTGAACCCTCGAACCCCTGAAGGAATGGATAACACACCGGAGCCCGGCGTTTAACAGTCCGGCCAACGACCTTGAGTCCATCGCATTTGACCAGGCTTTGCTACCCCTGCACCGCTGTTTAAAATGGCGTTTTCTTTTAATAATTGTATGTTCGCGAAAGTCCACAAGTGCGCGGGTGCGGGCGGCGAAGTCCGCCGCATCGTGGCAGTATGCGACGCCTCCCTCTTGGGCAAGCGCTTCGAAGCCAAGGGACGCGTGCTCGACTTGAAGGCGCACCGCGCTTTCTACGAGGGCGAGCGGGCGAGCGTGGCGCGCGTGGCAGAGCTGCTCGACGGTTGTGAGAACGCGAATTTAGTCGGGGAGAAGGCGGTTGCGTGCGGCGAGAAGGTTTACGGGAAGTCGCCGCGTTACGAAATCCAGGGCGTGCCCCTGCTCGTTGTTTTCAAAGTTTGATTTTCTTCAGGTAATCGTAAACTTCGTCTCGGCTCTTGAAGCACGCGAGCTTGACCGTCGCGCCGTCCACTTTGTAAACCAACCGCTTGCTCCCTATCCTCGCCGAGAAGACGTTCGAGAAGTGTTTCAGCGGTTTCTCCGCGTGCGGGTTCGCGGCTATGCGCTCCAAGCGCGCCTTCAACGGCTCCCGCCAGGTGGAATCCAGTTTTTTCACGTCTTTTTCGTATTCCGGGGAGTACTCGAAGTTCACGGCAACAGCGCCTTGATGTTTTTCGCTTTCTTGAACCCGCCCTTGTTGAATACGTGCTCCGCGGCGAGCGCGTACGCTTCCTCGTCCGCATCAAAGCCGAGTTTCTCGCCGTACGCGATTAACGCCTGCCGTATCGCCTCGGCGTTCGTCTTCGCGAAACCCAGGCTCTCCGCGCGCTTCATCACGAAGTAAGGGTAACCCTCCAAAGTCACGGTCATAGTGGTTTTCATACTAAAACCGTGTATTTTTGGTTTATTAAGCGTTGTGCTTTTCCCAGGTGGTTATCGCCGAGTCCACGATTTTGTTCGCGTAACCCTTCCGGAAGCGCACGCTCGAGGCGCGCTCGTGCCCCCCACCCGATTCCACTGCCTCGGGGTGCTTTTTCTTCAACGCGTCAATCGACTCGTTCGCCTTGAAGCCCTTGGCGTGCGCGCCCGCAGTCACCCGGTACAAGAGCGTGGTGTCGCCGTAAGCGAGGCAGACAACGTCTTCTTCCTCGCGTTCGCGGCAGTACGCGTTTATGACTTTTCCCTTGGATGGGTACGCGCCCTTCTCGAGTCCGTTCAAGTCGATCAGGTGGAATTCGAGTCCGTTCGCGTACTTCACGCGCGTCTTCGCCTTCGCGTTCTCGAGCGCGCGTTCGAGTTGCACCTTGGATTTCCGGTAATAATAGTCAAGGAGGCTGTGGTCGGCTACCGTCCGTTCGTAGTCCTCGATGCGCGGCTTCTCCGAGGTTATCGACAGGTAATCCAACGCTATGGGCTCGATTTCGTTGTCGCCGTGGCGCAACTCCGAGTGGTCGGACTGGAGCGCCCACCACGCGAGGCGCTCGTCCGGCGAGCCCGCGATTCGCCTCGCGATTTCAAAACACAACAATCCAGTTACATGCTTGGAGTCGCCTTTGCCTGCGTGCGGGGAGACGAGCAAGTCGCAGTTCACGGGCGCAGCGTGGGGGTGGTGGTCGATTACCAATATGGAATACTGGCTTTCACGCAACTCCGCAAGGAGCGGGGCGCTCTCGGCGTTGGCGGCGTGGTCCAGGAAAACGAAGAGCGGTTTCACGGGAAAAGCGCGCGTGTCCGTGGTCTCGTCCTCGAGTTCGCGCCTGGAGTAAACCGCGGATTCCGCCTGCTTGAACGAAACGCGGAGCGGCACGTCGTGTTTTTCGGCGAAGCTTTCGAGTGCCTTCTTCAAGAGGAGCGCGGACGAGATGCCGTCGCAGTCGTCGTGGAAGCGTATGAGCATGGGCTGGGTTTCGAGCACGTTGCGCTTCAAGAGGCGGCACGCCTCCTCGATTTGCGGGAGTATCGAGCGCATCCCCTCGTCGTCCACGAGCAAGCCCGCGGCAAGCGGCGCTGACTCGCGCGCCAGGCGTTCTTCAACCGCGGCGTCCGCGGGGCACGGTTCGAGCGTTTCCGAGTCTATCCAGTCGCCTATTTCGCGGCGTCCGTCGCTCTCCTCGGTCTCCACCAAACCCGCAGCCGTGACGAGCGTGTAGCTGGGGGTGGTTGAAAGCGTCGCGTACACTATCCTGCCGTTCATGCGTAAAGGTTAAAGAGGCGCGCGTAAAAAAAGGTTTTCGTGCGCATCGAACGGCTGTTCGGGTTGTCGCTCCTCGCTTTCCTGGCGGGGCTGCTCGGCGTCTATTGGTTCAACTCCGCGAACCCAGCCGCGCCAATCGTCTTCAGGGGGTTCTATTACTTCGCAGTCGGGGACGCCCTCTCGTACGCGGGCTCGCTCGCGTTCGTCTTCCTTTTCTCATTGATGTTCTTCGGTTACTCGGCGCCCCTCGCGTTGTTCCTCGAGGGCGCGCGTTACGCGTCGCTTTACACCACGGGCGGCATGCCGTTGTTTGACTTGGCGTTCGCCTTCCCCGGCTTGCTCGCGTGCTACTCCGCCGTGCTCTTGGGTAAAAGCGCGCTCGCTGACTTCCGGGGCACGGGTTCGGTGTTCACGGGCTGGCGCACTTCTTTCAAGTTGTTTCTGGCGTCTGCCCTGCTTCTCGGGGCGCTGTTGTTGGCGAGGGGCTGGTTTTGATAGCCTTGCTTTTCCTTGACAACGTGTTCAGCACGCTCAACGAGCTTGACTTCGTGGTGCGCGTGCTCATGTTCTCTTACCTGTTGTTCTGGTGTTACATGACGTTCCGGGACGCCCAGCTGTTGTCCGCGCTCTCGTCCATAATATTGGGTTACATGATTTTCCTGCACGGGTTATCCGTGGTCCTGTTACTCGGGTTCTTCATGGTTTTCATACTGTTCGGCAACCACCTCCAGATGTTGTTCCTGTTCGGCATCATGCCGTTGTTCGGCTACCACAACTTCGGCGACCGCTACCGGAACATGCCGAAGGAACAGGAGTTAATGACTTCGGCTAGCCGGAAGGTAGAGTTGGGTGAACAGTTGTCTCCCGCGGAAACACAGGTCGTCCAGCAGTTGGCGGGCGAACAGGAGCAGGCGCAGGCGCACCAGCAGATGAGCCAGATGGACATGGCGCGCTTCAGGAGGATGTGATTTTCTTGTTTTTCTTGGAGAACATTTTACAGTGGGTGACCTACTTCTGGTGGGTTTGGCTGTTCTTCCTCGCGTGGTACTACTACAACTGGGCGCGCGAGCACCTCGCGTTCTCGCCCCTTTTGACTCTAGCGGTGGGTGGAATACTCGTGTACTACCTGGTGATAGAACACCCGTTCGTGGGCTCGTTCGGGATGATTTTCTGGATAGTGTTCACTTCGGGCATACTCTACATGCTGCCCACGGTGAGCCAGTTGTACAAGACGTTTATCCCGAGCGGACCGCCCAAGCCGCCCGGGGGGAGTTGGTGAAAACATGGCGTTACGCAAGCGTTTGTCCGCGTTCAAGACAATGTACGTGCGCACCCAGTTCAAGCGCGCGGCTTTGACCGACGTGCGTTGGCGGCTGTTGTTCGTGGGTGTGGCGCTCGTTGGGGTTTTCCTGGTGCGCGACTACCTGGATGGAAAATATTACGCCGCGTTCTCCACGCCAGCGTTGGGCGTTTTCGTGCTCGCGGACAAGCTGTTCTACTGGTTCATGACCGGGTTCTTCTTCGGCATCATCGCGCTCGCGCTCCTGTATGAGGGAGAGTTGATGGCGGGTTTGTGGCGGCTCGCCAAGCGCCTCGTCACCGACGAGGAGCCGCGCAAGGCGCGGAAGGGCAAGCGAAAATAGCATTTTAAACGCTCCCGCCCCTGTTGTATCTTGAAGATGTTTCCCGCGCTCTTGGACTTTTGGGACGCTTTCGGCGTGGTAGTGCTAATCATCGTCTTCCTGATGCTCTACCGCCTGTTCTATCCGGACATCGTGAAGTCCCAGATGGTGGCGTTCGTGATAACCGCGATAGTCACGTTCACCGTGGTAATCCCCTACCCGTGGTTCAAATACCTGTTGTTCGTGTTCCTGTTCCTGTACGGCTTCTTCTGGACGTTTAAGCCGTACAAGTGGTGATTGGTTAGAATGCACTGGTTCGTGATGTTGGTGCTACTCGGGGTCGCGTTCCTATTCGCGGAATCCGGCGCATTCTTCATTTCCGCCCTCGCGATAATCACCCTCCTCCTGCTCTCGTTCACCTCGAAATCCGCGGCGCCCGCAGGACAGGTGGTCGGGCACACCCAGGATGGAACGCCGATAATCGTGAAGTCAAGCGGCGCTAAGGTTCCCTCGAAAATCAAGGTCAAGATAAAGGACCCGTGGGGCGGGACCACTTCATTTGAGGACACGGCGCGGGGCACGGGTGAGGTAGTGGATACCTTGCTCGCCACGGCATACCGATTGTTCTTCGGCGAACACGAGGAAGAGGACACTGAACAGAACAAAGGGGTACGTGGCAGGTAATGGATTTCACTTTCCTGTTCATAATCATCATCATGCTCCTAGCGGTAAAGAACGATTTGAACATGGTGGCAGTCGGCTTGTTTGCCCTCCTCTTGTTCACCTCGAACAACAAGTTCCTCTTGGCTGCCTCGTTCATTGGCTTCGGGTTGCTCGTGGCCGTTGGCTGGATGAACTTGGGGAACTACTTCTCTTGGGTGGTGCTCGGCTCGCTTTTCATAGTCATGCTCTTGCTCGCGGTAAAGGACGTTGGCAAACCCGCTTACGGCGGGGGAGGGGGAATGGGATGAATCTCGTGGTTCCCCTCGCGCTGTTCATCTTGGCGTGGTTGTTCTCCGAGCAGGGGCTCCAGTTCTTCGCCTTCCTAGCTTTTGTTGCAGCCGGGCTCATGGTGCTCCTCCCACTCCTGCAGGGCAAGCAGCCTAGTTCGGGCGTCAAGTCCTACGGCGACGGCATAGTGGTGGACACGAGCGCCCCTGAGATTCCCGAGCTTATCACCGTGCAAGTCAAGCGGGATTGGAAGAACAACGACATGTTCGAGGACAACCTCTCCCAGTTGGGTGAAGCTGCGGACACCATCGGACGCACGGCCAAGCGCTTCCTGTTCGGAAAGAAAAAGAAGAAAGAGGCGAGTTGATGGATTCCGCCCGCCTGCTCTTGCTCGCCTCCGCCTGCCTCGCGTTCCTATTCGGTTTGGACTGGCTGTTCTACTCGCTAGCCGTGCTTTTGGTGTGCGTGCTCTTCCTCGACATGACTTCGCAGCCCGCGCCCGCGGCGCGGCACGCCAAGGGTGCCTCGTCGTCGCGGCAGGCGCCCATAATCATCCAAAGCGGACAGGATTCCACTGCCTACAATTTCGTGAGCGAAATCGTTTCCGGCATCATGGCGAACCCCCCAGCCAAGCCCCAGCCGCCCGCAGCCAAACCTGCGGCGCCTGCAGCTCCGCCCGCAGCCAAGCCCAAATAACCGCCTTTTAAACACCCAAACGGATTTAAATATGTAACCACCAGTTAGTGGTATATGCAACTGGATGGATACACGCTCGTAATCCTATTGTTCATTTTCGCCACCCTGTTCACCGGAGGGACCGGGGCGGGTTACAGCGATTTCGCGCCGGTTCACGCAGCCGCGGCGATAATAATGATTCCCCTGCAGGTATTCGCGTTCTTCGGTTTCAGTTCGCTAATCGGGTTGATTGCGGCGTTCGCCCTGCTCATGTACCTGGGTGACCAGTTCGGGGAAGGCGTGGTAACCGTCGGGCTTTTCGCCTTCACGATTCTATTGCTCGGCGCCTAACCGTCCAGCAGTTCGCGCATCTTCTTTTTCACGAGCAACAGGTTCAAGCCGCGCCGCGCCTGCGCAGCGCTCCCTTCGGGGCCCGCGTATTCTTCGCGCGTTATCACGGGTATTCCTTTCTCTTTTGTTTCGGCGAGTACCTTAATGCCCGGATTCAACAGGAATTGCGCGTGGCTGAGCCCCAAGAGCAGGTCTCCCCGGCTGTCCCCGAACGCCACCACTTTTGCGTCCGTCCATCTTTTTCGTTTGAGGAAATTCCGTGCCGCTCCGACTTTGTCGTCATGGCAGTTGCTGATTATCCGTCCGTCATACTTTTTTTCTTTCACGCCGGTCTGGGTTCCAATCGCGTGGTCGAAGCCCATCGCTTCTGCCAACGGTGCGACTACTTCAATCGGCGCGGCGGAAAGCATCACGACGGGTCCGTATTCTTTCATCGCGCGAACTAGGCTCTGGGAATAATAGTAGGGCACGGGTCCGCCGGGCGTCCGCCGCATTATTTGCTGGGCGAAACGACGACCCTCCCTTTCCACGTCAACGGGATTTTGTCCAGCGAGCCCCTCTGTCCATAACCTAAATGTTCTTGCTACTGCTTCTTCGTAGTTTTCTTGCCCTTGTTTCATTTCCGCCTGCGTTCTAGCGATATTTTCAATTATGGCGTCCCGATTCTTCTCGGGAAAAAGTCCTTTTGAAACCAAGGCGTCCATGAATTTCTTGTTGAGCAGCCAATCCTGTCCAACGAGCGTGCGGTCCGCGTCGAAGAAACTCACCACCCTTGGACGTTCCGCGGGCATTTTCGGGTTCACTTGATTTTGGCTGCCAAATCCTGGTTGGCCTTGAGGAGCTTCCTGTTCAAGTCCTGTATTGACTTCAGCAGGGCGAGGGCGTCGTCGAGTTTCGCCTCGATTCCCGCGGAGTTTGCGGGCTCGGAGAATAACGGGGCGCCGCCCGCGTCCGAATCGAACTTGAGTTCCTTTTCGTCGCCTTGCGCGCCGATGCTCGTGATGCTGAAAGCGGGCGCCTCCTCTTTCTTGGCAGCCGGAAGGGCAGCGTCAATCGCGTTTTGGACGTCGGCGAAACCCATTTCCGCGAGGTTGTCCGCGATTTGCCCGCGCGTCATCCCCTGTTCCGCCATCTTCTTGATTATTTCCTTGACTTCAACCATGATGAATACCGTTCGGGGAACGTTGCTTTAAACGTTTTGGGGGGACGGGATTTAAATCCCGCGCGGCTAACTCCTGCAATGGACTTCGATTTGCCTTTCGGACCCTGGGTTCAACGCGTGACCGGGCGTTGGGGCGACTACCCAGTGACCGTGCTCGAGAACCCGGACGGCTTCGTGCTCTTCTCGGTCGTCCTCGAGAAGAACGGGGGCGTCGCGCTCGTTCTATCCAAGGCGTTCGTATTCAAGGGCGACTGCCGCAGGGCGCTCGACGCTTCGGACGCAGTGTTCTCCAAGAAAATCAACAACGAACCCGTGTGGTTCTGCCTCGTCCAGTCCAAGCCGCTTGCAGCAGAGTTCACCGAAGAGGGAATGGGGGCGGCGTTGCGCGAGGCATACGATTATTTGGCGAAGGCCTCCCTTGAGGGCGGCACGCCGCTGAACGAAGCATCGCCCAGCGAACGCGAGGCGTTCCTCGGCGACCCTGCCTCTTTTCTGGCGCTCTCGTTCACCGTGAAGCCCGCCGCAAGCAACGCCCTGCCGTTGGGTGCGGATTCCGACAGCAAGCCCGTGTACGCGGGCGAGCGGGTTACCGTGTTCGCCTCGCGGGACGAACGCGAACGCTCCACGCTCTTGCGCCTCGCAGCCGAAAGCGCGCTCCTCGAAGGCGCACCCGTGCTCGTGCTCGACGAATGCGGTTTTTCCTCGCTTTCATTCCCCGAGCCACTCAAGACGCCTTCGGGTTTGGTGGAGCCCGCGCGCCGCGAATACGCGCTGGGCAGGGACGCGTTCATTGACTTGACCGTGGTGCCAGCGGCGTTTTACGCTTCCGAGTGCGGCTACCCCACTGACGCGGCAACGCAAATCGTTGCGTTGGGCGCGCTTCCCGCCTCGCTGGACGAGCTCGCCTCGCGCCTTGAGGAAGGAGCGCAGCAGTTCGAGTCGCTGAAAGCCGCGCGCCTCACGCGCGTGTTACAGAAGACTCTCGCCACGCTTTCTTACGGTCCCTCGAACGATGCGGTGAAGGGATTCGGCAACGGGACGGGCGTTGCCTACGTTGAACTCTCGCAAGCGGACTCGAGTCTAGCCGCGTACTCGCTCCTCGCTTCGCTCGAGAAGGCGTCCGCGAACGGGGTGCGTCCGCTCGTGGTGTTCAACCACTCGGGCACGCGCCTGCCGGGCGCGCTCGCCGAGCTCCTCGCCGCGCTTCCCTCGAAGGGTTACCGCCTTGCGCTCGGCTTGGACCCCGAGACGGACTCGGCGTTCCTTGGAAACCACGCGCGCGTGGAGGCGTCGCTGTCCGGGCAGGCGTTCTACGTTTCCCCGAAGGGCGCGAAGACGCGGTTCACCCCGCGAAAAACCCTTTAAAGGTTTTCCACTCTTTAATAGTTCCATGCCGTTACTGCCCTTTCGCGAACGCCGCTACCTGCGGAGGTTCAACAGCGACGCGCACCCCAACCACGGCGTGATAGTCACCGACCGCGAGGGGGTCATCCGTTTCGTGAGCGACAACCAGCCCTTGGTGAGCCTGGGTAGGGTCGAGCCGAAGTCGCTCGTCGGCAGGGATTTGACCGAGGTTTTCTCCAAGTTGTTCGAAGCGGTGCCCGACGCCAAGAACCGGTTGTCGGAATTGTTGAAAACGAAAACGCCGTTCTCGCTTCAATTCAGTTACGCCTCGCCTTTCTTCAAGCAGGGAAGGGGTCCCAGTAAGTTCATAGTGGTGGGGCACGCGTTTCCCGAGGGCAAGGGCGGGTTCGCTTTTCACACGGTTTACCGCAACGACCCGGACTTGAAGGCCGCGGCGGTCGACGTGTTGATTCACGCGAGCAAGCTGCACGACCCCCAGCTTAAGAACCACGGGCGCCTGGTTTCCTTTCTTTCCCTGCTTACCGCCCCTGAGTTCAACCTTTCGAAGGAAAAGCAGGCGAACCTGCAGTCGGCTGCGCTCTTGCACGATGTGGGCAAGCTCGTGGTTCCAATCAAGGTGCTCTTGAAGCGGAGCAAGCTTTCCGCGCGCGAAAAGGTATTCATGCAAACTCATCCCCCCGTGGGCGCGGAAATGGTGCGCGAAATAATCGGGGCTGAAGCCGCCCGTATAATCGAGGCGCACCACATGATGGCGAACGGTTCGAACGGTTACCCGCTTCCCGAGGGAGTTGCGCCAGGACACGCCTCGCTTGAGGCGCGCATCCTGAAAGTGGCGGACGCTTACGCGAGCCTGCTCACCAAGCGTAGTTACCACCGGGCGTGGAAGCATGAGGCGGCGATAGCCGAACTCGAGTCCAAGGCTGGGCGCGATTACGACGCGAAAGTAGTCGAGGCGTTCAAGCGCGTGCTCGAAGCGAACTCCGCGAAAGTAGACGCGGCCTTCGAGAAGTTCAACGGGCGTCGCCGCGCCTAGCGGTGCTCCTCGTACTTCTTCTGGTTCCACACGCGCTTCTTGAACGACTCGTGGGACACCGGCTTTGGCAGTTCGTCGAGTATGCGTTTCGCAACATCCAGCTCGCGCTTCGCCTCGGCCTTGTCCTGGTACATGAACGGGTCGCTCGCCTCTTCCGGAGCGCCGACGAACTTCTTTTCGAGGGACTCGATGAGGTTCTCCTGTTGCTTGAGCGCGTCCTCGGTTTCCTGTTCGAGCCAGGCGGGCACCAGGGTGCGGTCGACATCCGCGTGCAACGCAACGTGGTCCGCCACGTCCGCATAAACTTCGTGCGCCTTCGAACGCACTTCCAGGAGCGCCGCGAGCAAGTCCGCCTTAGTCAAGTCCTCTGCCTTCAAAGGTTTCTCGCGCATGGGGCCGCCGAGCGCGTGCGCCACCATATAGTACGGGAATAATTTCTTCACCGTGGCGCCCACCGGGTAAATCGCCTGTCCGTCCTCGGCTATGCCCTTTGGCTGGATGCCCTGCAATGCTATTCGCCCGCTCTCGGGGCGCGCGATTTCCTTGGGCGGGAGGAAACCCCAGCGCAGGATTTCGCGGACTCCCGTGCCGGATATCTTGATGCGGTATTTTTCGCCGTGCGGGCAGGTGCGTTCGGTGGCGGTCTGGGCGCACCGCGTGCAATAGAACACCTCGTTGAAGAACAGGGTCTTGATGCCGATTTCCTTTTCGTTGTATTGCTCGAACACGTTCTGGCAGGCGTAGGTGTCGTAGAAGCTCCCGACGCCAGCGTGGTCGCGTCCGATGAGCACGCTCGTGCACCCGAAGTTCTTCTCGATGAGCGCGTGGAGCACGGCCTCGCGCGGGCCCGCGAATATGTAGGTGACGCGGAGGGGCGCGAGGAGCACGTGTTCGCGCGGGTAATACGTGTTGATTACGTTATCGTAACCCTTCAACCGGAACTCGTTGCGCACGTACTCGTGTTTCGCCATCTCGACGAGCGGCTGGATGAGGAGTCCGTCGTTGGTTTCGAGGGCGGTCTTGTGCATGTACTCGTGCCCGCGGTGCACGGGGTTCGCTCCCGTGATGAAGCCCACCACGCTCTTCCACTTCTTCTCCTCGTAGAAGTAACGCCACGTCTCTTCGGGCGACTTGCGTATGTCCTCGAAGGGACCCCAGTGCACGCGTTCAATCAAGTCGATTTTCCCGCCGAGCGAGCGTTCGCCCATGCGGCGGAAGATGCTGTCCACCCCAGGGTGCGAGCGGTCCCTGGTGCCGAAGAGTTTTTGCGCGCGGTCCTCGCGGTCGTAAGAAAAGTTGTCCTCGAGGTTGAGCACCGCGATGGGTTTCTTCGAGCGGTCGATTAACGCGATTCGGTCGCCTTCCTTGAGCGAAGCGACGGTTTCCGCGTTCCGCTGCCCCGAGGGAGCGAACGACAAGGGCACGGGCCACGGCGTTCCGTTCGCGAGGCGCCCCTCGTTGAGCACGCTCTCGTAGTCTTCGTGAACCATGAACCCCTGGTTCGGGCTCAACACGCCCGTGGCAATCATCTCCATGGTGATGATTGCCTCGAGGTCCACCATGATTTTGGGCATGGATTCCGCGTCCTTGGCAAGGGCGTCCTTTTTGGCTCCGCTTAACTCGCGGTTCACCAGTTTGCCGCCGTGCGGCTTGATTGGCGCGCGTTCGATTACTTCTTCTATCGAGTTCATTGGTTCAAAACACCCATTTTCTCCAGTAATTGTTTCCGGTAAACTACCTGCGGCAAGGATTTTAATTGTTTCTCGGCGGCGTCATTGGCAATGCGCGTGCTTCGCGTGGAACGCCTCGAAGTCGCCTTGCTTTTCAATGCGCAAGCCTTGGCTCGAGACGTTCAAGTCCATCGGCTCCACACGGATTTCCGAGTAGCCGCGCAGGAATTCCTCAAGTTTTTGTTTGTCGTCCTTGCTAGCGCACCAGGCGGCAACAGAGTCGCCTCCGCCCGCGCCGGGAAGTCGCGAGACGATGGCGCCGTTCTCGTTGCACGCGTCCAACAGTTTGGTGGCAACGTCCGATTCCACGTTCGCGCCGATGCGTTCGCCGAGCTCCTTGGTTTTCGCGCGCGCCTCGTTGAACGCGGCAATGAATTCCGCGAACGCTGGATGCTTGAGCGTCTTTAATGCAGCATCGTAACCCACTGCGTCTTTTTGCGCGAATTCGTTGAGTTTCTTTATTGCGTTTATCGCGCGCTCGTTCGCCGTGTTCAACTCCGCCAGGAACGACTTGAATTCCTCGGGATTGGTTTTCTTGTATTCGCTGTATTTTGCCACCATTTCGCGGGTGCTCGTGCTCTCGCCCGCGATGTTTGCGACAACGGTTTCGAATCCGCGGGGCACGGGCACGCGTTCGAGGCGGTAATCCCACTCGGCGTCGACCGATTCAACCACTCCTTTTTCTTGGACGAACGAGGGCGAGTAACGCGAGTACGCGCAGCCGCCGAAGCAGGCGACGGCTATGTCGAAGCCGCTGCCCACCTTGCCTTGCACGGTGGAGTGGATGTACTGGGCGAGTTTGTGGATGAGATGGCTGTCCTTCTCGAGGTCGTAACCGTGGAGCGCCAGTATGGCTCCCGTCGCGGCGGCGGTGGCTGCGGCGCTCGAGCCCAAACCCGACTTAGTCTTGCCGAACCCGAACGCCGGGTCGCTGACGGTTGTCAATTCGAAGTTCTTCGTTTGCTTGCCTTTCGCCTTCAAGTAAACAAGGCAGTTTTCCGCGACTCCCTTCACGAATTCTACGGGCTTCTCCGCCTCGGTGAGCGGACGGTCGAAAACGATTTTGGTGCCGTCAAAACGCGCGTCGAGTTTGACGCCGAACTGCGGCAAGTCAAACGTTATCGTGTTGCTTTCGCGACACCGCGCCCACACGCGCTTGTCCACGCCCGTGTTGTAGCTGGCGTTCGGCTTTTCGAGCACGGCGTAACCGCCAATCCACATTATTTTTCCCGGAGCTGAAACGACAAAATCCATTTTCACCACCTCATGGCGAGTATCCTGTGAACGTTAGAGTAGAATTCACGTTCGCGGCGGGCGGTCACGGGCGGGCTTTCCGCCTCCACGAGGCGTATCTTCTTGCGTATGTCACTCGCGAGTCCGCCCCGCATGTAACGCTCCATTCCCGCCTTCCATTCCCGCGCCTTCTTGTTGCGGGGCCTGAAGCCCGCGATGCTTTCCTTCAAGTCGCGGCGATACCATTTCTCGGAGCTGAAGTGGTTCACGAGTTCGAGCGCGGATTTCGCGGAGTCCGCGTCCCTTTCCGCGATGAGCTTCCTTGTGTCCGCGCGTTTCGCCTCGGTTTTATCCACTTCCTCTTTCTTCGCCATGCCTTTCTCCACCACGAGCTTGGCAACCTGTTCCTCCGTGAGCCCGAGCTCCTTCAACAAGGCGTAATAGAAGTCGCGTTGGACGTTGAACATCTCGTCCACCACCGGAAGGAAGTATTTCGGATAAAGCGTCTGGTCGTTCTTGATGTTCAAGCGGATGTAGGATTCGAGGGCAACCGCGAGCGCGGCATCCTGCGGTTTGAAGCCCTTCTTCGCGAGGTCGCCTTCCCGCACGCGTTCTCCGCCCACGAAGCCCGCGCGCCTCGCCATCACATACTGCCCGTTCGCCTCGAGTTTATCTGCAATCCAGATCGCGAGCTGGATGCGATCGATTGCATCCATGCGAGGGTTGTCCTTGTTCGCGGTTTTGAGGAGTGCGGGCGGGCTCTCGTGTTTGGTTATCGCGTTCGCGATCAAGGCGGTTTCGGTGTCCGTGAAACCGAACGGTCCTTTGGCGTTTCGCGCGAAAACCTCCTTGGTCATTCGCGCGCCCGCGCCGCCGTGCGTCTCGGTTTCCGTGGGCAGGCGCACCAAATCGTGCATGTAGCCCGCAGTGCGCGCGACTTCCGCTTCGGCTGCGGTGCCGCCGAGTGCCCGCACTATTTCCGGGGCGTAAGTGGCAACGCGTTGGACGTGCCCCCAGTTGTGCGCCGGGCTGACTTTATCATAACCCTTCCTGAAGCGTAGGTGGACAAAGGCGCCCATGGCTGCGGCGCGCTCGTTGAGACGCCTGCGCTCTTCATGGCGCTTGAACGCCCCGGCAACCGCTTCCTTTGACGCCATTTTTTCACTTGATTATTATTTTCCCGCTTTTTTCGTCGAACGAGTGCTTCAAGACCGCGCCGTGTGCGTCAATCAAATGCCCTTCCTTGAGCTGTTTGGGTCCCTCGCCCATGCTGCAGGTTATGGTCTTCTGGACGCCCTCGATTTCCGAGAGCATCTTGCGCACCGCAGCCTCGTGCTTGGCTGTGGTGTAAACGTGCGCGTTCGGTCCCGCGTCGAAAGTGTACGCTGCAACTATTCCGCCCGCGGCGGTGTTGTAATCGTGCACCGCGTAAACGATTGCCTTGCTCACGTCGTTCAAGTACATTATCGGCGGCCAGGTGTCGAGCATCACGGCGTGCATGTTGCTGGACTCGCGCATCGTGAGTTCGCCGAACTTCGGGAAGTCGCGGGCGAGCACCGCCGCCTTCATGTCCGCGATTAGCTTTGGTAAATAAGCAAGGCGGGCGGGGTAGAGTGCGCTCGTGGCAACGGTCTGCTTCATTCCCGCGCGCGAGGAAACCTTCTTCTTGCCTTGGTCGGTTACCGCGATCACGTTGCGGAGTTCGGGCCAGTGGTTCGCGGGTGCGACTTGTTCTGCTACCGAGTCGCTTCCGTCTTCCTTGGTACCGCGCTTCCATTCCACGAACCCGCCCGTCACGCTGCGGCAGGCGCTCCCCGAGCCCAGGCGCGCGAGAATCGAGAGTTCGCGCGTCGAGAGGTTCAAGCCCGCGGCTTTGGACGCCGCACAGGCGAGGGCTGCGAGCCCTGCGGCGCTCGAGGCGAAGCCCGCTGCGGTCGGGAAGCAATTAAGAGAGACGATTTTAGCTTTCTCGCGGATTCCCGCCTTGGCACGGATCAAATCGAGTTGCTGGAGGCGTTCGGCAGTGTCCTTGTCCTTCAAGTCCATTTTGACTCCGTTGAGCCAGAACTCGTCTTCCTTGAACGACGCGTCGAATGCCACGGTGGTGCGCGTCTTGAGCGAGTCGTCCATGGTGAACGACAGCGAACCCTCCTTCGGGAGGATGAGCTTCTCGTCGCGCTTGCCCCAGTATTTCACGACCGCGATGTTAGCGGTTGCCTCGAAAGTAGCCAGTTTCATTTGTATTACCCCTTGATTTCTTTTGGGCGCGCGCCCGTTAATATTATTTGACTTAAGCGCTCTTTTTCTTCGCGCTCATGAGGTAAAGCATGTTTCCCGTGTGGTCGGTTCCGGGTCTTGCTAGCGGGTAACTCGTTTCCGTTTTGAAACCGTACTTTTCTAGGAGGCGCACGTATTCCGCGGGATTGCGGTGTCCTTCCATACACCAGGGCAAGTAACCTTCTTTTTTACGTAGGAGCCTGAAACGCGATTTGGGTTTTTCCCGCAGGGGCTCGAGACGCGCCTTGTTTTCCGTGAGCCACTCCGCGAAGTTGAATTCGCCGCCTTGGTTCAGGCGTTTTACAAGGAGTTCCTTTGCTTCGGGTGCGTACCCCCAGAGCGAGAGCCAAGTCTGGCTCATGGCGCGTATGGTGTCCAAGTGCGAGGGCGCGTTGGCAACCGGGTAAACTTTTTCCTTGAGGCGCGGGTCGTTCAAATTTATTGTCTGGGTTTCGGTGCGCGAGTGTCCCCAGTCGAACAAGTGCACGGTGCCGTCCTTGCGTGTCATCTCCGAGACCGCCTTGAAAATGGGTTCCACGTCCGCGGCGTGGTGGAGTGCCGCGCCAGAAACTATCACGTCAAGCTTGCCGCGCAAGGCGCGCGCCTTCTTTCCGAGGGCAACGCCGCTCAACAAGCGGAGCGGGTTGAACAAGCGGGGCGGAGTTTTGGCGCCGATTACACGGTAAGCTAACTCGTAAAAATTGGTTTTGTAGGTTTTAACGTTCCGTACGCCCATTGCCTTGAGCTTGCGTTTGGTTTCCTTAAGTCCTGCGTTTGTAACGTCCACAAGATGGACGTCTAGTTTTCGCCGTTCTTCCGGGTAAAGTTCAGCTATTACCGGAATAATCGTTCCGCCGCCTCCGCACCCGAGGTCCATTAAACTGGCGTTTCCGCGTTCCGCGATCCTGTCGTGTAAGTCCTTTGCCGCACCCTTGGCATTTTCTTCGTTTGCATCGGCGGGCAGTCCCTTTGAGGGTTCGACCACGGATTTTTTTATTTCCGCGCCAGTTCGGTTGGACCACTCTTCCTCGTAACTGGTCATCGCGCGCCAGTTCATAACCTCTTTCAATGTTTTTTCCAAGGCGGCGCTGCCTTCGATTTCAACGAGCTTGCTTATGCGTTTGTTTTTCATCAACTCGGCGGTTATGGCGTCGAAGTCGATCCACTCGCGCCAGTGTTCCATCGGCAGGCGGGAATAGTCATGGAAACGGTTAAGCGGGAACGCGTCCCGGGCGTTCGGGCGCAACAACTCGTTTATCGCAGGATTGCCCGCCTCGAGGATGGGTTTGCGGGAGTAAACTCCCAGCTCCTTGGAGACCATGCGTTCGAGCGCGCGGGAAGCCATGGATTACTCGAGGTTGCCGCGCTTATTTATTCTTGCGCATTTCCTCGAGCTCGGCTTTAACGGACTCCGCGGTAACTCGCCCCTCCTTTTCCGCGGAATTCCAGGCTAGCGAATATCTTGAGTTCGGGTTGTATTGGAAGCACTGGAAGGGAGGTTGAACGAAGTTAATGAGTAGGTGCTAGGCTGGTTATTGTGGGATTTGACGATGACGCAGCCTTCCAAGATTGAATTGGAAAAGCTTTACTGGCAGGATGGCTTGTCGACGCGAAAAATCGAAGCGAGATTCGGTTTACATCAAAGCGCGGTTCTCCGTTTAATGCGGCGTTACAATCTGCCTCGCAGAAATCGCATCGCCGCGGTAATCAAAGGGTGCAAAAGATATGAAAAGACGCCATTCTCCGGCGACTTAAATGAGAAAGCCTATCTATTAGGTTTGACCTTTGCTGATTTTCGCAGGAGACGGCACGGTTACCAAATAGACATTGCCACGGGTACAACTCATCCTGCTTTTGCGCGCCTTTTCAAAAAAATCTTCGAGAAATATGCGCCCGTCAGTGAGCGGCCGTATTTCAACGCGTCTATGAAGCGGTATGGCTGGCGCTTGGAAACTCAACTTCATCCAAGTTTTGATTTTCTATTGAGCCCTAAAATGGTGCCGGTGGAAATCATGGCAAATGAAAAGGCGTTCTTCTATTTTCTTGCTGGTTACGCTGACGGCGAAGGTACAATCTCCGTTGGTAAAAATAGCGCTACGCGTGCGGACATTGTTTTTGCAATTGCCAGCAGCGATAAGCTCATTCTTGACTCGCTTTTCAAAGGATTGACGCTTTTGAATTTCAAGCCTTCAATTTACAAAATTAAGTCGGCCGGCGACAGTAATGTGCTTTATGGCGTAACGCTTTATTACAAGTCCGATACCTGGCAACTGCGCGTGAAGCGAAGAAAAGAATTAATTCGTCTTTTGAAGTCCTTGCCGTTACAGCATTCGGAGAAGATAAGGGCTGCCGAATTCGTGCTAGCCTTTCACGATACTTTCAGCCTTCAAGATGTGCGCGAGCCTTGGGCAAAATTAAAAAACGAGATAAAACGTGAAGTTGATGATTATGTCTCGCGAGCCGCTTTGGAACTTTGCAGTTCTTTGAAATGCTCACAAGCGCGGGCATAACTTATGTGTTTTTCTTTAATCATTCTGTTCACAATAACCTCTATCTGGTCGTCGGATGCACCAGCCATGATTGCATAATTGCTTGCATGCAATTTGAGGTGCCCGCGTTGTATTCCTACAGTTGACAACGCGTAGAGTGCTGCGAAATTCTGCGCCAAGCCCACGCACGCGATTACCTGGGCGAGCTCGCTCGCCGTTTCAACGCCCAACAGCCTGCGCGCGATTGCCGCGTTCGGGTGGGTGCCCGACGCCCCGCCAACGGTTGCTACCGCGAGCGGCAAGTCGATTTCGCCCACGAGGTCCCCGTCCGCGTTCTTCGAGTAACTGCAAAGCGGCTCGGGCGCCCCGTTCCGGCACGCCCAATAGTGCGCGCCCGCTTCCACCGCCCGCCAGTCGTTCCCCGTGGCGAGGCAGACTGCGTCGACTCCGTTCATCACGCCCTTGTTGTTTGTTGCACAGCGGTAGGCGTCCGCTTTAGCGAACGCATAAGCGTCGAGCACGCCTTCCACCGCGTCTTCGCCGATTATCGACTTCTTGAATACTGCGCGCGCGTTGGCGCGGCGGTGCACCGCGAGGTTCGAGATGATGCGGAGGCGCACGCGTCCGCCGCTTAACGCCTCGAGTTCGGGAGCCAACGCCTCGGCCATGGTGTTCACTGCGTTCGCGCCCATCGCGTCCCTGCAGTCCACGAGCAGGTGCACCACGAGGAAGGCGCCGCGTTCGCTTTCAACAATGCGGCACTCGAGGTCTCGGCATCCGCCTCCGCGGGCGACGAGTCCCTTGTCCAATGCGTTCGCCTTTTCCACGAGTGAAGCTTTGTTTAACAGGATTTTCTTTGCCGCGTCCGGCTTTGCGTCAATGATTTGTATTTGCCCTATCATCACCGGGGCGGTTGCCGTTGCCGTGAAGCCGCCCGAGGCGCGCACGATTTTCGCTGCCTTCGACGCGGCTGCTACCACGCTGGGTTCCTCGATTGCGAACGGAACGAGGTAGTCGCGTCCGTTCACGAGGAAGTTCGTGGCAACGCCCACCGGGAGCGCGTGGAGCCCGATGACATTCTCAATCATGCGGTTCGCGGTTTCCAACGAGAGCCCGGAGTCCAGCGTAGCGCATTCTTCTTGGGTTAAACCAAGGCGCTCGCGCCTCTCCTTGATTGAAAGCTTGTAGAATCCTTCGAGTTCGCTTGAAGACATGTTATTGTCACCTGCAGGTTGTTCGAAGCGGGCGCGAATAAAACAACTTGCCCTTTCGTCATTCGTCGTATTGCTTAACGCTTATTAATTTGTCTTGCGGGAGGTATTGTTATAAATGTTCAAGGGAGTGGGCATTGTCAGTTACGGGGTAGCCGTGCCCAGGATGCGCATCAAGGTCTCGGAAATCGCGCGCGTCTGGGGCAAGGACGGCGAGAAGGTATCCAAGGGGCTCGGGGTGCGCGAGAAGACCGTGGCATCGTTCGACGAGGACTCGTGCACGCTCGCGGTGGAAGCGAGCCGCGTCGCCTTGCGTAACCAGGATGCCTCGCGCATCGGTGCTGTTTTCGTTGGTTCGGAGAGCAAGCCGTACGCTGTCAAGCCAACCGCGAGCATCGTGGCAGAGGCAATCGGCGCTTCCCCGGAGTTAACGGGTGGGGACCTGGAGTTCGCTTGCAAGGCGGGCACTGCGAGCATGCAGGCGTGCCTCGCAATGGTTGCGTCGGACATGGTCGAGTACGGACTCGCAATCGGTTCGGACACCGCGCAAGGCAGGCCCGGGGACGCGTTGGAGTTCAGCGCGGGCTCGGGTGCCGCCGCGGTGCTCATCGGCCGCAACCCGGTTGCCGAATTCATTGACACTTACTCGTACACCACGGATACTCCGGATTTCTGGCGCCGCCAGCACGCTGAGTTCCCGCGGCACGCCGGACGCTTCACCGGCGAACCCGCTTACTTCAAGCACGTTGTCTCCGCTGGAAAAGGGCTCCTCGCCAAGACGGCTACGACGCCCGAGGATTACGATTACGCGGTATTCCACCAGCCGAACGGAAAGTTTCCGTTGCAAGCCGCAAAGCTCCTGGGTTTTCCCGAGGAGAAGGTCAAGCAGGGGTTGCTCACGCCCCTAATCGGGAACACTTACAGTGCGGCGGCAATGATAGGGTTCGCGAGCGTGCTCGACGTTGCCGAACCCGGACAAAAAATATTCATGGTGTCGTACGGGAGCGGCGCCGGGAGCGACGCGTTCGCCTTCGAAGTCAAAGACGGAATCAAAGAGGCGCGCCCCGAGGAGAGCGTGCTCGCGCTCGCCGAGAAGGACAAGGTTTATGTTGATTACGCGGTTTACGCCAAGCACAGGCGTAAACTCAAGACATTGTGATGAAAATATGCGCAGCGTTTCAGTCATAGGCGTGGGAATGACCAAGTTCGGCGAGCATTGGGACTCGTCGTTCCGCGAGATGGTAGGCGAAGCCGGCGCAAAGGCAGTGAAGGACGCAGGCATCGAGGGACGCGAGCTCCAGGCGATTTACGGGGGCTGCATGGCGTCCGGACGGTTCATAGGACAGGAACACATCGGCGCGCTCATAGCCGATCAGATGGGTTTGAATCCGATTCCCTCCACGCGCTGCGAGGCAGCGTGCGCCTCGGGCGGCGTTGCCTTCCGCCAGGGCTTCCTTTCGGTTGCCTCGGGCGCCTACGACGTTGTCGCGGTTGGCGGCGTGGAGAAGATGACTGACATCAGCACCGAGGACGCCGCGCTCGCTCTCGGAGGCGCCGGGGACCAGGAGTGGGAGTTGTTCAACGGCGCGACTTTCCCGGCGATTTACGCCTTGATGGCGCGCAGGCACATGCTCGACTACGGCACCACCGAGGAGCAGATGGCAGCGTGCGCGGTGAAGAACCACGCGAACGCAACGCACAACCCTTACGCGCAATACCGCCGCGCGGTCACAATCGAGGACGTGATGAATTCGGGTTACATTGCCGAACCCCTCAAGCTCCTCGACTGTTCGCCCATAACGGACGGCGCCGCGGTCGCCATCCTGTGCGCGACCGAGAAGGCGCGCCAGTTCTCGAGCAAGCCGGTTGAAATACTCGCGAGCAGCCAGGCGAGCGACTCGCTCGCGCTCGCGGACCGCAAGTCGCTCACGGGCTTGTCGGCAACGCGCATCGCAGCCGAGCAGGCGTTCAAGCAGGCGAAACTCTCCCCTGCGGACATACAGGTTGCCGAGGTGCACGATTGTTTCACGATTGCCGAGGTAATGGCAATCGAGGATTTGGGTTTCTTCAAGAAAGGCACGGGCGGCAAGGCGTCCGCGGACGGCGAGACTGCGCTGAACGCGCGCGTCTCGGTGAACACGAGCGGCGGCTTGAAGGCGTGCGGACACCCGGTGGGTGCGACGGGCGTGAAGCAGGTCGTCGAGGCGTGCTGGCAGCTCCGCGGGGAAGCCGAGGGGCGCCAGGCGGCGAACGTGGAGCACGCGTTGACGCACAACGTGGGCGGCTCGGGTGCCACCGCGGTAGTGCACATTTTCAAGAGGGGCGACTGAATTGAGGGACGCGTTGCCGTTGATTTGGCGGAACAGTTCGGAGCGCTACCAGCTCAAGGGCACGGTGTGCGAGAACTGCGGGACCGCGTACTTCCCGCCCCGCAAGATTTGCGCGAAATGCAGGCGCAAGGGGCGCTTGGTCGCGAAAATCATGCCGCACGACGGGAAGATAGTTTCCTATAGCAAGATTCACGCCGCGCCCGCGGGCTTCGAGGTCGAGGCGCCTTATTTCGTGGCGATAATCGAGCTCTCGAACGGCGCGCGCTTCCTAACGCAAATCGTGGACACCCCCGATGAAAAAGTGCGGGAGGGTGCGGCGGTGCGACTCGTCTTCCGGAGGATTTGCGAGGACGAGAAGGAAGGCGCGATTGCCTACGGCTACAAGTTCAAAGTCGTCTAGTTTTGCGGCTCACAAGTTCAAAGTCGTCTAATCTTCCAGCGGGTTTTTATGTTCCGCGCGCTTAACGCGTTTCATGGCTGAATGGGTTTACTACGCGCTCGCGGCAATGCTCCTGCTTTCGGTGTCGAACATCGCCCTCAAGCTCCTCTCGCGCGACTACGCGCTCCCGAAGTCGCCCGACTGGGCTTACGTGGGACTCGCGTTCGTTGGTTTGGCAGTGCTGGCTTTCGCCGCGGCAAACCTTCTGGTGTTGACTGGAGAGCAGTTGAAGTTTGCGGCGGTGGTTGCCGTGTTTTCGCTGACCGGTTTCGCGCTCGTCTACCTCGCGTTACAGAAAGGCAAGGTTGCCGTGGTGACCGCGGTGTTAAGCTTGGGCACCGTAGTCGTGGCGCTGCTCAGCATACAGTTCCTGGGCGACAAGTTCAGCGCGAAAGAGGCGCTCGCCCTGATTTTCGCAATGCTCGCGACACTCCTGCTCGTCATTTAGGCGGCAGGCCGCTGATTTGCTCGTGAATCCAGTTCTTGTCAATGCCCTGCTTCTTCATTTCCGCGCGGCAAGACTCCTTTAGCGCGCAAGAATTACAGATTTTCCAATAAGCGCACTGGTAAAGCCACTTGCGAATCGCCTTGTTCTTGTGCCCGCGCTCGACTTTAGGTGCTTCGACAACATCAAGTTTGGCTTTCGCAGCCTTCGCCATCCTATCCCGAGTGTGCTTCAGTTTGGCGACCTTTTTCTTCCGAATTGCAACCTTACCCATATTGAAAAGCACCCGCATTACTTAAGCCCGAACAACTTATTAAAGGTTGTTATTGGAGAGTAGTAACAAGTGTTTGAGCGCGGTTTTCAACGCCTTCGACGACTTTTCCGGGGTTCCGCGCGCGCCTGCCGCGTGCTCGTGTCCGCCCCCGCTGCCTCCGAACGCCTTTCCTGCGGCTTCCATTGTTTTTCCAGCGTTTCCCTTTGCTCCCACAGCCTTTACGCAGCTCATCCTGCCTTGTTTGGCGTTCAACGCAACACCGTAATCACAACCCGCGTCCACGAGCGCTGCGGCGCACGCGAGCTCGAAGGCGTTCGTTGCCGTTACTCCCACGATTAATCCGTTGGCTTCCAGGAGGCGCGCCTTTCCCAAGGCAGCGAACACGCCGTTCACTTCGCTCTTGTCGCGGCGTACGCGGCACGCGGCGAGCACGCTACGGTAATCGGCTTTCACCGAAAGGCGGGCTGCGGTCTGGAGGGTGCGCGAGTCCGCGGACTTGAAGAAAGCGGTGTCGTGGATTATTCCTGCCAGGAGCAGGGCGCTTTCCCGCGCGTCCGGCGCGCGCCCGAGTTCAAGGCAAACCGAATGGATTATTTCCGCGCAACTAGGACGCTCGCGTTCGATGTGCGAGTAATCGGCTTTCAACGGTTTCGAGTGGAAGTGGTGGTCAATTACTATAACGCGCTTGTATCCCTTCACGGGCGCGTCGCCCAGCAAGTCAACGTTCGAGACATCCACGAGGATGAGGTTATCGAACTTTTCCTTGGCGCCCAACGCGGCGATGCTGAAACCGAGCGCCTCCAACGCGTGTTTTGCCGAGGCGGTGGGCTTGTCGGGACAGCGCGCCTGTGCGTGCAGCGCGCGGGCGAGCACGATTGCCGAAGCGCACGCGTCCAAGTCCGCCAAAGCGTGCGTCAAGACGAGCGTTTTTCCCTTGAGGCTGGAGAGCTCGCGGGCTAAACGCTTCATTCCTTTTCCCCGCCGAGCGAGGCCTTGAGTTTCTTGGTGAGTTCGGTGTTGCGGTCGCGCGCTTTTTTCTCTTGTTTGTCAAGCACCTGCTGGCGCAACTCGATTTTCTCCTTCTCGGAGGCGAGCTCGACGAGGGCTTCTTCCTTGGTCTTCTCCACGAGCACGGGTCCAGCGAAACGGTAAACTTTTCCTTTCGCCTTTTCAACGGCTTCGCGTGCGGCTGCGTTCTCGCCCAACGCGAGCGAGGCCTGCTGGCGTTGCATGCCGAGCATCTGGAGCTGTTGCTGGAGTCCCTGGTATTCCATGATTTCCTTTTTCTGTTCGCCAGTCAATTCAACCATTTTCAATCACCTTAATCTTCAACTTGGGGCCCACGCGTTCCCCGTTCACTGTGAACGAGATTTCGTTTTCCGAGGCTTTTATTTCAACCGCTCGCCCCTCGGGCTTTTCTAAAGCGAAGAGTGCGGCGATTTTCTTTCCCGTCGCATCCTTGCCGGTAGCGAACGCGGCAGCGGGGAGGCGCGGCTCTTTAGCTTCGACCCAGTCGATTCCGGTTATCTGCACGGCGGGCTCAATCCAGTCCTCTTCGTAGAACGACAGTTCGCACGGGTTCCCGTGGCGCTCGTAAATGAATAACACCCGGCTGTAACCCTTGCTTTCCGCGCGCGCCACGATGTCCGAGAGCGGGCTCTTGCCGCGGTTGTCGCAGTCGCCCAGGAAGCGCCCCAGCCAGCGCGCCAAGCGCCGCGTGAGCGCGCCCGGTTTCCGTGAAGTCGTTACTAGTAAACCCATTTTGTCACCGTTAAGCGCCGGGGCTGAGATTCGAACTCAGGAAGCCCTTTCGGACTACCGGTTTTCAAGACCGGCGCATTAAACCGCTCTGCCACCCCGGCTTTGCATTATTGTTTTTGTCCAAGGACGGTTTTATATTCGCGGTTTTGCAACCAGTATTAGAGGTGTGCCCAGAATGTCTATGTTTCGCCGTGAAATGCAAGACCGCGTTAGTTCAGTTATAGAATCGCCTTATGAGTTGCACAATAGTAAGCTTGATCCTGAGTTACGATCGGAAATAGAGGCGCTTAGGTTGCATCGGTTTAAGCGTTCTGCGACGGGAGTTGCTGGTGGTGCTTGGCTTGCATTGGCGCCCGTTGCCGCTGTGACAAACTTAGAAGCAATTGGACGGGCTGCAGGTGCCGCTCTTACGGCGGGTGTGGGTGCGTTAGGAGTTTCTGAGGCGCGGATGGAAAACCAGCGCGTAAAAGACATCACTACTCGCATTGGAGAGCACATACGCAAACGCGATATCGTGAACAAAAGTTTCCTCAGCCCGGATGATACGTCAAGCCAGCAATGGTTACGTGAGACATATCCGTTCGTTTTCGTGAAGAGGAACGGGAACCTAATGTTCACGAATAAGGAACACGGCTTCAAGTTGTTGGGTCTGAAGATGGGTAGGAAGCGCGAGCGCACCGGTTGAGGATGCGGGCTTTATATTCGCGGTTTGCACATTACGTGCACAGGTAACTTTCTAATGCCGTTGTTGCGCCGTGAGAAGCCGTCGAATGCCCGGGAAGAGCTTTCGTTGCGTTCGACGGGCGGACTTCCCAAAGACCTGGTTTTGAGTTACGAGCACTTGAACCCCAATTTGCGTTCGGGAATAGACTGGCTCCGCGGGCTGCGTTCCGAGCGCGCGCACAAAACAGTTTTGGGTGGCGCCTGGATTGCGGGTGGTATGCTTGCGCTTCCCTTGTTCAGGGACAATGCGTTGTTCCCGTTGGTTATGAGCACTGTTGGCGGTGCGGAATACGCGGGCAAGCTGACCGCGGCGAACCGGCGGGTGAGGGATAATACCGTGGCGTTCGGGGCTTACATCGCGGAACGCGGTCTGCTTTCCGAAGAGGGGAAGGCGGAGTTGGCGCGCCGCCGCTTGAACATTCCCGCGGACGAGCTGGAGCGGCGTTTGAGGGAGACTTATAAATTCTTCGTTGTTAAACGCACCGGCGGCTTGGTTTTGACTAACCGGGACCGCTTGAAGCTGTTGGGCGTGAAGTTCGGCAGGCAACGTGGGTTACTGCGTTGAGTGCGAGTTTATATTCGCGGTTTGCCCCGTAATGTTTCAGGTGACTTTGCCGATGCCGCGTGGACCAGTTCGAATCAAGCAGCCGGAAACGGTTGAGGAAACACTTGCCAGAAACAAATACCTAGTTCCAAATCACTTCTTGGATTTGGATTTTCAAAAGGAATTGACTCCGTTTAGATTTGCATATTATTTGGCGGGCACCAAATACAATAGCACATCTACGCGCATTTTCAAAAAACTAGGGACTATGACTCCCGAGGCAAAGAAAAGCTTTGAACAATATCCTGAGATGGAGGCATCGATGCGGGAGGCAATCCGTTCTGGGAGATTCCTTCAGAAAACCCTGAAGGCTGGAGGGCGGCAAATTCATTCGCTGGAAACCGAGCGGTTATTGAAACTGCTTCCAGTTCGCTTTACGCACGTTGTAGTCAAGGAGGAGGGACTGGAGTTCAGAACTAGGCGGCCTTGGTTTTTCACGCGGCTTTCGTACCCAGTTTTAAAATTGTAAGGGTTAAATTGGTTGTGAGTGTGCTGTTTGTATATGGCTAGCGTTAAACGGGTTAAAGGTGGAAAGCGTTTCGTGTACAACGCCACCACGGAAACCGGGAATTTATTCGTTAACAAGGTGTTGTGCAAGAACTCGGGCGGCTTGGGCACGCCCCCGCACCTGCGCCTTGCTCCCGGGGCAATCCACCGCGCCAACAAGGGCGTGCTATTCATCGACGAGGTTTACTCGTTGTCCCCGCGCTCCCAGCAAGAGCTCCTCACCGCGTTACAGGAGAAGAAGTACGCGATTACCGGACAGAGCGAACTCTCCTCGGGCGCGTTGGTGCAGTCCGCGCCCGCGCCCTGTGATTTTGTTCTAGTTGCCGCGGGGAACTACCAGGACATCCGCAAAGTGCACCCCGCGCTCCGCAGCCGCATCCGGGGTTACGGCTACGAGGTTTACATGGAGGAGTCGATTCCAGACACCCTTGAGAACCGCGAGAAAATCGCGCGCTTCGTCGCCCAGGAAGTAGTAAAGGACGGGAAGATTCCGCACTTCGACCGCGCCGCGCTCTTGGAAGTCGTGCGCGAAGCCCAGCGCCGCGCGGGACGCAAGAACAAGCTCACGCTTCGCCTGCGCGAGTTGGGCGGGCTCGTGCGCGCCGCGGGAGACGTTGCGAACGCCAAAGCCGCGGATACGGTAACGCGCGAGCACGTGCTCGAAGCCAAGCGTTTGGCGCGCACCCTCGAACAGCAGATTGCCCACCAGACCGTGGAGTCCCGCAAGGACTACCGGGTGTTCGAGACGCGCGGCGAGAAAGTAGGGAAAGTGAACGGTCTCGCGGTTATGGGGGACTCGGGCGTGATAATGCCCATAGTCGCCGAGGTGACGCCGTCCGCGTCCCGCGACGAGGGCAAGACCATCGCCACGGGCAAGCTCGGGGACATCGCCCAAGAGGCGGTCGAGAACGTGAGCGCGGTAATCAAGAAGTACAGTGGGGTGGACACGCGCGCGTTCGACATCCACATACAGTTCTTACAGACTTACGAGGGCGTGGAAGGGGACAGTGCGAGCATCAGCGTTGCCACCGCGGTCATCAGCGCGCTCGAGGGCGCGGCGATAAAGCAGGATTTGGCTATGACGGGTTCGTTGAGCGTGCGCGGGGAAGTGCTCCCCGTGGGCGGCATCACCCCCAAAATAGAGTCCGCAGTCGACGCCGGCATCCGCCGCGTGATAATACCCAAGGCGAACTACGACGACCTCGGGGCGTTGGATGAGGATAAGCGCAAGCGCATCGAGATTATTCCGGTGAAGAACATCGTGGAAGTCCTCGAGCACGCGTTGAAGCCGGGCAAGAAGAAAGAAGAACTGCTGCGCAAGCTCAAGAAAGCGTTGAACGGCGGCAAGCGCTGACTGCTTCCCGCGCGATTTCCAACTCTTCATTCGTGGGTATGACTAGGACGCACACGCGCGACTCGCGCGAGCTTATCTCGCCTTCGCTTCCGACCAGGGCGGCGTTCTTTTTTGCGTCGAGTTCCACCCCAAAATGGGCGAGGTAACCGCAGATTTCCGCGCGCATTCGCGAATCGTTCTCTCCGATTCCCGCGGTGAACGCGATTGCATCCAAGCCGCCCAGCGCTGCGGCGTACGCTCCTGCGTACTTTGCGACGCGGTAAGCGTACATTTCCAACGCGAGCGAACAGCGCGCGTTCCCTTTTTCTGCGGCGTCGCGGATTTTGCGGACATCCAAGCTGACGCCGGACACGCCGAGCAAGCCGCTCTCCTTGTTGAGCGCGCGGAATATTTCCTCGATTGCGAGCCCATGCTCCTTGTGCAGATAGTGGATTATCTCGGAGTCCAAGTCGCCCGAACGCGTGCCCATCACGAGTCCCTCGAGGGGAGTGAAACCCATGCTCGTGTCCACACTCTTTCCGGCGCGCACCGCGCACACGCTCGAACCCGCCCCCAGGTGGCAGGAGATGATGCGTGCCTTCGGGCTTGCGAGGATTTCGGCGGCGCGCCGCGAAACGAATTGGTGCGAGGGTCCGTGGAACCCGTACCTGCGCACGCCGAGTTCGCTCCACTCGCGGGGTACTGCGTAAGCGAACGCCTTCTCGGGCAGGGTTTGGTGGAATGCGGTGTCGAACACCATCACCTGCTTCGCATGCGGGAGCAGTTCTTGCGCCTGCTCGATTCCCGCGAGGTTCGACGGGTTGTGGAGGGGTGCGAGCTTCGAGTATTTCCTCACGGTTTCGAGGGACTCGCGCGTTACGAGCGTGGGTTCCGTCAAGTTTCCCCCGTGAACCACGCGGTGGCCGACCACGGTTATCTCCCCTGCCGCCGCGTCACCCAACGCCTCGAGGGCGCGCGTTATCGCCTCGCGGTGGTTTGCCGCGCTCGTTTTCTCCGTTTTCTTTACTGCGCCGGCTTCGTGGGTTATGCGCGCGTCGCCGCCCACGTTCTCGACGAGGCCTTTTGCCAGGCGTTCGAAGCCCGGACCGAAGAGCTGGTATTTCACGGACGAGCTCCCACAGTTCAAAACTAGGGTTTTGTTCATTTCAACTAGTTGTGTTGTGGACAAACGGTTTTTTAACTCCCGCGGCGTGCGTTTCCTCATGTTCGCGTTCGTGGAGCCGTTCATCCTCCTCCTGGTCATCATGGATCCGGTGCTCAGCCTCGCCGCGCTCCTGGGTTTGGAGCGCAAGAACAATGCGGCGGAATTGAGGAAGACCGCGCTGCAGTCCGTTTTCGTTGCCACGCTCGTGTTCGTGGCGTTCGCGGTGTTCGGGGACTCCGTGCTCAGCGTCTTGGGCGTTAACCTCGAGAGCTTCCGCGCAGCCGGCGGAATCATATTGATACTCATGGGAATCCAGCTTTCGCTGGGCATCTCGTTCCCGAAGGAGAAGGAGGAGCCCGAGGACATTGCGGTGGTCATCGGTACCCCGCTGATAAGCGGGCCCGCCACGATTACGACTACGATTATACTCGTGAAGGACTTCGGGTTGCACACCACCCTGCTCGCGGGCGGCGCGTCCCTGCTCGTGGTGCTCGCGTCGCTGTTGCTCGCCGGGAACATCCGGAAGCTGATCGGGCGCGCGGGCTTGCGGGTGCTCTCCACCATGATGGGCATCGTGACGATGGCGTGGGGAATGCAGTTCCTGCTCGCGTCGTTCTAGAGCGTTGCTAAAAAAAAGGTTGAGCGCCTTAGTCGGGAGTTGAACCCGAGCCGCGGCCTCGACAGGGCCGAATGCTACCGTTACACTACCAAGGCTTGTTGGGACGCGTAATGTTTACGCTGCCGCGCGGTTATATATTTTGGGGGGGCGCGTTGAGTCCCGCAGGCCAGATTTGAACTGGCAACCCTCTGATTTCGGCTAAGCAACTGTTTCTTTTTTCCGCGAACGGAAAAAACGCCTGACTACAGTCAGATGCTCTGCCAAGTTGAGCTACTGCGGGGCGTCTGCGCATACCCCCCAAACACTTATAATGCCTCAAAGTTTTATTAAGCGTTATGCAAGCCCGCCCAAGCCTTTGTTTGACTATAATTCTGTTCGCCTGCCTGGCGTTCGCGAACACCGCGATGGAAGAAGGACGCCTGTACGCGGACGGCTTGGAGGAAGTTTCCCTCGCCAGCGTGTCGGTTGGCGGGAACGACTACCACATCCTACTCTTCGACAACGTGGAGAGCGTTGTCCTGGACGCCGACTCGCTCGAGGCGGTCACGGATTCCGCGAAAATCGAGGCTGTCGCCGTAGAATACCAGAAGGCGCAACTGCCGTTGCTGGACCCGGATTCCAAGTATGCGGCGGTCAACGCGTCGTTCGCGCCCGTGGACTCGGTTGCCGGCGACTGCGTTGAAGGTTTGCAGTTCTTCTTCTCGCGCCCGGGAAGCCAGCTCATAGTTTACACGCGGGGCGCACCGAATCAGTACCCGCGTTCGCACGACGTGCTCGAGGAGCCGGACAGCGAGTTCATCAACGTTTCATCGTTCAACGACACCTCCCAGCTGGGCGACGCGCACTCGGACTTGTGGGACGCGTTCAATGCGATGCAGTCCTCGGTCGCGACCCTCGAGGCGGCGCGCGATTCGGACAGCATAGACGACGCGGTCACCGCGCTCCACACCATCGTGGAGAACACGGATGCGCTCCTTTTGGCGTACAACGCCTCGTGGTTTTACATCAACGAGATTGAGGCGGAGTGGAACCAGAACTTCATGTATATGTGGATTAACGGCCAGGAGAGGAACTGCGAAGCGTATACCGAGCTGGCGTCGGGCATTTCCGCGCTCGAGTCCGCGGCTAGCGCACCCGAGTTCGAGACCACGGATGAATTGATTTCACGGATAATCAGCGAGACCGCCGAACGCGCCCCGATGGCAGCCCAACTCAAGGTGGTGGACGAGAAGCGCGACGCGTTGTCCGAGTTCAGCGTTCAAGCCAACGCGATAATCAGCGGGTTCGCGGCTTACAACGCGGGTTCCGCGTTCTTCGCCGGGGAATACGCGGCGTTGAACGCGTCGTTTGACGCCATGGCCGCGGAAGGCGCCGAGGACTCCCTTGAAGCGAACGCAGCCGCGTTCGACGCGAAATTCGCGGAGGTTAAGGCGCTCGCGGACTCGTATTCGCTCGCCTTGCAGGAGTATTCCGGGGCTAGGGACGTGCTCGCGAACGCTTCCACGCACCTCGCTGCCGCAGCCGAGAAGTACGGCGGCACGGACGAGCGCATCGTTTCCCTCCAGGCGACCGTCCAGCAGTTGAACTCGCGGCTCACCGTCGAGGAGCAGTTGCTCTCGAGCGGTGCCTACAACGGTTCGACCGCCGAGTTGGATTTGATTTACGTGAACGCAACGAGCGTGAACGCGGCGGCGTTCGGGATGCAGCCCCGCGAGAACGAACTGGATTGGGTAATGATAGGCGGGATAATCGTGCTCTTGCTCACCCTCGTGGGCGGTTTCATTTACCTCAAGAAGTACAAGGACGAAGGCGGGTTCGGCGGAGGCCCGAGCGGACCCAAGTTCCACGAGGAAGGCACTTCAAGTTCGCCCGGCACCATAGTCGAACGCTGAACCGTGTTTCAGAACGAACCTTTTTCAAAAAAAGGTTCATCAAAAACCTGCTTATGGGGGAACCGTGATTCAGAACGAACCTTTTCTTTACGAAAGAAAAGGTTCATCAAAAGAAAACTGGACGGCTTATGGGGGAACCGTGATTCGAACACGGGTCTCCAGCTCCCAAAGCTGGCAGGATGCCAAGCTACCCCATTCCCCCTCTTACTTATTTTTACACCCACACGCGGTTTTAAGCAATGGGGAAACCCGCGAGCGAGGCGAGTATCAGCAAACCGACGCCCGCCAAGCCCAGGAGCCCGCACAACGCGACGGTTAAAAAGTTCACGGCCACGTTCACGCCGTAAGCAGCACCCAGGTAGTTCACCGCGAACAACGCGATTACGCCGAGTGCAGCGTTCACTATGAACTTCTTCAACAGGAACACGATGACGAGCCCGGCGATTATCAACACGACCGCGGCGATTGCGAACGGAATCAAGCTCAAGGCGAACCACTCGAAAATCATTCTTCCACCCTTTTCACTTGGTGCGTCCGGCTTATTTCTTCGTTACGGTGGACGCCCCGCCCTTCTTCGAGACGAGCTGCACGTTGTCTGCGAACGCCTCGAGTTCGGGTTCGTGCGACACTAGTATCACCTGCCCCTCCTTCAGTTCGTCGAAGACTAGACGCATCCTCTCCAACTGCTCGCGGCTGAACCCATCCGTTGGCTCGTCCAAGATGAGCAGGTTCTCCTTCATAGCCGCGCACTCGCGCTTCACCAGCTCGTTCAACGCCAGGCGGTACGCCAATGCAACTGCGGTCTTCTCTCCGCCGCTCAACGCGTTCACATCCTGTTCATAACCATTCTGGGTGACGGTGGGCGCGAACGACTCGTCCAGCGATGCCTCCAAGTCCCCGCCCTCCAGCAGGGCTGCGGTCCACTTCGAGAAAAGCGAGTTGAACTCGCGGTTCAGGTAACGGAGCACGTGCTCTTCAATCGAATCAAGCGCAGGCGCGAAATACTCCTCGAGCCACGCCTTCTTCCCCGAGAGCGCGGTTGCCTCGGCTTCGAAGACGCGCGCCTCCTCTTCCCCGCGGCGCGCCTCGGCTAGGCTGCGTTCGTCGCGCTCCAGCGAGGCGTGCGCAGCTGCTGCGGCTTTTTCCGTGTTCCCGGATTCGAGGCGCAGCGAACGCACTCCCTTTTCCTTTTCCAAGCAGGCGGCCAGCGCGTCCTTCGCTTCCTCCAGGCGCTCCTTCTTCCCCTTGAGTTCGGCTTCCTCGCTGGCAATGTTTTTTTCCGTAACCGTAATTTTCACGGAGAGCGCTTTCGCGCGTTCCTCTGCGGCAGCGGCTTCGGCTTTCCGCTTCTCGGCTTCATTCCAAGCCGCCTCGGCTTTGATTGCCGCGTCTTTTTCCCTGCCCAACTCCTCGCAGCGCGCGTGCGCCCCTGCCGCTTGGCAGGCGAGCTTCCCTTCCTTCTCGTCGTTGTCCTCGATTTTCTTTTTGAAACCCTCGGCTGAGGTTTCCTGTCCGCAAGTCGGGCACGCGCCCTTCTCGACCAGGCGCGCCAAGTCCTCGCTCCTCGCCTGGAGGCGCGCCTTCTCCGACTCGAGGGTGCGCGCCTTCGCTTCGGCGTCACGCAGTTCCCCTGCGAGCGCAGCCGAGGATTTTGCGGGTTTCACAGCCGCGGTCATCTCAAATGTTTTTTTCGCGAGGCGTCCGGCTTCCGCGGCGTACTCGGCGAGCGCGGCGCGCGCCAATGCAACCGAGCGTTCGAGGCGGGGCACCTCGGCTGCGAGCGCGGCTGCCGCTGCCTTGCTTTTCCCGAGCGCTTCGAATTCGGCTTCCGCTGTTTCGAGCGCGGCGCGCTTGAGTCCGGCTTGCGTTTCGAGTTCAATTGTTTTCGCGCGCTCCTCCTCCACCGCCTCGGCGAGCGAAGCGATGCTCTCGCGCAACGCGGGCAAACCCCGCAACGCGCCCTCGAGGAAATTGGCGCGCAGGCGCATCGCCTGTAGCGCCGAGCGCGCGTTGTCCTTCGCGTTCTTGTATTCCTCTACCCCGAACGCCTTGCGGAGCGTCTGCAACCGCTCGTCGGGCTTCTGGGCGAGTATGAGCTTCATTTCCTCCTGGGGGGTGAAAACCGCGTAACGGTAGATCACGCTCGTGCTCTTCGCGTCCGGCGGCTCGTTGAACCCGAGTATCTTGAGCACCGCGGGCTTGATTTCCGAAGGCGCGAGCGTGCGGCGCACGCCGTCCGACTCGAGCCAGCCCTCCCCCTGCGTCACCGCCTTCCTGCGCTCGAGGGTGCGTTCGACCGCGTACCTGACGCCGTTCGCTTCGAAGTCCAGGCGCACCCTGCCGTTCTTGGCGCCGTGCCTCAACAAGTGGCTCGCCTTGATTTCACCGAGTCCGAACAACGCGAATTCCACAGCGTACAAGAGCGTGCTCTTTCCCGAACCGATGTCGCCCTCGAATAGCGTGACTCCATTCGCGAAGTCCACGACCGCGCTGGAGTAAGAGCGCACGTTCTCGAGTTCGAGGCGCAACAGTTTCACTCAAAGCGCCTCCAATGCCTTCGCCGCCTTTGCCGTAACACGCGCCTCGAAGTCAGTGCGCGTCTCCCCCTCGGGTTTCGCCTCTTTGAGCGCGTCAAGCAGGGGCAGGGCGGGTGCCGTGTTCCACTTCCCGCAAGAGAGTTCTTCGAACAGCTTCTCCTCGACTTCCCGCTTGTTCTCCCCTTCGACTTTGAACGCTGCTGATTCGGGCGACGACAAGCCCGCGCGGTTCACTTTCACCGCCAGCGCACCAGTGAACGCCGCGGCAATTGAGTTGAACTCGATTTCCCCGGGATTCCCGGACGCGAGCGTCCCGTGCACCTTGAGCAGGACTATTTTGCCCGCGCACTTGCATGCACGCGCCTTTTCCAACAAGGCTTCGCGCACTTGCGCCGGACTCTTTTCGTTGGCGTCCGCCTCGACCGCAATTGCCTGCGCCGCGTTAACGGGTTTGAATTCAGTTGTTGTTTTTCCGTTGTTCACGCGCACCAGGTAGAACCCGTGCTCTTTTTTTGAGAGGTCCTCCAAGTCACGGTAATCCGCGGCGAACAACGGCCCCGGAAACACGATTTTTCCATAGTTTTTCTCGGTTGTTTCGATGCGTTCGTGCACGTGCCCGCCCGCGTAATAGTCGAAGCCCTTCGGGAACAGCGAGAGCGGCACGCCGTCCACTCCCTTCAGGAAGTCCGGCTTGTGTTCCTCTACCCCCGAGTGGAAAACGAATATCTTGTAACCAACACCCGCCTCGAGGGAAGCGCGGTCGAGCGCCTCGAAGTGCTCGCGTTCGATGCCGCGCTTTCGGGCATCCAAGCCCGTGAGGCGCGCCCCGGTTTCCTTGTCCTCGGCGAACGAGAGCTTCAAGCGTTCCCCCTCGTAATCTCCGAGGGACACCTTGGACAGGAGCCCCGCGCTCTCGAGCACGTCGATTAAGTTTTTCTCGGCGGGAGAATAGTCGTGCGAGCCGTACACCGCGTACACGCGCTTGCCTTGGTCGCGGAGGCGGCGGAGCGCGCGCACCGCGCGGTTTGCCACCCCTAAGTCGGGTAACGGGGAGTCGAACAAGTCGCCCGCGATGATTACGAAGTCCGCTTCGCCGCACCCATCCAAGGCGAGCTCGAAGGCACGGCAGTTCAACTCGCGTAACTCGGGTTCCCGGAAAGCCCCGAGGTGGACGTCGCTGATGTGCGCGAAGCAGAAGTCCTTCATAGCAGTTTTTTGGTCGCCAGCGAATTTAAACGAAGCGAGGGGTGACTGCCGGTGTTAATTGCCCTTTATACCATCGCTCGTATTCCTTGTGGTTGCCCACGAAGACGACGCGCTTTTGTTTGAGGTCCGCACGCGTCTTGAACACGATTCTGTAACCGCCGACTTCCTCCACGAACACGGGCAAGCCGCGCCTCAAGTGCCTGGATTCGGCGTCCTCGCGCTCCAGCCACGCCAGCTTTTTGGCTATCTTGTCGCGCGCCGTCTTGTCCAACCGCGACAACTGCCTCGCGGCTTCCTCCTCGAGCGCTACTTGAAACGCCAATGAATCACTTCCGCGCGTTCGCGCGCTTTACCGCCTCGCGCCAGGGCACGAGCTTGCGCTTGCCGGCGTCAATCTCGGCGTCAATCCGCTCGGTTTTGCGCGCCACGAGTTCAACCTCGATTTCCTTTGGGTCCATCAAGCAATACTCCCTGCCGAGTTCGAGCACGCCCGCGCGAATGGCTTCCGAACGGGTTTGAAAATAACCCCGTTCAACGAGCTTATCCAGCACCACGGAAACCGCGCCCTCCAACCTAACCACTGCTTCCAAGCAAACCACCTATAGAACATATACAAAACACCTATTATTATAGGTATTCTGTATTTTGCGGCGGGTTGCCCGGTAGCTGTTCCGCGGCCGGGTTAAAAAACGATTTCCAACCCGTGCCTGCCGGTGGAGATGCCTCGTTTTTGTTTCGAGTCCGCGCGTTTTGAGTGCCAGCCGAGGTTATAAGGCGGGCTTGCCAGTAATGTTTTTATGCCTAGGCCTATGCTTGAGAAGCCGGCGTTTAATCGTCGGGATTTGTCCCGGTTATCCGGAGAAGAGCGCAAAAACTATCTCGCTAACCTGCTTAGGTTGGTGCCAAGCCCGATCCATTCTAACACTAAACCCATAATCGCCGCGTTTATGAAAAATAGGTCACTTAATACTGCCGCGAAAGTGTTGAATGATACCGGCGTTGTTGTCAACAAAATAGCACAAATATTTAGGGCGCACGGCGCTGATCACCGCGGAATTACTAATGGTTTGAATGCTGCGGGTTTTGGTAATGAGGATATTGCTCGTGGTTTGAAGTCTGCTGGTTTTGATTACGAGGATATTACTAGTGGTTTGAAGTCTGCTGGTTTTGGTCATGAGGATATTGCTCGTGGTTTGATTTCTGCGGGTTTTGGTGAGGATACTATTGCTAGTGGTTTGAAGTTTGCTGGTTTTGGTAATGAGGATATTGCGGTTGGTTTGTTTGCTGCTGGTTTTAGTCATGTGGGCGTTGCGAGTGGTTTGAAGGCTGTAGGGTATAATCATGTGGACGTTGCTCGCGGTTTGATTGCTGCTGGTTATGGTCCTAAGGATGTTGCCCGTGGTCTGATTGATGCGGGGTTTAGTCCTGAGCGCGTTGTTCTTGGTTTGAAGTTTGCGGGGGTATAACCCTATGGCTGTTGCGATTGGTTTGAATGCTGCTGGTTTTAATCATAAGGCTATTACCCGCGGTTTGAATGTTGCTGGTTTTGATCATAAGGCTATTGCCCGTGGTTTGAATGCTGCGGGTTTTGATTATGTGGATATTGTGGCTGGTTTGAAGTATGCGGGTTTTGGTCACGAGGATATTGCGGTTGGTTTGAAGTCTGCTGGGTATAGTCCGGCGGATGTTGCTCAGTGTTTGAAAGCGGTTGGTTCTAGGGATTACAACGAACTTGCTCGTGCTTTGAAAGCCGCTGGTTTTGATAACCTAGACATTGCCCGCTTTTTGAAGGCTTCCGGTTTGAGTACTGCCCGTTACCCCTATAATCCTGGACCTAGTCGGGCGGTTCTTAAAAAAGTTATAAAAAAATAGGTGCCGGCGGGTGTTGGTTCAGCGGAGTGATACGTGGTGGTGGCGGAAGCGCTGCCACACGCTCGGCTCCTTATTCGTGAGCGTCACCGTGCGGTCGTCGTGGATGCGCGCGTGCGCGTGCTTTGCGTGCAAGCCGTGTGCACGGAATGCCTCGCGCAAGGCGGCGCGTTCGCGTTCGACTATGCTGCGGCTGTAATACATTCCCGCGAGGATTACGAGCGCGAAGAACAGGGGCGCGTTCGACAGGACGAATTCCGTTAGCGGGTGGATTGCCGTGCGAAGTATTATGGGGTGTGCGGCGAGCGCGCTCAACGCCAGCGCGGTTAAGCCCAGGGCTTCGGCAGCGTAGTAACGCGCGCGTAACGCCACGAAGCGCGAGACGCGCGCGCGCAACGCCGCGGGTAACTCGGCGTGCGCGTAGTGCCGGTCCTTCACGGGTAACTCCTCTTCGCCGCCTGGCTGGGGCGGATGTGTTCTTCGAACAACGGCACTGCCACGGGCAGGGCGAAGCGGGTGAAAACGCTCGTGACTATAGCCTCGCCCTTGTCGAGCGCGGCAATCGCCTTATCATCCGTGGACAAATCCTGGGAGGCGCTTGCTATGAGCGCGTCGCGCTCCTGTTTCATCTCGTTTCCGAGTATGATTTTCGTGTTCAGGTTCGCGAGCACCTCGCGGGGAATCAAGCTCGCGAGCTGGGTGACTGCTATCAAGCCGACGCCGAACTTGCGTCCCTCGCGCGCGATGCTCGAAAACACGTTCGCGCCCGCGGCTTCGCCGAGCACGCGGGGCGCCTCCTCGAGCACCACGCTAACTACGGGTTTGTTCTCTTGTGCTGCCTTGCGTTTGTTGAAGAGCGCGTTCGCGAAAACGCTCGCGACTAGGAGTTCGGCTTCGCTCGAGAGGCGCGAGGTATCCACGAGCACCTTGCGGGAGGCGAGCAGGTGGCTGGTGACATCGTCCACTATTGTCTTGCCGCCTTCCGCGGTGAAAACGCGTTCGTCGAGCACGATTCCGAGCTTGCGTTGGAGCACGTTGAGCGTAATGTCCTGGACTTTGTCGCCCAAGGTTTCGCCGGCGAGGAGTTTGGGCACCCACTCGTGGTCCCAGCTCTTGAACGCCAGGTGCATGGTTTGCTGTTGCGCTTCGGTGAACGGCATCACGCCGTTGAAGTGCCACGGCTTGAGCGACGCGTAGTTGATGCGGAGCGAGACCTGTCCGTTCTCGGGGTTCGGGGAATACGATTTCAGCCACTCGCCCGCGTGCGGGTGGCTGCGTAGGGCGCGGTGGTACTCGTTGTGCGGGTCCATCACAAGACAGCCGCAGTAACCCTTGTCAAGCAAATCGTAGAGCATGACTTTCACGAGGTTGCTCTTGCCGCGTCCGGTGGTTGCGGGTATGAGGATGTGGTGGCTCAACACTTTCTCGCCGTCGAGCTCGATGCGCTTGCCGGTTGTCTTGCTCCCGTTCCGTAAGTTACCAATGTACAACGGTTTCTCGGGTTTCTCGAGGAACGCCAAGTCCGAGTCGTTGATGCGTCGCAAACCCTTGAAGAAAGCGGGGAGGCGCTTCGTCGCGACTGCTTTCCCGTTCCGCAAGGTAACCAAGCCCTTGACCTTGGCTAGCACGTAGTTGCGTAATTCTTCCTCGAAGAAAACCGATTTCTCCGCCTTGCCTTCGAGTTTGAGTCCGCTCATCAACTCGATTTGCTCGGGCGCGGTCTGGCTCCCGTACTCCAAATCGTACACCTGGAGGAGCTGCGTGGAGTCGCCTTCCTCGCACGCGAGCAACTCGCCGATTTCGAGCGCTTCGCCGCTCTTCTGGCGCACGGCGATTTCCCCGAAAGCGCCCGAGACAATCTGGCTTACTATCTCCATTTGAAGCACCTCAAATCCTATCCAAGTAATCGTGAGCGTCCACGGTTGCGGAGTCGCGTTCGATTTCCCGCCACGCTTCCACGCCGAGTTCCGCCGCGGCAACCGTGCGCAACTGCCTTGCCTCCTCGAAGGACACGCGGGCGCGCTTGTCTGCATCCACCAAGCCGTACGGGTAACCGAGGAACGCCAAGTCCGCGGACTGGAACGCGAGCGCAGGAAGAACGCTGAACGGGTCGCACCCGCGCTTGACTTCGAAGCGGAAGCAGTGCGTCGCGTTCTCGTGGAGTTTGGCGACGAACAAGTCCGCGTCGTGGTCGGGCTCCGCGTTCACGCAAAGCGGACCGTACACCCAGGGCGCCTTGCGGGCGCCGGCGAGGCGTGCGACCGCGGACACGAGCGGCAGTCCCGTTGTAGTGTAAAGCGAACTCGTCTTGGCGAGCGCCGAGAACACGCCTTTCGCTTGCGCGTACGCGCTTTTCGCGTAAGCCGCTTCGTTCGTCACGCTCGACTGGAGCGTGCCGTCCCGCACTGGGTTCTCGCACGCACCCGCCAGGATCCATTCGGCGTAACGCCGCGCAACGGCACCCAGGGCGCTCGGGGGTGCCTTGAACCCGCCTTGCGCGAGCGAAGGGTCAACCCAATCCAATGCAACGATGTCGTCGAGTAGCTTTTCGCCGCTCAACTGCAGCGTTTTTGCAGTCAAGAGCATCTTGCCGCCCGACGGTTCGACGCGCGTGATTACGAGGAACTCGGATTCGCGCGAGCCCGTGCGCGCGGCGCCGTCGAAAGTGTTCGCGTAAATGCGCACGAGCTGGATTGAGAGGTTCGGCGTGTTCACCACGCTCGCGTTGCCTCCGTCCACGCACGACAGCAAGCCGGGTTCGGCGTCGAACGAGCGGAAGCGCGCCTCGTCGAACGCGAGCGAGCGGTAGCGCGGGTCCGTGAACAGCGGTTCGCCCAGCTCGGTTGCGTGCGGCTTCAAGTCAAGGGAGAACATGTTAACGACTCTTTGTTTTTCGATTCTTATTTAGGCTTTCGCGTTCGAAGCCGCGCGGGCGGACGGCGGGTTTTGCGTTTGGACTGCGGTTACCCGGTTTTTCGCGTGCAATCCGCTATCGAAAATGTTTTTAACGCAGCCATGGTGCGGCTTGCGTGGCGGAGCTTCTCAAGGAAATCGTGCAGCACAAGGGTCTCGCAATCGGCGGTTTCCTGCTTTTGCTGTTCGGATTTTTCCTCGCCGCCGCAGTCGACAACATAAGCCACGACCTTGCGGCGAATGAACGGGTGCAACTGGAGAAAGGGATGCAGGATGCGGTGAGCCGGCACCAAGAGGACCGGTTGCAACAGCAAATCCAGTTTGATTCCAACAAGAAGGTGGAGCTCCAGAAGACCGTGGCGCAGTTCACGATGGCGCTGAATTACGATGTAGCCCAAATCGAAGCCTCCATCTCCGAATACGGTCCGGAGGACGTTTCGGACCTCAACCTAGCCAACAAGTCCGCCGCAGCCGAAAAATTCGCCTTGCAGGCAAACGAGCTTTTCTCGCATCTCGACGGTTTCATGGTTTTCATCAGCGACAACGAGGCGGAGTTCGAAAGGCTCGGGGACAACGACTTGAACCTGACCGAGGGTATAGAAAGCTTCTCCGCAGCCAAGACGGGTATAATGGAATTGAAAAGCCAGATGGCTCTTGAACTGGAAACATTCGCGAAATCGAATACTTACAAGGAAAGCGAGCGAATGCGGGTCATCGGGGACGCGCTCGCGCTTCTCAGGAGTGAATCCCAATGAAATACTGTCCGGCATGCGGAAAGGCGCTCCCCCAGCCGAACCCGAAGCACTGCCCGGAATGCGGCGAGGCAACGAGCGCGCGGTTTGCCGCAAAAGCCGTGGAGAAGAAGCCGAAGATGAGTATTGTCGGACGCCTGCGGGTACTCGGCATTGCAGCTCTCGTGTTGATTTTCCTTTTCGCGGCTGCAATGTGCGCGGCTGCGCCTTGGCAACGCGCGGCTGCGGCGGGAAACCAGTATTACGAATACCTGACAATGTTCAACAACGACTTGAACGACCTCCAGCAACTCAACGAACAATACGACGAACTGCCGCTCGACGATTCGGCGTTCAATCGGAAGTCCGCGATTGCGGGCAGTTACGCCCTGCAGGCAAGCCAGGCGGTAACCACCTGGAGGTACTTCGATTCCTTCATAACCAAAAACCAGGCGTCGCTGGCGCGGTGGGATTTGAACGCCAGCCTGACGCAGGCGCGGATAACGGATAGTCGGGCGGTCGTACGGAACACCGCGAATAAAATGGCTTCGGAACTCGAGGAATTCGCGGGCTCGAACCCGGAGAGAATGGCTTCGATTTCAAGGATGCTCGAAAAACTCAAGGAACTGGGGAACTTGCAATGAAACTGATTGCCAACGGATACGGGTTGACTGCGCTGTTGCTTGCGGCGTTGTTGTTGGCTGCGCCCCTTGCAAGCGCTCAGGAGGAAGAAATGATTTCCGTGCCGTTCGTTTTCCAATTCTATTTCCTTTATGGAACGAGCGTAGGCGAATGCGATGCCAATTGCGTGGGCTCGTGCATGTCCCCGTGCTATGCCGCTGCGGCAGCTGCAGGCGGGTTAAGTGGCACCTCCAACTGCGGTTCCGTGTGCCCGTCCAGGTGCGCCAGCGAATGCGCCGCGGTATTTTCAAACGCGTACCAGGCGGACGACGGGCTTCCCTCGACCCCATTCGAACCGGAATGCAGTTACGGCTCCTACACCGCTTGCGAAGTACCGCAACAATCCGTGTCGGAGATAGAACCGTCCTGGCCCGTTATTTCCGAGGGAACGCCCTCGCTCGATGGACCCGGGATGCTTGGCGGAGGCACGGAGAGCGACGGGGAATACGATGGTGGCGCGGGCATAACCGTCGAGCCGCAAACCTGTGCCGCAACAGCACCCGACGGCCACCCGCTGCGGTGGGACCAGATTTGGGGTTGCTATGACATTTTCTGGAAGAACGATTACTGCGCTGTCGCAACCGGCTGCAACACCGGCGTGCCGTGCACCGGAAGGCAGGGTTGCATATGGAATGGTGCCTCCTGCGTGCCGTGCAATGCGCCGACCTGCATATACTCGTGTCCTGGAACTGGTGGCGGACCCGCTGCGCCAGCCGACCGGGTGACTGCGGTTCAAAATGAAATTCCCGCGCCCACTGCTGCACCGACGCGCCAGGCGGGCGGAACACCGACTCCCGTGCCAAGCGCAGCGCCAGCACAGCCCACCCCAACAGCCATCCCTACTGCAACGCCCGCCCCGGTATGCGGCGCCTACGGGAACTGCAAGGCGTGCGTGAACGCGGCGAAAGAGGAGGGTGAAAGCGTTTGCGGGTGGTCCGAATTCCTAAACATTTGCATGGACGGCGACACCTGGCGCGCGGTGAACGCGAGCGGGCTCAAGGCCGGCTGGGCGGATGAGGAAAAGTACTGTCCGGTCCAAGCCGAGGTTTACTGTTTTGAATTCACCGACTGCTTTTCCTGTGCTGGCAATGCCGGCGTCAAACGCGAGTGCCTGTGGTCAACCACCCAGGAAAAATGCGAGCCCTACGACGCGTTCGGGGATTTCAAAACCGAGGACAACCCGAAGGGCAAGGACGTGATTCTTCCAACAATGTGCTCGGAGCGCGACTGCTCGGCGTATTCCGGGTGCGCGGAATGCGAGGGTAACGCCGCGTGCATTTGGCCGGAGGGCGGCGATGAGTGCTCGACGTTCAAAGGCGACGGCGAGGGCGCATACTTCTTCCCGAGCGCGTGCCCTGATGCAACAATTGAAGCGGTTGTGGCTGCGCCGACGTCCGTCCCCTGTCCGGCGGGCTGCAAGTGCAACTCGCAGGCGAAACCGGTTTCGTGCGGCGGCAAGAGCATTGATTCCGCGAGCCTGGTTTCAGTTGACCGCGCGGTTGTAAACGCGGGCGCTTCTCTCCAGCGGGTGAACGAGGTGGAGTTCAACCAGGCTGCTGCCGGCGGGAACGCATCCTACGCCGTGCGCGGTTCCCGGAGTGGAGTGGTATTCTTCGTGTTGCCCGTGAGCTTTGACGTTACCGCGGTTGTGAACGCGGAGACCGGCGAAGTCGAATCAGTCGAGCAGCCCTGGTGGAGCGTCCTAGTCGGCTGAAAGCAAGTTTTTTTAACCCATTTTGATTGACCAATTTATGAAAGACCGACAAGTCGGGTTGATGCTCGTCGCAGTGGCTGCGCTAGTTGGCTTCCTCATATGGTCGTACGACGGCGCGCTCACCACGATAGTGAACGCCACCTGTTCGCACGGGCCCACCTGCTCAATGTACGCCACGATTGATGCGCAGCGCAATGTGGCGTATGCGTTTGCAACGCTCGTCGCCTTGGCGGGTGTGTATTTTGTTTTCTTCAAGAAGGACGAGCCGCCCGTTGAGGGGAATAAACGCAATGCAGCGTCTGCGGACTTGTTGAAATTGGAGGGCGACGAGAAAACCGTTGCTTCCTACGTTCAAGAAGCTGGCGGCTCCCTCTATCAAAGCGACCTTGTTTCCAAAACTGGATTCTCCAAAGTCCGCGTGACGCGCATTTTGGATAAGCTGGAGAACGACGGCGTGATAGAACGCAAGCGCCGCGGCATGACTAACATAGTCGTCCTCCGTTGAACGCATGGAACCTTCCCTGAAACCAGTCTTAGACGGCGCCTGAAACCAGTTTCATCAGCAGTAATACTAGCTGTTTCAAGCCAGTAAACTGCATGAAAAATTTAATCGAGGCGCCCGCATCCTGTTGTGAGGTGCCAAAGGACAATGACGGACTGAAACGGAGCGTGCTTTACGGCTTGTTGCCGCACGCGGGCTGCATCGCATTCATCGCCGCTTCCGTTCTGGGGGTCACCCTTCTGGCAGACCTTTTCAAGCCGCTATTGATGAGCCGGTACTTCTTTTACGGGCTGATAGCGCTCTCGCTCGGGTTGGCGGCGGTTTCCTCTGCGCTATACTTGAAGCGCAACGGCCAGCTTTCGGCTTGTGGCGCGCGCAAGCGGTGGAAGTACCTCACAGTCATGTTCGGCTCGACCATCGGCGTGAACCTGTTGTTCTTTTTCGTGCTGTTTCCCATGCTCGCCAACTTCACCGCAGCCCAGCCCGTTGCACTGGCAAACGAGTCGTGTCCGTTTGGCAGTTCCGGACAAGCGGACTGCGCGCTTGCGGGTTTCAGCATCGTGCGGCAAGCTTTGCCGCAAACGGCTTCGCTGCAGCTATCTGTTGACATCCCCTGTTCGGGGCACGCGGCGCTCATTTCCGGCGAGCTTAAGAAAGTCGACGGCGTGACTGCCGTGCGGTTCGACTCACCCAACCTGTTCGCGGTTTCCTACGATGCGTTGCGCACGAGCCCGCAGGGCATACTGTCGCTTGCGGTTTTCAAGGAGTATCCCGCAACGATTATCAACGGGACTTAAGTGATTGCAGGAGGGCTGGCTGATGAACAAGACAACGTTGCGTGTCACGGGAATGCACTGCGCTTCGTGCGCCGTCAACCTTGAGAAGGCGCTCAAGAAGACGCCGGGCGTTACCGGCGCGTCCGTCAATTTTGCCACGCAAAAGGCGACGGTGGAGCACGCCGAGCACGTGCATTCCGCGGAACTGGTGGCTGCGGTAAGCAAGGCGGGTTATACCGCGTTCGAGCAGGGAATCGCGCATGTGCCGGTCGAGGAGTCAACGGAAGTCAAGAATGATTTGCTCGTTGCCGTGCCGCTCGCTTTCCTCGTTTTCGTGCTTTCGTTCGTCGAAAGCGTTCCTTCGCTGCTCTTGTTTTTCCTTGCGCTGCCCGTGCAGTTCTGGGCGGGCCGCAGCTTTTACGCCCGCACGCTTGCAGCGTTGCGCCGCGGAAGCGCGGACATGGACGTACTCGTGGCAATCGGCACGAGCGCCGCGTTCTTCTACAGTGCGGCGGTAACTTTCGGCTTCCTCCAGGGTTCTCTGTACTACGACGGCGCGGCGGTCATAATCGCGTTCATCCTCCTCGGGCGCTACCTTGAGGCGCGTTCGCGCTCGCTTACCGGCGAAGCCGTGCGCAAGCTCATGGATTTGCAGCCAAAAAAAGCGCGCGTCCTGCGCAACGGACGCCTAGTCGAAGTGCCCGTTGAACTGTTGAAAGCCGGCGATGTTTTCCTCGTTAAGCCCGGCGAGCGCGTGGCAACTGACGGCATCGTGGTTTTTGGGGACTCGGCGGTGGACGAGTCCATGGTAACGGGCGAGTCCATGCCCGTTGAAAAAAGAAAAGGCGACGCGGTGGTCGGCGGCACGGTTAACGGAAGCGGGGCGCTTCGCGTGCGCGCCACGCGCGTCGGTTCCGAGACGATGCTCGCGCAGATAGTCAAGCTGGTCGAGGACGCACAGGCAACCAAGGCGCCCGTGCAGCTCCTCGCGGATCGTGTCGCAGCCGTGTTCGTGCCCGTGGTGATAGTGATTGCCTTTGCAGCCGCAGGATACTGGTTGCTTCTCGCTCACGCGTCGTTCGACTTCGCGCTAACGGTTTTCGTTTCCGTGCTCATAGTCGCGTGCCCGTGCGCGCTGGGCTTGGCGATGCCCGTAGCCGTGCTCGTTGGAACGGGGAAGGGCGCGGAACAGGGCATACTAATCAAGGGCGGCGACGCGCTGGAAGCCGCGGGAAAAATAAATACTGTTGTTTTCGACAAGACGGGCACGCTCACCAACGGCAAGCCGAGTGTTACGGACGTGGTCGCGTTCGGGAAGGTTGACGCGCTGCGCTTTGCCGCAATCGCGGAAAAGAATTCCGAACACCCGCTCGCGAAGGCGATTCTCGCCAAGGCGGGTCGCGTGCCGAACCCGACTGCATTCAAAAGCGTCACCGGCAAGGGCGTGAAGGCGCGCTATGCTGGGAAGGAAATCGCGGTTGGCAGCAGGAAGCTGGTGAAGTGCGGTGCGAAGGAGGATTCGGCTGCGAAAAAGCTGGAGGCGCAAGGTAAGACGGTCGTTTTCGTTGGTTTGGACGGCAAGTGCGTGGGCGTGATAGCGATTGCGGACACCATCAAGCCGCACGCCGCCGAGGCGGTTGCCGCACTCAAGCGCAAGGGCTTCAACGTGGCGATGATTACGGGCGACAACGAGAGCACTGCGCGCGCGATTGCCACCGAAGCGGGCATTGACGAAGTGATAGCCGAAGTGCTTCCCGTGGAAAAGGAACGCGAAGTCGCGCGCATGCAAAAAGCCGGTCGCAGGGTTGCCTTCGTTGGCGACGGGGTGAACGACGCACCCGCCCTCGCCCGCGCTGAGCTGGGCATCGCGTTGGGCAGTGGTACGGATGTGGCTATGGAAACCGGTGGCATCGTTCTCGTGCGTAACGACTTGCGCGACGTCGCCGCGGCAATCGACTTGAGCTGTTACACGCTGCGCAAAATCAGGGAGAACCTGTTCTGGGCGTTCGCCTACAACGTCGCCGCGATTCCAGTCGCCGCGGGCGCGCTGTATTCGTACGGCGTGATGCTTGACCCCATGCTGGCAGGTGCTGCGATGGCGTTCTCAAGCGTTTCCGTGGTTGGCAACGCGTTGCTAATGCGCGGCTGGAAGCCGGAAGATCACGGGTAGGCGCGGTTGATTACGCGCGGGAACGGCACCGCGTCCCGGATGTGCTCGAGGTTCAAGAGCCACTTCACGAGGCGCTCGATTCCCAACCCGAACCCGCTGTGTGGCACCGAGCCGTAACGCCGCAAGTCCAGGTACCACTCGTACTCCTTCAAGTCGAGCCCCTGCGCGCGCATCTTGTTCACGAGCGCGTCGTAATTCCACTCGCGCTGGGAGCCCCCGATTATTTCGCCGTGCCCCTCGGGTGCGAGGACGTCCGCGTTCAACGCGTACTTGCCGTCCGGCGTTGTCGCCATGTAGAACGGCTTGATTTCCGCCGGGAAGCGCGTCACGAACAACGGCTTCTCGAGGCCCTCGGTGAGCTTCTCTTCCTGGGGGACGCCGAAGTCGTCGCCCCACTCGATTCCGCACGTTTCCACTGCCTCGTCGTAAGTCATGTGGTGGAACGGCGGCTCGATTGCGAACAACTCTTCCGTCTTGCGGTTGAAGTGCCTCAAAAACGGAGCGTCGTTTTCGGCGAGCTTGCGCGCCACGTACGAAACGAGTTCCTCCTGGAGGCGCATGTTGTCCTCGTTGTCGTAGTGCGCGGCTTCCTCCTCGAGGTGCCAGTACTCGGTCAAGTGCTTTACCGTCCGGCTTTTTTCGGCGCGGAACGACGGCGCGAGAATGAATACTTTCTCGAGGGAGGTGATGAACGCCTCGTTGTAGAGCTGCCCGCTCTGGGACAGGTATGCCTTTTCGCCGAAGTAGTCGAGCTCGAATAGCGTGGAGCCGCCCTCGCACCCGCTCTTCGTGATTATCGGGGGTGAAACCTCCCAGAAGCCCTGCTGCTGGAAGTACTCGCGGAGATAACGCACGATGTGGTCGCGCGCCTTCATGGCGTTCGTTAGCTTTTGCGAGCGCAACCACAAGTGCCTCTTGTCCAACAAGAGCTCGGGGCTCTGGTGCTCGGTAATCGGGAACGCCTCGCCGTGGTGCGTCAAACGGAACATTGTCGCACGGAGCTCCCACCCGCCCGGGGCGCGCTCGTCCCTGTGCACGGTGCCGCTAACCTCGGCTGCGGACTCGATGAAAACCTTGCGCGCATCCTCGAAGTCGTTCTCCGGCACGGAGTCCTTCTTGACTGCGCACTGGATCGTGCCCGTGGAGTCGCGCATCACCACGAAAGCCAGGTTATTGCTCGCGCGCGCCCGGTGAACCCATCCGCGAAGCGAAACGCTTTCGCCTTCGGCAGCCTTCCCATCCAGGACGAACCCGATTGGCGTGAACATGGTTAAACCATTGTGCGCGAACCAATAAAAACATGGCTTTACGGCGCGGGCGAAAAGCAGTTATTAACGCGCGCAGTTCGCTCGTCATGTTCAAGCAAGCCATAATCCTGCGTTCGGATTTGGGCATGGGAAAAGGCAAACTCGTGGCGCAAGGAGCACACTCCTCATTAGAAGCGTTCCACGAGGCGCAGAGGAACAACGCGCTCGCGGCAATCGCTTGGCGGCAGGGCGGCGCGAAGAAAATCACGTTAAAAGTGGATAGCGAAGCCGCGCTCCTCGAGTTGCACGCGCAAGCGAAGCGGGCGAAGCTCCCGTGCGCCTTAATTCGGGACGCGGGGCACACCCAAGTCGAGGCGGGCACGATTACCGCGCTCGCCATCGGGCCCGCTTCGGACGGGGCAGTGGACAAGCTCACGGGCGACTTGAAGCTACTCTGATTGCTTTGCCTGAAACCGCTTTTTTCAAGAATTCTTTTGCACCTGGCGGAAGTGTTATGTTACGTATGCTGCGCGCTATCACCGCCCTGCGAGCTTTCTTCGTGCCCATTCCGGACACGAGGTTGCGTAAGTATTCGACTCCCCCGTTGGGCATATGTTCCTCCATTTGGTATGCTTCCCGTCCCAAAAACGTGCCCAGCCAGTATGCGTTTGATTTCTCGTTTTTTTCTACGTCTTCTTTTTCTTTTGGCTCCTCGGCAGCCATAATCTCTTCGTGAGTGTATTCCGGTTGGCTTTTCGCAGTCACAACTATTTTTGTGCCTGCAGGGTAATTGGTAACCATTGCGGTGTATTTTCCGATTGCATTCACTATTGCGTGTGGCAGTTCCAAGGCGTGCCCGGTTTCATGGGACATTACCTGCGCAACAAAGATTTCCGCGGACTTTGGAATCCTTTGTTCTGTATATTTTTTGATTGGACCCACAGTTATTAATCGTAATCCATCTATTCTACCACATCCAGCGGATTCTTCTTCAAAGCGGGTTCCAGCCAATATAATCCGAGCTTTAAGGTTCGGTCTTTTTGCTTTTGCTACCCTGAGGGTGGTGAATATTCCCCGTATTGCCGCATTTTTTTGCGATGGTGTGAGCTGGTTCCAACGGCTTTCATTAGGCCAATCGTATTCTTCAGCAAGTTCTCTGGCGCGTTCCAGACTCTTTTCGGCGAGTTTCCTCAAACCTTTTTCAGCTTCACTCTTCAACAACGCTTCTTTCTCTTCCGGTGTTAGACTAAAACAATATCTTAAATCGTTTAAGATTTCCCGCGCTCTTTCTGGTTGATTGTGAATGGCGTCGGCTGCTTCGTGCAAGTTGTCTGCATTATCTATTTCCCGAGATAAGTGCAAACCCCGGCAGTTCATTTGCGATTCGGAGAATTTCTCTTCAGGCATTCAAGCGACCTCCTCGAACGAGAGCCCCGAACTTGTTTCGCGCTTGTTGAGCGAGTGCCCCGCGGGCGTCTCGTTAAAGCATGCGAGCGGGAAGAAACGCCAGCCCTTCCGGCACTGCCTCCACGCCACGAACACGGGCACGCCCGTGGCACGCTCCCAGTCGCACATGATAGCAAACTTCCGTTTCTCGATGTAAAGGCTGTTCGCCCAGTACTTGCACTCTATCGCGAGACGCTTGGTTGTTTTCAACGCGAGCAAATCAGGGCTCGTGCCGTCCGCGCCGCTCCCGCCCGAGCGCACCACGCGGTAACCGCGCGCTTCAAGGAGCTTCTTGAGTTCGCGTTCGGCAGCGGAACCCTTGTTGTAAGCCATTTAGAATAATTAGATTGTTTTCGGGCGTTTAATTATGCGAGCTTGACGCGCTTCACTCCACCCCAGTTCTTGAGCGCGCTGATGACTTGACTCGCGTCGCCTTCAACCGCTTCAACTACCGGGTTGCGCCATCTAGAGAAGGTTATCCGCACCTTGTTTTGCCCGCGTTGGTTGCTTGGCGAAGTGTAGGTAACCGCGTTGCCGTTGATTTCAACCGCGTGGTATTTCCCGAAGTGCGCTTCCAGTATCTGCTTCGTGCGCTGGGCGCGTTCTTTCGGTCCGAACAAGCGGGACAGCCTGATTTTTGCCCGAGGCAAGTCATACAGCGAGTAGGTTTGGGGCATTGTCTCGTGAAACACGGGTTTTATGGCGCCGTCCTTGTAACCCGCGGTTTCCTCGAGTTTGCTCGCAAAATCTCTTACCGCCTGCATTCTCAAATAATTCCCGCTCGCGTGTATTACCGGCGTTTCTTCTCCCCTTTTGACTATCACAATGCCGTTCAGCCGGGTTGTCGGGGTAAGGCGGTATACTTGGGTGTGGACTCCGTCGCTTCCAGCCAGCAGTACGACTTGGTCCGCGGGCGGCAGGCTTACTTTCGACAACAGGGTTTTTCGTTTTTGCAGCTTTTCCAGCGCTTCACCAATCCGAGGGTGCAGGTACGCCTCGTTTTCGGGCGTTGATTCGAGCATCAACGTGCGTTTCATCCTCGCTTCGGGTGTTCGAACCATTTCAATCAAGTTAACTCAGCAGGGGGATGCTTTTATTCGTTTTTACGCCCCCCAAGAATGTTCGCCGATTGCCGTATTCAAGTAGGTATTTAAAGTCGGATTCAGAGTTTATTAGTGAATGGAGACAGGAGTCAAGGTCGGAGATTGCATGACTACGACCCTCGTCACCGTCAGGGAAAGCGCATCCGTCGTTGAGGCGGCGCGCTTGATGAAGAAGTCACGAATTGGCAGTTTGCTGGTAACAGATGACGATGGAAAAATTTACGGGATTTTGACCGCTGATGACATCGTTGGAAAAGCAGTAGCATTCGAGAAGACGAACGAGCCCGTCAAGGCTTTCGCGAGCAAGCCGTTGTTGTGCGTCCCGATGGACGCGGACTTGAGCGAAGCCGCAGAGTTGATGGGCAAGAAGAACGTGAAGCGCCTTATTGTGACGGGTCCTGGCGGACGGATTTCCGGGTTGATCTCGGATAGGGACATAGTCAAGATTTCTCCTTCTTTGTACGACCTGATAGCCGAAAGGGAACGGCTGAAGGCGTGAAGTTTCCCGCGCGGACGCACTGCGCGTAGGATGGCTCCCGCACTCCCCCCGCCAAAAGCGGAAGGGGGCATGACCGGGCAGTTCAACATGCGCGCGCAAACGCGCCGGGAAACCCAAGGGTGAATGCGTTGGACGAACGGCTTGAAAGGCGTTTGGCTGCGCTAGACCGCGTTTTCAGTATTCTCGAAAAACGGGTGGTCCTCGTGGAAGGCAAGCGGGATGAAGCGGCGTTGCGCGCCATAGGCGCGTCGCCCGCACGCGTGCTCGAAGCGAATGGAAAACCCGAGGGAGTGGTCGCGCGCGCCTTGCAGGCGTGCGGTGCGAACCAACGCATTGCGTTGCTGTTCGACTGGGACACGGAAGGCGTTCGGAAAACGAGGTTTTTCGAGGAACGCTTCCGTGCGGAAGGCGCCTACGGGCTCCTGGACCGCGCCACCCCCAAGCGCTTGAAGGCGCTGCTCGGCTATTGCTTCGTCGAGGAAGCCTTGACAAAGCACTCCGAATTGTTAGATGGATTAAAGGTGAAGGAAAATGGGTAAAACGTATATTGACACGGTCAAGTACATGGTTCGCGCTAGCTTCGAAGTCGACGGTTTGGTTGAAAAGCCGGACATCGTGGGCGCGCTCTTCGGGCAGACCGAGGGGCTCCTAGGCGACGAACTCGACTTGCGCGAGTTACAGAAGAACGGGCGCGTGGGACGCATCGAGGTTACCTCGAGCGCCCGCGGAGGCAAGAGTTACGGCACGATATTGCTGCCCTCGAGCCTGGACATGGTGGAGACGAGCATACTCGCGGCAGCCATCGAGATAGTGGACCGCGTGGGCCCGTGCGAGGCGCGCATCAACGTCGAGAAAATCGAGGACACGCGGAGCCTCAAGCGCAAGCAGGTGTTGAGCCGCGCCAAGCAACTCTTGAAGGCACTGTTAACCGAGGAGATTCCCGAAAGCAAGGAACTCAGCGAAATGGTGCGCGAGGACGCCAAGATAAGCGACGTCGAGTCCTACGGACCCGACCAACTGCCCGCGGGACCCGAGATGGCTTCGAGCGACTCCATAATCATGGTGGAGGGACGCGCGGACGTCATCAACCTCTTGCGTAACGGCATCAAGAACGCCGTTGCAATCGGAGGGGCGAACGTGGGCGAGACAATCGCTAAGCTCGGCCGCGAGAAGGAAGTCACCGCGTTCCTGGACGGGGACCGCGGCGGGGACATCATCCTCAAGGAACTCATGGACGCCACCGACGTGGATTACGTCGCGCGCGCGCCCACGGGCAAGGAAGTCGAGGAGTTGACTCGCAAGGAGCTCATCCAAGCGCTCCGCCGCCGCGTCCCACTGGACCAAGGTGCGGGCGACCGCGGGCGCGGACGCCGCGACTTCCAGTCGCGCCGCGAACCCGAACCCCGCCGCGAGCCAACCGAACGCCGCGAACCCGAGCCCCGCCGCGAGGAAGGCGGCGAGGCGCAGCGGAGGGACGAGTTCAAGCGCGAGGAGTTCGTGCGCCGCGAGCCAACCGAACGCCGTGAAGAGGTAGTTGGCGAGGCGCCGCGCAGGGACGCGTTCAGGCGCGAGGAGTTCGTGCGCCGCGAACCCGAAGCGCCGGTTGCCGACATCATGACTCCCGAAGAGCTCGTGAAGGTCACCGAAGCCAAGCGCGTGCTAAAGGAACTCGAGGGCTCGCTCAAGGCGCGCCTCCTGTCCCAGGACAGCACCACGCTCTCCGAGGTGCCCATCCGCGAGATAATGAAGGTGCTCTCGGAAACCAAGGGCGTGGAAGCCGCGGTGCTCGACGGCATCGTGACCCAGCGCCTGGTTGACTTAGCCGAACAGAAGGGCGTGAAGTTCCTCGTGGGCATACGCTCGGGTAACCTCACCCGCAAGCCGCCCGGGCTCAAGATAATCCTGGGCAAGTAAGCGCTCGAACGGGGGTTAAACCCCCTAAACCTTTTTTTAATTTTTTTTCCCGTGCCACGACCGGAGGGCAATGCGTTTTTATTCACGGCAGCGTCCTTTTCTCGGAGGGGTTTTTCCAAATGCACTCGATTGTCAAGCGCCTGAAGTCCAAAGTCCTCCAGGCGAAAGTCACGCCCGAAGGCGTTGGGATAATACAATTGCACCGCAAGGTGACCGAAGCCGAATTCGCGAAGGCGGCGAAAGCCGCGGGGCTCTCGACGGGTTTCCAGAAGTCCAAGAAGTACCTGGAGGCGCGCAGCGGGGAAAAACTCGTCGTGGTGCTCGTGGACCACAACCACCTCGTGATTCCCAAGGACGCGCCCAAGCAAACCGCGCTCGAGTTCGCGGAAACCTTGTTGGGGCGTTGAATTGTTGAAGTCCACCGCGGAAGTGCGCGTGCCCAAGGACCCGCTCGAGCAGGTCATCGGACAGGAGCACGCCGTGGAAATCGCGAAGGTCGCCGCCCGCCAGCGCCGCCACCTCCTCTTGGTTGCCGCGCCCGGCACCGGGAAGTCCATGCTCGCCCAAGCCATTGCCTTCCACTTGCCCGAGCCCACCGAAGAGATATCCGTGCTCCACAATCCCGCGAACCCCGAACGCCCCACGGTCGAGGTACGCTCGCGCCAGCAAGCGTCGCGTGAAGAGAAGGCGCGCGAGAGCGTGAAGGGGCGCCTCGTGGATCCCGCGGACGTGCCCTCGTTCGTTGCCGAACGCCTGGGCTTCAGGTGCCCGCGCTGCGGACAGCTCGGACGCGCCTCCGAGGAGGCGTGCGCGAACTGCGGTGCTGACAAGTCGTTCTCGGTGAACCCGTTTTCGAGCATCTACTTGGACAAGCGCGAGCGCCCGAACCAGGTATCAACAACGCGCCTCAAGGAGGACAACTCCGAGGAGGTAATCGTTTACGAGCGCCAAGGCGAACGCGTGCGCGTGCTCGACCAGAGCGCCCTGGAAAAGCTGGAGGAGCTCAGCAAGCGCCAGCCCCGCAAGATTATCGTGCCCTTCAACCGGAACGCGTTCGTTGTTGCAACGGGCGCCTCGGAAACCGAGCTCCTCGGGGACGTGAAGCACGACCCGTACGGCGGGCACCAGCAGATTGGGACGCTCGCTTATTTGCGCGTTGTCCCTGGAGCGGTGCACGAAGCCCACCAAGGCGTATTGTTCATTGACGAGTTGAGCGCGCTCGCGAGCGTCCAGCGCTTCCTGTTCACCGCAATGCAAGAGAAGAAATACCCAATCGTGGGGCGCAACCCCCAGAGCGCGGGGGCGAGCGTGAAAGTCGAGGGCGTGCCCTGCGATTTCGTGCTCGTCGCGGCATCCAACATAAAGGACTTGCCGTCAATCCTGCCCCCGTTGCGGAGCCGCATAATCGGGAACGGTTACGAAGTGCTCCTAGATACCGTGATGCCGGACACCGCTGGAAACCGCGCCAAAATGTGGCAGTTCACCGCACAGGAGATACGCAAAGACGGGAAAATCCCACACGCCTCCCCCGAGGCTGTGGAGGAAATAATCAATGTGTCGTGCGGGAAGGCGCGCGAGTACGACGACGCCGACGACTCCCTCACTTTGCGTTTCCGCGAGTTGAGCGGCATCGTGCGCATCGCCGGGGACTTGGCGGTTTCGCGCGGAGTTGACTTGATTGACGCGGAATGCGTGCGCGGCGCACTCAAGCTGGGAGCGCGCATCGAGCGCCAGATAGAGGACAAGTACGATTCGGTGTGGAAGGCGGAAGCCGCGGACTCCCTGCGTCCGGCGGCAAAACCGGACAAGTCGAACGCCTAACCCGCGAGCGCCATGTTCACGAGCCCGCGCACCACCATGGACGCGTTGTACATGAACTCGGGCGAGCCCTCGATTACCATTGTCCCGCCGGTGAGCTGGAGGCAGTCGCATTCGCCCGGGCGGATTATCACGCGGGGGTTCGCGCACAGCGTGGCGTTTTCACAGCCGATGAGCGTGCCGTCGTCCACCACCGCGTACACGAACGTTTCCCTCCCCGAGGTGGCGAGTGCGTAAACGATTTCCGTGCCCATCATCGCGATTCCGCTGTTCTGGGTGCTGTTCTCGGCGGTAACGCGTTCCTCCAGGACTACCGGGTTGCCGGAGAGCGCGTCGCGGATTCCCTGTTGGACGTCGCCGTCCGAGAGGATGCGCACCCCGTCCAGGTAAACCTCGCGTTGGGCGAGCGCCTGTGTTGCGAAATAAAACGCGCCCGCCAGGAACGCGAGCGCCACGATTGCAAGAGCCAAAGAGTCCTTTTTCAATTTAATTTCACCTTTTTTTCAAACTGCGAGCGTCACGCCCTCTTCCACCGCGAGCGAGTCCTTGAAGATGCGGCGCGCCTCCTCGAGGAGGGGCGCGCGGTTCTCGTAACGGTTGCTGAAGTGGGTTAACGCGAGCTTCTTCACCTTCGCCTTGCACGCGAGTTCAGCGGCATCCGACGCCGTCGCATGCTTCTTCTCTTTTGCAAGCGCGGCATCCGCGCGCGAGAAGCACGAGTCGTGCACGAGGAGGTCCGCGCCTTCCGCTGCTTTCGAGAGCGCGGGGCACGGTGCGGTATCCCCGCTGTAAACGATTTTCTTGCCCGCCTGCCGGTAGGTCACGTCCGCGAGCTTTATCGTCTTGTTCTTGACTTTCAACTTGCCTTTCTCGGTTATCTCGGCGAACATCCTGCCCTGGAGCCCGAGCTTCTTGGCTTTCTCCTCGTGGAACCGCGTCTTCTCCGGCTCCTCGATTGCATAGCCGAGTGCAGGGCAGCCGTGCTCGACCGGGAAACAGCGTACTGCGAACAATTCGGTGCGCAGGCATTCGCCTTCCTCGCAGTCCCGCACCTCCACTGGAAAAGAAGCGCGCAAGTGCGGTAACGTGAGTAAGTCGTTCACGAACTTGCGGGTGCCTTTCGGGCCGAATACGAGGAGCGGCTCGGTGCGTGCGGCCATGTTAAGCGTTTGCACGAGTCCGGGCAAGCCGAGGAAGTGGTCGGCGTGCAAATGCGAGAGGAAAACGGCTTTGAGGCTCCCGTAGCCCGCGCCGTATTTCATCATCTGGCGTTGGATGCCCTCGCACGCGTCGAACAGGTAGACGCCCCCGCAGGTTACTGCGAAACAGCTGGGGTGGTGCCTAGGCGAGGGTAGAGACGCGCTGGAACCCAGGAAAGTTACTTTGAACATACCAAGACATAGTTGGCTTCCAAAGCCCTTTTATTACTTGCCTGAAAAACTCTTTTCATGCCTCCCCTGTCGATTCGCCCGGGAATGCGCCCGAAGGAGCTGAAGGAGGAATTGAGCCGCCAAGGTTTCGGTTTCTCGAACGAAGCCAAGGGCGGACACGTTGCGTTGACTTGGGAGGGCGAACTGTTGCGCTCCGAAAGCGGGCGTCCGGTGGTAATACCCGTTCATGGCAGCAAAAACGCGTTGAGTTCGGGTGTTGCCTCGCAGTTGAGGCGTCAAGTAGCGCCTTATTTGGAGCAAATAAGAAAGAGAGCGTGAAGCAATTTTTGAAAAAGAAAAAGGAAAAGAAGAAGGAACTGTTGTTGCCCGAGTCCATCACTTCTACCAAGGAGCTGGCAGTGCCCAAGCGCCTCGTGGACCAGGTCATCGGGCAGGAGTCCAGCGTCGAGGTAATCAAGAAGGCGGCTTCCCAGAAGCGGAATGTCCTGCTCGTGGGCACGCCGGGCACCGGGAAGTCCATGCTCGCCCAAGCCATGGCTGAGCTGATGCCCATTGGAAAGCTAGAGGACGTGCTCGCTTACCCGAACCCCGAGAACGAGAACGCGCCAATAATCAAAGTCGTTCCCGCGGGTGAAGCCAAGAAAATCGTTGAAAAGGAGCGCGCGAAAGCAACGGTTCCCGGCGGAAGCCCGAACCTCGTGGTAATGCTCGTCATGCTCCTCTTCTCGTTCCTCCTACTCACGTTCTGGCGCGAGAGCCTGGGCGACGTGATAACCGCCGCGCTCCTCCTCTGCCTGTTCTTCACCGCGGGCTTGTTCGCTCTCGGTTCCCAACTCGGACGCGGCGCCCGTTTGTTCGAGCCCGGCGAAACCGCCAAGATACTCGTGGACAACTCAACGCACACCCGCGCCCCGTTCATCGACGCCACGGGCGCGCGCGCCGGCGCCCTCCTCGGGGATTGCCGCCACGACCCGTTCCAGTCGTTCGAAGCCGGGCAGCGCCTTGAAGTCGATTACAACGGAAAGAAGACCGTGGTGTCGTTCGAAGATTTGTGGACGCGCGCCGCAACGGATTACCCCGAATCAATCGAACGCAACGAGGACGGGTACGAGGCGCTCGCCTTGCCCGCGGAATTGAAAGCGTACACCGTGGGTTTCAAGGACAACAAAAAAACACGGACGCGCATCCTCTCGTTGAACCGCCGCCCGTACGACGGCGAACTCGTGAGCGTGGAAGGCGTGACGGTGACGCCCGAGCACGAGTTGTTCCTAACGGACGGCTCCCGCAAGCCCGCCTCGAAAATCACGAAAAGCGACCGCCTAGTCGTTGAGTGAAGTGCGTGGCATCCGCCGCCTGAAAACCTATTAAAACCCGCGCCCGTTAACTGCGTTCATGAAACTCGACGACGTGCTGGTAAAGGGGAAGAAGAACGTAATCCAAGTCGCGCCCGCGGTGCGCGTCACGCTCGGCGAACTCTACGGTTTGCCTGCGGGCACGCCGGCGACCGGGAAAGTCGTGGGCTGCCTCAAGGCGTTGGGTTTTGACTTCGTATTCGACACGAGCTTCGGCGCCGACGTCGTGGTGGCCGAGGAGAGCGCGGAGCTCGCCAAGCGCCTCAAGGACGGCGGTCCGTTCCCGATATTCAACTCGTGCTGTCCCGGTTCGGTGCTCTTCCTCGAACACGCCTACCCCGAGCTCGTGCCCAGCATAGTCACGGTGAAGAGCCCCATGGAAGTCACCGGCTCGCTAATCAAGTCGTATTTCGCGGAGAAGAAGAAAATCGCGCCCTCGAAAATAAATTCCGTGGCGTTGATGCCGTGCATGATAAAGAAAACCGAAGCCAGGAAGCCGGAGTTCGACTTCGAAGGCATCCGTCCCGTGGACTGCGTAATCACCACGGTCGAACTCGCCGCCCTGCTCGAAGAGGCGGGTGTGGACTTCAAGAAGGTTAAGGAATGCGCGTTCGACGACTTGCTTGGTGTCGCGTCGGGTGCGGGACAGATTTTCGGTTCGAGCGGGGGCGTAAGCGAGGCATCGATACGCAACTACGCTTTCCTCAAGGGGTTGCCCCTCGAGAAGCTGGACTCGAAGCCGCTCCGCGGTTCGGAGGGCTTGCGCGAGGAAACGTTCGACTTGGGCGGCGAACGCGTGAGCGTCCTGGTAATCAACTGTTTGAAGAACGCGCCGGCTGCGCTCTCGGACAAGAAGCGCCTTGCGAAATACAATTTCGTGGAAATGATGGCGTGCCTGGGCGGCTGCGTGGGCGGCGCCGGACAGCCGCCCTCGACGCTCGAGACGCTCGAGGCGCGCCGCAAGGGGCTTTACGGAATCGACGCCGGCGCGCGCGTTAAGGTCGCCGCCCAGAACCCCCAGATTAAGGCGCTTTACGATTCCTACCTCGGGGAACCGAGGAGCGAGAAGGCGATGCGTATCCTGCACACCCAGCACGACAAGGTGTGCCAGCACTGCGCTTGAAGGAGTTTTTGAATGTCGAAACGGATTTTGAGCATATCGCGCGCCCCCGGGCAGTTGGCTTCCGCTAGGGCGGCGGGTTTCAACCGCGTCGAACTTTTTACCAAGGGCATTTCATCCGAGAACATGGAAGCGAAAATAGCTGAGGCGCAACGCCTGCTGAAAGAGCACTCGCTCTCTGTGGGTTCGGTGGTTATACCCAAATCATCCACGCTCGCGGATTTCAAAGAGAACGCGCGCCTCACGATTGCTTTTGCCTCGGGTGTTGGCGCGAAAATCGTGGTCGCCGACTACCCCGCTTTCCGCGGCGGCGAGTACCGCAAGAAAGAGCGCGAGGGCGCGGACATTGTTTCCCCCGCGGCGCTTGGCAACGTGCGCGGCTTGCTCAAGAGCGTGCCGCACCCGTTCGAAGTCGCCGAAGCGTTGTCCGAGTTGAAGAAGGACGCGGCGAGCAGTAAAGTCAAGATTTTGATTGAGTCGACGGGTGGTTCTGCTTTGCTTTACAAGCCGCTCGGCTTCAAGGCGTTCGAGCGCGTGGCGCGCGCCTCGCACGGACTCGTGCTTGATTTGGAGCACGTGGCGCAGGCAATGATAGCCCAGCCCGTGGAAGAGGTTTACAACCCCGCAACGCGTTTCCTATCCAACCGCGGCTCCGAGGAGGACGCGGTTCTGGTGCGCTCTTTCTATCAGGATTACGGCAATCACATGGATGCGCGTTCGAAGCGGGCGTTCCAGGACTTCCTGGAGGCGCACGGCAAACCGGGCGAAGAGGCGCGCTTCAGGAGTGCCTGCACGCGGTTGCTGGCGTTGACGAAACCCGGGTTACGCGGCTTCGGGAAAGAAGGCGCAACGCCAAAGGACTTGCAAGTCAAGCCGTCGAAATGGGTGTACGGGTTGTTCGTCAAGGCGTGGGGCTCGCTCCCGATAAAACACGTGCACCTGACCGGCGGGCACCTCGGGGAACGCCTCGCGCCAAGCGAAACCGTGCGCACCTCGTTCGGTACCTCGGACTTGGCATTCGAGCACGCTTACGAAATCGAAACCCCGCGCGGCGAGCCGATAATCTTGGGTTCGAAGCCCGGGCAATCGCTTTACGAATACCTGCACGCGAAAATGGGCGGCAGGCTTTACGCGAACAAGCCCTGGCACGAGTTCGCGCGCGACTTGCTGGACGGCCGCAAGGCAACTGTGAATTTCGAGATAGAACCGAAACTCGTGCGCCCCGCGGACTTGAAGAACGCACGAAATTTGTGACGCGCACTTATTTTATCGGGTTTTGAAGAATTAATGTAGTTTTAAAAACACGCAAACAAGTTGTTTCGGCGTTTTAAACGGGCATTGCAACCTGTAATGTGGTTACAAATTTAGTTCCCTGTCGGTTCATAATTTCTTTCTTTTCGTTTGGGGTTAAACATTCTATGTGTAATTCTATTGCTTCCCGTAAATTAGCGGTTGCAGTAGGTATGTCCTTACCTTGCGAGGCTACATCTAAATCTGGACACCAGGCGGTGTAGGTTGCACCATCTTTATAGGTTACTGCTGAAAAGCCCAAAACATTCGTTTTCATGTAATCTCTTTCGATGCGAGGGTATATAAATAGAGTTAAACAAAAACCATAACTGTAACTTAAGTGATGTTTTGTGAGTTTTGTTGAAACATTGACGGATGATGTTGATCCTCTTGACAGCCTATTTGTAAAGGGCGAATCTCTGAATCGTGAATTACTTAGGGACTTATTGTTTGATTTTATAAGATTAGACGAAAGCGGACGAATTTTTCCGCTTACCAATTTTTATTCAGAAACTAATCGTAATAAAGTTTTATTATTACTTCTTGCTAGTAAAGCTCTTTCATTGAAAACGAACATTGTTGATGATGTTTCGCCAAAAGAGCTAGAAAAAACATCAGATATTCCTGCGGGGTCCATACGTCCAACTCTACGTCAACTTGCCGAAGAACGTTTAGTTGAGGAAAATGATGGACGGTATAAGATATTATCTGGTGCGTTACCCCGCTGTTCTCAAATTCTAAAATCTGGCAACCGAACCAGACGTGCTGTTTCTTTTTCTGGAATTTCAACTGAAAAAACTCAAAAGAGCATGGCGTCCGTTTTGAAAGATTTAGTTTCGGAGGGCGAATTAGATTCGGGTCAGGCTGCGTCTGAAGTTTTTTCTTTGGTTAATCAACGTCGACCTAACACGAAATATAATGCCCTTTACAAAGTGCTTAAGGATTTAGTTCATGATCGAATATTAGCCCGAGAAATGAAGGGAGACGTTTGGAATTATAGGCGAATTTAATGAAAACGCCGGTTGTAACTGGAAAAGAGGTTTTATCCGTTCTACAAAAAAACGGTTTTGCAGTAGTTAGGTGGAAAGGATCTCACGCGCATTTAACTAAGGGTAGCTTGCAGGTTACCGTGCCGGTACACAGTAATGATGAGATTAATCCGGGTGTTTTACGGTCTATTGCACGACAAGCAGGATTTGAACCAAATTCTTTCTTCAATTTGTTTTAGTAATAATATGCGGATCCGCGCGTTAATTTCGCTTCTCGAACTCGTCGACCGCACCGTGGAAGTATTTGCTCAACTTTTTCCTGCACGTTTCGAGGGGAACCCACTCGCATTGCGAGTGTTCGCCGCCGCACGCCAGCACCCCGCCTTCCAGCGAGCAGGCGAAGACAATCATGGTTATGGACTGCCCGTCGTCGCGCGTGAAGTGGTGGACCTGCAGGGGCGCGCCCACGCGGGTTTCGAGTCCGGTTTCCTCGCGCACCTCGCGCTTCAAGCCGTCGAACGGGTTCTCTCCTTCTTCGAGTCGTCCGCCAGGTATCTCCCACAAGCCAGGGCAGTGCTCGTCGTCCTGGTTCCGCTTAATCAGTAGCACCCGGTTCGAGTCGACTATGAACGCCTTGACGGCGATTGCGTGCTTCATTTTTTTAGTGCAGGGGAAGGGATTTTCATCAAGCCTTTCTTTTCATCGAAGTTTTCTTTCGCGAAAGAAAAGTTCGTTTTTGAACCCTTGAACCCCTAAGGGATTGGCTCCTAAAGCCAACGCGTTTGACCAGGCTCCGCCACCCCTGCACAATAATATTTTCGGGCGGCGGGTTAAAAACCGCTTGCGCAAGCAATTAAAAATCCGCGGCGCTTGTTTTCGTTCAGGTGATTCTCGGCATGGGCAAGGGTTCGGGTTACGGGAAAGTAATTTTGTTCGGCGAGCACTTCGTGGTCTACGGCTTGCCCGGCATCGCCTCCGCGGTCGGCTTGTCCACTGACGCGATTGTCAAGAAGGCGGGAGCGTTGACGGTGTGCGACGAACGCGCGGGAACCGAGGGTTATTCTGCCGCGAAGAAGGAACACCAGCGCGAGTCCTTCGAACGCATGTTCGACATGATGAACCTAGAGGAAAAAGGGTTCGACATTTGGCTCGGGGGCGCGCTCCCGGTGATGAGCGGGATAGGCGCGAGCGCCGCCTCGAGCGTTGCAATAGCGCGCGCGGTATCCGACGAGCTGGGTTTGGGTTACGACGACGCGAGAATCAATTCAACTGCCTACGAGATGGAGAAGGCGTTCGCCGGAAATCCGTCGGGGATAGACAACACCGTGGCGACTTACGGCGGGCTCATCTGGTTCAAGAAGAACATGGCGGGCGGCGCGAACGACCTGGAGCCCATCAAAATTCCGCGTCCCGTGGAGATAGTCATGGGCAACTCGGGCGTCGTGGCTGACACCAAGGCAATGGTCGCGGGTGTCGCGGAGCGGAGGGCGCACGAACCCGAAAAATACGACGCGCTGTTCAAAGCGTACGCCGCGTTGGTTGTGAAGGCGCGCGCCGCGCTTGAAGCCGGGGACTTGTGTGCGGTCGGCGCGTTCATGGACGAGAACCACGCGTTGCTCCAGAAAGTCGGGACGTCCGGGGTAAAGCTCGACGAACTCGTTGCGCTCGCGAGGGCGAACGGTGCGTTCGGGGCGAAAGTCACGGGCGGCGGAGGCGGGGGTTGCATGGTCGCGCTCACGCCGGGCAAAGATTTACAGGAGCGCGTGGCGGATGCAATGGAGGCGAAAGGCTTCCGAGTGCTCCGCACGACTATCGGCTAGCGCGCGTTACGAGTACATCGGGTTGGATTCGAGCTTCTTGTAGTCCGCGTGCAGGGCCTGCATCTTGTTCATTGCGCCCTTCATCTGGTATTCTATCTTCTTGCCTTCGCTGCGGAGTTCGCGCGTGTCCGCCGGGATGCCGGTAACCTGCGAGAGTTTCTCGAGGAGCGTCGCGGCAGCCGCGGGGTCCATCGCCTTGTTCGTCTCCGACAGGAGGTTCGCGGCGGGGAAGCCCTCGCTCGCGCACTCGGCGATGAGCAAGCCGCTCACGCCCTGGGTCGCGCCCTCCTTGATGAGTTCCACGCCGTTCTTCTTGAGCAGCTCGGCGATTGCGGGCGTGCTCGCTATCCCGCGTATCTTGCCGCCGGGAGTGGGCGAAGCGATGCCCGCCAACGAGTAGACAGCGCGCGCCTTCTTCTTTTTCGCGTAACCGTGGATCGCCTCGGCGAGGTGGTAGACCGCGTCCGCGGGGATGACGAACTCCGAGAAGAGGATTATCACGTCGTGCTTCTCGGACGCGTACACGCGCGCCGGGGAAACGGGCTTGTAATCGTGAATCGCCGAAATGGGCGGGAAGCGAGGCGAGGCGATGTAACCCACGAGCTTGGCATCCAGCTTCTGGGCGAGGTAAGACGCGGAAATCGTGCCTATCATCCCGATTCCGGGGAAGCCCTCGATTATCACGGGCCTCTTGGTCTTTGCCTTGGCGGTCTCGATTATTTCGACTTTCATGAATCCGGTTAACGCGCGCGGGTTTTTTAGAGTATGCCCGCGGTCGAGAGGAACTCGAAAACGAGGAGGGCGAGCGGCACCGCGAGCGCAGCATAAACCACGGTCTTCTTCGGGTTTCCATCCACCGACGCCGCGTAATACGACGAAAGCAGGGCGAACAACGCCAGGTAAACCCGGCTGCCCAGCGCCACGGCGTCAACGAGGCGCGCCCGCTCCACCGCGGATAGAGAGGAGAACGAGCTCAAACCGTCCGTCAGCCCGGAGTTCAATTCGGCCGTGATGTTCAACAACAACGCGAGTATCACGGGCACGAGGAACGCCGAGGCGGCGAGCACGGTGTACTTCTGCATCGCGAGCCCGGCCGCGGTCTCGCGCTCGAGCAACTGCATTTCCAGCAGGTCCTCCGCGGTTTCCTTGAACGCGTCGCGCTGGTCCCCGCCCGTCTCGCTCGCGTTCGCGAGCATCCCCGCCGCGCGCGAGAACAACACCGAACCGTTTTCAACCGCGGTTTTCTCGAGCGCCCGCGCGATTGGCGAACCGGCGCGCACCCGCCTTGCGGCGCGGTCGAACTCCTCGCTCAACGCGCCGTAACCGCTCCCGGCTATGGACTCCATCACGTCTTCCACGCCGTGGCTGCGCGGCTGCGAGGCGGCCTGGAGCAGGGCGTCGGGGAGTGCGTCCTCGATTTCGCGGATGCGCGCCGAAGCGCGGTAGTCCCAGTAGGCATAGGCGAGCGCGGACGGAACGAAGAGAGTGGCAAGGAACGCGAGCGCGCCAGCCGCGAGCGGCAAGTCGAGGAAGGCGAGCTCGAGCAAGGCGAGCGCGGTGGAGGCGGCGGCAACGCGCGCGAGTTTTTCACGCATTCCCTTTCACCTTCGGGCTCGACTTCTTCAGGTAATAGAGTATCGCGGCATCCGCGAGCGGGAACACGGCGAAGTAAGCAAGGAGTATCTGTTCGGGGGTGAACGCCGCCTCGAGGAACGCGGAGCCGATTACCGCGTACGCCCCGAAGAACGCCGGGACTATGCCGCCCACGGTGACGAACACCAGCCCGAGCACGCTTTGCTTGGCCGCGTGCTTCCTCATTTTTTCGCGTTGAAGGGAAGTCAACTGGTCCGCAAGGCGGCGGAGCCCCTCGGTTTTCCCGCGCTCGAAGGCGAACGACAGGTGCGCCGCAGCGCGCCGCACGTGCACCGAGTCGATTCGTTCGCCCATCGAGGCCAGGGCGCGCGGAAACGAATGCCCGCGCTTGACGTCCGCGAGCACGCGCGAGAATTCGCGTCCCGCCTCACCGTAACCCGCCGCGCTCTCGAGGGCGCGCTCGAAAGGCGCGTTCAACGAGAGCTCGGTCGCGAGGGTGCGCAACGCAAAAGGCAAGTCGGCTTCCACGAGTTCGGCGCGCTTGCGTGCCTTTCGGGCGGGATAGGTTGATAGGCGGGCGAATGCAAGCGCGAACGAAGCTGCTGCCGCTGCAGCTGACAAAGCGATGCCCGCGTTCAGCGCCAACGCCGTTGCGAGCGCCGCGAGCGCGCAGGCAACCGAGGCAACGAGTGAGAAGCCGAGCCATTCGCCCGCACCAGTTTTCATCCCCGCCTTGCGTAGCGCCTCCGCGGTAGTGCGGTTGGCGCGCCCGTCGAAGAGTTTGCCCGCGTCGAATTCCATCCTGCGTGCGGTTTGGTCTAGCGTTCGATTTCACCCGTACAAGTAGTCGTTCACCGCTTGCGTGAACCCGGCGTTATCCTTCCAATTGTTTTTCGAGAGGAGGACGGCGCGTTTGGCGTGCTCGGCTTGAAAGCCGCGGCGGTCGAAACCATAATTCTTCGAGAGTTCAGCGAACACCGCGTTGCTGGAGTAGTTCGCGGTGCGTTCGAGCGAATCCGTTTCCGGAACGTAAGCATACAGGGGCCGCGCCTTCCCGCATTTGACTTCAGATATTTCGGTGACGCGGCGTTTCTCGCTTTGGGTGCGCGTCGCCTTGTCATAGGATAGGAAGCGGCGTTGGACGAGCACGAGGTCGATTGCGTTCACTTCGTCCTCGCGTCCGCCGAGGGTCTTGAGGCGGGCGAGTGCCTCGTCCCCGGTGGAAGCGTGCATTGTCGCGTAAGAGCCGCGCGCCTGCCCCGAGAGCAGGGAGTCGAACAACGCGGCGGCCTCGGGCGCGTCGCGTATTTCCCCGATGATTACGCGGTCGGGGCGCATGCGCAGCGAATCCTTCACCAAATCCTTGAGCCCGATGCCCAACTCCTCGTTCGCCACCAGGCACACCTTGTGCTTGTGCGGCACGTTTATCTCGGGGGTCTCCTCGGTGATTACCACGCGGTCGTTGAGCGGGACGAACGAGAAGAGCGCGTTTAACGTCGTGGTTTTCCCGGAGCCGGTGGAGCCGGCGACCACGAGGCTCGTCTCGCCGTAGAGTGCGAGCCAGAGGAAGGCAGCGGCATCCGCGGAAAGCGTGCGGTTCTCCACGAGTTCGGGAACCGTGAACGGCTTCTCCCGAAACTTGCGGATGGTTAGTTCCACGCCGTTCAAGGCGAGCGGCTTTATGGTGGCGTGGAGGCGCGAACCGTTCGGGAGCACCGCATTCAAGCGCGGGCTCTGGAGGGTGAGCCGCCTGCCCAGCGAGCGCGCCATCCTGTTCGCGGCGTTCACGCAATAATCCCTGCTTGTAATCGTGCAATTCGTCTCGAGCCAGCCGCGCGAGCGGTGGAACACGCGCACGGGTTCGTTCACGCCCGTCACCGCGATTTCCTCGAGTTCGTCGTCCGCCAGCATTTCCCCGAACGGGCCGTAACCCGCGCTTTCCGTTGCGGCGCGGAGCACGCGTTCCGCGGATTCTTTCCCGAGCAGTAGGCTGTGGCGGGCGCACATCTTCTTGAGGAGGGCGCGCAACGCGCCTTCGTCCGGCTCTTGCTCTTCCTCGAAAGCGTCCAGCAGCGCAACGAGCAGGCGCTCTTCCTCGGGGTTCAAGTCGAGTTCGGGGAGCGCGTACTCTGCCTTGCCCGCGATTTTCCAACCCAGCGAGTCGGCTTTCACCATGAGAGTTCGTCGCCCGCTTTCACGCCGTTGGACGAGGGCGCTTCGATTAAGTAACGCGCGTTCGGGCAGGAAACCCAAATGCGCCACGGCGCGACGCGGTCCACGCGGAGCACGCGCTTTCGGTTGTCAAGCCATACGGCGGTGAATGGGGGACAGAAGAAAGAGTGGATTGCGTTCGGGCGTGCCCCGAAGTCGAACAGGAGCGGCTTGAATTGCGGGGAAGAAAGCATTATACCCTTGAATTTTAGCCAATGCGAACCAGCGGTTCGGCAGTCGAACGCGGGACGCTTGCGCTTGTAGACCTTCACGGAACGCATTACTGCGGGAGGTATTAAAAGCCGTTCGCGGCGTAATTGTTGCTTATGCGTTCACTCGACTGCCTTGCCGTGATTCCGGACGGCAACCGGCGTTACGCCAAAAAACGCGGGCTCCCGTACCCGGAGGCTTACGCGTGCGGGTTCGCGAAGTCCGCGGAAGTCCTCGAGTGGTGCCGCGAAGCGGGTGTGAAGGACGTGATTTTCTGGGCGTTGAGCCTGGACAATTATTCCAAGCGCGAGCAAACCGAGCTCGCGTTGATTTACTCACTCTTCAAGAGCAAGCTCGAGGAGGCGCTTTCGGACGGCAGGCTCGGGGAGGCGCGCGTGCGCTTCTTCGGACGCCTCGAGCTCCTCCCGAAGGATTTGCAGGATTTGATGAAGCGCATCGAAGAACGCACCCGCAACAACAAGGGAATCGGGGTGCACTTCGCAGTCGCGTACAGCGGGCGTGACGAGATACTCGAAGCGTGCAGGCGTTACGCTGCCGAAGGCAAGGCAGGCAAACTCGACGAGTCGGCTTTCAGGAAATACCTTTACTCCCCGCTTTACCCGGACCTAGTCATCCGCACGGGCTCCACCCACCGTTTGAGCGGATTCATGCCCTGGCAATCCGATTACTCCGAAATATTCGTTTCCGACGCGTTGTGGCCCGAGTTCTCCCGCGGTGACTTCGACGCCGCAGTCGCATTTTTCAAGGAAACCGAAGCGCGCCGCGGACGCTAACGCAGCTCGCGCAACAGCGCCGCCCTTTTTACCGGGTTTTTTTCCGCGTCCACCACGAACAATAGCAAGTCGAGTATGCCCGGCTCGAGCCCAAGGCGCGACGCGATTTTCACCACTTCCCTTTCGAGACGCAAATACTCCTTATTCGTAATCGTTTTCGGAACGCGGCACCCCTGCGCGCCGAGGACGTGAATCACGTGGCGGTCGATTATCGCAACGTCCAGGCGCCCCGTGTTCCGCAGGAAGTGCGACGCCTCCTTGTAACCGATTCCCTTGATGTTCGCAACGAGCCACTCGCGCTTCGCGTGCGAGCCCTTGATGCGCGCGAGCGCGCGGGCGTCGAATTTTTTCCGGGCTTCAAAAAGCCAGCGCGCCTTGTTGTTGTGGAACCGCGTCCTCCCGCGCAGGCAACGCGATATTTCCTTGGTGCCGCCGCGCGCGAGCAACCCCTCCTTTTCTAGCGCGCGCACCGCGTCCTTGCACTTCTTCATGCTGGACTGCGGCGTGAGCAGGCAAAAAACAAGTTCCCGCAGGGACGGCGGGGTGCGGCGGAACGCGCGTTTTTTCGCCGCGAGTACGGAAGCGTTGTCGCGCGCCAGCCTGCGGAGTTCCGCGAGTTTCAAACCTTGTCCCACACGGTTTTCTTCTCGGTTTTCTTGTCTTCGATTGCGTTCAACAGGTCGGTTACGAGCTCCCCGCGGAGTTCGGCGTCAGGGTGGTGGAACAAAAGTTCGCACGCTATCTTGAGTGCCTTGACTTCGTTCTGCTTGTTCGCCCCGCCGTTGTTGAATTCGAAGAGCTTCTCGCAGCCCTCGCCAGCGAACTTGAAGCTGTAAGTGTTCGTCTCCGCGCCCGAGTCCACGCTCAGGTTGAACACCTTCTCGCGGCCGGACTCTTTCTCGTACAGGAAGACTTCGCCGTGCTCGACGCCGTTGTAAGGCCCCTTCTTGAACAGGCGGTGCCCCAAGTCAAGGCTCCACCACGCCACGCCCTCGTTAGCGTTCGACTTCCAGATGGACGGCTCGAGTTCCACGTTTATGAATGGTGTCTTGGGTTTCTCCATGTTTTAGCACTGCAAACGAGTTAAGCGGAATTAAAAGGAAAGCGCAACTGGTTTTTATCTTTTGCTGAAAACGTAATCCATGTCCCCGAAGCGCGCGAGCAGCCCAGCGAGTCCGAGGTGTCCGCCCGCTGCAAGTAGGAACTCGGTTTCCTTCGGGCTCAAGAGGTCCAATGCGAAACGCAACGACGAGTGAATCTTGAGCGCGCCGGCCTCGCGCCGCCACGCATTTTCGTATTCGCGCGGTTCGCCCCGCGCGACGCACGCGGCGAGAACGCGCGCGCACTTCGCGCCGAACACCACGCCCCCGCCCGTAGTCGCTTTCACCTGTCCCGCCGCGTCCCCCACGAGCAAGGCGTTTCCTTTCACGGTGGCGGCGCGGGCGGACAGCGGAATGAGGGCGTTGAACTCGCGTTCGAGCTTGGCACCCGCCAGGATTTTTTTCACGCGCCCGTTGGAGAGGAACGCGCGCTTGCTCTTGTTTAACGAGGAGTGCTCGGTGGTGCCGAAACCCACGCGCACCCGGCTCGCGGAAACCGGCACCGCCCAACCGAAGAAGCCCTTGAACAACGAGGGCTCGAGGAACACGCCCGCGAGCCCGACGTCCGGGACTCGTGCGCGCGAGTACTCCGCCTGCCAGGCGAGCGCGTGGCTGGCTGCGGGAATCGCGGGGAATCCGAGCGAACGCGCGGTGAACGACGCGGCCCCGTCCGCGCCCACCAGGTAATCTGCGTTGAATGCGCGCCGCCCCGCAAACACTTTCGTTCCCTTGAATCGCTCGGCGCGCGTCTTGTAGTAGAACTCGGCGGCGTGCGCCTCGCGACAGCACTCCTCGTCGAATTTTTGGCGGTCGAGCACGAACGCCACGCAGCGCCCGGAGTCCACGGTCATCTCCGCGTCCCCCGAAAAGATGCTGCAGCCGCGCACCTCGTTTAACACGCTTCCCGAATAATCAACTCTTGTTTCGTCGAGCCCGCGCTTGGAAATTATTCCAGTGCACCGGTTTTTTTTTCCGGGGTTCGCGTCCTCTTCGAGCACGGCTACCGAGAGTCCGCGTTCGCAGCACTCTCGCGCCGCAATGCAGCCGATTGCCCCGCCGCCCACCACCACCACGTCCCGTGAAGCCATGCGAAGCATTTAATCCGCTTTTACTTTAACCCTTTTCATGTTGCAGGCGTTGTTGGGTGCGGCGTTCTTCCTATTCGCGGGTTACGTGGCGTCCCTCGCGTTCTTCCGGGATGCGGACGGGGTAGAGCGCGTTGCGTACTCGCTTTTCCTGGCGTTCACTGTGCCGGCTTTCGTTCTCGTTGCGTTGAACCTGTTCGCGGGCGTGAAACTCGACGCGTTCGTAGTTTACGCGGTGCTCTTTGTTTTCTCGGTTGCCTGCCTCGCGTACTCAAAGACGCGCGAGGCGAAGATGCACAAGCGCGCTTAGCATCCGCCAAGCCGTGCGCGCCACGCCCGCCGCTCCACCGGACGCAACCGGCCCGCCCGCCACGTGCTTCCAACGCACGGGCACCTGGACAACCCGCAAACCCTTTTTCTTGGCGAGCCAGAGGAATTCCACATCCCACACCAAGTGTTTTTCGATGAATTTGTCGAGGAGGGGCAGGATTTTCGCGCGCTTGGCTGCCTTGAACCCGCACTGCGTGTCCTTGAACGGCAGGAGGAATAGCAGGCGCACCGCGAGGTTGAATGCTTTTCCGATGATGCGGCGCACTCCCGGCATTTCGGCTCGCGAGCCCGCACAGTAACGGCAGCCTATCGCGACGTCCGCGCTTTCGAGCGCCTTCAAGAGCTTCGGAATCTCCGAGGGGGGCGTCGCAGCGTCCGCGTCATACATTAAAACCGCCGGCGCGCGCGCCTTGCGGATTCCCTCCATTACCGCGCCGCCTTTACCCAAACGCTTCGGGTGGTGGAAAACGCGCACCCCCGGGAACCGTCGCGCCTTCGCAGCCGTGGAGTCGCGTCCGTCGTCCACCACGATGATTTCCCAATCGCCCCGCTTCGCCTCGGGGCGCGCCGAGAGCTTCGCCAGCGTGGACGCGATGCGCTTACCCTCGTCGTGGGTGGGAATGATTATGGATAGTTTCACGGTTTTTTTCCCGCCAGTTTACGCAATTGTTCGAGTGTGGGCGTACTGCCGAAAAAGTATGTCGTGAATAACCCGGGGTCGATTAGGTAGGTTTTGGTTCCGTCCGAGCGAAAATTGCGTCCAACATCATATTTGGCGCCAATAGTGATGTCCCCTATTAGCTCCGGAAGCCCGTGTTTTTTTACAAATGATTCCAAGGTTTGCCTTATTTTTTCCGTTTGCGCTTGTTCCGGCGCTTCGTTCAAACGAGGGGTAATCATGGCTAGCGCGATATTCTGCCCTTTGGCGTAAACCGCGAAGCGGGTTTCCGGATGGAACACGCCGGCTTCCTTGAGTCGCGCGTACATTTTCGCGGTCAACAATGCGCGCTCCTTCGCGTGTTCCCCGACAAAGCTTAACTCCCTTTCGTGTGTACCCTCCATTCCTAAGTGCACGAAAAAATCTTGGTTGCTTCGTATGTGGGGTTTGCCCGCCTGCCCTTGCAGGCCCTCATTGAACGGTTCTCCGTAGCCCGCTTCTCTTTTTGACCTGATTTTTGGCATGATTTAACCCAGTATCGGTTTGCGCGGCGGGCTTTATTGGTTTTTCCCAGCGGCAAGGGTTTTATACTTGTTCATACAAGTTCATACTTCGTGGGAAGTGGTATGATTTGTCTCTCGAACGCGTAACGGTAACGCTGGACAAGCCGCTCTTGTCGCGCATCGACGCGCGCGTGGACGGCTTGCGCCTCAAGAACCGCTCGCATGCGGTGAACCATTTGTTGCGGAGGGCGTTGAGTGCGGAGGACCTGTCAAAGGCGCTCGTGCTCGCGGGGAGCGCGCCGAACCTGAAGAGCTTGGAGCTCGTGCTCTTGCGCCTCAAGGCATTCGGGATTTTCGAGGTCTACCTCGCGTTGTCCAAGGGCGGGGAAGCCGCGGTTTCGCGTTTCCACGACGGCGCGGCATTGGGAATGGAACTCAACTACCTGTGGGACGAGGGGAAAGGGAGCGCGCTGGCGTTGAGGAACGCGGCGCACCTGTTCCGCGAGGAGTTCGTGTTGAGTTATGCGGACGTGCTTTACCCGGGGCTCGACTTGGAGGATTTGCACCGCTTCCACGAATTGCACGGGGGCGCGTGCACCCTCGCGCTGGCGAGCGTGAGCGACCCGCACAATTACGGTGTTGCGAAGCTCTCGGGCTCGCGCATAATCGACTTCCAAGAGAAGCCCAAGCGCACGTCGAGTTATTTGATAAACGCGGGCATTGCGGTGTGTGACCCGCGTGTCTTCTCGTTTATTTCCCCGGGAATGAAGCGCCTCGAGGAGGACTTGCTGCCCGTGCTCGCTTCACGCGGGGAACTTTACGGTTACGCGTACTCGGGCGAATGGAAGCATTTGGGTTGATTTGACACTATGGATTTCAATCTCGCGTTGGAATTGGTTCGGGCGACCGAGGCGGGCGCGCTAGGGAGCGCGCGCCTCATGGGGCGCGGGGACAAGCACGCGGCGGACGCGGCTGCAGTGGACTTGATGCGGAAGGCGTTGAACTCCATCGAATTCGCGGGAACCGTGGTGATAGGCGAGGGCGAGCGCGACGAGGCGCCCATGCTCTACATCGGCGAGAAGGTGGGCACCGGACGCGGATTTGAAACCGATTTGGCAATCGACCCGCTCGAGTGCACGAACAGCGTTGCGAAGGGCTGGTCGAACGCCCTGTCCGTGCTCGCTGCTGGACCCAAGGGTTCGCTGTTCGGGGCGCCCGACACTTACATGGACAAGATTGCGGTGGGTCCCGAGGTGGGCAACCGGGTGAGCTTGGACGCGTCCGTGAAGGACAACATCCACGCGGTTGCGGACGCGCTCGACAAGGACCCCTCGGACGTTACCGTAGTAATACTCGAGCGCCCGCGCCACGACAAGCTCGTGGAGGAAGTGCGCAAGGTGGGCGCGCGCATCCAGCTCATAACGGACGGCGACGTTTCCGGCGCGATAGCAACGTGCATGAACGATTCGGGAATCGACTTGCTGTTAGGGGTTGGCGCCGCGCCCGAAGGAGTGATTTCCTCTGCCGCGGTGAAGTGCCTCGGGGGCTTCATGCAGGGCAGACTCTCGTTCCGCAACGAGTCCGAGAAGGAGCGCGCGCTTGGGATGGGCGTGACTGACCCGGAGGCGCTCTTGAATATCGAGGATTTAGCCAAGGGGGATAATGTAATGTTCGCTGCCACGGGGGTCACGGACGGCTCCTGGCTCGAGGGCGTGCGTTTCACGAGCCGGGGCGCGGAGACGCACTCGGTAGTTATGCGCTGCAGCAGCGGCACCATCAGGTTCATCAAGGCGTTACACAAGTTCGACAAGGCGCCGAAATATTAACGGAGGGGATGAGGGTTATGGAAGCTTTGGGCGGAGCGCACATGTTCAACGCGTTGAACCAGGAGAATTGCATCATACTCGCGGCGAACGTCAGGATAGTGCCCGGCGTTTTGAAGGGGATGCTGCGGGCGGCGAAGGACGCGGATTCCGCGGTCATCTTCGAGCTCGCGAAGTCCGAGTGCAACCTCGAGGGCGGTTACACCGGGATGACTCCCGCTTCGTTCGCCTCCCAGGTGAAGCGCGTTGCGGGCGAAGTCGGGTTCAGGGAGTGGGTGCTCCACGCGGACCACTTGACCGTGAAGAAGGGTACTGCCGACGAGCTCAAGGGAGTTAAGGAATTGATTGACGCGCAGGTGGACGCGGGTTTTTCCTCGTTCGCCATCGACGCCTCGTTCCTTTTCGATTCGAGCAAGGACGATTTGAAGGAGGCGCTCGCGCCCAACGCCGCCGCAACCGTTGAATTGTTCGAGCACATCGAGAGCAGCGCGCCGCGCGGCTTCGGGCTTGAAGTGGAAGTCGGGGAAATCGGGAAGAAGAACGCCGAGGGGCTCGTGCTCACCTCGCCCGAAGAGGCGACTGCCTATCTCGAGATGCTGCGTGGACGCGGCGTCTACCCGCACCTGCTCGCGATTGCGAACGGCTCGAGCCACGGGGACACTTACGTGGACGGCAAGCGCGTGGACCAGGTTAGCATTGACATTCCGCTCACCAAGCGCGTGGCTGCGGCGTTGCGCGCGGACGGTTTCGGCACCCGGCTCGCCCAGCACGGAATCACGGGCACGCCCATTCATCTGATTGCCGAGCACTTCCCGAAGGGCGACATACTCAAAGGGAACGTGGGCACGCACTGGATGACCCTCACTTGGGACGTGCTCCGCGAAACCGAACCCGCACTCTACAAGCGCATTTGGGATTGGACGCTCGCAAAATACAAGGCGGACGCGCCAGCGCGCGGGGAGAAGAGCGACGAGGAGATTTTTGGGAAGCACTCCAAGCAGGGCATCGGGTTCTTCAAGAAGGACTTGGACGCGTTGCCCGCGAAGTCGCTCGCGCTCGTCGAGGAGAAGGCGTACGCCACTGCGACGGATTACTTCAAGGCGTTCAACTCGTTCGGCACGGCAGCCAAGGTGCGCGGCGGGGGTGCCCGTTCGTGAAGGCAATCGTGCTTGCGGGCGGCTACGCGACGCGCCTCCAGCCGTTGAGTTCGCGCGTCCCCAAGCTCCTCCTGCCCGTTGCGGGGAAACCAGTGGTACACCACCTCGCCGAGATGTTCAAGGCGGCGGGCGTAACCGAAATCGTGTTCTCGCTGAACGAGACCCAGCGCGCAATCGAGCGCGAACTCGGAAGCGAGTTGATGGGCATGCGCCTGTCCTATATCTTCGAAGGAACGCGGAGCGAGGAAGAGAAGCTGGGCGCGGTGGGCGCGATACAATACGTTGCCGAACGCACGCGCATCGACTCGGACTGCCTAGTGGTGGGAAGCGACAACTTCGTGCACGGGCTCGACTTGCGGAGGATGGTTCGCGAGCACTCCGAACGCGCGCCTTACGCGACCATCGCGTTGTTCGACTTGGAGGACCCGCGGGACGTGGAACACTTCGGCGTCGCGTTACTCGACGAACGGAGGATAACGCGCTTCCAAGAAAAGCCGCGCCAGGCGGAGGCGGTGAGCAAGCTTGCGAGCACTGCGATTTACCACGTTTCCCCCGCATTCTTCGAACGCATCCCCTTTTTCGTGAAGGAGAAGAAGGCCGCGGGGCTCAAGGCGGACAAGCCCGGCGATTACTGGGAGCACCTTGTTTCCGCGGGCGAGCAAATCGAGGGTTTCGTGTTCAACGGCGCGTGGGGCGACATCGGCAACCCGGAAACTTACGTGGAGACGAACAAGCGCGCGCTCGCGTTGCCCGAATTCAAGGCGGGACGCGTTTCGCCAAGCGCCCGCGTCGAAGCGGGAGCCGTGGTGCGCGGAGCGTGCGTGATAGACGAAGGCGTTGTGATAGAATCGGGTGCCGTAGTCGGTCCGTTCGTGCACTTGATGGCGGGCTGCCGCGTGGGCGCCGGGGCGTGTGTGGAATCGTCCATCCTGTTCGAGGGCTGCGTTGTCGAGGCGAAGGCGAGCGTGCTCGACTCGGTAATCGACCGCAACTGCGTGCTCGGCGAATCGTCGAGCGTGGAAGGTTACTCGCTCTTGGGCGAGGAGTGCGTAATCGGAGAAGGCGCGCGTGTGTTCGGGAAGTCGAGGGTGTGGCCGCGCATGGAATTGGACGCGAAGGCAACGCTCGCCGGTTCGGTGCGCACCCGCTCTTAAATTTCACTCGAACTGCAACGCGGGCTTCAACGGCAACGCCCGGCTGGCTTTCGCGTTCCCGCTTTCCTCTTCTTTTTCGAGCGCCACTGCGACGTTGAGTTCGCGCTCCAGGAACGCCTTCGCCTGGGCGAGGACAAGCGCCTCGTCGGGATAGTGCTTGCGTTCCTTGAAAGCGTAAAAGTTCTTCGCCGCGTACTCCCCGAGAGCGCCCTCCAGGTGCGTTTCCTCGGGTTTCGCGGCGCGAGAAAGGCCTTGCTTGAATTCCTCGGTTTTCTTCTTGGACGCGGTTATTATGATAAGCTTCTTGGGCTTTGCCTTCAGGCGCTTGGCTATGGTGCGCGCGTCCTCGAGCACGCCCGACAGGTAGTCCTCGCCCGCCTCGGCTTCGGGGTTTATGCGCGACTCGTCGGCTTCAGGCCAGGGGGCGTTGCTCGCGAAGCCCTTGCCCCCGAGCGTCTCCCAGAGTTCCTCGCAGGCATGCGGGGTAACGGGCGTCATCAAACGCACCCACTTCTCGGCGACGCGGTGCCCCACGAACGCCACCTCTTCGGGAGAGGCGCGGCGTTTGAGGTGCTCGAACAGGTTGAGCGTCTTGTAGACCGCGGTTTGGGCGTAGTCGCGCACGCGCAGCCCCTCCAGGGCGGCGCCCGCGTCGCGTACGCTGGACTCGAACTTGCTTAACGCCCAGCGTGCGAGCGGCGAGTCCCTCTCGGCGTGCGGCGAGGCGAACTCCTCGCACAACGCGGTTATCTTCTCGAGCGTCTTGCGCGAGGCGAGCAGTTCCTTCCTGCGGAAGTCGAGGGTGCTCCCGAAGTCGGCTGCCCCCGCGATGTAGAGGCGGAACAGGTCGGCGCCGTACTCGCGGCTCACGTCGCTCAACAGCACCACGTTGCCTTTGCTCTTGCTCATCTTGGTGCCCTCGCTGATGAGCATCTCGTTGAGTGAGATGCCGCGCGGCCAGTGGCGCTCCTCGAAGATTGCGGTGTGCGCGAAGATGTAGAAACTCAAGTGGTTCGTGACGTGGGCGACGCCCGTGTGCCTCAAGTCGTTCGGGTACCAGTAGAGGAACTCGCGGCGGCACGATTTCGCGGATTCGTTGCCCGCACCCAGCCCCAGGAAAACGAAGTCGAAGAATTCCTCAGTCAAGTCCTGCGGCTTCAAGCCGAGCTCGCGGATTTTCTTGATTACGGTGTAGAACGCCATGTACGCGGTGGAGTCGCTGAGGGACTCGATTATCCAGTCGCGGTTGAACGGCAGCGGCGTGCCCAGTCCGCGGCGGCGGGCGCACGGGCGCTTGTCCAGCCACTCGAACACGTCCTCGAACTGCTTGCGGTAAGCCTCGGGGTAGATGAGCATGGAGTCAAGGCAGCGGCGCGCGTCGTCCTTCCAGCCCGGCGAGTTGAAGTCGATGAACCACTGGTCGCCCATCACGGCCCCCACTATCTTCCCGCCGCACCTGCATTGCGCGTGTCTGTTCGTCTCGTAGAATGGCGTTGCCTTGCCTTGCGCCTTGAGCCACGCACCCACCGCCGTCTTCGCTTCCGCGACCTTGAGTCCCGCGAATTCGGGGACCACGGGCTTCATCACGCCCCCGTAATACTCCGCCTTGTAGAGCTCGTTCGTGGCTTTCTCGAGTTTGCCGTGCTCCTTGAGGTTCGCTATCTTCATGCGTTCGCTGACTTCCTTTGCCGGGAACTCGCCGTAACCCTCGAGCGAGATTAAGCTCACCATTTTGATGGCTTCGACTGCGGCGCGCCACTCGTCCTTCTTACGGAGCTCTTCGAGCGCAACATAATCGTAAGGCGCGTGCGCGGGCACCGAGTGCACGAAACCAGTCGCGTTGTCCGCGTCCACGAAAGCAGCGGGGAAAATCAATATCTCGCGCCCGAGCGGCGTGACGCACTTCTTGCCCGCGAAGAAAACCCCTTTTTGTTTTTCCTCCACAACGTGCTTCCTGCCCTGTAAAGCGATTTTCTCAGCCGCCTCGCGGGAAACCCACCATTTCTCGCCGTCGTCGAAGCGTATCTTGACGTAGTCCGCGTCCGGGTTAACGAACTCGTTGGTAATCCCGAACACGGTCTCGGGGCGCAGGGTGCACGACACGATGAACGCGTCCCCGAAAGGAAACTTCACGGCGGTGAACTCCATCAATTCCACGGGGTCGGTGTCGCCGTCGCGTATGTCGTCCTCGCCCGCAGCGTTCCTGCATTGCGTGCAATACAATAGCGGGTAATCCGCCTGGCGCAGGTATCCCCGTTCGCGGTATTTCCTGAACTGCCAGTCCACGAACGCGTTGTATTCCGGGTCGCCCGTGGTGAAGCGTCGCGTGTAGTCGAGCGAGAAACCTATTGACTTGAAGTCCTGGATGAGCTTGCCCGCGAAATAATTTACAAGGTTCCAGGGCTCCTTGAACGACGCGACTATTTTTTCAATTGCCTGCGCGTCCGCCTCGTAGTGCGAGACGTACTCGGTGTAAAGCGCGAGCGTCTCAGGGTCGCCAGCCGCAACCTTCGCGCTCACCGCGAGCACGGGTGTCCCGGTGATGTGGAACGCCATGGGCCACAACACGTTGTAGCCCTTCATGCGCTTGTAACGCGCGATTGCGTCCCCGCTCACGTACGTCCTCCCGTGTCCCACGTGAAGGCAACCCGAAACGTACGGGTAGGGAACCGTGAAGAACCACTTCTCGCGTGACTCGTCCGCGCGCGGCTCGAAGGCGCGCTCGTGCTCCCAGGCAGCCTGCCACTTTTTCTCGACTACGCTGAAGTCCTGCACTAGCTTTTCGCCTTTTTGGAACGCCGAGGACGAGATTCGAACTCGCACAGGTCAAAGACCCACCAGATTCCTCGCCCTTTCTCGGGGCTTCGAGTCTGGCGCGTTACCGGGTTCCGCCACCTCGGCTTTAACAATAGCTAATTAGGGTTCCAAGCGCGTTTTATTAGTTTCGCCCGCGCCCGCCCCTGCGGTCGCGGAAGCCGCCGCGGCGTTCCCCGCCCCTTCCACCCTCGAAGCGCCTTCCTTCGTCGCGCTCCTGGTTTTCCTCGCGGCGTCCCGCCCACTTCACGCGGTGCCTGCGCCCGCACTTCGGGCACACTCCGTCGGGGGAGAGTTCGCTCCGGTCGCGCGAACAGAACGCCTTGATTACCCCGAGTTCCTCGTCCACGATTGTCAGGTAGATTCCGGTTTCCTTCACGAGCTTCACGCGCGCCTTTATCACGTCGCCCACGCGGAGGTAGTCGCGGAAGTCGCGGGCGTAACCCCGGCTCAACTCGGAAATGCGGATGTAACAGAAGGTGCGGCTCGCCCCGATGCGCGGGTTCACGAGTTGGAAGCGCACGAGCGCCATCTGGTCGTAAATCGTGTCGATTATCCCGTACACGGGATCGCCTTCCCTGACGTAGTGGGCGACGCGCGGGTTCCGCACGCCCACACTGTGCTTTTCCCCGTTCTTCTCCACGACTCCCATTGTGACTGCGCACACTGCGTCGCCGTCCTCGATGGTGTTCGCGTCGCCAGCGGTTTCCTCTATGAACGCGAGGGTTTCCCCGGGATAAGCGATTTCAACCATTATTCAATAACACCTTTTTCTCGCGGGGCGCGCGAAAAGCGCCCGCAACAACAAAACCGTTTTTTTCCTTGTTTTGTTTTGCGCGGACGGGTTTTTATTAGGTTTCCCCCAAAAATTGTTCATGGTACTCGAGTCCCTGCTTGACCCGGAGAGTGCGCGCAGGAGCCCGTTGAAGATAACGGTTTTGAGTTTCGTTTTCGTGTCGCTCGCCGTATTCGCCACCCTCTTCCTTGCGAGCAGGGAGTCCAGCTTCCTCCTCGTGCTCTTCGTTGTAGTCCCGTCAATTCCGTTCGTGCTTAACCTGTTCAGCCTCGAGGAATCCAGGTTCTACAAGCCTAACCCGCCGCGCGTGGTCGGGAGCCGCACCCTAGCCCACCACCTGCCCACCATAGTCGTCCTCTTGGCGTACTTCGCGGGAATCACCGCGGGTTTCACGTTCTGGTTCCTCGTGCTCCCGTCCGGCGACTCCGCGAGCCTGTTCTCGCTCCAGGTGACCGAGCTGGAGAGCGTGCGCTCGGTTTTCCAGGGCAAGTTCGTGGACGAGCCGCTCTTTTTCAACCTCGCGGCGTTCGAGCTGATTTTCACCCACAACCTCCAGGTCCTCGCCCTCGTGGTGGCGCTCTCGCTCCTGTACGGTGCCGGGGCGGTGTTCGTGCTCGTGTGGAACTCCTCGGTGATATCCGTTTTCCTGGGGTTGATTGCAGCCGCGGCGTTGAAGCTCGACCCCGCGAACGGGCTTTTGTCCGGGCTGGGTTACGGCGTGTTCGGGATACTCCCGCACGGTGTTTTTGAGTTGCTCGCTTACCTGTCCACCGCGTTGGCGTGCGGGATACTCAGCCAGGCGCTGGTGCGCAGGGAGTACTCGAAGCCCGCGTTCGTGCAAGTCGCGTACGATTCCGTCAAGCTCCTCGCCTGGGCTATTCTGTTCTTGGCGCTCGGCGCGCTCATAGAGTGCACTGGCGTGCCAGCTTGAATTGCGTCAGACGCTATCAGTCGTCGTCACAGCGCGAAGCGCTCGGAGGTTGTTCAACATCATCAACCGCGTTAACCCTTGTGAAGCACCCTCATTTTAACCCATTCGCGCGGGTTTTCACAACAATAATAACCGCACGGGGCGCAATTTCTTTGCGAGGGCCCGTAGCTCAGCTTGGATTCAGAGCGATTGCCTCCTAAGCAATAGGTCATGGGTTCAAATCCCATCGGGCCCGCTCAATCATGAAAAAGGCGCAGGTTAGCGTGGAGTTCTTCCTATTGCTTACTCTCATGCTCGCGCTCGCGGTGCTCTTGTACGCTGGCACGGGCGCCGAACAGGGCCGCGCCCGTTCGCTCGACCGCGCCGCCGAGACGCGCGCCTTCCTCGAGCGCGCCTCGCTCGCGTTGCGCGAGTCGTGGTTCGAGGGGAACGCCTCGACGCGCGTGTTCTCCGCGTTCGTGCCCGGGGAAACGAACTGCTTCTACTGGAACGCGACTTCTTCGGCGTTGTATTGCGCGTCGATTGCTGACGGAGCTTTCGTTGCAGCCGCAGCGCCCGGCTTGCCCGAGCCCCAGACGAATTGCACGCTCCCGCTTGCCGCGGGCTGGCGCGAGTTCAAGGCGTGGCGGGACAACGCCGCGTCGCGCCTGGACTGCCTCGGCTGACTGGGTTTTTTAATGCCCGACGGATTACTAAGATGCTATATGAACAAGCGCATTTTCGCGTTGCTGTTTTTGTGCCAGTTCGCGGCTGCCGGCGGCTCGCCCTTGATTTGCACTAATTACGATGTCACTACCGAGCTTACCTTGTCGGGCGCGGTTAGTGCTTGCTACCTGTACGTCCACCCGGGCGCTAGCCTGACTATACGCGATGCGGCAGTCAATGTTTTCGAGGACGGCAACATCACGGTTGATGCGGGCGGCTCGTTCGCGGCGCGCAACTCCAGCTTCGCCGGCGGAACGCAGACGTTCGCGTTGTTTTCGCCGGGCTCCGCGGTGCTCTTGGAGTCCGTGGACGCGCACGGTTTCGGGGTGCCCGCCGCGGGCAAGACCGGCTGGACGATTGCCACTGGAACCGCGCAATTGGATAACTTCAGCGTCCACCACGGCTTGGACGGGCTCGTGCTCGAACACGCTTCCGGCGCCTCGGTGCGGGGCGGCTCGTTTTACTCGAACTCGCAGTCCGGCTTGCTCGTCTCGATTTCCGACGGCGTTTCGTTTTCCCAGGTGAACTCGTCGTACAACCCGTCGCGGTTGGAGTATTCGCGGGTGCGTTGGCTGGACGGCTTCTTCGAGGAAATGGTTTTCGCGGACGAGGTCTCGCGCCTCGAGCGCGCGTGGAGCGTGCGCTTCGAGTTCAGCGAGGGCGGCGAGCCGGCTGAGGCTATGCTGTCCGTGAGCGATTATTTTGGCGATGTTGTTTATTCGTCCTCCGCACCGGAAGAGTACGCGGAGTTCGAGGCGGTTCAGGCGGTTTACGGGCAGGGCTTTTCGGGCGTCCCGTTGAACCTCGGGGACGAGTGGACCGAAGGCGCGCGCACCCCCCATTCTTATTCCGCAGTTTCGCCCGGAGGCGTGGTGGTGAGCGGCAAGTTCGAGGCGGGTGCTGGCGAAGTCGGCGTGTCATTCGCCCAGGAAACCGCGCCGTCTGCTTACCCCGGCTCGCTGTTCACGATACAGGCGCCCTCGAACATCATCGTGAACCCCCAGGTGACTATTTACGTTGACCTCGTGTTGAACGGCAAGGGTGCCTGCGGGGCCGCGTTGTCCGTGGGCGCCGCATTAATTGCTTTGGAATCCTGCGATTCCACGACCGGCAGACACGCGTTCCTGCTCTCGCTCACCGAACCCGGAACCTATGAGTTGATTGCGTCTTACGCGGGGCAGACTGCCAAAGCAACGCTGAACGTGGTGGGGCAGCCGCCCCTCGCGTTGCCCGACCACTCGGTTTGGAGTGTTTTGTTTTTGTTAGCCGTCGCGCTGTTCGCTTTGAGGAAGAATTGAAATGTCCCGTAATTTGGCTTTACTCAAGAAAGCCGTGACCGCCCACGACGAGCGCGCCGAACTCGAAGTCATCGTGCGCCGACTCAAGGGCGGCGCGGATGAGCGCGTCAAGCACGAGCCCAGCTCCCGCGTGGCTGCGATAGCCCGCAACTTCCGCGGCGACTCCGAAATCCACGCCGAGTCCCCGGACTTGGAGAAGGCGGACGTGCGCGCCATCAAGACCGGACCGCTCTCGCTTCCCGCCGCGTTTTACCGTGCGTTTGCCTCGCCGTTGAACGCGTTCGCCCGCGTCCTTGCCGGCACGCCGTGGTTCCAGGACGCGCGCGTCAACTTGGATTGCGCGGGCGTGGTGCTTTCCGTCGAGGCTTACCTGGCGTTGTCGGCGTCGGCTGCCGTGCTTTTGGGACTCACTGTTTTTGCGTTGTTCGCAGTCCTCGGCTTCGCGCTCGGCGACTTGACGCTCGTGGCGTTCGCGCCCGTCCTCGGTTTGCTCGGGCTGGGGAGCGCGGTGGCGTTCGCTGCGGTTTACCCTTCCAGCAAGGCGGAGGGCAGGGCGCGCGAAGTCGACCGCGTGCTCCCGTTCGCGTTGCGCCAGCTCGCCACCCAAATCAAGGCGGGCGTTAGTTTTTACAGCGCGCTCCGTTCGGTCGCCCAGACGGATTACGGCGTGCTCAGCGACGAGTTCAAGCGCGTGCTCAGCGATATGGCTAACGGGGTGAGCACGGACGAGGCGCTCGCGCGCCTCCTCAAGCGCACGCGTTCGAAGGGGCTGCGCACCGCGCTCACGCAAGTCATCCGCGCGCTCAAGACGGGCGGCAGTCTGTCCCAGATAATCACGGATATAGCGGACGACGTGTCGTTCGAGTCCCGCATGCGCATCCGCGATTTCACCGAGCGCCTGAATTTCATCAACATAATCTACATCATGGTTGCGGTAGTCGCCCCCGTCGGGGCGGCGATCCTGTCGGCGGTGATGCAGATACCAATGTTCTCGGGCGGGCTGCCGCCGTTCTTCGTTTACTTCGCGTTCGCGGGCGTGACCGTGGCGATGCTGTTGATACTCTACATAACAAAACGCTTGGAGCCGGTGGCATGGTGAGCTTTTTAGAATCGCTTTCCACGCGTTACCGCCTCTTGCGCAGGTATTACGCCGCGAGCGGCTTCAAGTATTCCTTCGAATTGTTCGCGCTCGGCTTCGTGCTCATTGCATTAACCGTGGCGCTCGCGTTGAACGCGCTCAAGGTGGGCCCCGCGGTTTCTGTGGTTGCCTTCGCTGCGGTCTCGAGCCTCATAATCGCGCTCCCAATCAGCTCGCGTAACGCGCGCATCGCGGAAATCGAGAAGAACCTGCCGGACGCGTTGAAGCACATGTCGCTCGTGCTCAAGGCTGGCGGCACGGTCGAGGGTGCGTTACAGGAAGCCGCGGGCGGGGATTACGGTCCGTTGAGCGCCGAATTCGCGCGCGCACTCAGGCAGCTCAAGGAAGGCAAGAGCTTCGAGGAAGTACTTGTCGGGGCGGCGCGGGACAGCGGTTCGCTCCTGTTCGTGCGCACCGCAACCATAATCGTGGACGCCAAGCGCGCGGGCGCGGGGATGGCGGGCGTAATCGCGGAGATAGCCGAGGACGCGCGCGATGTTCTCCGCATCAAGCGCGAACGCTACTCGCGCACCACGATGCACGTGCTCTTCCTGGGCGTATCCGCGATACTGTTGTCGCCGTTCATCTTCGGGTTCACGATAACCATAGTGAATTACATCAGCGTCGGGATTACGAGCGCGATGCCCGGCTCGAAGAGCGGGGTGGCGTTGTGCGACTTGAACCTCCTGCTCACGGTGTTCATCGCAGTCGAATCCGTCATCTCGGCGTTCGCGATAGGCATAATCCGCGAGGGAAAGATAGCAAAGTATATATTATACGCGCCGTTCATGATCTTGTTCGCCCTCATCGTCTTCGAACTCGGGAAGTACGCGAGCTCGCTGATCGTCGGGGGCGCGCCGATGGTGTGTTGAATGAAGGGGCAATCTAGCGTTGAATACGCTCTGCTGGTTGGCGGTGCGGTCGTTTTCGTGACCGTCATAGCCTATGTCATCAAATCGAACATTATTTCGTGAGGCGGCTGCAGCAATGAAAGCGCAGTCGTCCATGGAATTTTTGATGATGGTAGTCGGCATCATACTGTTCGTCTCGCTCGTTTTCCTCCTTGTCAACGGCACCCTTTTGCCGCAGGCTGAGGGGCAGATAATCGACCAGAGCGAAATCCTCGCCTCCCTCAAGGCGGGTTTGTTTGCCACGCCGTCGCCTTCCCCGACTCCGTGAACGCCTGCGTTTTTATTCCCCGCGCGCTTTAGCGTTTTAATCATGACGCGTGCAATCATTTTGTTCGCCCTTTTGTCCGCCTGCCTGGCGTACGCGGAGGTGTCGAGCACCGAGGCGGCGCAAGCCGCTTCCACCTACGCTTCGCTCGATTCACTCAAGTCGCTCTCGCGTCCCCTCGAGGCGGGTTCGGACGCGTACTGGGTGTATTATACTCCGTTGACCTCGTCGAACAAGCTCGTGCTCGCCGTGGGGCAGTTCTATGGTTCCGTGCTCGAGGACGAGGAGGAACTCGCGCGGGTTGCGGGTGCGGTTTACGATTACGAAACGGCTTACACCACGATTACGGGGGAGGGTTATTCTTTCGACGCGCTCGCCCCCGCGTTTGGCGCGATTGCGACTGCGTTGCAACGGAACGAGGCGAACCTCTACGACCTCGAAGCGGTGACGCAGTCGAAGTACCCGTTCCTCGACTACTCGGGAATACAGGAGAACATCTCGCTCTTGCTGGTGGCGTCCGACGACTTGAACGTCGCGTTCCAGGAGGGCGCGACCCAACAGCGTATTTTCGAGGAGGAATACTCGGGTTCCTCGCTCGCAGTCCTAATCAACTATTATGACTCGGGTTTCGAGGGGCTCGCGGGCTTCCTCGCGGTTTACGAGGACTACCTCGACGCCGTAGCCACGATGCAGTCCCAGGTGTACAAGTCGAGCATTCCCTCGAATGACCGCACGAGCATTTACGACAGCCTCGAGAACCTCAAGGAAATCGGCGTTTCCGACATATACTCGCAGTTCATCGCCTCGAACCCCCAGGCGCTCCTGGCGACGAAGCGCGCGCTCCGCGATTCGTGGGTCAACGACTCCGTCTCCTCGTTCTCTTACTTGAAGACGCGCACGAACGCCCTAGCGGCGTACGCCCAACAGAAGCCGCGCTTCGATTACGTTTCCTCTGGTAAAGCGGCGCTCGAAAACTGCGGTTTGGGGGACGAAGCCGCCAAGTCGGACGGCTATTACGCGGAACTCGAATACTACAAGAACAAGGGCACCGCCGCATCGTACGCCGAGATGATTACCATACTCGACGAGGCGGTTCCACTGTTGAACGGGATTTACGCGGATTACTCGAACTGCGTCGCGGCGCCCACCGCCCCGGCGTCGCCCGCTAAGGCGCAGGACAACTCGTGGGCGCTCTACGCCGCCCTCGCCTTGCTCGCCGCTGCTGGCGCGTACACGTGGTGGAAGAAGAAGCAGGAAGAACAGAACGAGTAGAAAGATTACAAGCCGGTTGGCGCGTCCAGGAAAACGGTTTCAACCCCGAACTTCTTCTCGAGCGCGCGTCCCAGCGCCTTGACGCCCAACGCTTCGGTGGCGTAGTGCCCGCCCGCGAGCACGCTCACCCCAGCCTCTTTTGCGTAATGGTAGTTACCGTGGTTGAACTCGCCCGTTAGCAGAACGTCGATGCCTTCGGACCCCGCGGCGAACCCGCCGCCTCCCGAGCAAACGCCTATCCTGCGCACGCGTTCGGGACCGAAATCGAAAACGCGGACTTTGCTTCCGAGGAATTTTCCGTAATCCGAAGCCAATTGTTTTATTGTCGTGTTCTTGCTTCCAATGCAGCCGATTTTCACGCCGCGGTACTCAAGGCCTCGGCGCACCTTTTTCAAACCCATTCCGCGCGCGATTTCCGCGTTGTTCCCGTAAACGGAATGCGTGTCGAGCGGGAGGTGCGACGCATACAAGTTCAAGTCGGAATCGAAGCACTCCTTCAAGCGGGCGCGCCAAGCGCGGTTCACGCGCGCCGGGAGCTTGTCGCGCCAGAACAAGCCGTGGTGCACGAGCAACAACTGGCACATTTTCCTGCCCGCCATCGAGAACGACTCGAGCGAGGCATCCACTGCGAGCCCGATGCGGCTCACGCGTTCCGCGCCCTCCACCTGCAACCCGTTGCAAGAGGAGTCCTCGCCCGCGTAGGCGAGCGTGGAATCCAGCCAATCCACTATTTCACGCCTTGACCGCATCATAACAGGCACGCAGCGCTTTCGCGTTCTTCTCAGCCATTCCCGCCTTGTGCGAGAACTGCTGTTCAACCGCCTTCTCGAGGGACTCGATGGACACGATGCCCGTGACTTTCGCGAACGCCCCGAGCACCGGAATGTTGACAAGCGGGCGACCCAGCTCGCGTTTCGCTATCTCAACCGCGTCCACCACGAACGCGCCTTCAACCGGCTTGTTCGAGGCGACGATTAGTTTCCCGTTCTTCTTCAAGCCCTTGCGTACGTCCACCTGCGCGAGGAGCGAGTCGTCGAGTACGACAACATAGTCCGGCTCGTAAACCTGCTGGTGTAACTTGATTTTCTTGTCGCTTATCCTGCAGTAAGCCTCGAGGGGCGCGCCCGTGCGTTCGACCCCGAAGAACGGGAACGCCTGCGCCTCCTTGCCGTCGTGGAACGCCGCGGTGGCGAGCACGCTCGCCGCCGTGACAACCCCCTGCCCTCCCCGTCCGTGGAACCTTATTTCAACCAACATTTTTCAAACCACATCGATTACGACGCGTTCCACGCTCACGATTTCCTCCGCGATTTTCGCGGCGCGAGCGAGCTTCGCCTTGTCGTTAGCGTAAACTTCGAGCAACGGCTCCCCCGCGTTTACCCTGTCGCCCTTGAGCACTGCGAGCACGAGTCCGGCCGCCTTATCCTCGGGAGCCCCGGCCGCGCGGCACGCCCGCGAAATCGCGCGGTTGTCCACGTGCCCGATGCGCCCGCCTTTCGCGCTTGCCACCGACTGCTTGTACTTCCCGAGCTTGAAGTCCCCGGGCGCCACGCGCGGGTTACCGCCCTGCGCCTTCACTATCTCGAGGAACTTCTGCAACGCCTTCCCGGATTGGAGTTGCTGGCGCGCGAGGCGCGTCCCCTCGTCCTGGCTCACCCCACGGAGCATGGCGAGCATTATCCCACTCATCACGCACGCCTTATCACGCAACTCACTACTCCCCCCACCGCGCAATGTCTCCAGTACTGTGCGCGCCTCGAGGTTCGGCCCGATCGTCTTGAGGAGCGGTTCGCTGCCGTCCGTGATGCTGCACTGCACGCGCATGCCGAGCATCCTGCCGAGCGCCTCGAAGTCCTTAGCCAGGTCGCGCGCCTGTTCGAGGTTCTCAAGCTTGGCACCCAAACCAATGGGCAAATCGAGTAAAACGTATTCCGCGCCCTCCGCCTTCTTCTTCGCGAGTATGCTCGTGAGCAAGAGCGCCTTGGGGTCAAGGCACAACGGTTTCCTTATGTGTATTAGCTTGTCGTCGGCAGCCGCGAGGTTCACCGCGCCCCCCCAGATTATGAACGCGTTCACGTCGTCCACCACGCGCTGCGCCTGCTTGATGTCCAACGCAACCGGGCAGAACGCCTCCATCACGTCCGCGGTGCCGGCTGCGCTGCTTATGGCGCGGCTGCATGTTTTTGGAATGCAGATGCCGAGCGAGGCGATTATCGGCACAAGTAACATCGCGGTGCGGTCACCTGCAACGCCGCCGATGCTGTGCTCGCTGACGACTATCTTCGCGTGCGGCTTGAGGGTGCCGCCGGAAGCGTACATAGCCTTGGTCAACGCAACCGTTTCGTCCGAAGACAACCCGCGGGTGTAAACGCCGCTCACGAATGCGGCGAGCTCGGCGGACGAGAGGCGTTCAGCCATCAAGTCGTCTATTATCCCGTTTATTTCCGCTGCCGTGAGTATGTTGCCGTCCAGCTTCTTGCGTATCGCGTCCAAACTGTGCGGGCGTTCGGCCGGCTCGACGCGCACCTTCTGTCCTGTCTTTAGTTTGAGTTTTTCCGCGGCTTCCCCGAACAAGCCGATTTCGCCGTACTTGATGAACTTGTCCGAGTGGTCCGCAATCGCGGTGACGCTCTTCCCGTTTGCAGTGAGTTGGATGCGGTCGAGTAACGCGATGTTCGCTTCGCGCGCCTGAGCGGAGTTCAGCACTGCCTCGTTCTGCCCTTGTTTCACGTCGAACAAGCGCGCCTTCAAGTCCATGAAAACAATTACCTGCCTTGTCATTTTAAAGCATTCCAACGACTTCCCGACGGCGCACGCTGGGCTCGAATCGTTCGCGTTCGTCGCGTCGCATGAGGACGCACTTGAATCCGAGTTTCCTCGCGGCTTCCAGGTTGCGCGCGTGGTCGTCCACGAACAGCACTTCCTCGGGCTTCGCGCCGGTAACGCGCAGCACTTCATCGAAAATGCGCTTTTCGGGTTTTGACGACTTCAGTGTGTCGCTTACCACCGAATAGTCAAGGTCTATTTTGAACCTGTTCAACAAATAATCCGCCCATCGCGTAAGGTGGTTGGTTAACACGCAAGTCGCGATTCCTTTTTCCCTTGCTGCGTCAACCAACGCTTTCGCGTCAGGATCCAAGTCCACGGAATCGAGCGCCGCCCGTACGGCGTCTTCGTCCACGCCGAGGGCTTCAATCAATTCGCTTTCGCTGATAGTTCCTTTGCAGGCTGCGCGAAGTATGTTTATTTTTAGTTGCCTCCATTCTTCGTCAATCTTATCCGCACCTTGTTTTGGAAATGAAACATATTGCTGTACGGTTATTACGCCCATCAAGTCGAGTGCGAGCACTTTCATTTCGAAACGGTTAATAATGCAGTCAATTAAGAATCTTTTGTTGTTTTACCCCCCTAGTCGCGGGATTAAGGGGGCGCGGTGGTTTCAAGAAATGAGCGACCCTGAATTCGATAAGATGTTCGGTTCCAAACACGAGGTAATCTCCAATCCCGGCCAACCCCTCTCACCGGAGGACGCGGAGCTCGTCAAATTCCTCGAGGACAGCGCCCCCAAGATTTTCGTCATCGGAACCGGCGGTTCGGGTTGCAACACGATCAACCGCATGTCGCAGGTGGGCATAACGGGCGCGACGCTCGTCGCGATGAACACGGACGCCCAGCACCTCCTCGGCGTGAAGGCTTACCGCAAACTCCTCCTAGGAAAGAAGAAAACCAAGGGGATGGGCGCGGGAAGCAACCCTGTGGTGGGCGAGGCAGCCGCGCAGGAGTCCGAACAGGAAATCAAGACGCTCCTCGCGGACGCGGACCTGGTTTTCGTGACGTGCGGGATGGGTGGAGGCACGGGCACGGGGAGCGCCCCGATAATCGCGAAGGCAGCGAAGGATTCCGGCGCGCTCGTCGTCGGCATAGTCACCATACCTTTCTCGTCCGAGGGCGCCAAGCGCATGCGGAACGCCATGGAGGGCGTCGAAAAGCTGAAGCGCGAGGCGGACACCACCATAGTCGTGCCCAACGACAAACTGTTGTATTTCGTAGCGGACTTGCCGATTGACGAGGCGTTCAAGGCGAGCGACTCCGTGCTCTCGAACGCCGTGAAAGGCATCGCCGAACTGATTACGAAACCCGGGTTAATCAACCTGGATTTCGCGGACATGCGCACGATACTCCAGGAGAGCGGTACTGCCATGATAGGGCTCGGGGAAGCGAGCACAATCGACCAGCGGAACCGCGTCATCGAGGCAGCTGAGAAGGCGTTGACGTCGCCCCTGCTGGATTTGGATTTGTCGCAGGCGAACAAGGCGCTCATAAACATCACGGGCGGGCACGACATGACGCTCGGCGAGGCCGAGGCGGCTGTGCAGGCGGTGAGTTCGGCTATGGCGAAGGATTCGCATGTCATCTGGGGCGCCCGCATAGACGACACCCTTGAGAAGAGCAAGGTGCGCGTGCTCGCGGTGGTCACGGGACTCAAGGAGGCGCCCAAGAGCGAAACGGGTGCCGAGATGGAATTGGATTTCATAAGTTGATGCAAAAATGAACATAATTGAAACACTAAAGGACTTCGTGAAGCAAAGCGAGCGCGTGCTCACCATAACCCACAAGCCGCGCGACTTCGAGTTCCGCCAAATGGCGTTGACTACCGGCGTGGGGATGGCTATCGTGGGACTCGTGGGCTTCGCCATCGCGATGGTAGCGTATTTCTTGAAAGGGTGAAAAAATGTTATTCGCTTACCGCGTTACCGCGGGACAAGAGAGCATCGTGGCTGACTTGCTGCACGAGAAGGCCCGCAAGAAGAAAGTCCCAATAAACGCGTTCCTCATCTCGCCGCGCCTCAAGGGCTACCTCATCGTCGAGAGCACGAGCGAAGTCGAGGCGAAACAGCTGATTACGAACGTACCGCACGTGAAGAGCGTTTTACCGCAGCCGATTCCTTTCGTGGAAATCAAGAGCTTGCTCGAATCCAAGCCCGCGGTGGTGAACTTCAACAAGGGCGATTTGGTCGAGGTGACGAACGGGCCGTTCAAGGGCGAGCGCGCGAAAGTAGTGCGCATCGACCCCGAGAAGGACGATGTTACGGTGGAACTCGTCGAGGTTGCGGTGCCGATTCCGGTCACCATCAAGACGGACGCGATAAAGCTCCTGCCGCAGTAACGCGTTCAACCGAGCCAGGAGCCGCCCGCATCAACGCACGCCTGCTTGTAAAACTCGAGAACCCTTTCCGGATAGCGCGCGCCCAAGCCTTCGCCCGTGTCTGGTACTCCATAGTGCGTCCCCGGGCGTCCACAGCAAGCGTTCTGGTCGTAATTCGAACAGTCGCTTCCACCCGAATAGTATGCCCTACACGCTTCGAGCATTGCGTCCTCGAACAACATGCCACCGTTAATTTTTTGTATTGCCAATTCCGCGGTGCCCATGCCGCGATTGTAACCAAAAAGCACCATTTGGAACTGCTCCGTCTTGCTTGTGCCAGGCAAATCCGCTTGGACATTATCTAAATCCGTTGCCAACTTTTCCGTACCGCGGTCTATGTTCTCTTCAACCTCGCAGCCGCCCTCGTTGCCGCAAGTGACTACCTGCATCAAACCCTGGTTGTTATCTTGTTCGTGGACGCACGAACTCTCAGTCATGATTAAAGCTTCCACCAAACCCAAGTCGAACCCCCGCGAATACAACCCGTTCCGGTACATCGCCGCCTCCAACTCGGTTTCGTATTTCGTGCAACCTGCGAACGCAGCCGGCGTTTCCGTGACGCTCTGCGAGCACCCGAAAGACGCGCGGTAGGCGCCCGAGTTTATGCGCGAGTAACCGTAATACTCTGCGATGCCGTCGAATATCGCCTTCGCTGCGGTTCCAGCGAAATCCGCTTGTTCGTAAGCCGGGTCGTCAATTCGCGTCACTTCCACTAGAATCGAGGGCGCGCCCGAGTAGAGTACGCCTAACTTGTTGAGATATGACTCGGAGTCTGGAAACAAGCCCCGGTTATCCTCGACCAACGGTGCCAAGCGGGCGTTAACCGTGGCGGCAACGCGCTTGGATTCGCCGAGCACGCCCGCAGTTGCCTGAATCGGGTAGTAAACCATTCCTATACCTTCGTCACAGGAGTCGTGGTGAATGCTAACCATCAAATCCGCGTCCCAATCGCGCGCCTTGTTCGCGCGGTCCGTTACTGTCAAGTCTTTTTCGCAGTTTGCGTCAAACAAATAAACCTCTGCGCCAGCCGATTTGAGCCAATCTGCAAGTTTTTCACCCACCGCCTTGTTGCGGGAGTATTCCTCGATTCCATTCGTACAAGCCGCGCCGAAGTCACAGGCTTGCGCATCTGGAAGAACTGCGTGATGTCCTATGTCAACGAATATTTTCTTTCCCGTGAGTGAGTCCGTTATCAATCCCGCACTTGGAATTTCCTCGGGCTGTTCGGCTTCCTCTAATTCGGCTTCGAGTTCCTCGCTTTTTTCCAAGTCCGCTACGCGCGAGTGCTCGATCGTGACTTTCACAATTATTTCCTTTTCCAGTACGAGCGTCTTCAAGCCAATCGTGAGCTTGCCGTCGTAAGCGTCTTCCTTGAACAAGCCATCCGAATCCGTGGGCGCGTCCTCCAAGTCCACGCGCACGACTCCGTAATACGTTTCGCCGAGCTTCTCGAATTCCACGCTCGCGTACTCTGCGACTCCGCCCGTGAAACGCGTCAACGGCTCCTCATCCAGCGCGTAAGTAAACGAAAGTTCGCTGTTCGCGGAAGGCTCCAATTCGGATACCTTCAACTCGATTTCGTCAGGCAAGTCGTCAAGCGGGTTTGCAAACGGCGTTGGTGTGGGTATTGACTTCACTAGCTCGAGCGCCTCAATCTCGTTTGCCACATCATAGTCCGGGTTGATTATCTTCGCAGTGCGCACCGCGCCCACGAACTCGCGCGCGTCCTCCACGATTTCAGCCGACAGTTCTTCCTCGGGCGCGAGCGCCTCGTTCAGCTTCCCCTGTAGCGCAGCAGCCTCGTCCTCGCTCAAGTCCAGCGAAGCGATATCGCGGAGCAACCCATCGAACGCTACGGCTTGAGCCGCTGCGGCGCCCGGCTTGGTTACCAAATAAATGGGTGCGCTTCCCTCATCCGCGTATTCTATTGTCTTCTCCTGCGTTTGGTTGGGTGCCAGCGTCACGGACTCCCGCGTTGCAGTCTCGGTGACTTGTTCTTCCAACGGAATCGGCGGAGTATCCGTTTCTTCTTCCACCGCGCTCGACTCCGGGTTCACGGTGTACAGGTTGAATGAAACGGTTTCGTCGGACGGGTTGTTTATGCTGATGCCCGCCTTTGTCCCGGCGGCACCGTAGCTCAAGACGAGCGCGGGCTCCGCCAAATACTCGGTTTCCCCTAGAGCGGTCTCCACGCCCACTTGCTCGGCAGTCGGAGGCACGGGTTGCGAGAAGTAGAGCGCGGCTATGACTAGTAATAGGATGCCCGCGGCGATTGCGATTGTTTTGTCGTCCATTTCGTCTAGTGTTGGTTAGCAAGGCGTTTTTAATTAGGTTTCTTGCGGGGGGTGCGGAAAGGGTTAAATATGTGCGGGAGGCATTCTCGTTCTTAGCCGTTTGTTATGGTGGGTTTTCATGGTTGTATCGAAGAAGTTGAAGCCGGTTACGGATGCGTTGGAGTCCCTGATAGGGGACGCGAGCGTGCCCAGGAACGTGCGCACCTCGCTTTCGAACGCGAAAGCCAAGCTCACGGACTCGGTTGACCCGGTAGCCGGGATGTCGAGCGCGATTTACGATTTGGATTCCGTGAGCAACGACATCAACCTCCCGATGCACGCGCGCACGCTCGTGTGGAACCTGTTGAGCGAGCTCGAGCGCCTAAAGGAAGAAGAAATCGGGAACTAGCGTTTTTCAATTCAAGCGGATTCCCAGAGTCCGCTTGCTAGCACGGAGCTGTTTAGGGGGTTAGCGGCGCGAAATGCAGGAAAAGCAACTGTTGGATTTGTTGTCCGAACGCGAATTCCTCGTAGAGCCCCGCGCGCTCCAGTCCTTATGCTCGCTCCCCGACGACGAGGCGGTTGCCTCGCTCGATGCTGCCTTCGCCTTGCTAGCCGAAGGCAACGGCTTTGTTCTCACGGGCAAGATTCTGGATTCCGTTTTCGAGCGCCTCGCCGCGGACCGCAAGGTCGACCAGGCGCCCGCAATCAAACGCGACTTCGACGCAGCCGCCCGCCTCTGGCTCCCCAAGCTCTCGTTCAGCGAGGAGAACGACGTCTCGGGGAAGAGCACGTGCACCGGAGTCATCGAGGATTTCGTGGGTTGTTTCAACGACCGGTTCAAGCGCGAGAAGGAGTTCCTGCGGCTGCGCTCGAGCGTGCGCCCTTTCGCCACCGCGTCGCGCGTGAAGTCCGCCCAGGACCGAGAGAAGTACCGCGTCATCGGCATGATCTCGAGCAAGCGCACCACCAAGAACGGGCACCTCCTAGTCGAACTCGAGGACGATACGGGCGTCATCCCCTGCCTTTTCTCGAAGAACGACGCAGCCACCCTTGCCATCGGGAGCGAACTCCTGTTGGACGAAGTAATCGCGGTGGACGGGCTAGTATCCAAGGGACTTTTCATTGCGGACGCGGTGACGTGGCCCGAACTCCCCTACCGCGAGCGCCCCGAAATAGAGTCGGATGCCTGCATCGCGTTCATCAGTGACATGCACATCGGGAGCAAGCACTTCCTGGGGGACGAGTTCAACGCGTTCCTGCGGTTCCTCAACGGCGAAGGCCCCGAGGAGGCGCTGGCGGGGCGCATAAAATACCTGCTCGTTGCCGGGGACGTGACGGACGGCATCGGCGTCTACCCGTCGCAAGAGGACGACTTAGTCACCAAGGACATTTACGAGCAATACGAGGTGTTCGCGAACTTGATGTCCGCGGTGCCCGACTGGATTGAAGTCGTAATCGGGCCGGGCAACCACGACGCTGTGCGCGGCGCCGAACCCCAGCCCCGCCTCTCCGAGGAGTTCACTTACGGGCTCGAGAAAAAAAAGAACTTCCATTTCGTGGGCAACCCCGCTACCTTCACGATTGAGGGCTTGAAGGTGCTCATGTACCACGGCTCGTCTATGGGCACGCTTATCTCCTCTCTACCGTCCCTGCGTTCGGGTTACCTGAACCCGGAAACAGTTGGAATCGAGATGCTCAAGCGCAGGCACCTGTGCCCGGTTTACGGACAGCTCCCCGTGGTTCCCGAGAAGCGCGACTACCTCGTAATCGACGAGGTGCCCGACATCTTCCACTTCGGGCACGTGCACAAGAACGGTTACGCAAACTACAGGGGCACCACGATAATCAATTCGGGCGCGTGGCAAGCCACCACGGATTACCAGGTGCGCCTCGGGCACCTGCCGTCGCCGTGCCAGCTGCCGATTTACGAGGTGCGTACGGGCACCTATAAGGTGTTGAACTTCAAATGAACGCCAGCCCGCGCATGGAGGCGTACTTCAAGTCGCTCAACGACGGAATACGCGGCGAGTACTCGCTCGCCGAGCGCGCGCGGGCAAAAGGCCTGGATGCCTCCGACATAGTGGACGTGCCCATCGCGCCCGACGTTGCCGCGCGCGTCGAGGGGCTCGTGGGCCCAAAGGGCGTCGCACTCGTGATACGCGAGGCGCTCAAGGCAAAAGGACGCGAGGCGGTATGCTTCGAGTTGTGCGACCGCATACTCGCGGGCGAGTTCGGGGCGAAACCCGAAGTCGAGTTAATCGAGCAGGCGGTGCGCACCGGACTCGCGCTGTATACCGAGGGTGTGGTGAGTGCGCCCATCGAGGGCGTGTCGCGCGTGCTCGTCAGGCAGAACCAGGACGGCAGCAAGTGCCTCGCGGTTTACTTCGCCGGGCCGATTCGCGGCGCGGGCGGCACCGGACAGGCTTTTCCGTTGATGCTCGGAGATTACTGCCGCCAGAAACTCGGGTTAGCCGAACACCGTCCAACCGACGACGAAGTCGAACGCTACGTCGAGGAACTTAACTTGTATGCGATTCGCACGCGCGCCGGACAATACACGCCCAAGGCGGACGAGGTGCGTTTAATCGCGCGCTCGTGCCCGGTGTGCGTGGAAGGCGAACCCACTGAGGATTACGAGGTGAGCGTGCACAAGCCGCGCGAGGGTTCGAGCAGGGTGCGGGGCGGCACCTGCCTGGTGTTCAGCGAGGGTTTGTGCCTCAAAGCCGCGAAACTCTTGAGGATGTGCAAAGCCGCGGGCTTGGACTGGGGTTGGATAGAGGGGCTCGTGAAAGTAAAGAAGGGCGACAAGGAACAGTTCGAGATAAAACCCAACCCGAAATATTACCACGACCTAGTCGGGGGCCGCCCGATATTCGGTTATCCAATGCGCCGCGGCGGCTTCCGTTTGCGTTACGGGCGCACGCCATTCTGCGGCATCCAAGGAAAGGGAATGCACACGGCATCCATGGAAATACTCCGCGAGTTCCCGGTGATGGGCACCCAGGTGAAAACCGAACGCCCAGGCAAAGGCTGCATTGTAACTGGCTGTGACGAGATAGACGGTCCAATCGTGCGCCTCAAGAACGGTTCGGTGCGAAAAATAAACTCGTTCGAGGAAGCCAAACGCGTGCGCGCCGACGTGGACGAGGTATTATTCAACGGTGACTTCCTGGTGTGCTACGGCGACTTCCTCAAGAGCAACCACCCCCTCGTGCCCAGCGGCTGGTGCGACGACTGGTTCCTGCGTTTGCTGGAATCCAAGAACATAACCGCGGACGCCGCAGCGTTGTCGTGGGACGAAGCGATGGAGTTGTCGCGCGCGCACAACGTCCCACTCGCGCCCAAGCACACGCTGTACTGGAGCGACTTGACGTGTGAAGAGCTCGCCGAGTTGGCGGAGTGGATTACCGCAAAAGGGCGCCTTTCGTTCAACTGGTTCCAGCTCGACTCGCTCGTGCTGCCCGCGGACGAGGAAAAGCGCCTCCTCGGATTCCTCGGACTCGAGCACGACATACTCGACAACACCATCACCCTGAAAGGCGACGCAGCCAAACAGCTGCTCTATCCGCTGGGCTTGGTGAACGGGAAGCAGCTCGACAAGAAAACATTCGACTCGCACCGCGCCTCGGGTAAGAGCGCGCTCGAAACAGTGAACGCCTGTCTCGGCGTTACGGTGAAGTCGAAGTCGGGCACTTACATCGGCGCGAGCATGGGGCGTCCGGAGAAGTCCAAGGAACGCGCCATGAAGCCCCCGGTGCACTCGCTGTTTCCCGTGGGTTTGCTGGGTGGAGCGACGCGCGACTTGGTGAAGGCAACGCAGGGCTTGAAGCGCCGCGGCGAGAATTACGCGGAATTCGATTTAACCAACCGCGTCTGTCCGTCGTGCGCGGCGCACACCTGGCGCTTCCAGTGTCCGGCTTGCGGGGAGCGCACGGTTGCCTCCACGGAAAAGCCGGCAATCCTCCAGAAGGTGGATTTGGCTTCAGCGTTTGACGCCGCGTGCGAACGCGTGCGCTCGCGTCCCGTCCAAGTGAAGGCGGTAATGGGAATGATTTCCGAGGGCAAGACGCCCGAGGCGCTCGAGAAGGGCGTGCTCCGCGCCAAGCACGACGTCACTGTTTTCAGGGACGGCACCTGCCGTTACGATGCCACCGAAATCCCGGCAACCCATTTCAAGGTGCGCGAGGCGGGCGTTGGACTCTACAAGCTCCGCGAGCTCGGTTACGAGGTGGACTGCTACGGGAAGCCCCTCGAGTCCGAAGAGCAAACCGTTGAATTATACCCGCAGGACGTGCTCGTCTCCGAGCATGCGCTCGACTACCTCCACCGCGTCTCGCGCTTCATCGACGATTTGCTCGTCTACCATTACGGTTTGCCCGCGTTCTACAATTCCGAGAAGCCGGCGGACATGGTGGGCAAGCTCCTCATCGCAATCGCGCCGCACACGAGCGCGGGGGTGGTGGTGCGCATCGTGGGCATGACCGGCGCCCAGGGGCTCGTGGCTCACCCGTATTTGCACTGCGCTTGCAGGCGGAACGCGGACGGCGACGAACTCGGCGTGCTCATGCTCCTAGACTGCCTCATCAACTTCTCGCTCGCCCTCCTGCCTTCCACGCGCGGCGGAAAAATGGATGCGCCGCTCGTCGTGATGAACGTGCTCGACCCGCGCGAGGTGGACGACGAGGTGCACGCCATGGACCGCTGCTGGCGTTACCCCCTCGAGTTGTACGAGGCGGGTGAACGCCTTGCCCCGCCTTCCCAGGTGAAACTCGAACTCGTGGCGGACAAGCTCGGTTCTGCCGAACAGTACGAGGGACTCGGGTTCACGCACGCGGGCACCCTCGAGGGCCCGTGCCGCACGCGTTACGTGCAACTGGGTGACATGCAGGAAAAGCTCGACGAAGAGCTGGATTTGATGTCGAGCCTGCGCGCGGTGGACGCGGCGGACGCAGCCGAACACGTGATACTCTCCCACTTCTTCCCGGACCTTTACGGTAACCTGCGCGCGTTCTCGCGCCAGCAGTTCCGTTGCGTGGGCTGCACCTCGAAGTACCGCCGCGTCCCGCTCTCGGGGAAGTGCACGCGTTGCGGCGGCAAGCTCATCCTCACGGTAAGCAAGGGGAGCGTCGAGAAATACCTGGAACTGAGCCGGAACCTCGCCGAGAAATACGCGCTCCCGAACTACCTCAAGCAGCGCCTCATGCTCATCAAGAAGGAAATCGCGAGCATCTTCGACAACGAGAAGAGCAAGCAGTTCTCGCTCTCGGATTACGCGTGAGCTACCAGCCCGCGAGCCCGGTCTGTTTGCCCTTGCCCGTCAACGCCGCCTCGTCATAGCCGAGTTCGCCCAGAATCTTGAGGACCGCGGGGAGCACCTGGTTGTTCGCGTAATAATCCGCGTCGTAGTCCTTCGCCCGCGAGAGCAGGCGCGCCTTCTCCGAGATGTT
>JBAZPG010000003.1:0-84306 GCA_041648335.1 Candidatus Micrarchaeia archaeon
GCGGCACTCCATGGTGGTTAACATCCCCTCCCCGGACGCGTCCACTGCGGGCACGAACAGCGAGGACTGGGCGCACGCGAGGCACGCAACTAAAAGCAGAAACAGTATCTTGCGCATAATGGAAGAGTAACCCCGGCAAACAATTTAAACTACTTACCGAGCGACTCCCTCAAGGTGGTGACGCGCACGTACTCCTCTTGGTCGGGCCCGATGACTGCCTCGCGCACGAAACACGAGTTCGGCCCGGTTAACGCCGCACCGTAACCCGCCGCACCCTTCCAATCCGGGCGGTCCCTGCTTAACCCAAAGAACCAAGGGAGGAACTTGACTGCGTAGTCAAACGCGTTCTCTTGGTAACCCCAGTCCACCAGGATTTCCCCGTCCGCACTCAACTCGCGGGTTAAATCGCACAACTGCTCTTTCGAGCGTTCGCGGGCGGAGGCGAGCTCGGATTCGGGTACGCGGGATAACTCCGCGAACAGGAAAGGCAAATCGGATTCGCCAACCGGCGCGGCGGGTTGGTAACCCGTGGTTTCGGTTAAAAGCAAGCTGGAAACGCTCGCCAACGCTTTCCTCGAGAAGAGCACGCTCACGCGGCGCTTGTCCGAAAGCGAGCCGGAAGCCATCGCCCGATATTCGTACCCCGCGGTTGACGCGGTAGTCTGGCAGTGAGTAAGCACGGATTGAATGTTGGGAATAGTAAACCACTGTGCAGAACACCACACATCAAGTTTACTAACTAAACTGTTTATTTCTTGATTACTAAGACAACCAGCTAGTTTAGCGTTAAGTGATTCTAAGGTTCCAACACGCAACAGGTCTATCTTATACGCAGTACAAAAAGTATTCAAATCACCAGCAGTTAACTGCGGATTATTTGGACAGTTACTAGCGCCCTTAGCCATCAAGTCGCAAAGACCATTAACCTCATCATTGGTAACGGGAATATCTACACTAAACATATCTGAACCTGAAGCCGCGGGTGCAACGGCTGGCGGTTGAACTGGCGCGGGTTCGGATGACGGCGGCGCTGATACGACCGGGTCCTCGGGCGTTTCCACATCCAAGGGCAACGACTGCGCAACTGCAACCCCGGCGGGCGCGGGTGCAGCCACCGCGTCTACAATCGCGTCAGTGGCGCGGGTGGTTGCCACGGTTTCGCCCGCTGGACTCAAAGTCGAGTAAGACGGCGCGGACGTAGTTAAACGAGTAAACGGGGCATTACACTCCCCAGTAAGCCAATTGTCAAAATACGTCTGCCTGGTATTCGGGTCATTGAGGGCATCGTAGTTACTCAGATCACACTCAATACTACCAAAATATTCGTGACTATAAATCACACCGCTTATTTCTTCACTTGCGACAGTAGCCAAACCAGGAAAATACTTTTCCTTGATAAAAAAGCGCACGGGATGGCTACCATACCAAATAGTACACTCATTGTAATATTTAATTTCTTCATTACCCGTACTTAGGTCCGTAGTGTCGGTATTCCTATACACCGGGTTGGTTGCCCCGTACGCTTCGCTTCCTGAAATAAGCGCACCCGAACCAAGGACGTATTGTGCGTCAGAATTACTTGGGAAGAAATAGAAGCAGTACGAAGTCGGGTACGCAACGTACTTGTCTTGATAGCATTTGGTTCCCTGGGAGTCAAATACCGTTACCCAGTACTCGTGTCCGAGGGTGAAAGAACCGTACTGCACACCAGACGCGGTGCCCGCATCACTGAATGCACGCGGCTTCGAATTCTCGTTGATTGTGAACGCGTCGCTCGCACGGGAGGGCGCCACGCCGTCCACGTAAATGTAGTAATTCTGGCAGTTCTGGCAGTCAATCCAACCATTGTCCTGCAAGCCGATGAGTGAAGAGGGCTCAAAGGCACTGCACGGTGAAACCGGTTCGGGCAAAACGGTTGCCGAAGCGCCCGTTGAACCCGTGGAACCGGCGGTGCCGCCGGTTACTGGCGCGGGAGTATCGAAGCTTAATACGCTTTCCATGCTGCCTCGCGTGCAGTACGGGAACGCGGCTTCCAGCGTTTCCACGTCGTCATCGTTGGTTCCCTTTATGAGCGCGGCATCCTCGTTAAAGCATTCCTTGCCGCCTTGCGAGTCCGACAACGCGTCGAACATCCCGTTGAAACCGAGTTCTTGGACGCGTGGGCGCGCGTCTATTAAACTACCGGACACAACCCAAATACCGTTGCCGAAGAATGTGCTCAAAAAACCCCCTACGCCGTGCGGGGCGGTAGGCGCCCAAACCATGACTTTGTGTTGGGTTGAAAGCTCGTAAGCCTTCTCGCACATTTAGGCGTACTGCTCGGGAGTGGGTTCCGCGAACAACGAAGTGAATTCCGTGACTACCTCGTTGCCTATGTCACCGAACAGCGTTAATATGGAGCCCGGGGCAGAGGCACTGAAATCCGGCATCGGCGGAATTTCCAACGCCAAATCCCCGGCGTTGCCCGCCAACGGGGTTTGGGAGAGCACTTCCGCGCCCACTCCTATTACCGTGCTAACACCGGAAACAATTTCGCCGTTGCCAATATTAGAAATGGCGCCAACAGTTATCTGTTCCGCCCGTAACGCGGTAATGAGTGTGTCTATTTTCGCGTTAACGCTCGCCTGCATGCTCGCGGGGAGTTGACTCACGAAAGCACGAATCAAATCCTCCAACTCGGTTATTGCCTCTCCTTCGCCCGACGCAGCCCGTACTGCAAGTTCGTTCAAGTGTCCGATTATTGGTTCTATTTTATCCATTATTGCGGGGGCTTCCGCGGCTAGACAGGCTTGGAGTGCGTTTGAAAACGCCGGGCGCGGACTGAGCGCGTATTGAGTATCCAGGCAGGTGACCGCGTTGTCCAGGTTGCCCTGGGTGTCCGTAAGGTAAACCACGCCGGCAGCAGCTTGTATGGCGCTCTTTTGTTCTTCCGTTGCCAAGCTACCGAATACATCGTCGAACTTCACGAACACGAGCACATGGGCTTCCTCCTTGAAATCCGTTTCCGCATTTGGGACGAATTTTTCAACATTGAAGTTCGCGTCGGTTACCGGCTCCGTGTCGGATATCTTGGTTATTTTGAAACATTCACCCAAGTCGTCCAAGCAAAGCATAAACCGGGGTTGATCGCCGTTAAATTCGTGCGTTTTCTCGATTCCAGGCACTTTCGCGATAATCTTGGCTACGAAATAGAGTGGAATCGGCTTGAACAACGCCAACGGGTTATCTGGTGCCATCGCAACGCGTCCCGCCATCGAATCGTCCGACGGGGCACCCGCGTCGCCCGTAGAACCGCCTGCGGGCGCTTCGCCCGCTTGCCCGTCAGTCAAAGTCAGTGTCCAACACGAGTTACCACACAATCCCTCTGAAAAATCTGCGTCGCCTGAAAACGGCGTTTCCTCGAACGCGGTGAAAACCCCGCGGTAACTTGCGCGGTTTAAATCGAATGTAAATTCGTCATCCAGCATTACGGGTGCGGCGTCATAGCTAAACTCGTAAAACGTGTTGTCGTCAGCGGTTATTCTAAAGCGGAAACCGCCAGCGGCATTTTGGTCCACGTCAATCAAACCCAGCGCGGTTTGCTTGGCGTTGGATAACGCGAACTGGTAAGTGTGCGGCCACGCCGACTCCTCTTCCTGCAAGTCAATGTAAATCGTGCGCGAGTCGTACTCGTCTTCATCCTCGTTGAAAGCGGTGAGAGTCAACTCGTAAATGCCCGGCGGTAACCCCGCGTTCCCGTTGAAAGTGGACGCCTGGGTGTCCCAAACGAAGCTCATTTCCTTAACCGCAATACTCTGGTACAGGAACTTGGAGGAATCGTAATCCGCGTCCTCGAACGGGTTCTCCGCGTTCGCGCCGGCGCTTATCACGTAATCGGGGGACTCCATCTGGGATTCGAAGTCATCCGTTACGCCAAGCAAATCCAACCCCGCTTGGCTCGAGGCAACGCGCTTCACGGTTATCTCGGCTTCACGGTATTCGTCTATGTTCCCATTGTATTCGCCCGGGGTTTCGTCGCCGCCAAGCAACTCGAAGTTAATCCATAATTCTTCGGAAATGTACTCGTAATCGAATTCCTTGATTAAATCCGCGTTCTTCGCGAATTGCCAGTGTAGGGTTATGGATTGGGGTTTATCACCGAAATCGTAACCACCGGAAGCGAAGTTGTCGTTGTGCTTGTTGCCGAATATCATGTCCGGTTCGTTCGACGGGTCGAAATCCGCTTCACCGTAATCTTTGAGTTCCTTCCAGTTCAACCCGCTCAAACTCATGGCGAAGAACGGGCCGCGAACTTCGCCGGACTCGCATTCCTCGATGTAGAACGGCAGCATAATCGGAATAATAGGTATTCCGTCAAAATGGTACGCGAAGTTAACTGAGAGGAAGTTTTCATCCTCAGGGATTACCTCGACGACTAAACCATTGGAATCCCCTACATCCTCACCATAATCTTCTTCATCGTAATCCGCTGGAACATAACTCCCGTAATCTTCCGAAACGAACACGCGACAGACGTCCTCGTGCGAAGTGACGGGTTTTAAAAACTCGTTCTCGGAGGCATAACTAATACCCACCAAGTCAGCTGATTCAAAAATTTCTTCTTCTGTTTCCCGACTCGGGTGTACAATAATATCCAAAATGTTTTCAATGGTTAACTCGTAGTCCCCGGATTCGCCGGAATCGACTTTGAAGGTTGCCGTGCCCTTATCCTCAAAATGAAGATTAGAGGAAAATTTGCCTGAATCTACGTCATCTACTACTACTTCTTCACTCAAGACAACCGAGTATTCTCCGTCAACAACTGAAAATTCTTTCAAACCGGTAAACGCTAAATAGACTGTTTCGCTTTCGGCTAGGCAGAAGAAGGCGAGGAACGACAGGAAAACCAATGCAACCGAAAAAGTCCTCGTCAAACCAAAACACCTCATTTTCAACGCTATTTACCCAACGCTTTCTTCAACGCCTTGGAGTCGTTCTCGTTCATCACGAGTTCCAGCTCTTCCCGGGTGCCGAGCAAGTCGTAATACGTAAGGTGCACCTTGATTTTGCCGAGCGCCATCTTGTCGCCGAGCTCGACGCCGGTGACGTAGCGCGTCAGGAAGCGGTGCGTCCTCTCCGGCAGGGACACGACGGTGTCCTTTTCGCCGACTTCGATGCTCCCGAGTCCGGAAGCCCCGACCGCGCCAATCGAATACCTAACCAAACTCGAATCACCCGCTTTAACCGCAACCTTAATCCAACAAACCCTTCAAGGGTTCCGCGTTTGCCTCAACCGGATAAATGCTCTTTTCGTCGAAGCAACTGAAGTCGTAACCCTTCGAGGCGTAAAAGTCGCCCGTCCCGCCGAAGAACTTCTCGACTCCGAGGCGCGCGCCGTCCAACGCGTCCGTGGCGCGCGGCTTAGTCAGATAAACCTTGAGGTTGCCTTGCGAGGAGGCGTCGCGGACTTGCGAGCACAGTGTGGAGCTGCCGGAGGCGCGAACGAGGTAGGGATTATATTCGGAAGTCAAATACGCTTGCCTAAGCGAGTCCAACACTGCCTGGTTTGTTTCAATTAACAGGTCAGCTTCCGCGGAGTAAGCAGCATCTGGTTCGCGGTCGACAGAAACCGGTTGGTGGAGGACAAAATTGAAGGCGTCCTGCGCGACTTCACCGAGCTGCGCATTCTTCTGTTCTATTTCCGCTTGAACGCGGTCCAGGTCATCATATTTAGCGTTTAACGCGGCGTGATCCCAGCTGGGTACAGGCGCGTTGGCGCCGGCATCAATTAACGCCTGAATGTCAGCTTCGTAACTCGCTTGCTCCGATTCTAAAACGTCGAGTTGAGCAGTCAACACCTTGTGCTCCGAGTAAAGCGCCTCGAGCTGCGAATAGTCGGTTTGCGCTTCCACTTCAGCCAGCAACAGGAGTTGTTGCGTTATGAATTGGCGTTTGGCTTCCACCTGGCTTATTTGTTCTTTCAAGAAACCGTTTGCCTGGCTGTTAAGATGCAACGCTTGCACGTCTAGGTCTTGAGTGCGCACCCACAACAGGTTAACCCGGGCACCTTCGAGTTGGCTGTGCTGCGCCTCTAAATCAACGATTTCGTTAGTCAACTCGGCGTACTCCGAATAAAGTGCGGTCGATTCAGTGCCTCCGAAAGTTTCGTCGTCGTTTGTGAAAGTGGTTTCCCAGCCCTCGTTCACGAACTCCCAAGCGTTGGTGGTTGCCGTTTTAACGAAGTTGACTACGCGCCGGTTGGCTATGCGTTGTTCGATACCCGCCGCCCGCTCCTCGTAATTCTGAGCGTTCCTCTGCGCGTTCTGGGCTAACCCCAGGCAAATGTCGCTGAAAGCCTCACCCCCCGATTGCCTTGCCTCGGAAACGCCGAGTTGCTCGGAAGCATAAACTAATCCGTTTGTTTCGCGCGCGACAACCGAAGCATCTCCGGTTTCAATCGCTTCCCTCAATAATGCGTTCCGCAATTCCACCAGCTCTTCCGCCGCGGTTACATCCGCGGAAGAATAATGCGCGTATTTTTGGGCTATGCCCTGCAAACGAACCGCGTTCGAAACGTGCTCTTGACCGATTTGCCGCAGGCTGTTCGCCCAGAATTGACCGCTGGCGACGTCTTCCGGTATATTAATCACAACCGAGGCAATGCCCGAGTTAACATCTCCGAAAGAGCTCAGCAACCAGGCTAAAGCGTCCGTTTCATCCGAACCCGTTGAAGGCGCAGGCGCAGTCATGACCGAGCGGGGTATCGCATCGGTGACACGCAACCTGAAGCGCGTGAACACCAAATCCTGGACGATGGATTCGTAAGCTTCCAAGTCGCCGCCGTAATACTCGGAGTCCGTGAGCACGCTCAACGGGTGATAGAGTTGCACTCCCCAGTCGATTCCCGAGAAGCCCGAAGCGTATTGCACGCCCTCGTTAGTTCCGGTTATTTGCAATGGAAGTTCACGATTAGACGAAGCTGAAACCGGCTCTATTGAACCGCCTTCTAGGAAGCGCACCACTTCCACATAATAGGTTTGACAATCGTGACAGTAAACCCAACCGTCGGTTTGCAGGCTGGGGCTGTGATAATCCAAATCGAACGGGGCGAGCTTCGATTCCTCGAGGAAAACGGTTTCACATTCCACGCCGTTAACTGTGAACGTTTCGTCGCCAACGTTGCGCGTGGTGATATCCTGGTCCGGGAAGCGCACGCGCCCCGAATACGCAGTCAAGCTGCCTGAGAACAATTCTTCATCATTGTTCTTCAAAACCATGTCTTGCGACCCGCTCGGGTTGCCGGCGAGGTAAGCCTCGGATTGCACGGTGCACCGCTGGGTTTCGCCGAGTTGGCTTATTCCAAAGTCGGGCAGTGGGTAATCGCAAACCATCACGGTAATGCAGGCGTCCGCTTCAATGGGCTCGACTGCTTCTACCGTCGGCTCTACGCCGGGTTCCCCTGCACCGGGTTCGACGCCGGGCGTCTCGCCGGCTTCGCCCTTATTGACGGTTAAAACCGCGTAAGAATCCCGTGATACCGGCAACCCGGACAGGACAAGCTGCGCGTATATGAATCCCTCGAACGCGCCTTCGAAAACCGGTCTGGTGCCAGCTACTTGCAATTCAACCGAGTCATCCAGGGTAACAGTAAACTGCGTATTCCAGTTTTTCTTGTCAGTGTACGCCGCCAAGGCCCACTCGTAAGAATCCAATCCGAAGTTTTCGGATGAAACGTCCTGCAGGGTAACGCCGCTCACTTCGGCGCCGACCGGCTCAACGCCTTCGCCTTTGAACAACACGTATTGGTAAAGAGTCGTACGCGCGTCGGCGGTGCGGATTTCCTGCAAATCCAGGAAAACGCGTTTCTCTTCAAAGCACTGCCCGTCCGTTGCGAACAAGGTGAACTCGTAAATCCCAGGCGGCGTTCCCGCATTCCCGTTGAAAGTCGAGGACTCCAAATCCCAGTAAACGCTCGTCTCGCTTGAAGGCGCGCCCAACTCGTAGTAAAACGCGTCATTGAACAGGGTCAACTGTGATTTGTCGAATTGAACCGTGGCGAACGCGTAAACCGGTTCGAGCAACTGGCTGGTGAAATCCTGTTCGGTTAATCCCAAATACGGAAACGCGTTCGGGTCAAGGGTGAAGCGGTTCAACTCCACTTCAACATTCGCTTCGCGAGCCAAATCGTAAGTGACGCCCACCTGCAGGTTAGTGTTGAAATACTCCGAAGGGTTGACCTCGAATTTTTCTATCAAACTCCCGCGCTCGCATTGCGTTAGGAACTGCCTGAACTCAAGGGTTTGCGCGCTGCGGAAGGAATAACCGCCGGGCGTGGCGCCATTGAATATCCAGTATACGTCATCCTCTTCGAAGTCGCGGCCGGTCACGTCGTCAACGGTTATTCCGCTTATGCTGGTGGCGAAGAACGGGCCCTTGGTCTTGTCGCTATCGTATAACTTATAATACACTGGAACGAGCGCCTCGTACGTTACCCCTTCCACAATTTTCACGAATGAAACGGTTAACTCGTCACCGTTCTTCACGGGCTTCACTTCGATGAGGTTGCGGTAGGTTGCGGGCACATACACGTGACCCACTTCCTCGTGCGTCACGTCGAAGAAGCCCGGCACGCCGTCGCCAAAGGAGAAAGCCGCGTAATTGGTGTGAACGTCGATTTCATCGTCAGTAAACGTTTTTTCCGTTGTTACGCCTTCAGGGTAAACCAGCTCGCCGTTCAACGCGGTGAAATCAAAATCGTAGTCATCGTGGGGGGGGTAGCAGTTCACGCAATAGAATCCCAAATCGTAAGAACCGTTCACGGTGTAAACGCAGTCTTCGCCCGACGGCGCGCTCCCGAGGGACACTTGGGTAATTACCGGACCCAAACCAATCAACGCACGCATACAATAAGTCTTAATCAAATCGGAAGCGTCAGGGTCGACGTTCAAGGCAAGCAGGGGTTCGCGTAACGCCTCAATGTCGTCGAGGGTAAGCGCTTGGAAAGCCGCGCGTTCAGTGGACAATAGGGAATCCTCGAACTGGGTTTCCCCCGCGTCAATCAGCTCGTGAATGTTGTAGTTGTATGCTATGATGAATCCTTCGGCAATGTAGAACCTTTGCTCAAAGTCAGCCGCCGCAGGGCAGGTTCCGGCTTGGGTTATCGTGTCCAGGTTGGGTATCGCGAGCTGGAATTGAGCTGCCGCGGCGTTCAACGCCGTTAAAGCCACGAGGACGAACAGAACATTGCGCATAACCACGGTCACCTTATGTTATACGGGAGGGAAACTGGTTAAAAAACCCCTTTCCCAGCGTGCCGCGCGAACAAGTTTTTTGTTGCAGAAAGAACAGGGGGTTTTAAACGCGGGCGGGGTAGGTGGTGGTAGGTGAATTTTAAAATGGTTGACTCGCGTTTCGTCTTGTTTGGCTTCGTAGCCGTTGCCCTCGTCGCGTTGGCGGGCGTCTATCTGGCGGGTTCCCCGGGAACCGCGCGCGTGGACTGGAGCCTTGGGGCCGCGCCCGCGGAGTCGGGCGGCGTCAAGAGCGTCGAAGTCACGGTGTACAACACCCCGGACTATTACTATGGTGGTTACGGTTTCTCTTACTCGTCCGGACTCGCGTTAGTCAAGGAACAGCGCACCGCGATGCTCGCGCAGGGCTTGAACGAGCTCGCGATAAGCGGCACGAGCGCCTCGATTGACCCCACGAGCATCTATTTCCAGGACTTGACGGACGCCGACGCGAGCGTGCTCGAACAGAATTATGATTTCGACTTACTGAACCAAGACAAACTCCTCGAGAAGAACATCGGCGAACGCGTAACCGTGCACGCGGGTAACGCCACGTTCTCGGGCACCCTCTTGGCGCACTCGAACGGGGTAATCCTGGAGACGGAAAGCGGCATCGTTTCGCTGAATTCGTTCGATTGGATTGAATACGACGGCGTGCCCGAGGGGCTCTTCCTGAAGCCCACGATTTCCTGGCTCTTGAACGCCGGGCAGGCGGGCGAACACGACTTGCGCGTCTCCTACCTCACCTCGGGCTTGAACTGGCACGCCGAGTACGTTGCGATAGCGTCCGAAGCGGACGACTCGCTCGACTTGCAGGCGTGGGTTAGCGTGGAGAACAACGCGGGCGTGTCCTTCGAGGACGCGAAGCTCAAGCTCGTGGCGGGCGACATCAACCTCGTACAGGATTATGTTGCACCTTATCCGTCGTACGATTCCTATTACGAGAGCTCGGGCGGCGCGGGCGTCAAGCAAGTGTCTGAAGAAGCGCTGTTCGAGTACCACTTGTACACCGTCGAACACCCCGTAACGCTAGCGAACAACCAGGTCAAGCAGATTTCCCTGCTTTCGGCTGAAAGCGTTCCCGCGGTAAAGGAACTCGTGTTCCAGCCGAGCCAATCCGATAGCGTGCAAGTGAAAATCTTGTTCGACAACCGTGAGGCTTCTGGCCTCGGCGTTCCCCTGCCTGCTGGCAAGGTGCGCGTGTACAAGCCCGACTCGACTGGACAGCTCCAGTTCCTAGGTGAGGACGAAATCGAGCACACCGCCAAGGACGAAGAGGTAAGCCTTCTGGTGGGGAACGCGTTCGACATTCTCGCTTCGCGCGTGCAGACGGGTTTCGAGTCGCTCGGCTCGTGCCAGCAGCAAGTAGGGTACAACGTCACGATAACGAACCACAAGACTGCGGCAGTCACGGTAAACTTCGTGGATGACTCGTTGTGGAGCGACTGGGAAATCGTCTCGGAGTCGTGGAGCCACGTGAAAGAGGATGCGAACACTGCCTCGTGGGAGTTCAGCGTGCCTGCGGACGCTGCGCGCTCGCTCGTGTACTCGGTGCGCACGCGCTACTGCTGAACCTTTTCTTTTTTCTTTTTCTTTTTACCAGCTAGCTTCCAGCCCGCGTATGCGAGTTCCAAAGCAAGGGCACTGGCGAGCAGCCAGTTGAGCGCGCCCCAAGTCGAGAGCCATTCGGAAACCGAGGCGGCGCGGGTGCCTTGGAATGCTACGCCGGGTTCCTTGAACGCGTTCGGGTCGATCAGGCGGTCGGCGCGGTACTCGAGGTACGCCTTCGCGTTCGGGGCGAGCCAGGCAATCACCCAGGCAACGCTCGAACCGTAATCCTCGTCGGGCGTGACAACGAAGAACACCTGGTCGGAAGTCAAACCCGCGGGCAAGTCTTCTTGAATGCGGGCGTTCTCCACGCCTTCGTCGCCCAGGTTGGTTATCTCGAGCGTAACGATGGTAGTCCACTCTCCGTTTTCTTCAGTTACGACTATGCGCCTCGTAACCTCGAGGACCTGCTCCACGCCTTCCACGCATTGCGCGTTCCCTTGGGTAACGGTTTCAGTGATTGTCTCGCACGGCTCCGCGGTCGGTGAAGGCGTGGGCGTGACGTTGTAAGCGCCGCCGTGCCCGGGGTCCGGGACTACGGTGGGCGCCTCCGTGGGTTTGGGGGACGGGTCCGGGTGCGAGCTCCCCCCGCCGCCTCCGCCGCTGCAGTCGAGCGCGCAGTTCGACGCGTCCTCGACGCCCGGGTAACAATAGCTGTTCCCGCACAACGCGAGAACCATCCGCTCGGGCCAAACCGCCTGGTCAATCGTGTAATTCGTGGCGTTCGACGGATAGTAGTGCTGGCCAGTCAACAGACCGGGTCCGTAAACCGTGAGCGTCTGGTCGGTGTAATTCACCGTAACCGTGGAGTTCTGGAAGTATTCGTCCGCTATGCCCGTGACGTAACCACCCGCCGCGGCTGCGGTGCTCGACATCAGGTAAGTGGAATTCGAAATGTTGAGATAGCCCATCACCGTGTTACTCAAGTCGTCTTTGAGGTAGAGTGCGGCGTACCACTTCACCGTGATGTTTCCTCCGGAAATCGTGGCGTTCGACTTGTTGAACGTGGAGTTCAAGAACACGTTGTAGCCGCCCGCAACGCTCTGCACCGCGGTGCCAGGCGCGTTGGTTATCGCGTCGTTCGTCAAGGTGTTGTTGAGCGCCGCACCCTCGAAGCGCACGCCCGCGACAACGTTGTAAGAGAGGTTGTTGTTCGAGGAGTTCGACCCGCTCGCCGAGGAGTAGTTCGCGCCGATTGAATTGTAGGCAAGCGTGTTCCAGGCGAGGGTCTGGTTCTCCGCGCTCCCGGACAAGGCGATTCCCTGCAGGTTGTGCGAGGCGTTGTTGTAGGACGCGTTGTTTCCGTCAGCGTCCGTGAACCGTATGCCGTCCGCGGTGTTGTTCCAAATCGTGTTGTTGTAAACAAGTCCCTCGTCCGCCGCATCCCCGAGGTAGAGCACTGCCGTGGTGAAGTTCGTAATCGCGCAGTTCTTTATTGTAACGCGGCGGTAACCCGTGTTGTTGAACGCGATGCCCGAGCCAACGCCGCTCAACGCGTATCCCGCGCAGTCCAAGGTAATCTGGTTCGTGGTGATGTTGAAGCAGTTCGTGAATCCCCCGGCGAACACGTTCGCTTCGAGGGTGAAATCGGCTGCGATGCTCTTGCAACCGTGGTACGCCGCGGAAATCGGGCCGTAGTCCGCGCCCGAACCCGTGAAGTTCGCGGTGAACGTGGAATTGTAGGGGTATTGGGAACCCATGTCGCCGTAGCCGTCGTTGTCCGAGTCGTACAGGCGCAGGGTGAGGATGTCCGCGTAATAGTTGCCTTGCGCCTTGCCGCCCGCCGTGGTGTTGAACTGGTTGGTTTCGTTCAGGCACGAAACGAACGAGGTCGCCCCGCCGAGGAAGGTGTTGTGGTATATCCTGTTTTCGCCTGCTTGCGCGCCCAAATACAATCCCGTGCTCTCGTTAAATGTGTTGTTCTGCACGGTGTTGCCCGAAGCGCTGCCTTCAAGGACTACCCCCCCGAAGATGGAGGAATAACTGCTATTGTAAATGTTGTTGTAGGAAAGGTTATTGTAATCCGCGCTGTTGGCGACGATGCCGTAACCGTTTCCGTGGACTTGGTTCGCGTACGCAGTGTTCGAGTCCGCGTTGTCACCGTAAAAGCGGATGCCGATGGCGGCGTTGTCGTTGACTATGTTAAACGTCAGGTTCGAGAGCGTCGCGGTGCCGCTCAACTTGAATCCGTCACCGGAGTAACCGTAGGACGCGTTGTTGTACGAGAAATTGCATTCGTCCGCGTCGCTGACTGAGAAACCATGGTCTCCGTTCGCGTACGCGGTGTTGTTGTAAAACACGTTCTGGTCCGCGCCTTCGCCGTTCACGAAGAAGCCCGAATACGATGAAGAGCCGACGCTGTTCCCCGCCACGCGGTTGAAACCGAACAAGTTGAGGGTCGCCGAGCCCGCGACGCTGAAACCGTACTTCGTGTTGTAGGAGACGTTGTTGTACGAGAAGTTGTTCGAGTCGCCGTCCTCGAGGTAGACGCCCGCGCCCGTGTTCGAGTGAACCGTGTTGTTGTAGGCGAGCCCGTCGTCCGCGCCGTCGCCCGCGAAGTAAATGCCCGTTACGAAGTTGGTTATCGCGCAGTTCGTGACGTTGAGCTTGCGGAACCCGTTGTTGTAAATCCCGTAACCGCTTCCGAGTCCGCGGATTGCATAGCCGTTGCAGTCGAGCACGAGGTTGTTCGCGGTAACGTTGAAGCAGTTCGTGAGCAACGCGGAGGCGTCCACGCTCGCGTTGAGTGTGGTGTTCGCGGAGAGGTTGCCGCAGCCCGCGCGGGGGTTCTGGGGCGCCCAGTCGCCGCCCGCACCCAGCCACTTGTTGGTGAGGGACGCGTTGTACGGCAAGTCCAAGCCATAGTCCGCCCAGCGGTCGCCGCCCAGGTAATCGTAAATCTTGTAGTTGAGTATGTTCTCGTAATAGTTGCCGTGCTGGGTTCCACCCACCGAAACGTTGAACGCGTTCGTGGCGTTCCCGTTGCTCACGAACGCGGTGGCGCCCCCGTAGAACAGGTTGTGGTACGCGAAGTTGTTGCGGCTCAACGCGTCCGAAAGCCAGCCGATGTCGTCGGTTATCGTGTTGTTCTGGAAGTAGTTGTTGTCCGCGGCGCTATCCAGGTTGAAGCCGCCCACGTTGTTGAACAGGGTATTGTACGAGAAGTTGTTCGCGTCCGCGCCGGACAAATAGACGCCCGAGCCAGTACCGGAAACGATTTGGTTGAACGCAAACGTGTTGTTGTAAATCGCATTCGCATCCGCCGTGAGGGCGATGCCGAAGCCGGCGTTGCCCGTGAACTCGTTGCGCGAAACGTTGGAATAAGTGAACGGCGAAGTGCCCGAGTTGTCGTCCGCAAAAAAGCCGCCCACCGGGTTGTAGGACGCGTTGTTGTACGAGAAGTTGTGGTAATTGCCGGTCAGGTAGACGCCGCCGACCGCATTGTAGGATGCGTTGTTGTCGTACAACAGGAAGTTGGTTAGGGTGTTGCCTGCGGCGACGGACAACTGGATGCCGTAGCCGCCCGGGGAGTAGTCGAACTGGTTGTGCGTGAAGTTGTTCGCGTCCATCGCAGCGTAGAACGAGTAAACGTAAAGGTTCGCGTTCGTGTTCAATGATGCGTTGTTGTACGAGACGTTGCACGAGTCGCCGCCGATGAACATGAAACCCCGGTTGTTACTCCAAATCGTGTTGTTGTAGTAAACGCCGTTGTCCGCGCCCGAACCCGAAACGTTCACCGCGAGGTTGAACAGCGTGATGCGGCAGTTCCTGAGCTTGAAGTTGCGGTAGCCGTTCACGTTCACTGCGACAACGGTTTCCGAGGCGGGCCCGTTCCCGCGGATGCGGTAGCCCGCGCAGTCGAAGACCACGTTGTTATCGGTCACGGTGAAACAGGTGGTGTTGCCTGCGGCTTCCACGTTCCCCGTGAGGGTGAGCGACGAACCAACGGAAGAGTTGCAGTTGGCTGCCGTGGCGGGCGAGGCGAACAATAGCAGGAAAGCGAATGCAACAACAACCTTCGGGCTAAACCTCAAAGTCGATTCCCACCTTGCGAACTGGCTGTGTTGGTTACGCTTCCAAGGTATTAAAATCCTCGCGGCGGGGGTAGGGCGGTGGCTTTAAAATGTTGTCCGCGCGTTGTTTATACCGTAACGATTCAACGGAGGGAAGTAAGTGAAAATTGTTTTCGGAGACCCAAAGACCGGCAAGTGCTTCCAAAAAGAGTTGGAAGCAGGCAAGGAAACCCAGTTCTACGGCAAGAACATCGGCGAAAAATTCGAGGGCGGCTTGCTCGGCTTGCCGGGCTACGAACTCGAAATAACCGGCGGCTCGAACAAGCAGGGCACCCCAATGGTTCCCTACATCCAGGGGCAACGCAAGCTCAAGGCAACGCTCCCGCTGGGAGTGGGTGTGAGGAACTTCAAGAAGAAGCGCCCGGTGGGCAAGGGGCAGAAAGTCAAGAAGCGCGTGTGCGGGGACACCGTGAGTGAGGAAACCGCCCAAATCAACGCCCGCATAACCACGCAGGGCGCCCAACCGCTCGCGGAACTCGGGTTCACGCCCAAGGAAAAGAAGGCCGAAGTAAAGAAATGAAGCGCGCCATTGTCGCAAGCGACCACGCCGGCTTCCCCTTGAAGGAGGAGGCGAAGGCGTGGCTCTCGCAACTCGGCTACGCCGTAGAGGACGCGGGATGCTATTCCACTGAGCCGTGCGACTATCCGTTTTACGCCGCTCGTCTTGCGAAAGCCCTCAAGGCCAAGAAAGCAGCGTGCGGTTTGATGGTTTGCAGCACGGGCATCGGCTCTTCAATCGCGCTCAACCGCTTCAAGGGCGTGCGCGCCGCGTTGTGCACGAGCGAGGCGATGGCTCGGCAGGCGCGCGAACACGTGGATGCGAACGTTCTCGTGCTCGGCTCGCGCGTGACGCCCGCTGCCAAGGCAAAGCGCATAACGCGCGTTTTCTTCTCCACGAAGTTCAGCGGGGCGGCGCGGCACGCGCGGAGAGTGCGTTTGCTTGGCTGAAATCTGGGCTTCCCTGTTGGGGCGCGACTTGAAGTCGATTGACTACGATTACCTGCGACGAATTGGAGTCGCTGGATTACATTTCGATGTGATGGACGGCGACTTTGTCCCCGAGAAGGCGTTCGAACGCGGCGACCTCGACTCCGTGCTCGGGAAGCTGCCCGTGGACGTGCACTTCATGGTGCGCCGCCCGGCTGAATGGAACATCAAGTCTTTTCTAGTTGACGGCGTGGAGTGGGCGAGCGTTCACGCGGAAGCCCTACGGGCAACGGCGGCGTTGGAGGAAATCGCCGCAGCGGGAAAAAAGGCAGGACTCGCCTTCAACCCCGGGACGCAAGCCGGGATAATGAAGTTGTACGATGATTTGGCGGATTACGCGCTCGTGATGGGCGTGCAGCCCGGACGCGGGGGACAGGAGTTCGACGAGAGCGTGCTCGCGAAAATAACCGAATTGTCGGAAGGATATGGAAAACCCGTGAGCGTGGACGGCGGCTTGAACGCGTCCACAGGACCAGAGTGCGTTCGCGCGGGTGCGCAGCGCTTGTGCTCGGGCAACTACTTATTCAACAAGTTGTCGTGGAACGACGAAGCAACGGACAAAGAATTAGTAGCGTCCCTGTCTGCGGACTAGCGCGACTCCCGCGAGTATCAAGGCGAGCATCAACGCGAGCAACGGCTGTTCCTCGGGCCACGAGGGCAGGTTCAAACCCGTGCGGTTTCCCGAACCCGAGGTGCTCCACGCTTGGGTGAACGGGTTCGTTGCGGGCACTCCCCGGGTTCCCCCGTTCTCGTCCGCCATGAACCCTATGCCTTTGCTCATGTAATCCGCGCTCAACGGTATGTCCTGCCCGTTGTAAACGTTTATCGCACCCGTGCTCGGGTTGAAGGTAAGCATGCCGTCGTCTCCCCGTGCGGCGAGCAACGCGAGCACCTCGTCCAAGCCGTTCGGACCCTGGGCCGAGAGCATGGGTTGCCCGTTCTCAACGTCGAAACCGAAGTTGAATCGTCCCTGGTCGGTGTCATAGGCGAACTGCCCGTTCCCCAAGTCCTCGCGTCCGGTTATAGTATAGTCGGTTGCCTCGCCGGTTGCCTTGTCAATCACGCGGAGGGTGTTCCCGTCGAAGTAGAACTCGTGCGAATCGGTTTCTAGTGTGTCCAACCCGCCTTCACCCTGGATGGCGTCGAGTGCGGCGTTGATTTCCGCGCCGTCCTCTTCCGCGCCAGTCTTCGCGTCCACGCCCAGGTTCATTTCGCCGTCCTCCAACGCGGTTTCAACCGCGCGGAGGTTCTGGGCGCTCATGCTCGCGAGCGAGTAAATGAAAACGAGGACGCGCCCGTCGCTCGAGAACTCCATCTTGCCCTTGTCGCCGATTATCGTGCGGATGCTCCCGATTGTCGTTTCGGGCGTGCCTGCGCCGCTCAACATTACCGAGCCGTCGCCGTTCACCGTGAGCTTGGAGGCGCGGAGTTCTTGACGCGAGGCAAGCCCGCCCATCAGTTCGTAGCCGGGTGCGGTGGTTTCGACGCCGAACGCCTCGCCTTCGTCAGGGTAGAGTGTGAGGAAGCGAATTGTTCCCGAGGAGAATGAGGCGATTCCCTTGTCGGTGTCCACGCTTGAAATGGTGCCGATATAGGCACTCAAATCCAGTCCCTCGTCGCGGTTCGCCACCATTGCGAGCGCCTTGGCGAGGCACGCGCCGTCGCAGTCACCCGAGAGCGTCGCGGAGCCGTCGCCGTCCACTGAAACGAACTCGCCCTCGCACATATAGGTGTGTTCCACGATTTTGTTCGGGAGGATGACGCGCCCGTTCTCCTGGGAACGCATGCGGGACAAGGCGCGCACGCTATTCCAGTAATCATTCAAAGCGAGGCGCACGCTGCCGTCCTCGTTGTACACCGTGACTCCGTCCGAGCCGAGGTTGAAGTTGAGCGCGCCGTTGTCATAGTTCTCGTTGAATTCGCAGCCGTTGCCCGCGAGTTTGTCGAACAACCCGCCTTGCACGCTCCACGCGCTCTCCTCGATTTGGAAGTAGTAAATCTCTTCTGGCTCCACGGCGCCGACTTGGTTCTCGAGCACGGCGCGGAAACTCAGAACGTCTTGCATGCGGTCCAACTGTTCGGTGGTGTTCACGGGTGCGAACGAGTTTTGTGCCGCTTGCCCAATGTTGAGTTGGTCCGCCAAGTCCTGTATCTGTTGTAACGGGTTCGAGCCGGCTTCCTGCGACGCCTCTATTGAGAGCGGGGCGTAAGCGAGTATCTTGTACTGCGGGTCCTTGCACGTTGAGACGTACTGCATCGCGCGGTTGCCCCAGTACACTTGGAAGGCGGTAATCGGGTTGAGGGAGTTGACTATATCCGGGAGGGTTTTAGACAAGAACGTGGCTTTGGATAATGCTAGAGATTTCGCCGCTTGCGACGACACTTGTTGTTGAGAGGCACGGAAAATATTAACATATTTTGTAGGTTCGCCGGCGGCATTGAACGTCACAGGAACCATACGCCATTTTTCTGTTAGGGACAGGGTTATCCTGCTAGCCCCGCCGAACGCAGTAAGGTAAACGTCCGCGGCGGTGGCTGCAGCGCTCGTCACGGCGTAAACGCTCTTTAGATTGCTTAATACGCTCGCCTCGCAAACAACATCCTTGCCATAATCTTTGTCAATGCTCATTCCCGCGGAAAAGCCCGTCATCATTACGGAGATTCCGAGGATGTTGCCGGCAGCCGAGGGAAGGTTGCGGGAGAGAATGAAGGGCAGGGCGAGTGCAGTGATATACTTGTATGCATCACCGTTCACTTTCTGGTTTATCACCGCCTCGGGTAACAGTTCGTTGACTATGAAACCCATGCTCGTGTATTTCTCGTCTTTCTTGAGTTTCCTCAAGTCCTCGAAATTCACGGATGACGAAGAGCCGTCCCAATTCGTCGCAATGCGCCAGCCCGCGCCATAAGGCGTAACTGCGGTGAGCGAGGTTACGGTGGCGATTTCGTTAGCCGGTTCAACCTTGTTTATCACGAAAACCTTGCCTAATTCGAATGCCTTGGCGGGCGCGGCAACACCCGTCCAGTCCGCAAGAAGCTCTTGGACTTTGCCGGTTCCCCACGGGTTCGAGGCGCTCCTGAATTTTTCAAGAGGCTTGCGATTGACCACCACCTTAAGGTATTGGTCGGAAACGCCGCCCGCCGTGTTCAACAGGATGCCGTCGTTCGCCTCGAACATCAGGCGCGCCGGGCCGAGCCAGGAAAAACCTAGCATTACGCTTGCAGTCAATGTCGAAGAAGCCAAGCGGTTTACTTTATTATAAGTACTGAGCATGGTTTTAGCTTCCTTGTATTCAGTATTAAGATTATCAAAGGTGCCGCGCGCACCGGCAAACGCCTTGTTCATGTCAGCAAAATCCGCATCTTTCAAACCCGGAGCGCGAATCGCTTCGGAAAGGGCATTAACGGACTGTGACTGTTGACCCATTAAATCCTTCTTAAGTTCCGCTGTTTGCTCCAGGTTTCGCGCGTGGGAAATCGTGCTCAAACTCGAAATCAACGCGGCATAAAATTGAACCCCGTTTATCTTGCTGAAGTGGGTTATCCAATTCTCGTAGAACGAGGGGATGAGGATGTTCGCGCCGCTCCCCAAATCAAGGTAGCCTGTCACCGAAGCGCCCGTGAAGTGCTGGTTCGCGCGGTCCTCGGGCATTAACTCGTCTTCCACGTCGTCCGTGGCTGGCGAAATGTATTCGCCGCTATAGCACTGTGAACCCTGCTCACCGCAGTACGCAACATCCTTGTTGAGTAAGCCCGCGTAAGTGACGCGCCCCTGGATGGTGTCGCCCAGCATGCACGACGCGTTGTCCAACGGGTTCAACTTGTACAAATCCGATAACGCGATTTGGCTTCCACTGCCGGGTAGGGAAATCTTCAAGTCCGCGTAGGGAAGTGGGCTCGCCGCGGGCAAACCCGTTGCCCCGCTGTCAACAAGCCCCCACTCCGAGAGCGCCTCCATGAACTCGGATTTCTTGCCGCGATTATTGGCGTAGAGACTCGCGCGCGACACGAGCACGGTGGCGTCGTTCGGGATGATGTCGTCGCGGCCGATGTTAACGCCGAGTTGGGTGGCGAGTTCGCGCATTTCCTCCTCGCCCGTGATTCCCATTACGGCAGCGAACGAGCGGAAGTCCACTTTATCTTGTTGGGAACCGGCGGGTGCGACCGCGAGCTGCATGGGGTTCGTGAATTCTTCGTCGGTATCGTAAGCGTTCTGTTCGGGCGTCAAGTCGTTTATCTCTTCGGCTTTGAAGCCCACGGTGGCGTCCCAGAGGCGTTGTCGGTCCTCGTCCGAAAGCGAGTGTATTATAGTATTCGCGCAACCCTCCACGCTGGTTTCCGTGGGCGTTTCAGTAACCGCTTCGGTTTCCTCAGCCGCAGGGGTTTCCGCGTAGGCGAAGGGCGCGAACGAGGACACTAACAATAACAGCATGAGTGCCAGATGCGGCGCGCGTTCCATGATTCTAGTGAGGCGTCACGGCTTTTTAACTTATTCAGGGAGGCGTATGCAGAGCGTCATGCGGTACAGGCGTTTGCCGTCGCGGCGCTGGGTGACTAGTTTGTTCGTCTTCTCGTGCTCGTACCTGAGGGACTGCACCGCCTCGATGGCGGGACGCTTGCGCAATACTTGGATGTCGAAGCCGTGCTTGTCCTCCTTGAAAGCGACCACGTGCGTCGAACGCCCGATTATGGAGGCGAGCTTGTTCGCCACCGTGCGCGCGCGGTCGTGGGGTCCCCGCACCTGTATTACCGCCTCGTGGTAGCCCCCCGACTTGAGGCTGCACTCGGGACAGATTTTCTTCACCGTCTCGCCGTACACTTCACCGCCGAACCATTCGCGTCCCACGCGGTGGCACTTGCAGCGCACGCAAACCTCCACGGGCTTGACTTCGCGCCGCTTGGGCGGGTTGAAGTAGTCCGCGCACCCCGGACAGAACGAGCCTTGGAACGAGTCGTCTTCGTCGATTTTCCCGCAAGTCGGGCACTGTTTGTGCATAACAAACCATTTTTTATTAACGGACTTAAACAAGGTTTCGGTGGGTTTAACATAAAGAGAATCGACAAGCGCGCGGAAGCCATAAAGGCGAGCCGCGTGCTGGTGACGCCGCCTGGCGCGGGCAAGATAGGGCTGGCGTTGTTCGCAATCTGCTTCACTAGCGGCGCCCTCCTCCGTTTGCTTTCGGGCGAGGGCTTCGTGGACTCGTTCGTGTTCGGGGGCTCGGAAGGCGTCTGGCTGCTGTTCTTCCCCGCGTTGTTCGCAACCGCGCTAGCCGCGGGCGTGCTCGAACGCAAGGAATTCCGCAAGCGTTTCGGGGAACTCCTCCTCGTCTCGCTGGCGGGCGCGCTGCTTGCCTCGCTAGCCATGCTCGCCGGGGTTTTCCTGTCGCACGGCTTGAACGCCGAGGTGGCGAACTTCGCGCTCCTCGGGAACGCGCTCGCCGTGCTCGTGTGGTTCGTCGCGCTATTGATAGTGTTCAACGCGCGCTTCCTGAAGGCGCTCCCGCTGGCGTTCGTGCAGGCGTTCCTGAACATCGCGTTCGTCTACGTGTGGGCGCGCGCCGGGTTGTACGCGCCGTCCGCAATGGCGATGGGCGCCTCGCCCGTGCTCGCCGGGGTGAAGCTCATGGGCGCGGCCGGGGTGATGCTGTTCGCGTTCTGGGCGCTTTCCTACGTGTTGAACGCGCCCGCCAAAAAGAATTACGGCGTCTCGATGGTCGCCGCCACCGCGCTCTTTTTCGCGCAATGGCTGCGCGGCAACAAGGGACTCGAGGAGGTTGCGGCGGATTTGGGGGAAGAGGCGCGCGTGTTCATCGGCACCGTGATTTTCCGTTCCAGGAAGTCGCACAAACTAAAGGCGTTCTTTGTCACCCCGTTGATTCACTTCGGGCCGTTCGGCAACCTGGGGGGCAGCGAGTTCCCCGCTCTCTTGACGCGCGGGCTCGAGAAGCGTTTCGGGGGCACGGCGTTCGTGTTCCACGGCACGGTGAACCACGACTTCAACCCGGCTTACTCGTCGAGCGTGCAGGTGGTAGAGCGCGCGGTTGCTAACGCGGTAAACTCGGCTACCGAATACTCGCACGAGGCAACGCTGCTCTCGGGGCGCAAGGGGCTCTCGTCGCTCCACGGGTACTCGTTCGGGGGGAAGGCGTTCCTCCTCGCGAGCAGGGCGCCAGCGAGCACCGAGGACTTCGACGCGGCTACGGGCACCGCGTTGCGTTACAAGATACTGGCGCGCGGATTCGGCGAAGTCGTGCTCGGGGACGCGCACAACTCGCTCACGGACGGCGCGATGTTCGACATCGCTTCCCGCGAGTATTTCGAGTACGAGGGAGCCGTGGACGCGCTCCGCGAGCGCGGCGGCGGAAAGCTGCGCGTGGGCGTTGCGTGCGACGGCTTGAAGGGATTCTCGAAGGCGCAGGGCGTGGGCGACGCGGGGTTGCGCGCCGCAGTGATAGAGGCGGGTGGGAAACGCTCGTGCCTTGTTGTCTTCGACGGGAACAACATGGCACCCGGCTTCCGCGAGCGCCTGTTATCCGAGATGCGCGGCTACGGTTTCGATTACTGCGACGTTGCCACGACGGACACGCACTCGGTTAACACCGTGAACGGCGCCCACAACCCGTTGGGCGCGCGCGGCAACCAGGACGCGCTCGCGAAGGCGGTGTACGCGTGCGTGGAACGCGCGCTCGCGAACGTGGAGGACTGCGAGGCTGCGGTGGAGGGCACGTACGCCGAACTCACGGTTTTCGGGGCCAAGCGCCAGAGCGAGCTCCTCACCATGATAAATTCCGTGGTGTCCGTGGCGGGAATAATCGCACCTGTGGTGCTCGCGGCAGCCGCGCTCGCGGCATTCGCATTGCTGGCAATGGCTTGAAAAGCTCGTTCAAGCGGTTTCCGGCCGCTGGGCGTCCGGACCGTTCGCCTGGCTCACGAGTTGAAGAGTCAGGGCATCCGTGGGCGCCGCCTCCTCGATTTTTATGTTGAGCCGCTTGAACAGCGTCTTGCACGCCTTGTCCTGGATTTCGCGCGCCTTGTCCGTCTTCGCTTCGGGCAAGGCGACTTCAAGGAGTGCGCCGAACCCGTCCACGTCGTAAACCGCGACGCGTAGCACGCCGAGCAGGAAGCGCCATTCGGTTACCCCGCGGACGAGCGCCTGCTGGTAACCGAGTTCCTCTAGGTCGCGCGTGATGTAGCTGCTCGCGGTTATTTCGGAGCCGAGGCGGTCGCCTTCCTGGAGCATGTAGCCGTCGAACAAGATGAATTCCTTCTGCGTCTTCTTCTCGGTGCGCACGATGAAGTAGGCGAACGCGGAACCGTACGCTTTCGCGTGCACCACGTCAGCAAACTCTCCCCCCGAGACGAACACTGCCTTTTCCTTCTTGATTTTCGCCACGAGCGCCTCGGCGTCCTCGACGGGCGCGGTGTAACGCAGCTCGGGGAGCGGCCACTTCAGCGTGTGCGTTTTCCCCCGGGGTTTCGGGAGGAGCGCATCAAACAAACCCATATCAATTCAACGAACGCGGGGCGGGTTTAAAACCGTTCACAACTCGCGGGACCCGGCTGGTTTCCCGCGCATGAAAACCCAGGCGAGCGCGAGCAAGGCGATTGTCCCGAACGCCCCGAGCACGATGCGCCAGTATTCGTTCCCGCCGTCCTGCGCGGGGAGCGCGAGGAGCTGGCGGCGGAGCGCGTTCGCGGAAGCATACGCGGAGTAATAGGCGCCGCCCTCGAATTCCGCTTGCGCGGCGTAAAGCGCGCCCGCGGTGCCCGAGTCACCGAATTGTTTCTGCTGCGCCCCGGCGAGCGCAAGCTCCGCTTGGGCGTCCGAAAGCAGGGAAGCCAACGCGTCCGAAAGCCCTGCGGACGCGGAACGGCAATCCTGGAGCAACGCTTCCACGGAGGCGGCGTTCGCCTTGGAGGAATCCGCCACGAGCTTGTCGAGCGCCTTCATTGATTTCTCGAGTGCAGCCGCCTGCTTGGATGCGGCAGAGTACTGCGCCGAACGCCTTGCGGTCGCCTGATTTTCGGGCGCGGTCTTGAACGCGGTTGCGAAAGAGGAAAGGAACGCAGACGCGTCCGGACGCAGGGAGGAATAATCCGCGAGGAGCGCTTCGATTTCGCCGCGTTCTACCGCTTCGCTTGCTGCTTCCGCCGCGAGCAGGACTTCCTGTTTCAGGCAGGACTCCAACGCGTCGAGGGGCTTGCCCACCGCCAGGAATCCCTTGGCTTCCCCGGCGCACGTCTTGCACGCTGCATAGAGTGCGGCAACGCGCGCCGAGGCGAGCGAATCCAAAGCCGAGGAAACCGAGTCGTAGTCCCCGAGTTCCGCGGCGGCTTCCAAAGCATTCCTCAACTCATCGTCCGAAACGGTCGCGGCGAACGCTGCGATTTCGGACTTGAAGCCGTCCAATCCGTCGGCGGTCGCCTGCGATTCGGGTGCGGCGAGGAGGGCGCGTTCGAGTTCGAACGACGCTGAGAGCGCGGAATCAAAGCGTCCGTCCTCGAGGTGCCCGCGCAAGGCGAGGAGCTCCTGTTCCACCGAGGCGTTGAGCGAAGCGGCGAGTTCCTCCAAGTATTCCACGCGCGCCTCGGCTGCCGAGGCAATGGAATCGCACTCGAAACGGATGGACGCCCACTCGGTTGCGCCTTTTTCGAACGAAGCCACCGAAAGCACGACGGTAGAGTGGCGCGCTTTCGCCGCCGCCACAACCAAGCCCTCGCTCGACGCCCGGATGACCGAACGGGGTTCGCAACCCACGTCAACATAATCGGCGTACTCAAAGTCTTCGAGGGAGCCGTAATCGTTGCGGAGCGAGTAATTCAATTCCACGAACGAACCGGACGCGGAAAGCGACGCAGCCACGTGCACGGGGTTCGCCACGGAGAACTCGAGGGCGAACCAGTGGCGTCCCGGCTCGAAGAACGCGAACGCCTTCCCATCCGTGCTCCACTCGACCGCACCCTGGTCGGACTCCGCGGCAACCACGCGTCCGTTCGTCACCTCGTCCAGTTCGTAAAACCCAGGGTAATCCGCGTCGAAGAGCACGGTCTTCAGGACGCGCGCCTCGTCCGCCCGCGCGAACAGCGTCTCGACTGAGGAACCGGCGCGCGTCGCGGCAACCGCGGTTTTCAACGCAACGAACTCGAACACCTCGCCTTCGGCTACGCCGTCGAGCAGGAGGGCGTTGTTCGCGTAACGGAATCCCGCGGGTAAGCCCGCGCCCTCTAGGCAACGCGAGAGCTCCGCGGTTTCCACGGCAAGGAGTCCGTCGTACGAAAGCAACAAGTCGTTCTCCAGGCGCACGGTGAACGAGAGCTGCGAGGGCGTGCCTATTGCATAGGGTTCGCCGTCGCCGTACGAGATGGAAAGCGTTTCCACGAGGCGGGCTCGAATCAGGTTCGGGGCTTGCACGCGCGAATATTCCACGAGTTCCGCCAGCGTTTCACGCAGCCCGGCGAGCGAACCGAGTGCAGCCCGTTCGTCCAGCCAGCCCGACGCGAAGAATGCGGACGCCTCGAGCAAGTCCGCCTGCTTTTCAACGGGAAACAGGGATTCGAGCGGGGCGACGAGCGCGTAATCCGCTTCCAACGCGTCCGCGTATTCCAGGCGCGCCGCAGCGTACGCGCTTTCCTCTATTGCGACAAGGTCCGAGGCTAGGAAGGCGAGCGCCGCAGCGTCCCGCGGCGTGGAACCGAGCGGTTTCAATGCGGCGCTGATTGAGGACAAACGGCTTTCCTCTTGCTCCAGGTTCAAGCCGTCCGACTTCGCCGCAGCTAAGACGCCAGCCACGCGTTCGACTTCACCTTCAAGGAACGCCTTGGAGTGGAACGCGTCCCCGCTCCATTCGCCCAGCTGGGATTCTATTTCAAGCGCGCGGTTCACCAGGCGGAGGTAGAGGTTCACGCGCCCGCCGAGCGAGGGCACCTTCGCGTCCGCGTTGTCGAGCGAGGATTGGATTTGGGCGAGCGCGGCGGAGTAAGCGTAAGCGTCGGGTTGGGCTTGCGTTGCCTCCAGCGCGGCAGCGAGCTCGGCGTTCGCGCGCTCCCGCAAAGCGGCTTCGAGTTCGTAGCCGCGTGCAGCGTAGTCAACGAGCATCGCCGAACAGGAATCGAGGCGCGCCGCCGAGTCGCGTAACGCGTTTATCGCGCGGCTCGCGTAACCCGCGTCGCTCGAACGCCAAACGCGTTCCGCCTCGTCCAATCCCCACGAACCCAGCGAACACGAGGCGCTCGCCTCGGCCAAATCGCGTTCGAACGACTGCACGGCGTACTGGGTGGCTGCCTTGCTTCCCGCGCCCACCGCGAGGAACGCGTCCTCGCTCACTGCATCCAAGCCGAGCGCTTCCCCGTCGCGGAGCGCCTGCTTGGCTTCGGCTTCCCGCGCGCGCGTCGAGTCCAGCGAGAGCGCGTACTCTTCCTCGAGCGAGGCGATTGCCGCGTTGGCTTCTTCAAACAGGATGGTTTCCCGCGAGAGCAACGCGAAAGAGGAGTCCGCCGCAGCGGTCAACGCGGCGGCGTTGGGTGCATAGTCAATCGACGCCTGGGCTTCCTCGAGGGAAGAACGGGCGCGCTCGAAGAATGCTCCGAACGATTCGCCTTCGCCGTCCCGCGCGACGATCAGCGCCTCGGCTTCGGCAAGGTCCTCGAGGAAACCCGCCGCGGGGCCCGTGAAAGAGGAGTCCAGCATCTTGTCCAGCTTCGCGAGCCGGGCGTCCACCGAGGAGAGCCCGCTCTTCGCGGATAGCACCGCGTGGTTCAATCCGAGGGCGCCGTGCGTGTGGCAGGCGACCGAAGCGTAACGGTAGACGCCGTCGCCCGCGGGCGTAGCCGGGTTGAACGCGAGTTGGATGAAAGCGTACCAGGCGGCGTAACCGAACTCCTGTTCCGCGAGGCGTGCCTCCTCAACCGCGGGGGAGAACGCGGAGTCCGCCTTGAGGTTCGCGGGAAGCTTCGGCACGTAAAGGAAACCAGCGCACGATTGCGGGTTCAGGTAGAGCGCGGAATAGTCTATGCGTGTTTCACTCAACAGGTAGGCGTAGCCTTGGAAGCCCAGCGCCGAAGCGAGGCAGGGCAGGAGGAGCAGCGCAGCGAGCGTTAAACGCACGAAAAAGGCAGGCAGCCGCGCTTAAAAAAACCGCCGAACTAAACGATTCATGCTCAAAAAAGCGGACGGCACGAAACTGTTGGGAATCGCCCGGAGCGCGGTAGAGGCGCGCTTCCGCGGGAAATCATTGACTGTCACGAATTACCAGGAGAAACGCGGGGTGTTCGTTACGATTACCAGGGCGGGCGCATTGCGCGGGTGCATCGGTTACCCGCTCCCCGAAAAGGCGTTGGGGGAGAGCGTTGCCGAGATGGCGTGTGCTGCGGCATTCGAAGACCCGCGTTTCCCTTCCCTTGCAAAGGAAGAGTTGCCGGAAATAAGTTTCGAAATAAGCGTGCTCTCGTTGCCCGAACCGGTGCGAGACGCGTTGAAGGAAATAAAATTGGGAAGGGACGGCTTGATTATCGAGGCGCACGGGCGCGCCGGACTACTGCTGCCCCAGGTGCCCGTCGAGCAGGGCTGGAACCTCGAGGAGTTCCTCGAGGCGTTGTGCGAGAAGGCCGGGCTCGCGCGCGGCGCCTGGAGGACGGCGCGCCTCGAGCGTTTCGAGGCGCAAGTGTTCCGCGAGCGTTTCTAGAAATCCACTTTCGGCGCGCGGCGTTCGCCTTCGCCCACGGCGAAGAACTCGAGTTTCTTGAAACCGAACGAGTTACCGATTATCGAGTCGGGCACCACTTGGAGCTTGGTGTTGTACATCTGCACGACGTCGTTGTAGAATCCGCGCGAGTAAGCGATTTTCTCTTCGAGGTCCGCGAGCTCTTCCTGCAGCTTGAGGAAGTTCTGGTTCGCCTGGAGCTGGGGGTAATTCTCCGCTACGGCGAACAGCGTCTTGAGCGTGTCGGTGAGCGCGTTGGCTGCCTTCGCCTTCGCGGGCATTGTCTTCGCCTGGGCGAGCGAGGCGCGCGCCTTGGTGACGTTCTCGAATACGCTCTTCTCGTGCTTGGCGTAACCCTTCACGGTCGCGACGAGGTTGGGGACGAGGTCGCTCCGCTTCTTGAGCTGGACGTCGATTTGCGAGAGCGCGTTCTCCCCGCGCACCTTGAGCGTGACGAACCCATTGTAGGCGAGGAGCGCCCACAATGCTATCAAGGCGATTAAACCCAGCAAGCCCCACAATAGAAAATCCATTTTTCAGTTCACCGTTTTGTTGAATCCAGTTAGTTTTTTCCCGTATTAAAACGAGCGGGTTCATCCCGCGCCGCCGCCTCCACCGCCTCCACCGCCGCCCCCGCCTCCGCTGAAGCCGCCGCCGAACCCGGACGAACCCGAGCGCGCAGACGAGGCGAGCGTGGAGGAAAGCGCGGAGTTGAACAATGAAGCCGAGTGGAACGAGCCCACGTAATAGAACGAGGAGCGCTTGCGTTGGGCGTCCGTGAACGAGGAGTCCATCACCGAGGCGACCTTGTCCGCCACGCCGAGCACGGTCGCGTACACGAGGTAGCGTTCCCAGAGCACGAGGTCCGCGGGCTTGCGTTCCTTGAGGAGCGAGTAGTCGTCGAGGAAGTGCTTGAACGCGAGGAGCTTTTCCCGCTCGAGCGCGCCTTTGGGGGTGCGGCGGGGGAGCACGGTCTTGAACGCGAAACCCAGTGCGATGAACGCGAAGAAAGAGAACACCAGCGGGAACAACGCGAGCGGGTCCGCAACCGCGAGGAAAAGCGAGAGGGCAAGCGTGATGCCGCCGTAGAGGAGGAACTTGTCGCGTCCCGCGTAATCAACGTAACCGTTGAGGGTGAGTTCGGGGAGCACGCGCTTCTTCCATTCCGAACCGAAGTCGCGCCCGGACAGGTAATCCTTCCACTGCGAGAGCGAAAGCTTTCCGCCCGAGGAAGCGGCGCGCATCTCGTGGAGCAGGTATTCCTCGTGGGGCGCGAGCGCCCCGCGGCTGGGCGTGAACTCGAACTCGTAATCCTCGTCCTCCCCAAACAAGCCGAGTATTTTCTTTTTCTTGATTGAACGCATCTTGAGGCGCTTGCGCTGCACCAAGTCGAGCAGGGTCGCGCTCACGCCCGAAGGCGAGGCGTCCATCGAGAGAATCGCGCCCGCGAGCGCCGGGGAAATCGTGGGCGGCTCGCGCTCGTAAACGCCTTGGTAGCCCGTCGCCGGGTCGCGTCCGTAACGCAGGTAGACGAAAGTAAAGAGCGCGAAGAGCACGAACGGCGAGAGCAGGGCGAGAAGGAACCAAATCGGATTGTACTTGTTCTCAGTCCACGACTCCTCTTCGGCGAGTATGCCCGCGAGCCCCGCGCCCTCCTGCGGGGAAGCACCGCGCGTGGAGGATAATAGCGTGCGGGGGAACACAACGCGCGCCTCCACCCACTGTTCCACGGGCACGGCTGCCGCGAGCGTCACCGAAGAGTTGTCCTGCGAACGCGAAAGCGTGCCGTCAAGCGCGGGGTGCGCCCAGGCGCGCAGCTCTCCCGCGGGCGCGGGCAGTTCCACCGTAGCGGAGAAAGATTCGACGGGCACGCCCCAACCCGAACCCCACACGCGCCAATAGAACTCTGCGACATCGTCGAACGCCTTCACCGCGCCCTCGAGCCGGTAGGACAGCTTGAAAACGCGCCGCTCGTCTTGCGCGGAAAAATGCCAGGTGACTCGGTCGCCGTCCCAGCAGTAGGTTCCGGGTTGCCCGTTGCAGGACTCCGCGTACGCAACGCCGTTCTCGCTCAACGCGAATTCGGAGAGCGAGCCGCCGCGCGAGTAATCGAACTCGCGGTAGGCGAACGAGTAGGCGCCGTTGAAGTCGAAAGTGATTTCCTCGGTTACGAGAACCGAGCCGTCCGCGAGTATGGCGTTGTGCGACGCCGCCGCAGGGAGGGAATAGCTCTTCGCGTGCACCGAGAGGGAGAGCACGAGCAACAACAGGAAAGCGCAACGTTTCACGGCGAGTAAAGGCAGCGGGTTAATTAATTTAAACCGAGTTGTTTTGTTTGTATGCGTTTCTTCAAGCACGGGGAAGTGCTCGCAATAGCGTTACCCGAGTCCCTGCGCGCCAGGCACGGGGTGCGCGAGGGCGATGACTACGAGTTCGTGGAAGTCGCGCAAGGCGTTTTCGCGCTCGCACGCAAGACGCCCGGGGAGCCGGCGCGTCCCGCGCTTGCCGAATCCAAGCCAGCAGCAGGCGCGCCCGCGAGAATTGTGAAACCCGCGGAGAAAATAAAGGCGTCGCCCGAGGCAATGGCGTTCGCGCGCGCGGGTTACGCGGTGCTCAACAGCGAGGGCGAGGCAAAGCAGTTGAGCGACGAACTCGAGCAATTCATAAAGAACGGGCAGGTCGTGGGGGTGCGCGGGTTCGACAAGCGCTTCTATGTCGTATCCCGCGAGTTCCTCGAACGCCATTCCTCCGCTGTTTTGGGCGCTTTGAAGGAGCCGAACACCGCGCGCGTTGCCGCTGCCCAGGCGAAAATGGCTTTCGACGCGTTCAACGCCGCGCTCGTGGTCCTAAAGGAGCAGGGCGAGATAATCGAGAAGAAGAAAGGCGTATTCCAGACTGTCTGATTCTTCAGAGCATTTGGGCTAAGAGGACCACGATGATTACCGCGAGGGTGGCGCCCACGATTACGCGCGGGTCCACCTGTATCTTGCTCGCGTTGACATCGTAGAAGCGCATCAAGCCCGTGGAGGACTGTGGCGCGGTGATTTTCTCTTGAGCCATGACAAATGATTGGCTCACCAAATATTTAAATGCCTCGCGGGGCGTGTTTAATCCAGTATGGCTTACGAACGCAACCCGCTCCTGGGCGAACTGCCCCACATCCTAGCCTTCATCCTGCTCCTGGTGGTGCTCCTCGTGGTGCTCACCCGCTTCGGCTGGGTGCACTGCTCGCAGGTGCCCGGGAACTGGTGCGAGATTTACTGCGACCAAATCCTGCGTTCGCACTCGCGCGTGATACTCCTGTCGGGAGACGAGGGCTTGGGCGACCCCCGGGCGCTCGAGAACGAGATACGCAGGGTGCGTCCTTACACTTACCTCGAACCGTTCGACGCGGAATACCTGACCGCAGGCATGCTCGAGAACGCGGACCTGGTGATACTCGAGCGCATGCGCACGGTCTCGTTCACCCAGGCGCTCGCGATACGCGACTACGTGCAAAAGGGCGGCGCAATGATTTGGATCGGCGACGCGGCAACCGACTACTATGTTGACGACTACGAGCTAGCCAAGGCGCGCGCCATGGACGACGAGGCGGTTTACGCGGCTGAGGCGGGCGGCTATAATATTTCGGACGCGAACTACTACGAGCACGCGCTCTTGAACGCGTCCGGACAGCGCGGGTTCTACTTCCTCTCGGGCGTGCTCGCCTCCGACTTCACGGCGGTGAACTCTACGGACGGGGGGGCGGGCTTGAAGATAGTTAACCGCAACCACTTGATTGCCAAAGGGCTGTCGCCCGAATTCGGCATCCTCGCCTCGGAGTACGCGGTAGTCGCGCCCACCGCGCAGTCCGCCAACATAATCGCCATGGTGACCGCGGACGGCAAGGACTATCCCGGGATAATCGAAACGCGTTACGGCGGCAAAGTAATATTCGTGGCTTTCCCGCTCGAACAGGCGAACTCGACCACGCTCTTGATGAACATACTCGACTACCTCGTGGCCTGTTGAAAAGGGTTAGGATTACTTATTGAATGGTAGCCTGGCGGTTACCTTCCGCGCTATTCCTTCAAATTCTGGCAATTCAATCATTACTTTTTCCAAGTCGCGTTTCCAACGCGGTTCCAAGATAGCCATACGTTTTTCAAATGAAGTCGCAGTCAACTCCGCGGGAATTAATGCAAGCTTTTCTTCAATTAATTTTTTGTTGGGAACTACCATTTGTTCAAGCAAAAAATTGGCATCGTATAAATCTCGCGGTTTTGGTCGGTTGTATATTGCATGAATCTTTTCTGCAAAAATTTCTTCAAGCTGCATACAGGGCAATTGCGTTTTGGGTAAGGCATACTCGTTTGGATTCTGCACCAACCTACTCACAGGCGGCCGCAACACTTGATTTTTACATGCAATTTCTAAATTTATCGAATCTATTTGCGGATATTCGCTTATTTGACTAGTATACTGCAATTTCAACGCAATATTTTCTGTTGTCCGTTCAAGACGGTTCACTTTTACGAAGAATACTCCGTCAATGACCTTGTTTTCAAATGCTTTTTTGATTTCTTGGTCATACTCGCTTTCAGTGACTAGAGAAAAATCCAAGTCTGAAGAAAATCGAAATTTGGGAAAATAACTTTTTTTAATGCAAGTTCCGCCCTTAAAAACGAGCTTTTCTGCCAGTTTTGTTTCGGCTATTTTTGAAAGGGCCACCGATAACACGTAATCTTTTTCAGCGTTGCCCAAGCTCATTCTTGTTTTTCGCGCAATTCGTCTAAACAACTCAATATCGAATTTATTCATTTACTTCATTTCCTCGTCTAGGACGACGTTTAGTCTGAGCCCATATTTCGAATCAAATCTTCCTTTTGCCGGAGCGGAGGGATCGAGAAGACGGTAACCTTTGAATTTTTTCTTTTCAAAGTGTTTTAGTGCGTTTTTCAAATGCAAAAACTTTAAACAAAATGTTAATCTTCGTTCCGTCGCGCTATTTCCCGCCCTATCTGAGAAATATCTGACCGAAGCCCATTTTATTGAACGCGACTCCCGTCTAAGTGCATTACAAATTTCACCCAGTCCCGCACAATACTTGGGATGAGAAAAGCAGTCAATTACCAGCTTTTCTTTGGTTGCAATCTTAATATTTCCAACGGTTTGGTACCCGCAAAACTTTTTTTCGGAAATTCTTACGGGCACATAGGTAATTTCTTGAAATTTTTTCTTCGTTCTACTTTTAGTGGTTACCACTTGAATCGTAACAGGTAATTGAGTGGTCCAGCCATAATATTTTAGGGCAGCCAGAAACGAAATATATCCCTCTGGAAAATATTCGGCGGCCAACGACAATTCGTTCAATGCATAATCCTCTTCCTTCAAAGGAACTAGGAGATACCGTCCGCGTTTGATTCTCTGAACCCGACCTTTTACAACAAGTTTAGAAAGTGTTTTGCGAACCAAATTTTTTGTGGAATTAGGGAAAAACGAGTATACCTCGTTTATGTTAAACAATCTATTCTTATTTCTCTCCAAGGTGGAAAGAATTTCAAACTGAAATGCACCGATTCCATTTTTTTTGTGGTTAATTACCATATTGGTAATTAACGAATCTGAAAGTATATAAAGTTACCTCTAACGAGATTATTGCGTGTGGTTAAACCACTCCTGAAAGGAGTGGTTTAAGTAGCGCTTAAATCGGCACCGTCAAAACCACTTCTTGAGCGTGCCCTGGTTCTGGTCGCGCGGCTGGTTGAACGCCCGGGCGAGCGCCGCGTTAACGCGCTCTTCCGCGAAGTCGCGTTCGGAACACATGAACGAAAGCAGGGCGTCGCGGTCGGGCTCCCCCAACGCGGGTATCTCGGCAGGCGCGGCGTTCGGGTTAAGGAAAAGCGATTCGACTTCCTTGAACGAAGAGTAGTCCTGTCCGGTCTTCGCGCACAATTCCTCCAAATCGCGGCACTCGAGCGCGAGCTTGTAGCCCTTCTTGGGCCCGATGCCGTGCACGCCCTTGTTGAAATCCGTGCCGCACAACAACGCCACCCACACCAGTCGCTCGCGCGTCACGCCAAGGCGCGCGAGGTTGGGTTCGAGGAAATACTTTTCGGGGTGCACCTCGACCACCGCGTTCGAACGCGGGAGGCGGCGCCTGCCGGCGAGCGTGAGGTTGCGCACGAGTATGGGTGCGCCGAACAGCAAGGCATCGAAGTCCTGGCTCGCTGCCGCGTCCACGGCACCGCGCGCGGCTAAGAAGGCGCATTCGGCTTCGCCTTCGCTGGGCGCCTGAACGAACGGAATCCCCATCAGGCGCAGCAACTCCTTTGACTCGTCCACCATCTCTCGCGTGAAACGGCTCGTGCGCTGGGCGAAGCGCGCCGCATCCTCGATTCGCCCTTCCTCGAGCGCCTTGCGCATCAACTCCTCGGCCTCGGCTTTTTTCTCGGCGCGCTCGGCAATCGTGCGCGCCTTCAACTCGGAGGGCTTGCCGTCGAACACGTAAACCGGTTGCACGCCCTTCTCGAGGAGCGAACACGAACGGTAAAAGAACCCGCTCAAGTGGCTCGTAACGCGCCCCTTGGCGTCCGCCAGGGGGGCGCCGTCCGGCCCGCGTATCGTGCTCAGGAACTGGTAGGCGGTGTTGAACGCGTCCACCGCAAGACGGCCGCGGAGCTCCTCGAGGCGGACGGGCTCGCCTTCCAGCAAATCCTTGAGGTCTTTAGCGCCCAATTTTTTCACCGTTCAAACGCGTCTCTATGCGCGTCAAATAATACAACAGTTTCCTGCGCTTGGCGGCATCCGCCACGGCGAGCGCGGCTTCCCTCATTTTCGTGGTATTCAAGCCGGACAACTCGAGGAATACCACGCGGTTGTTCACGAAACCCACGTTCTCGGGCTGGTCGTTCACACCCACGCCCACGCGGTCCGCTTTCCGAACTGCATCCGCTACTTCCTGGGAGCGGCTGCGGGCGTAATGTGCGCCGCATTCTCCGCATTCGCAACCTTTTGTTTCAAACAAGTGCTTCACATATTTTTTGTGCCCTTCATCGAGCTCGAGGAAACGCGAGTACAATTGCGGCTTGCGCGGGAGGCGGCGCGAAGGCAGGGGTAGGCGGGGCGGCAGGCGGGCGCCAAGCGTTTCCAAGCCCGTTCCCGGGTGAAAAGCGTTCAAGAACTTGTTCGCGTAATAAACCACTATTGGGTTCTGCGTGCGGTCGCGGGGGCGAAACTTGTTCTCGCGGCAGACGAACCCGGTTTCGGGTGAGCGATAGACGCGCGCTTCCGCTCCTTCGGCTATGAACACCTTGTTGCGGTTGCAGCGCGGAATCGGCATATAACAAATTTTAAAGAGGCACGCTTTAAAGAATGCGGGTGGGCGGAACATGGACGAGTGCAGTGTTTGCGGTCGAAACGAGAGCGTGGGCACCGCGTTAATCGAGGGCGCGCGCGTGACGGTTTGCGCCCGGTGCGTTGGCTACGGCAAGAACGTGGATTTGTACGCGCCCGCACAAAGCGGGCGTCCGGCGTTCGTGCGCGCGAAACCCGTTGAACTGGTTCCCGCCGAGGACTGCGGGCAACGGATAACAAGGGCGCGCGAAGCCAAGGGTTGGACGCGCCGCGAGTTGGCCGAACGCGTGCCCGTGCACGAGAGTGAAATCAAGTCGTTCGAGGACGGGCGCGTGAAGCCCCTGCCCGAAAAGGCGAAGAAACTCGAGTACATCCTGGGGGCGAAGCTCTTGGTTCCGGCTGAAGACAACTCGCCGGCGAAGCCGATTTTACCCAAGCCGGCTTCGGGTGAAGCGACGCTTGAGGATTACCTGAAGCGCAAGCGTTAGTCGACTTTAATCTCGGAGCCCTTGGGTTTCGAGGGCTTGACTTTCGGCAGGACAACTTCAAGGATGCCGTTCTTGAGGGTTGCCTTGCAGGAGTCCGCCTTGACTTTCGCAGGGAGCTTGACCGTGGTAGCGAAACGGTGGACTGGGTCGTCCACGCTTATCGCGAGCGATTCCCCCTCCACTTTTATGCGGAGGTGCCTGCGCTCGACGCCGGGTAACTCCATTATCGCCTTGACTTCGCCCTCGCAGTCGATGATTTCGGTTAGCGGGGCGCGTTCCTCACGGACACCCTCGCGGTCAAGGTTGCCGAACTCGCTCTTGTGAACTTTGCCGTCCGGACCGCGGGTGACGCGCAATCCGTAAACCAGGGGTTTGCCGGGTTCCGCGCCCTTCAACTGCGCGAACATGTCCTTGAACGCGTCGTCGCCGAAGAAACCCTTGAACAAGTCGTCGAAATCGTTGAAGTCGTCGTTGAACGAAATTCTTCTCTTAACCAAAGCGAACCACCCTTGAGCGTTAATAATAGGACAAGCGGAACTGATTTAACTGTTTTTCGCGCTTAACACTTGGTTAGCCCCGTCGTCCAGTGGTCAAGGATGCTGGCCTTTGAAGCCGGAGACGGCAGTTCGAATCTGCCCGGGGCTATCTAATTCTAAATCCCTTTCTTTTGATGAATCCTTTTCTTTCGGGAAAGAAAAGGTTCTTTCTGAAACTTGCCAGGAGCTATTTCGATGGAACTAATTTTTGCGCCGTTCTAGGGCATACCCTTCGAATATTACTTTGAAAAGCTTCTGATGGCTAGCCGAAATTTCGTGGTGTTTGGGCGCCGATAACGAGAGGGTAACCGAGGAAGTCGGCTTGTTGTTCACCTGCAAACCCGGCGTGCGGAGCAACTTGATTTCAAAGTCGTTGTTAGAGAACAGGTTTAGGAAACGGGAGAAACCGCGGCGGGTGGGGCGCGTGAAAAGCAACGCGTTTTCATTTTTAGTGTTCAACTTGAAACCGTGCTCTCTTGACACGAGTGTTAAGGATAGGAACGCGCGTAGAGACTCGAATTTTTCGGGATTAACGACAACGTGCAAGCGGTCACCCTGCAGGTTCGCCTGGTAGCGTTCCCCGTATTGCTTGTAAAAAGTGCCTACGACGTCGCGGACGCATTCACCCGCAGGGCGCTCGATTGATTTTTGCATAATCTGTTTTGGCATATACTTGAAACTCGTTTTTCGAAGGATTTAAATGCTCTCTTAACCCAAATTCGTGCGTCAAACTTCAATTGGTTAGGTGGTTTAATGGGCAGTCAAAAAGGAAAACACGTTAACACGGCGGCAAAGGCGCTCATCGAGGAGTACCCCGACAAGTTCTCCGTGTTGTTCGACGAGAACAAGAAGCGCCTCACCGAACTCGAGGCAGTGGATTACTCCAAGGAAGAACGCAACAAACTCGCCGCCGCGATTACCAACCGCATCAAGGCGCGCAAGCCCCGCGAAACGGTTTAATAGCCCTTCGCAAAGTACGCCGTATGCTCTCCCTTTTTCCCGCAATAGGCGCACTTCCCGCCGGGCTTCGAGTCCCGCGGTAGGAGGCGCAGCGTGGCGCCCGTCTCTTCCTTTACCGCCTCTTCACAGCGCGCGTCCCCGCACCACTGCGCCTTCGCGAAACCCTTCTTGAACTCGACCGCCTCGCGTAATTCCGTCAAATCGTTCACTTCAAAAGTGTGTTCGGAGAGGAACGCGCGTGCGCGCGCGAGCAGGTTAGCTTGTATTTCAGTCATGAGTTTCGCAGCGAACGCGTTGACTTGGGCGTCGGGCACGAACTCCTTCTCGAGGGTGTCGCGGCGCGCCATCGTGACGCCCGCCAAGGCGAGGTCCTTCACCCCGATTTCCACGCGCAACGGCACGCCTTTGAGTTCCCACTCGTTGAACTTCCAGCCGGGGGTGCGTTCGGAGTCGTCCACGAACACGCGGAACCCCGCTTCCTTGAGGGCGTGCTCGTGGCGCCTCGCGGCGAGCGTGGCGAGCGCCTTGTCTTCCTCGTTCTTGTAAATCGGGACTATGACTAGCTGGATTGGCGCGAGCTTCGGCGGGAGCACGAGCCCGCGGTCGTCTCCATGCATCATGACTAGCGCGCCGATTAAACGGGTGGAGATGCCCCACGAGGTCTGCCAGGCGTATTCCTCGCCGCCAGTCGAGGTCTTGTACTTGATGTCGAACATTTTCGCGAAATTCTGCCCGAGCAAATGGCTCGTGCCGCACTGCAACGCCTTGCCGTCCGGCATGAGCGCCTCGATTGTGCAAGTGTAGTCCGCGCCCGGAAACTTCTCAGCGTCGCTCTTTCGTCCCTTGAGCACCGGGAGGCAGAGGAGTTCTTCGCAGAGCGAGGCGTACCAGTCCAGCGCGTCCGCGACTTGTTTTTCCGCCTCCTCGCGCGTGGCGTGCGCAGTGTGCCCCTCCTGCCAGAGGAACTCGCGCGTGCGCAGGAACGGTTTGAGGGTCTTGGTGTCCCAGCGGATGATGTTGCACCACTGGTTCACCTTCAACGGCAGGTCGCGGTGCGAGGAAATCCATTTCGCGAACAGCGTGTACATTATGGTTTCGCTAGTGGGACGCAACGCAAGCGGTTCCGCCAAGTCCTCGTTTCCGCCGCGCGTCACCCACGCCACCTCGGGCGAAAATCCCGCGAAGTGCTCGGCTTCCTTTTCGAGGAGCGAGGCTGGAATGAACATCGGGAAGTAGGCGTTCTCCACGGCGTCCGCGCTGAAGCGCTGGTTGAGGTAATCCTGTATGCGTTCCCAGGCGTAATACGCGCGGGGGCGGATGCACATGCAACCCTGGACCGGGGTGTAATCCATCAAGCCCGCCTTCTGGACGAGTTCAATGAACCACTCCGAGAAATCGGATTCCTTCTTGTGCTCGAGTGCCATGACTAGATTGGAGGGCGAATCTTCTTTAAACCGTTTCCCCAGTGAACGCCAACCGAAGGCAGTAGGCTTTAAACCGCAGCGAAACTAATGCGTTCATGAACAAAGCGCTCCTCTTGGTTTTCGCCTCGCTCGCCTTCGCGGGTTGCCTTGACGACGGAGCGGGCCCGTCGGGCGCGCCGCTCGGCGTATTCGAACTCCATTGTTACACGAACGCACCCTTGAACCCTGGCTTCGCGCGCGTCACCCAGGCGAACGGCATAGGCGTTACGCAGTGCGTTGTCAAGAACGGCGTTGATGCTGGAAACTACATTTTCTCGGTGGAGATACCTGAGTGGAGCGAGAAAGCCGAGCAGACGGTTTACCTAGCGGAGAACGAGGTGCGTTCGCTGGACTTCACGCTCACGTTCAAGAACAAGTTCTATGACAACCGTGAGTTCCAACCCGTAACCGTGCGTTACGCCGCGGAAAAGGACGGCACGACGATATACACTGAGACGCAGGCGGCGAACGTGACTTCGGGCACCCAGATGATTTTCGGAGGCGTAGTCGAGAACGAGACGTTCTTCTTCCCGTTCGTCGCCGTCCAGTGGGTTACCCCGAACGACCCCTGCATCGAGGGCGTGATAAGCGCGGCGAAAGAACTCATGCCGGGGCGCGCGTTCTCGGATTACCAGGGTTACGCGGGAAAGAGCGACGAGGAGAAGGCCGCACTCACCATGGAGCAGGCTAAGGCGGTTTACGACACCCTCCAGGCGCACGGCATGTCGTACGTCAACAGCGTGGGCACCTTCGGGGACCCGACGCTCTTCTCGCAGAACGTGCGCCTCCCGCACGAGTCGCTCGCCACCAAGAACGCGAACTGCATTGACGGCACCGTGCTCTACGCCGCGGTATTCGAGAAGATAGGCCTCGAACCCATAATCATAATCGTGCCCGGGCACGCCTTCGTCGCGGTGCGCAACGACCGGAACAGCTCGAGCGTGACATTCATCGAGACCACGGCGACCGGCACGAAGAGCTTCGAGGAGGCGGCGTACTCCGCGGAACAGACTTACTTCGAGCAAATCGAGGGCATGCAGGCGGGAGACAACGCGAGCATGGCGGTTACAATAGACGTGGCGGTTGCGCGCTCGCTGGGAGTCGCGCCCTTCCCCGCCACGAACTCGCAGTGCGAAGTGAACATCACCGTGCCCTCGTACTCGCCGGGTTACACGCCGGACTATTCGCCCGCGATGCCCACGATGACGTGCAGCGACGGCACGGGGAACTACCAGTGCTCAACCACGCAGCCGCTCGCGTGCATCGGTGGAATACTGTTCCCGGACTGCTTTGACTGCGGATGCCCTGCCGGCTCGTTCTGTTATTACGACGGGAGCTGCTACAACTAGTTTTTAGAATAAGTAGGTCGTCCACCCGACAAGGCCGCGGTCGCTTGCGGGCTATTTTAGTTTGCAACCGAAATCCCGCGCTAAAAATTCGATGAACTTCTTGGTTGCGAGGTATTCTTCACCCAAACACAACTCCTTGGAGTCCGGCAGGTAAGTGTCTTCGCCGACCTGGTAGATGCTGATTAGTTTTTCTATGTCAAGTTTTCCTTTTCCGATTGCTATTTCGGCAAGCCTCAGCACGCCCTTCGCTGAAATGACGCAGAGTTTGTCCGCATCGAAAAGCAGTTTCTCTTCAATCGTTTTCGCAGCACACTTTCCTTGCCACGGCTTCATGTGGTTCTCAATTAGTTCAACTGCGCGGTCCGTCTTAGCATAACCAAATTCGTTTAACAATTTTTTAGCTTGAACTGCGGAATTCTCGGCGTGTTTTGAGCGGTCGGATTGGTCGCAGTCGTGCAACAACGCGACTATTTCTACAAACTCCCGGTCTCCGCCGTAGGTTTCCTGTAACTTGAGCGCGTACCTGCGCACTTCGTCCGCGTGCGCCCATCCGTGACTCCAATCATCGGAATAAATCCGAACCGCCACTTTTTCGATTTTTTCAACTAAAGAAGTCATTATTACGCCTTCGAGTACTTGGCGAGCACCGCGTCGCCCAACTCGGGGATTTCCACGCGGACTTCGTGTTCACCCTTCGGCGCCTTCACGCACTCCGCTTCAAGCGCGCCCACGGATTCCGCGAGCCCGGCTAACTCGGGGCCGGAGTACTCCACGCGGATGCGGTCCGCGACGTTAAAGCCGTTCTCCTTGCGGGACGCCTGCACCGCGCGGCTCACCTCGCGGAGCAAGGCGATTTGCTTCGAGCGCGCGTCCATCTTCGAGTCGATTGCAACCGCGCCGCCGTCGAAATCCTTGCCCGCCGCAGCCGCATCGTATTCCACTGCGAGCGCGTTGTTCGCGTTCGCGAGCACGCCCCCGAGCACGGAAACGAGGCGTTCCGCCTTCTCGCCGGAAACCGAGAGCTTCCTGAGGGGCCAGCGGAGCTTGTGGTTCGCATCCTTGCGCAACGCGTGCGACGCCTCGGTGGCGCGCTGGGCGAGAACCATCAACTCCTCCAATTCGGAATCCACGAGCGCGGCATCCGCCGTCGGGTAACTCGCGTAGTGCACGCTCTCCTTGCCTCCGAGTTCCAAGTGGATTTTCTCGGTGACGAACGGACAAATCGGCGCGAGGAGGCGGTTCACGCGGTCGAGCACGTAACGCATCGTGCGCGCCGCCTCGGCGTCGCCGACGCTCGCGCGGTCGCGGGCGAGTTTGACGTACCACCGCGAGTAATCATTGAGTATGAAATCCACGAGCTTGCGCCCCGCGTGATGGAACTCGAACGCCTCCAAATGCGCGGCGACTTCGCGGGCGAGCGTGTTCACGCGCGAACAAATCCACTTGTCCTCGACCGCAGCGGGCTTGAACCCCGCGTCCGGCGCAGCCAAGCCCGCGGGCGCGTACGCCTTGTAGAATTGGAAGGTGTTCCAGTAGACGTTTAGGGCGCGCCCGATTTCGCGTCCGGTTGCGAGCGAGAACTTCTGGACGTCCCACGGCGCGATTTCCCAACAGTAATACAGGCGGATGGCGTCCGCGCCCAACGCGTCGATGCCGTCCGCGGCCCAGATGACGTTGCCCTGGCTCTTGCTCATCTTCTCGCCTTTCTCGTCCACCACCCAACCCATCATGGCGACGCGCTTGAAAGCGGGCTTCTCCAAGGCGGCCTGGGCGGCGAACGCGAGGGTGTAGAACCACCCGCGCACCTGGTCCTGGGACTCGTTGATCAAGTCCACCGGGAACATGGATTCGAAGAGCTCGCGGTTCTTGTAAGGGTAGCCGAGGGAAGCCCACGGCGCTATGCCGGAGTCGAACCACACGTCGAACACGTCCGGCACCCGCGTCATCTTGCCCTTGCAGGCGTGGCACTTCAAGGTAACCGAGTCCACGCTGTGGCGGTGGAGGTCGGTTAGTTCGCCGGGGTCCCTGCACGCGCGGGCGCGCAATTCGTCCAAGCTGCCGATGACCTCGAAGCGGTTGCAGTTCTTGCACGTCCAGATTGGCATGGGAATCGCCCAATAGCGCTGGCGCGAGATACACCAATCCGAACTGTTCTCGAGCCAGTTGCGGAACGCCTCCTTCCCAAACGCAGGCATCCAATCCGTTTTCTCGTTGTTCTCGAGGAGCGCCTCCTTGATGTAATCCACCGAAAGATACCACTGCTTGCTCAAACGGAAGATTAGCGGCGTCTTGCAGCGCCAGCACAGCGGATAAGAGTGAACGGCGCGCTCGGCGTGGAGGAGCTTGCCCTCGCGTTCGAGCAAGTCGATTATCGGCTGGTCCGCGTCCTTCACAAACATGCCTTCGAAGCCGTTCACCACGCGCGCGAACTTACCCTGTTCGTCCACCGGGGAAGCCGCGGGCAAACCGTAGTGCACGCCGACATAGTAGTCGCTCGAGCCGTGTCCGGGCGCGCAGTGCACGATGCCCGTGCCGTCCGCCATGGTGACGAACTCCTCGAACTCCTCGTTCTCGGTGTTCGTGAGCTTGTGCTTCTTGTACTTCTTGTTCTTGAGTATCGGGACGCTCGCGTACACGCGATGCGCCTTGTGCCCGAGCATCTTCTGCTGGTCCACCGCGAGCAGGGGCTCGTACTCGCGCCCCTCGAGCTTGGAGCCCTTGAACTCCTCGACTATCTCGTAATCCAAATTCAGTTTTTCCTTGAACACGCGTTCGACGAGCGCCTTAGCGAGGATGTAAGTTACGCCGTTCACGCGCGCCCGCACGTAAACCTGTTCGGGGTGCACGAAGAGCGCGACGTTCGCGGGAAGGGTCCATGGCGTGGTCGTCCACACCAAGAAGAACTCATCGGCGTCTTTCGCCTTGAACTTCAGGTAAACCGAGGGGTCGCTCACGTCCTTGTAGGAGTCGCTTACCTCGTAGCCGCTCAACACTGTTTCACACTTGGGGCACCAGTGCGTTGGGGACTCGCCCTCGCGGAGCAAACCCTTCTCGTGCATGTGCTTGAGGGTCCACCACGCGCTCTCGATGTAATAATTCTTGTAAGTGAAATACGGCTCGAAGTAGGCGCGCCAGGCGCCGAGGCGGCGGTAGTAATCCATCCACGCTTTCTCGTTGTCGAGTATCTTGGATAGGCAGGCGGCGTCGAACTTCGCGATGCCTATGCGCTCGATGTCCTGCTTGGTGGTTACGCCGAGTTCTTTCTGCACGACTACTTCGACGGGCAACCCGTGGCAATCGAAACCCGCCTGCAAGTGGCAGTCAAAGCCCGTCATGTACTTGAAGCGCGTCCACACGTCCTTGCACGCCGTGGTTTTCACGTGCCCCACGTGGGCGGCGGCGTTGACATAAGGCGGGCCGTCGAGGAGGAAGAACTTCTTCGCGCCCTCGCGGTGCTTGGACAAGTTCTGGGGGACTTGCGCCTCGTCCCAATAAGTCCTGACTTCCGCTTCTATTTTCTTGGAGTCGAACGGTTCCAAAATCCACCAACTACTCGGTTTCAAACAAAAGGCTGCGGCGCAACCACTGAGAAAGCGTTAACGGCCGAAAGCCCCTTTGTAAACAAGAGGGCGGACCTCATTAAAAAGCATTCGTGACAACCAATAAAAAACAGGTCCGCCCGTAACTAGTCCATGCCACTGCTGCGGGTTTCGCCAATCGGGGAACGCGAACGCAGGTTGCGCGAGGAAATCACCGCGTCCGGCGTGAAACCGCGCTTGACCTTCTTGTTCCCGTTGAGCCGCGACAGGCAGTCGGCGCTCGACTTGCTCACCGCCGAAACCCCCAATCTCGAAACCGCCCAACGCTTAATCAACGAGTCGAGCGATCCGCACGTGCTCGCCGCCGCGTTGCTTATTCACCCCAAAGAGGAGGCTTCCCTTAAAAAAATCAAACAACTACTTGAGCACCCGGACTGGCGGGTGCAACAAGCCGCCGGACAAGCAATCGCAAACCACTCCAAAACAACAAAAAAAGAACTAAACGAACTACTCGAAAATCCGATTGAGGACGTACAAGTAGCCGCCGCACAAGCAATCGCAAACCACCCCGAAACAACAAGACAAGAACTAAAAAAACTACTCAAACACCCGTACTGGCAGGTACAACGAGCCGCCGGACAAGCAATCGCAAACAACCCCGAAACAACAAGACAAGAACTAGAAAAACTACTCGAACACCCGAACGGGTGGGTGCAACGAGCCGCCGCACAAACACTCGGAAACTACCCCGAAACAACCAAACAAGAACTAGAAAAAGTACTCAAACACCCGTACTGGTGGATGCAACAAGTCGCCGCACAAGCAATCGCAAACCACCCCGAAACAACAAGACAAGAACTAGAAAAACTACTCGAACACCCGATCGGGGGCGTACAAGTAGCCGCCGCAGAAGCAATCGCAAACCACCCCGAAACAACAAGACAAGAACTAGAAAAACTACTCGAACACTCGCACGGGTGGGTGCGACGAGCCGCCGCACAAACACTCGGAAACTACCCCGAAACAACAAGACAAGAACTAGAAAAACTACTCGAACACTCAGACTGGTGGGTGCGACGAGCCGCCAGACTAACAATAATGAAACGATTCGGCGACTCCCGCCCGCTTTACTCCAGGAAAACATTATTCGCAACGGGTTACCCTAAAGAATTGTTAACGCGCCTCAAGAAACTCGATGGAATCGTCCGCCAACTCAAGGTAAAATACGGGGATGACTTCACCGGGGTAACTGTATTCGGGAGCACGAGCAAGGGTTATGTCACTCCGGAAAGCGATTTGGATTACGCGGTAATCGCCCGAAACCCGAAGGCACTGGAAAAATTCAAAAAACGGGCAGAAAATCTCAAACTGAAATTATGCCACGAATATTACGTGCACCCCGAGGAAACGGGAGAACCCGCGAATGCATTATTCCGCGGTTTGTTCATCGGCGACCACAAGCAGCTCAGGCAAGCGCAACGAAAAATAATACAGAGAATAAGCCAACCCGAATGGAACCGGATAGTGAACAGAATACGTGAAACCGAAAAAAACCTCGGAAAAGCCGACCAACGATTCGGCTTAACCAGAGAAGAATCATTGAAACTCCAACTCGCCGCGGAACTCGCCCGCGTCCCACCTGAAGACATCGAGGAAATGCGCCGCCTGATGAAAGCCAGGAAAGCGGCTTAAGCGTATTCGACGCGGTCGATTATCCCCCCGCCAACGAGCAAGTCGCCTTCGTAAAAGCCGGCAACCTGCCCTGCAGCCGGAGCCCACAACGGCGCCAACGGCGTGACGCGCGTGCCCTCGACGCGCGCACGCACGGTTTCCTGCTTGTGGCGCACGATTAAATCCACTTCCTCCGGACAGGGGCCGTGGAGGTTCAAGTCGCGGACAGTGAGCGAGGAACAGAACAGTTCCTTCCGCTCCGCCAAAAAAACCTCGTTCCTCTCAACGTCGATTGCCTTCACGAACAAGCGCTTGGAACCGAAGCCGTGGCGTTCGCCCACGCAATAGAACCACGCGCCCTCGTGTTTTCCAACGATTTTGCCGTCGTACACGAATGCACCTTCCTTCACGGGCAGGCGTTGCCGCAGGAACGAGAGGCGCGAGGAAGCGAAACACAAGTCCTGGCTCTCGCCGCCGCGCCAATCCAGTGCTTGCTTGACTTCGTTTTTCTTCTTGTCGCCCATCGGAAAGAGCAGGAAGGGCAGCGCCTCTTTCTTCACCAACGAAAACGCGTACGACTGGTCCTTGCGCGCGTCAAGCGCCTTGTGCACGCGCCCGTTTTCAAGGCGCGCGTAATGCCCGGTCGCGAGGCGCTCGCACCCGCGCCTGCGCGCCTCCTCGAGCAGCCAGCCGAACTTGATGTCGCGGTTGCAGGACAGGCAGGGGTTCGGGGTGCGACCCTCGGAATACTCGCGAACGAATTCTTCGGTTACGCGCGCGAAGCGCTCGCGACAGTCCACCGCAACCCATTCCAAGCCGAGCGAACGGGCGCGCTCGCCCGCCTCGGCAACGGGCACGCGTTCGTGCAGGTCGAGGGTGACGCACAACACGCGGTGTCCTTCCTTCTGCAGGGCGAGCGCGGCGGCAGTGCTGTCCACCCCCCCACTGTAGCCCACTGCTATTTTCATCAGGTTGTCTTGGACGGACGCGAATAAAATCCCGGCGGGGGAAAAGGTTAATTAAATGCGCGCGGGACAGTTGTTTCCTTATGCCTAAATTCCTGTTTGTTACGGGTGGAGTTTTGTCCTCGCTAGGCAAGGGCATCTTCGCTTCGTCGCTCGCCCGCCTCCTCAAGTCGCGTGGCGTGAACGTCGCCCAGATGAAGATAGACCCTTACCTGAACTGCGACGCGGGCACCTTGAACCCGTTCGAGCACGGCGAGGTGTTCGTGACGCGGGACGGCTTCGAGTGCGACCTTGACTTGGGCAACTATGAAAGATTCCTGGACGTGTTCGCGTTGCGCGAGCAGAACCTCATGATGGGTTCGGCGTACAAGTCCGTGATAGAGAAGGAGCGCCGCGGCGAGTTCCTCGGGAAAACCATGCAGGTCATCCCCCACGTGACGAACGAGATAAAGCGCCGCGTCACCCGGGCGGCCGAGGTCACGAAGTGCGACTTGCTGATAGTGGAAATCGGGGGGACGGTGGGCGACATCGAGAGCGAAGTCGTGCTCGAGGCCATCCGCCAGATGAAGTTCGAGCGCGAACGCGGCGAGGTGTTGTTCGTGCACGTGGCGCTCTTGCCCACGGTCACCACGGGTGAGGAGAAGACGAAGCCGCTGCAGCACTCCGTGAAGGAGCTGCTCTCGAAGGGGATTTCGCCCGACTTCATAGTCGCCCGCTCGAGGAACCCCATCGCGCGCGAGACGCGCGACAAGATTTCGCTTTTCTGCAACGTGCCCGCGGAATCCGTTTTCTGTTCGCCCGACTTGGCTAATGTTTACGGGTTACCCGTGCTCCTCGAAGGGCAGGGCGTAGCCGAAGCGGTCGCTGGACGCATGGGCTTGATGCTCGGCGCGCCAGCGCTCGGCGAATGGAAGAAACTCGTGGAACGCATGGATGCGGCTGAAAAGCCGTTGCGCGTCGCAGTGATAGGAAAATACGCGACGATGCGGGACACTTACGCGAGCGTGTTCGAGGCGCTCAAGCACGCCGCCGCTGCGAACGGGGCGCGCCTCGAGGCGGAACTCGTGGACTCCGAGAAAATCGAGGCGGGAACGGCAACGCTCGCGGGGTTCGACGCGGTAATCGTGCCGGGCGGCTTCGGGGAACGCGGGGTCGAGGGAATAATCAAGGCGATAAGGTTCGCGCGCGAGGAACGCGTGCCGTTCCTCGGCTTGTGTTACGGGATGCAGCTCGCAGTCATAGAGTACGCGCGCAACGTGCTGGGCTGGAGCGACGCGAACACCACCGAGATAAACCCCAAGACAACGCATCCGGTGATTTGCATCCTGCCCGAGAAAGAGGGCTTGAAGGAGCTCGGCGGCACGCTGCGCCTTGGGGCGTACGACGTAACCGTGGAAAAGGACACGAAGGCGTTCGAGGCGTACGGCTCCGAGAAAATCTCGAAGAGGTTCAGGCACCGTTACGAGGTGAACCCCGAGCACGTGGCTGCGCTCGAAAAGGCGGGCGTGCGTTTTTCGGGGCGGGACCCGAACCGCGAGATAATGAAGCTCATGGAGTTGCGGGAGCACCCGTTCTTCCTGGCGACCCAGTTCCACCCCGAATTCGATTCGCGCCTGGGAGCGCCAGAGCCGTTGTTCAACGCGCTCGCAAAAGCCGCGCTAACGAACAAGAAATAAAAAACTGAAAAAAAGGTTCGGGCGCGCATGCGCCCGTTCAACTGGTTCTCAAACGTTTTCCGCTGCGAACGCGCCGACCACGGCGAGTATGCCGTCGACTATCGCGCCCATTATCGGAGCGACGATTATCGCGGTGACCGCTGCGCCTGCTGCGAACGCGCCGTAACCGGCGCCGTAACCCGCAGCCATCAACTCAGCGGACATCCCGAAGCCCGAGAGAATCCAAATCGCCGAGATTATCCCGCCCACGAACCCGGTGACAACGCCCGCGATTCCGCCCGCGATGGCGGCGTGCTTGAGCGAGTACTTGTTGTTCTTCACCGCAATCCACCCGATGTATAACGGGATGAGGTAACCGATGAAACCCAACACCGCCAGCATGGGCGCGAGTATCACGAGGACGCTCAACGCGATTCCCACGAACACCGGTATCTGGACGAGTTTCCAGTATTCGCCGATTTTCTTTCCGCCCACGTCTTTCTTCATTAGTTCGCTTGCCAACAAACCCACCTCTTTCTTGAAGCGGGTTTGTTCGCGGCAGTTTAAAACCGTTCCGCGCGCCGCCCAAGCGTGCGGGGAAACCCTTTTTTTAATGCACGGGTTAAGCGTATTCATGCGCGGACAGGCTGCCATTGAATACTTGGTGATAGTGGCGCTGAGCCTCGCGGTCCTCTTGCCGCTGTGGTTCTACGTGGACACCAACCGCACGCAAGTAGAGGGACAGCTGCGTTTGGGTTACGCCCAGCAGGCGGTGAACCGTTTGCGCGACGCGGCCGACTTAGTGTACGCCCAGGGTCCACCCGCCCAGATTTACGTCGAGGTGAACGTGCCGCCCGGAATCGCGAGCGCGAGCGTCTCCGGAAGGGCCATATCCCTGTTCGTGAACTCGCAGTGGGGTCCGAACGAGGTTTATGCGGTTACAGTTGCGAACGTGACGGGTTCGTTGGAGTCGCTTCCGCGGTTCCCGGGGCCACGCACCATACTCGTGAAAGCCGAACGGGGTTTCGGTTCGTACTACGTGAACGTCACCGACGGGGTTTAGGCGATGCGGGGACAGACGTCAATGGAGTTCCTAGCTTTCTTCGGCATACTCCTCGGCATCCTCGTGGTGTTCTCGATTTTCTCGTTTTACAGGAACGCCGAGATGCAGGCGCGCGCCGCGGATGCCGCGGGTTGGAACGTGTGCAAGCTCGTCGCGGGCGAGTTGAACATTGCAGCCGCGGTGGGCGACGGCTACACGCACTCGTTCTACCTTCCCGCGCGCCTAGAGAACTCGCGCGAGTACCTCGTGTGGCTGAACTCCGACGAAAAAACAGTGGAGGCCGCTTGGACTGGAGGCGACTGCCTCCTGCCCGTGACCGCGGCTTTCGCGCAAGGCGAATTCCATACCGGGCAGAATAGCGTCTCGAACCGCGGCGGGGTGGTGTACGTTGAGTAAGCGCGGGCAGACGTTCACCGTGGACTTCATCGCGAGCCTCCTGGTTTTCATTGCGATACTCTTGACCGTGAACGCGCTGTGGGCGCACATCCTGAGCGACTCGGAGTACGCGCGCCAGCGGGGCGAGAGCGCCGCGCTCACGGCTGCGATAGCGGACGGGTTGGTGCGTTCGCCGGGCTCGCCCGAGGATTGGACCGCATCCGACGTGGAATCCGCGGGTTTCGTGGGAAGCGAGGCGCTCGTGCTCGACGCCCGCAAGCTCTCGGAGTTCCTTAACGCGGATTACGAAACACAGCGCGCCGCGTTATCAACCGGGGGTTACGGGTTCCGCCTCGAATTCTGGAACGCGGACGGTCCCGAGTACTCGGGCGTGCTGCGCGAGCCGATAGCGTATTATTCGTACGCCGAAGAGGACTTGCTCCCGCTCCTGGATTCGTCCACGCTGGAATGGGATTATTATTGGGGCGGCGAAGGGGTGTTTGTCGAACCGGCGCACTCGAGCGAGGGCTTTTTCTACGCGGGCGGGCAGATTGCCGCGCTCAACGTCCTGCTGGCGAACCAGTCGAATTACACCACAATAATCATAGAAGCCGCGGCGCTCTCGGATGAAGGGCGCGCCGCGCTGGACTTGGAATCACTCCGCGATTTCGTGGAAACCGGCGGCACCCTGGTATATGTGGGCGACGGGGATGCCGCGGCGCCAGTGATAGAAGAGGGCTTCGCAGCGGAATTCGAGTTCAACGGGGAAGGACGCGCGGGCGAGGCAACGCGCTCGCTCCTGCTCTCGAACGCCACCGAGGGCGAAGCCGTCTCAATGCCCGACTTCGGTTGGGCTGCGGCTGCGGAGGGAATCGACGCCGCGGTATTCGATTCCGAAAACCCAGGGTACGCGCTCGCCGGCTCGTGGGAGTACGGTGTGGGACGCATTTACTATGTTGCTGATTACGACGCGGACTTCGCTGCCAACGGCACGTTCAACATCGTGGGCGCTCCGTTGGAGTACGGCTTCGAGCCGTCGGGTGCGGGCGATGTTTTCGTGGTTAACCGGCAGTGCGCGATAGAGGCGGACGGGGTGCGGCGCTGGGCTGCGCTCACGCTCGTCTTGTGGGAGGCGCGGAGATGAAGGGGCTCGTCTTCACTCTCGAGGCGCTCTCGGCGTTGCTGTTGCTGCTTACATTATCGTACGCGCTCTCGCTTTCGACTTCGACGAGCGCCGAACAGGGCTACTCGCACGAGGGTTTGCATACGCTCGCCCAGGATTCCATCGGCGCGCTCTCCAAGCTGCGCCTCCGCGACGTGCGCCGCGACCCTGCGGTGGCGCGCCTGTTCGAGGACGGCTCGTTCTCAGAGGCAAACAACAACGACAGCGTCATGGCCGCGCTCGGCTCGCTTTGGGCTACGAACAATACTGGAAACGCGACGCTTGCGCGCGAACTCGCGCAGACGCTGATGACGCGGGTGATGCCCTCGCATGTGAACTGGGCGGTCGCATTCGAGGGGGACATAATCTACAACACGAGCGCGCCCGCTCCCGAGCGCTCGCTCGCCGCTAGCCGGCGCATCGTCTCGGGCGTGAACTCGTCGCAGCCGTCCACGGGATGCGTGGCGCGCGCCTTCCTCCAGAGGATTCGCGGGAAGAACGAGCGCGCCTACGCGTTCTTCGGCGGCTTCGTGGGACAGGGGAACATCACCGCCGTGCTCCGCGGGATTTCCGCGGATGCGGCATTCAACAGCCTCGTCGTGGAGTTGAATGCGGGGAACGACTTCAACCTCGTGGTGAATGGCTTCGATTGCGGGGAACTCCACCGCGCGGACCCCGCGGACAATTACAGCGTGGACTCCTGGACCGTGACCGACGAAGAATGCCTCTCGCAACTTGATGCCACGGCGTCCGAGAACAACGTCTCCCTGAATTTCACGCAAGGCGGCTTGGCCTATGCCTACGTGGGCGGCGGCTTCGTCGAGGCGGTTTACGAGACCTCGGAGATAACTCCCACGTGGTCTACGATGCAACGCACTTATCTCCCGGGAATCCAGGGGCTCGCGAATTATTACGGCTCGTTCTACGTGCCCGGACAGCTCACGGGGATAAACGCAACGCTGCACTTCTACAACAATTACACCTCTTACTTCCGCGTGGGCAACAAGACCGTCATGCACAACCGCGGCTCGGCGAACGAACAGGTGATATTCATTCCGTACGCGAACTTCTCCGCGAACTTCACTGACGCAGAACTGAGTTCGCGCACCGTACCCGTGCGCTTCGAGGTGTTCGCGAACGCAACCGGGCAGACGGGTTACGCGGACGTGGTGCTAATCACGGACGTGTCCGGGAGCATGAACTGGAAGATGAGCACGGACTACCAGAACGGCGTAATCCGCGCGTGCGACAACCCCGCATTATACGATTCCGACACCCAGCGCTTGAGCGTGGCGAAGTGCGTGGACAAGAGCTTCGTGCAGGCGATACTCGAGGGCGTGGGCAACCAAATTGCCCTCGTATCGTTCAGCTCGAGCGTCTCCAGTTACACCAACTTCTCCACCGACTACGATTACCTCGAATCCGAAATAGACGGCTATACCCAGGGCGGCGGCACCTGCATCGCGTGCGCAATAAACAAGGCGCGCGAACTCCTCGCGAACAGCGCCGCGAACCGCACGCGTTACATAATCGTGATGAGCGACGGCGTGCCCAACTACCGGAGCACCGAGTTCTGCGGGGAGGACTGGCGCGCGGTTTCAGCGAACGGCTCCAGCACCGTGCTCGCCGCGGACTACAACGCGATAATCGGGCGGCGCAACGCCACGGGTTGGGCGCTCTCGGATATTTCCAGCGCGTCACTGTACGGCGTCTCGCTTGCGGCATCGGACAACGCATTCGCAGTCGGCTCGAGCGGAAAAATATACAAGTGGAACGGCGCGGCGTGGGCGCAGAGCACGGACACCGGCTTGAACACACACTATGCAGTTGATTATTACAACCCGAACGTTGCTTTCGCCGCCGGCTCCACGGGAAAAGTGTTCAGGTGGAACGGGGCGGCTTGGGCCGAAAGCACGGATACCGGAGACAACGTGCACTACGCCGTGGACGTGCTGAACTCGAGCTGGGTTTTCACCGTTGGCTCCTCGGGAAAAATATTCAGGTGGAACGGAGCGGCGTGGGCGGAATCAACCGATACGGGCTCGAACACATTCTACGGGGTGGCAGTACACAACGGAACCCTGGGGTTCGCAGTGGGCGACTCGGGAAAGATTTACAGGTGGAACGGCGCGGCGTGGGCGCAGAACATAGACACCGGAAGCAACACACACTACGCGGTGGCAGCGTACAACGGCACGCTCGCGTTCGCCGTGGGCTCCTCTGGAATCATATACAAATGGAACGGCGCGGCGTGGGCGCAGGACGTGAGCCCGACTGGCGCGGCGCTGCGCGGAATCGCGTTCCAGAACGGCTCCGCAGCCAAGGCGGTGGGCAGCAACGTAATCCTGTCGTGGAACGGCTCCGGTTGGAGCGTGGAGCGCTCGTATGCGTGCGACCAGGGCAACTCCTCCACGGGCGTTAGCTGCAGCGACAACGACGACTGCTCGCTTTCGACGTCGTGTCCCTCGCGGAACGCGAACTATTCCTCGTGCTGGGCACACCAGGAATACGGCGCCGTGGTGTACGCGGTGGGCTTCGGCCCCGTGGCATCGTGCGCATTCGCCAACGCGACGCTGAACGCCATAGCCCAGTGCGGGAACGGCACTTACTTCGCGAGCAGCGACGCGGCCGAACTAGCGGACTTCTACCGGAGCCTGGCGCGCACCATAGTCACGGAATCGAACGCCTCCCAGGTGCTAAGCATTTCCGGCTCCATCAATTCCACGCTATTCCCCGACTCGTTCATAGAGTACTCGTTCATTCCCGATGAGCCGGACTATGATTACGGGGACTTGAGCGTGACCGTGGAGAACCCGCCGCTTCCGTCGTGCTCGGGTTCGGTTTACTTCCCGACGCAAATCAAGCTCGACTCCGTACGCGTCACCTCGTACTCGGGGGACAAGTGGACTGACTTGGTGCGCGTGCGTCCCGAAGGCGGGGCGTGGGTCGAGGCGTTCAACCTCTCGAAATACGCGATGGATTACGAGGGCTTGGGCGACCCGTTCGCCGTGCAGTTCAACACCTCGCTCATCACGACCGGCGGTTACAGCGAGTTCAGCGTGCGCACCGGGAGCGCGTACGGCAACGCGAGCGCGGAGTGCCCGTCCGACGACCGCGTGATTTACACCGGGCGCCTGCGCGCCCAAGTGAATTATTCCGGCGTCTACCCGGTGTGCGCCTCGCGCAACGCCACGGTGTACTACGACCTGGATTACGACAACGTGGCGGACGGTTCCATCGGGTTGACCATCGGGAGTGCGGGCCTCCCGTCCGCGGGCGAAGAGTATGTTGACGTTGCAGAACTCGAGCCGGGAACGAACGCGGTCGACGACGCGCTGGTGCGCCTCTTGGACGCGCTCAACTTCCTGGGCGACGGGGACGAACCGTCGGGCTCGGCCGCGAACCCGATTGACTTGAAGATAGGCGAATCAATCAACCTCACGGTGATAGTCGGCCAGGGAGTCCCGTTCATGTGGGGTCCCTCGGAAGTGTCGGTGATGGTGTGGAACTGAAAGGCGTGCTGTATTCTATAATCACGCTTGCACTCATTGCGCCCGTGGTCATGCTCGCGCTTTTCTACGCGCAATACTCCGCGGTAGAGAGCCGCTTCCTGGTGGCGGGCGTGGTGGGCGAAGAGCTCGCGAACTACGCTGAATCGATTGACGCGGACTTCCCCCGCGCGCTTTACGTGAGCAGTTACGCTGCGGTAGTGGCGTGCGTGAACCACGCGGTGTCCGGCTCCGAGGTGGACGACGCGGCGGCACGTATAGGCGAGCTGGCGGTGAACGGCTCGTTTGACGGGGTTCCGTCCGAAATAATGGGGGGAAGCCAGACGAACAACACGCTCTCGGCGTGGGTCGAGCGCCTCGAAGAGAAGGGCGGGGCGTACGGGCTCGCGGTGGACGCGAACCTGGATTACTACAACGCCACGCCGTTGAACCACCGTTACCTCCTGGTGAACGCGAACATTTCGGTGAACGCGTCCTCGCCCGGCTACGGAATCGGTTTTGTGCGCGTTTATTCCGCGCAAGCCGTGGTGGATTTGGAGGGTTTGGAGGACCCGCTCCTCCCGTTGAGGACAATGGGCGCAGCCCAGCGCGCGATGCACTTCAATACCACGAATGTTTGGGGCGTCGCGGCGTTCGACGACGCGGCACAAAACGGGTGGTACTGGCCGTCCGCGGAGGGCGCGAGCTTCCTGGACCGCCTCGAGGGGCGCGACTACACGAGCGAACGCTACGCAGCCCAATCCGACCAGGTAATCGGAATCCAATCCATAGTTGACGTGGGCTACCTCGTGGGACAAGAGCTGCCCGCGGACTTGAATAAGAGCGTCGTGGATAACCTGTACTTCAACAACACCGCGCCTTCGGCCTGGTCCGTGGCGGGTTCGGGGCTGTGGTGGGCGTGGCTCGACACTGAAACCGCACAGGCGTTGGGTGTGGAACTCGAAAACTAGGTTTTAAAACTCGCGTCGCTAATGGGTGTGGATAAAACATATGGTCAAAGAGGACTTGGAAACCGTAATCGACCGCCTCTTGGATTACGTGCGCACCAACAAACTGTGCACCTTGAACCAGGCCGCGAAGGCGCTCGCGCTCGGCCCCTACCAAGTCGAGAAACTCGCCCTCTTACTCGAGGAAAGCGAGCTCATGGAAGTCCAGTACACCCTGCTCGGCGTCAAGCTCGCGCCCCGCTTCCCCGAAAAGGAGGAAGAGAAGAAGAAGGCGGAGGTAAAGGCGAAGGCGAGCCTCATACTCCAGCAGACCCAGGCGCTCGAAAAGGAAGTCTCGACCTCCGAGCACCTCCTCGAGTTCATGGAACACGACATCACCCGCCGGCTGGACGTCGCGCGCTCGCTCTTGCAGCAGCTCGACCGCAAGAAGGATTACTCGCAGGCGGAACTGGCGTTCGTCAAGAAGGAAACCGAGGGCTTGTCCAAGCAGATGACCGCGTTCAGCGCGCGCCTCGCCGAACTGAAGGTGCGCGAGGAGTCGTTCGGCAAGGACGTTGATAAATTCGAGGCGCGCCTCAGCCGCGTCAAGACGAACGAAAAACGCGTGCTCACCGCGTTGGAGTCGCTGCTGTCCAAGCTCCCGAAACTCTCGCTTCCAAAATCAGGCAAACCCGCGCAGGCAAAGCCGGCGCACAACGCGGGCACGACCAAGCATGCTGCGCACCACAAGGCGGGCAAAATGAAGTTGCCCAAGCTCGACGGCGGCAAGGCGATCAAAAAGTTCTTCGCCGGCTTCGGCAAAAAGGGAGGCAAGCGCAAGTGAAGGTCCTCGAGAAATACACTGTGTCGAACGAGGGCGTGATCGCGGACGTCACGGTCGCCGAGCGCGAGGACGAATTCGTCAATTCTTACGAGTTGAGCCACACCAAGGTCAAAGAGGCGACGCGCATCGCGCTCAACTACCTCAAGGAGAAGATAATCGAGAGCATCCAGATCAAGGTCTCCGAGATGCTCGACCCGCGCGAGGCGGACAAGATACGCAAGCGCCTCGTCGAGCGCGCCCACGAGCTCATCCACAGCGAGCTCAGCGGTTTGAGCGAGGAAGAGGAAGGCGTGCTCGTGGGGCGCCTCATACAGGAGATGCTCGGGCTCGGCGAACTCGAGCTCGTGCTCGCGGACGAGAACCTCGAGGAAATCGTGGTAAACTCGGCGGACGAGCCGGTGTGGGTGTACCACAAGAAGCACGGCTGGCTCAAGACGAACGTGCGTATCCCCTCCGAAGAGCAGATTCACAATTACGCCTCGATAATCGGCAGGCGGGTCGGCAAGCAAATCACGAACCTGGACCCCCTCATGGATGCCCATCTCTTGTCGGGTAACCGCGTGAACGCCACGCTCTTCCCCATCTCGACGAAGGGGAACAGCATCACGATACGCAAGTTCTCGAAGGACCCGTGGACCATCGTGAACATGATAGACAACAAGACGCTCAATTCCGAGGCGGCCGCGTTGTTCTGGCTGTGCGTACAGTACGAGATGAACGTGCTCGTGGCAGGCGGCACGGCATCCGGCAAAACATCGTTCTTGAACGCACTCCTCGCCTTCACCCCCCCGAACCAGCGCGTGATATCCATTGAGGACACGCGCGAGCTCGTGCTCCCGGATTTCCTGCACTGGACGCCGATGACCACGCGCCAGCCGAACCCCGAGGGCAAGGGCGAGATAACCATGCTCGACTTGATGGTGAACTCGCTGCGTATGCGCCCCGACCGCATCGTGCTCGGCGAAATCCGCCGTCAGCGCGAGGCCGAGGTGTTATTCGAGGCGATGCACACCGGGCACTCGGTTTACGCGACGCTGCACGCGGACAACGCGCAGCGCGTGAAGAGCCGCCTGATAAGCCCGCCAATCGAGCTCCCCGAGAGCATGCTCGGCGCATTGCACTTGATAGTCGTCCAGTACCGCCAGCGCCGCACGGGAATCCGTCGCACCTTCGAAATCGCGGAAATGATGCCCACGAACGACGGCGTCTGCCTGAATCCGATTTACCGTTGGGACGCCCGCAAGGACAAGCTCGAGCAGACCGGCAAGTTCAAGCGCATCACCGAGGAGCTCGAGCTGCACGCGGGGTTCACCCACAAGGAGTTCCTCGCCGACTTACACGAGAAGGAGGCCGCGTTGAACTACCTGCGCGCGAGCAAGGTGGGGAACGTGAACGAGCTCGGCAGCGTCATAGGCACCTACTACCGCTCGCCCGAGAAAGTCATGGACGCGGTGAAGAAGAAGACGCCGTTGGCGAAACTGCTGGGTAGGACATGATAATACCGTTCAGCTTCGCGCCCCCAAAGCTCGTGACAACCGCGGCGCGCAACTTCAAGAACGTGGGCGCTTTCCTCGCCTCCCTCAACCCGAACCTCAAGCAGGACTTGATACAGGCGGAGTACGGCGTGCACGCGCGCGACTACTGCGCCATCGCGTTCGTCGCCTCGGTCACGAACATGCTGGTAATCAGCCTGATGATACTCGTGATAGGGCTGGCGGCGCGCATTCCCCTCGTGGCCCCCGCGGTGTTCGGCGGGCTCATCGTCGCGTTCGCCTCGTTCTTCACGATAACCTACTATCCACGCATCATCTCCACCCGTCGGGGGCGCGAACTCGATGAACAACTCATCCCCGCCCTCCGCCAGCTCCTCATCGAACTCAAGTCGGGCGTCCCACTGTTCAACGCCATGGCGAGCGTCTCGAACGACTACGGCGAGGTGTCCGAGGAGTTCAAGAAGATAGTCAAGAGGATAAACGGCGGAACGCGCGACCTCGACGCCCTCGCCGAGGCAACGACCGCGAATCCGTCCCTCCAGTTCCGAAAGGTGCTCTGGCAGATTTCAAATGCCCTGAAGGTGGGGTCGGACGTGGGGCGCGTGCTCGAATCCCTCGTGCGCGACTTGACGCTCGAACGCATGGAACAGATAAAGCGCTACGGACAGGAGCTCTCGCCGTGGACCATGATTTACATGATGACCGCGGTAATCCTCCCGAGCCTGGGCATCACCATGCTCATGGTGATAATGTCGTTCCTGAACGTAGCGGTGCCGTCCATCGTCCTCCCGCTCGTCATAGTGTTCCTGGTTGGTTTCCAGTTGTTCTTCATGAACTTCGTGTCGACGAGGAGGCCGAAAGTCTGAAATGTTCGAACGCGCCTACCAACAGATTTCGTCGCTATTCCCGCGGGGCTTCGTGAACCACGTGGACAAGCTAATGTCCCAAGGCGGCTTCGAGGAAGTCCAACCCCGCCTGTTCATCGGCTTCTCCGTGTTCTTCTCGGCGTGCATCGCGGTAATCGCGTTCTTCTTCACGCCCTTCCTCACCGACAACCCGATATTCCATTACGCCGCCGCACCCGCGGCTTTCGCCTTGACGCTCAGCCTACTCTACATGTACCTGCTCTCGACCGCGGACACGCGCGCCCGCCGCATCGAGGAAGTCCTTCCAGACATGCTCCAGATAATCTCGGCGAACATGCGCGCGGGGATGACAATGGAGAACGCCATCTGGAGCGCGGCGCGCCCCGAGTTCGGGCCACTACGCGACGAGATAAAGCGCGTGAGCGCGGACACCTTCGGAGGCACGCCCATACAGGACACCCTCCTCGAGATGACTACCCGGGTGCGCTCGATCATACTCGAGCGCGCGGTCCGCCTCATAGTCGAGGGCATAAAACTCGGCGGCGAGATGAGCCAGCTCCTCGAGGAAGTCGCCGAGGACATAAAGAGCAACTACCAGTTGCAGAACCAGATCGCCACATCCACGCTGATGTACGTGATATTCATCGTGTTCGCCTCCGCGCTCGCGGCGCCGCTGCTGTTCGCGGTGAGCGTGTTCTACTCCGAGATGAACGAACAGATACTCGCAAAGCAAACCGAAAGCGGCGGCAACGGGATGGATATGGAGAGCATGGCGATGCAGTCGGGAATGGGCGGCTTGCCGGGAATGGGTTCGGGCACCGCGAAGTCGTCCATCAGTTCGCAGGACTTCTGGTGGTTCGCCATAGCCGCGCTCACGGTGACCAACTTCCTGGGCGCACTCATTTTGTCCACCGTACGCAACGGGCACGCCTTCCGCGGATTGCGTTACGCCCCGTTGATGGCGCTCGGGGCAATAGCCGTTTTCGTGCTTGCCAACGCAGCCATACGCACGGCTTTCGGCTCCATGCTATTCTAAACCTTTAAAAATAGGTGACGGGTAATGGAGAACGGGCGTTGGTTTTCGTAATAACCCGCAAAGGTGATGGAATAAATATGAAGAAAGGTCAAAGCGCGTTAGAGTACCTGGTCACTTACGGCTGGGCGATATTGGCTATCGTAATCATAGCCGCGGTATTATGGTACTTCGGCGTGTTCAACCCGTCCAAGTGGACGGAGAGCAAGCAGTGCGGCGGGCTCGCCTCGTTCTCGTGCGTGGACTACGTGGTCAACGCGACGAACGGCGTGACGCTCTCGCTCGGCAACAAGGTCGGGCGCTCCGTGATCGTTTACTGCACTGGAAACACACCAGTAAACACCACGCTCGGCTTGACAACACCCGTTTCGTGCACGGTGCAGGGCACCGCGTCTGGCTCGAACCAGCTGAACTTCGACGTCGTCTACTACGACGCCGCATCCGGCCTCGAGCACACGGACACGGGTTTCGTGAGCGCGGGTTAGATTCGCAAAGCGGGGGCGCAAGCCCCCAACCCTTATTTTTTCTTTCCTTCTTTTCTCAAAGTTTATTAAACCCGCGAGCGTAGCAACCCTTCATGACTGACAAGGTCTTGATTGTCTACGCCTCGAAGCGCGGGAACACCCGCCGCATCGCCCAGGCTATAGCCGAGGGCGTGGAACGCACGGGCTTGAAGCCCGCGCTCGTCGAGGCGACCGGGGAGCTGAACGCGGATGCCTTCGACCTAGTTTTCATCGGCTCCGGCGTCTACGGCGGCAAATTCGACGAACACGTCCAGCGCTTCCTGGACGAGAACAAGTGGGCGGACAAGCGCGTCGCGGTCTTCGCGTGCTACTCCTCGAGCAAAGCCGCCTTGGATTCGGTAGTCACCGAACTTTCGCACCGGAAGGCTCGCGTGTTGAACTCCCTGAACATCCGTTGCGCGAGCCTCTGGAACCTCGTCGGACTCGGGCGGAAGCTGTCGGAAGAGGATTTGATACGGGCGCGCGGCTTCGGCGAGCGCACCGCGAACAACGCGTTCGGCTACCGCATCGGGAAGAGCAAGGACAAGGCGCACATCAAGGGCTACTTCAAGTCTTAGGCGCCTGCGGCAGCTTCACGTAATAGACATCCTTGTCGGATTTTATGACGAGCGGCTCGCGCTTCATGAGCGACGCCAGGTTCAACTCGTACGAGCCGGGCTCGAGTATGCGGAGATTCTCAACCGCGTCCACGTCGATGATGACGGGCTTCTCACGGCTTAATTCGGCGAGCTCCTTTTCGAGCCAGTCCAGCTTCTTCTCCTCGGTGCCGGGCGCGGGCGCCTGCTTTAGGTAGACGAAAACGCGGGAGCCGCACTCGCACCCCTTGAGCAACGCAGGAGAGCCGCGCTCGTAGAATTTGCTGCAACGCACGCACTTGTGGGGCATAACACACGAGGGATGCGCGCGCAAGTATTTTAATCTGCGTGGCGCAAGCGGGCGCGCTTACTTGCTGGCGACGAACCCGATGCGTTCGGGGTCGCGCTTGATTTCGCGCACGAGCTTCTCGGGTCCGATTATGGTTAACCCGTGGGATTTGCCGCCGAGGAAACGGATTATTCCCGCGCGGAACGCGTCCACGTCGCCGCCGAGGCTGGCTATCTCGATGCCCGTGAACCCGCCCTTCCCGATTTCCTTCATCACGCGCGTGAACAACTCGCGTTCCTCCTCGCGTGTCAAGCCCTCCTCGAGGACGATTATCTTGTTCTTGCGCACGCTCTTGAGTATCAAGGCGAGTTTCTCCTCGGGCTGGAGGCGTTGGACGGCTTTCGACGACAAAAACTCCAATTCAACCTTCATTCAAGTCACCGGGAGGCGTGCGCGGCTATCGCCTCGTAGAGCGCGTTCATGTTGTCTCCCTTCAACGCGGAAATCGAGATTACCTCGTGCTGGGGGAACGCCTCCTTGATGCGTTCGGGGCGCGCCTCCTTGCGGTCTATCTTGTTAGCGACGAGCACCACGGGAATCTTGCGGGCCTCGAGGTTCCCGAGAATCGTGATGTTCACCTGCGTGTAAGGGTCGTCACAGGCATCCATCACCACGAGCGCGGCATCCACGTGCTCGAGCCACTTGATGGCCTCGATGATTCCCTTCGTCGCCTCCTTGGCGCGTTGTTGTGCCTTCTTGGCGCCGATACCGTACTTCATGAACTCGCGGTAGTCCACCCTCGTCGTGATGCCCGGCATGTCGAGTAAATTGATTGTAACTTTCCGTCCGCCCACGTGGATGACCACGCGTTCCTTCTTCTTGACTTCGCGCGTCTCGTGCGGCACCTCGCTCACCTCGCTGAGGGGCTCGCCCGTCCAGTCCACGCAGATGCGATTCGCGAGCGTGCTCTTCCCGGTGTTCACGTTCCCGTAAATCCCGAGGCTCATCGTCTTCCGGTTGCCGAAGAAGCCCTTCAGCCAACTAAAGAACCGTGTAAAAGGCATGGAGTGGTTTCGCACGATGCATTAATTAACTTTTCACCAAACACCCGGCACGCGTGCGCCGCAATCCGGGCACGCCCCGTCCTCGAGGCGGTTTTCTTTTACGGAGAAGCCGGAGCGCGCCACGAGCAACGCGCCGCATCGCGGACACATCGTATCGCTTCCCCCCGGGGCGTTCCCGAAGTAAACGAAACGCAAGCCCGCCTCGCGCGCGATTTCCCTCGCCTCCTCAAGCTTCTCGAGTGGCGTTGCTGCTCCGCGCGCCTCGTGCATCGGGTAGAAACGCGAGAAATGCAGTGGAATGTCCGGGTCGAGCGCAGCCACCCACCCGCACAGCGCGCGGAGCTCTTCACGCGAGTCGTTCCCGCCCGGCACGAGGAGCGTAATCAGTTCGAGGTGCGTCTTGCTTGCGTGCACGCGCTTGATTGACTCGAGCACGGGTTCGAGGCGCGCCCCGCAATACGCCCCGTAGAATGCATCCGAGAACGACTTCAAGTCGATGCGTATCGCGTCCAAAAGTTTCTCTCGTTGAATCAGGTGCCACGCCTCTTCCGAAAAATATCCATTCGAAACGAAAACATGGTATTTTTCGGGGTGAATTTTCTTGGTTTCGAGTATGGTGTCTCGGCAGTACTCGAAGAACACTGTAGGCTCGGTGTAAGTGTAGGCGATGCCGTCCGCCCGCTCGGAGGCGCGCGCGATTTCTCCAGGCGACACCAAGGGAAAATCGAACGCCTCGCGCGACTCGCGGGGCGACTGGCTGATTTCCCAGTTCAAGCATCCCTTGCAACGGAAATTGCAGCCGGGTGCCCCGAATGAGAGCGCGGTTGAACCGGGTTTGAAGTGGTAGAACGGCTTTTTTTCTATCGGGTCCAACGCGAGCCCCGTGCACTTCCCGTAGTTCAGCGAGTAAAGCGTCCCTCCGTCGTTCAAGCGGCAGCAGCAGAAGCCCGTCTTGGATTTTGGAATAACACAACGGTGGCTGCACAGTTTGCAGGCGACCGCCCCGCCCTCGAGCTTTTCGTACAGCAATGCCTCGCGCATAAACCGTTTTGGGCATAAGCGTTTTAAAGAGCGCGCGCGTGAAGCGTTCATGGACATCGCGTGCCCGCAATGCGGAAACCCGAACCTACAGGTGGACGAGGCGAACAGCGTGGTCTACTGCCAGAAGTGCGGCTTCGCGGTCAAAGTGGACCCGCAGTCCGGGCAGGTCACGCCCCTCTCGCAGGGCGCACCGGCCGGCGGAAAAATGTCGCCGCCCCCGGCTTACCGCGCGAAAACCGTTTTGGGTATGGACGGGCTCACGTTCTTCATGCTGGGCACCGCGCTCACGCTCCTGTTCACGTTCACCGCCGGGCTCGAGATGACTTACCTCGCGCTCATCGAAACCGCGCTCTTCCTCGTGTACTGGCTCAACCGTTGACTCCGCGTGAAATCCTATTCCAGTTCTTCCGCAGCCACGCCTCGGCTTCCCCCGCGCCCGCGAAAAGCGCATCCTCTTGCTTGAAGGCGCGCGTGTGCACGCTCCGGCGCAGGCTCTTCCCGCGCGAGTAGAGCACCGCGTGCTTGGCGTGGAGGAGCTCGTGGTACAGCACGTATTCAGCCACGAGGCGCGGCGCGCCGTCGAGCGCGCGGTTCAACACGATTTTCGCGAACGCCGAGTCGAACCACCCGAGGCGCCGCCTGCCGGGCGAACGCGACCATTCCACGCGCGGGCGCGCCACCCCGGAAAAAAGCGTTGGATATGAAGAATACAATCCGTCGAGCAGCGCGTCCAAGTCGTGGTTCTCGCCGCGCGCCACGCCTCTACGCGCGCGCCCCCGCGCCCCGCGCAACGCGTCGGAGAGCTCGGCGGCGCCCTTGCTCTTAACGAACTCTTCGTAGGGGCGCACTAGGCGCGCCTCGACGCGCACGCGGAAGATTTTCGAGAGCAGCGAGAGCGCCAAACCGAGCGCCACCTCGCGGGGCACGCGTTCGAACTCGCGACTCGCCCTCGCGACGACCGTGCCGCGCACGAGGCGCGCGCTCGCCTTGAGTCCCGCGTAGGCGCGGTAACGCGCGTCTACGAAGTAGTTTTTCCCGAGTAGCGCGCACGCGGAATAGAAAACCTCGTTCAAATCGTTGCCCATCATAAAACGAAACCCTTTTTAATTAAAAACGATTCATGCATGTGGAAATTTTTCGAACAGAAAAATTTTGGGTGTGAAAAACTATGGCAAAGAAGAAGACGAAGGCTAAGAAGACCAGCAAGAAGAAGAAGTAATAAAGCTTCTTCGTTTCTTTTTGGGGTTTTCCTTGATTGAATTCCCTTTTCCTTATTCTTTTTTTAAAACGCCGCGTGCGAACGCCATGAGTGTGCATCAAACGAACGCGAGCGAAGCGTAGTCAACCACCGACGAGTAGTCGCCCGTCGCTTCCCCTGAATTAGAGAACGCGAGCAGCTCGCCGCGTTTGGCGCCGTTCAACTCCGCCCAGCGCGCCGCACAGGCAACTGGTGCGTAGCCGCACGCGCTCGAACGCAACGCCGCCCGGTGGAATCCCTCGGCATCCAAATCCGCTAGGAACGAGAAAAGTTTTTCGTCCACGCTACGCGCTTTGGCTGCTTCCTCGTAGTGCGTGAAGTCGCTCGACGCCACGATCGAGACGGGCGCGTCCGCGAGCGCCTCGGCGACCGCGAAAGCGGCGCGCAGCGACTGGTCCAAGAACACCACGGGAGCGAAGCGCGCCGTGCCGTGGAGGAACTGGATGAACGGCAACTGCACCTCGACTGAGTGCTCGCGTGAGTGCGCGGCCTCGTCCACGCGCACAGCGGGCGCGAGTGCCTGCACGAGTGCGGAATCGATTTTGCATTCGCCGAGCGGGGTGAGCCAGTCGCGTGCGCTCGTCGAAACCGGGGAGCCGAGTCCGGTGTGGTTCGGGGCGAGCACCACGACTGTTTTTGCGGGGGCGAGCGCGAGGAACGAGCGCATCGCCATTGCACCAGAGTAAACCCAGCCCGCGTGCGGCGCCACGACGGCGCGCGAACGCGTTTTTTGCTTGCCCGCGTCCCGCCTGAATTTTTCAAGGGCGGCTTCGCACTCGCGGCGCGAGGCGGGATAGAACGAGCCGTTGAACGCGGGTTTCCGGGATTCCATTAATCACACGGTAACGCGCCGAAATAAAAACGCCTCAGCCCTCGAATTCTTCGGTCTTGTGGGTGAACTCCTCGTTCGACGAGATTTTCCCGGATGCCTTGAGCGTCTCGCGGGCGAGCAGCCAGAACAGGAGTCCGAGCGCCTTGCGCCCCTTGTTATTGCCGGGCACCGCGAGGTCCACGAAGCGCGTGGAATTGTTCGTGTCGCACAACGCGATGACGGGTATGTTCAACTGGAACGCCTCGATTACCGCCTGGCGGTCCACGCCCGGGTCCACCACGAGGAGGAGCTTGGGTTCGCGGAAGCGCTCGTGGAGCGGGTTCGTGAAAGTGCCGGGTGTGAAGCGTCCGGCGAGCGACTGGCAGCCCGTGAGTTCGCAGAACTTGTTTATGGGCTGTTCGGCATTCGACTTGCTGCCCACCGCGTAAACTTCCGCGGCGGGAAAACGCGCGAGCAACTTTGCCGCGGCGAGGACGCGTTCGTCGAGCTTCTTCAAGTCGAGCACGTGGAGCCCGTCGTCGCGCGTGCGGTAGATGTACTTCCGCATGCTGCCGCTCTTCATGCGCGTCCCAATGTGGACGCCCGAACGCAAGTATTCGTCCTGTTCAATCAACATTTTCTAAAATCGCCCCTCGCTGGTAGGCTTCGGTTAGTGCACGCAGCCTGGAGTGCGGCGCGCCCGTAACTCCTACACCCTGGCAGGTATTTAAGCGTAACGAATAAATGCGCCCGCGGACTCATTCAACGCGTATGCCAATCGACATGAGCCTCGAGGAAGGCTCGGAAGCAGAGGAGGCGTCCGCGGAATCCGTTGGAGCAGGCGTCGAGCTCGAACGCAAGGTTGACTTGCCGCTCGCCAAAATCGCGGAAGCCGCGCTCTTCCTGGCGAACCGCGAGCTGGACGTGCGCGAGCTCGCGAAGACCACGGGCAGGAGCGCCGCCGAGCTGCGGCTCGCGTTGGAGAAGGTGCGCATAGAGTACGAGGCGCGCGACTCCCCGGTCGAGCTGTTGGAAAAGGACGGCGTCTACTCCCTGCGCGTCAAGCCCAGCTACCTCGCCGCCGTGGGCGGTTTCAGCAAGAAGAGCGACTTGTCGCGCAAGGCAACGCGCATCCTCGCGCTCGTCGTGAAGAAGAACGGATTGCTCCAGAGCGAGTTACGCAGTTATTTCCGCGGCGAGATTTACGCTTACGTCACCGAACTCCGCGAAGCGGGTTACCTGGAGTCCAGCCGGCACGGGAACACCCGGCTCCTCAAGCCCACGCGCAAGTTCTACGAGGAATTCCAGCTAGCGCAAAATTAAGGCGCGTACGGGGAGGAGAGCACGCGGCGTATTTCCTCCGCGCGCTTCCCGCCCACGCCGTCCACTTCCATCAGCTCTTCCGCGCTTGCGGACATCAACCGTTCAATGCTTCCGAAGTGCTCGAGGAGCGCGCGGGCGACCTTCGGACCTATAAGGGGGAGCGATTCCACGATGAAGCGTTGGCGTTCCGCCTGCGAATCGCCCTTGCGCCCGAAACGCACGCGCGCCTCGCGCGGCTCGAGGAGCTGCTCGCGTTCCCCAAGCGCGTAAATGAACTCGGCGAGCTCGGCGTCCGAATCGAAAAAGAGCAACGGGATTTTGTAGTCCACCGCAAGCGAGATGAACGCGCCGCGCAACGCCGCGGGCTGGAGGCGCTCGAATTTCTTTCCGGTTACGGCAATAATGGGCGACGCGAACGCTTCGCGCAGCTCTTGCGCCTGGGCGAACAGGCGGCCGTCGAGCACGCTGGATTCGAAGTCCTGTGCTGTCTTGCGTTCCACGCAGGCGCGCGCGCTGAGCACGTAATCGCCGACCGAGAGGCGCACGGGCTTGAGGAGTGCACCCTTCTCGAACAGTGTTTTCGCCGCCGCGCTCTTGAGCTCGCGGTCGTCAATGAAAACCTGCACTTCGGAACGCTCTTCGAAAACGAGTTCGTTCAAAATTCAGTCACTTCCCTCTGCCTCGAGCCGCCCGTGCGCAACTCGCGCTCGGCTTCGCGGAGTGCTCCCGGCATGCGTTTCTCCTTGCCGCGCGAAATCCAGAGGAACCCCTCGTCCTTGGTGTCCCGCGTAACGAGCAGGAGCACGCGTCCGGCTTTCACGCGCCCCGCCCTGCCGCGGCGCTGGATGAGGCGGATTTCCGAGGGCACCGCCTCGTAGAAAACAACAAGGTCGACCGCGGGCACGTCCAAACCTTCTTCACCCACGCTCGTGGCAACAAGGACGTTGAACTCGCGGTTGCGGAACGCGTCGAGTGCGGCAGCCTGCTGTTTCTGTGTCATGCCGTCGTTCCCGCGCCCGACCAACTGGCGCGCGTCCACGCCGGGGAGCGCATTCAACGCGGCTTCGATGGAGTCCACGCTCGCACGGTAGTGGGCGAACACGATTACTGATTCTCCACGCTTCGTCGCGGCGGCAACGAGCTCGGAGAGGCGCGGCATCTTGGGGTGCAGCAAACCGGTGTCCACGAGCTCGCGCGTCTCGCGGCGCACGATTGCGAATAGCGGGTCCGCGAGCAGACGCTGGACCGCCTTGCTCTTCTTGTCGCGGGAATCCATTCCAGAAAAGAACTCGTTGAGCGCGGCCGCGCCCTGGGATTCCAGCAAGTCTATTGCGTGCGACAGGTTGAGTGCGCGCGCCTGGGCGGACATCGCCTTGTAAGCCGCGGGTTCGGGGGTGCGCGCGAGTATCGCGCTGCGCAAGGCGAGGAGCACGCGCTTGTTCGCCTTTGACACTGCAGCGTTTTCCAGAAATCCGTAACTCTTGAGCTCGTCGAGGGCTTCGCCGAGGAGATGGCGGAGGCGTTCGCGTAGGCGCGAGAGCTCGGGCGGCAAGTTGACGAATTCCCAATCCAGCGTGAGTTCGGGCACGTAGCCGCGTGCGTCCTCGGCGTTCTTGACTTCCACGTGCTCCACGCCCAGGTTCCGGCACACCTGGATTATCTTCTGCTTTTGGGAGGAAGGCGACGCGGTCAAGCCGAGCACGAAGCAGCTGGCCTTTTTCGCCTGCTTCCCGATGAACACGTAAGCATAGTCGCCGATTGCGCGGTGCGCCTCGTCGAAAACCACGAGGCGGAAGTCCTTGAGTTCGATGCGGCGCGCGAGCAAGTCGTTCTCAATGCACTGGGGCGTTGCCACGACGAGTTCGGCTCCCGCGTACGCTGCGGCACGCTCGGCAGGAGGCACTTCCCCGGTGACGAGGAGCGCCTTTTTCCCGACGAGTTCCTCGAGGCGGCGCGCCTGCTGGACTGCGAGCGGCTTTGTCGGGGCAAGGAAAAGCTGTTTTCCGTGGAGTTCGCGCATCACGAGTGCGGCGACGAACGTCTTGCCCATTGCGGTGGGCATCACGAGGAGCGAGTTGCCTGCGGCTAGAATCGCCTTGGCGGCTGCCTCCTGGTATTCCCGGGTTTCCACGAGTTGGTAAACGCCTGCCTTTCTTTTTAATCCAGCGAGGCGTGGCTTCCAGTGTAAAGAAAACCAATTAAAACCTGAAAGAAGGGATAATTTAATGGAAGAAATTGCCGCGAGAAAAAAGGAACTGGCTGAGAAACTCAAAAATAAAACTACTTTAAGAAAAGGCGAAGCCGCAGCGGAATTAATGCAACTGCCACACACCATCGAAGAACTGACTGCGTATTTGAAAAACCCCGAACAAGAGGTTAGAATCGCGGCTGCAGCCGCATTAGTGAAACATCCCGATGCAACACAAAAAAACGCAGTCTCCTTAACTCGATACAAAGATTACGCAATCAAATTGGTGGCCTCGCGCTTCCTCAAGGACAATGCCCCTCCGAAAGAACGGACGAAATGGAACGAAAGATACCAGCGGTTGTTGTATGCTGGACGCTCGGAAGAAAGCATACGGCTGGCAATCAACCCCGAACTCATGAGCCCGGAAATGAAGGCGCGATACGCGCGGGCTTTTGAAGCCGAGAAAAAAAAGAAAACAAACAAGCACTAGCAAGCGCGCTTGATTCAAACAACCGGTTTTTTAACGCAGTTGTTTCGGCAGCTTGAAGTAAGCAACCACCTTGCTCATTTCAGTGGGTATCAATCCGGGAACATGAGAGGAGTGTTCAACGCTAAACTTTTGGGCTATGGCTGCGAGCGTTTTCGTCAACTCGGAAAGCGGGGGGTTGTAACGCGGCTCCCGAAAAATCCTCCGTTTGAACTCGAATTTTTCACCCACCCGCGAAACATTGAAGTGGTAGCCTATGGCCCGGTCATCGCTCAACGGCACGCCGAGTATGGCTTTGTGAATGTAGTCCAACGCCTTTTCGCGGGTTAAATCGGTCCGCTGGCGCGTATGGCGCTTCTTCGTGGCAATCCTCGAGGCAATCAAATCACCGATGCACTCATTTAACCGGTTTCACTTAATATAGCCGCACGGGCTTACGGGGGCAATACCGGAAGTGCCGCCCGCACCCGCGGTTCCCTAAAAAATTATTTAAAAGCCCGCCGTGTAGCGTTTAACGCTTCAAAGCGCGCAGGTGGGTTAGTGGCGCGCGCGGCGGGGCGAGTGGTGGGTATTGGATATGGCGGTTTTACCTTTGGCGCCCGTAGAGCGTCTCATCCGGAAGGCGGGAGCCGAGCGCGTGTCCCAGGATGCCGCAGAGGCGCTGGCGGACGTGCTCGAGGACATAGGACTCGAAATCTCGGGGAAGGCGGTTCAGCTCGCGAAGCACGCGGGACGCAAGACCGTGGTCTCCGAGGACGTGAAACTCGCGAGCAGGGCATAAGTGTTTTAAACGCGTCCGCCCATTTTCTTGTTTGTAAACTCAAGATGTAGGGTTCCGTCCCGCAGGGGGGCGACCTGAATTGGGGTGTAATCTGACTAATGGGTGCAAGCAAATACATTCGCAAATCGTTCGCAGAAACCTTTAACGGCGAACTCGGCAAGCAACGCGTGCGCAACTGGAAGCGCGGCGGAACCGTGCAGCGCGCGGAGAAGCCGTTGAACCCCGGGCGCGCCCGCGAACTCGGCTTCAAGGCGAAGCTCGGCTATTTCGCTGTAATCGTCAAAACCAAACGCGGCAGGCGCTCGCGCGACCGCCCCCGCATCGGACGCAAGCCCGGAAAGAACCGCAAACGCGAGAACCCCGGCAAGCCGTGGGCGTGGTTCGCGGAACAGAAGGCGCGCCGCAGGTACACGAACGCAACCGTGCTCGGCTCCCACCTCGTTGGACGCGACGGTTCGGTCCAGTTCTTCGAAGTGCTGATGAAGACGAAATGAAGGGCACGGACAACCGTTTGGGTAAAGGGCTTTCCGCGAAAGCCAAGCGGTTGGGCTTCCAAAACGCAGTCGAGCGCGAGCCATCCGAACGGAATTCGAAGTACGTGAAGGGAACGGACAAACGGACGCTCTGCTCTGCGCTCGAAAAAAACAAGGACGCCTTCGCGAATGTTTTCCAGTTGAGGGAGTACTGGCGGGACGACGAACTCCACGCCGCGTTGAAGGGCAACTGCGTGGAATTGTGTTTCGCGGACTACGCGAACGCGAGGGACCCGGCTAAGGCGTTGAACAAGGGACGCTCGTTCGCACGCAAACTCGTGAAAAAACGCATTGACTACCGCCTCACTTCGGGCGCAACTGACGAGTACGCGTTGCGTTCGCCCCGCGACCTCGTGGCGTTCGGCATCCTCTTGGGGTTGACGCGCGAGCAGTCCATCAGGGCGTTGCGCCCGCTTGGTGACGCGGAATGATGCGCGACAAGAGCCGCTGGCTCCTCATCGACGCCCTCGACTTGGAAGCCGCCGCTTTTCCGGAGTGCGTTGACGAAGCAGTGCGCAGGTTCCTCGGCGTCTCAGGCGCCTCGAAGGCGAGGGCGCGCGGCGAGGCGACGCGCGGCGTGCTCGTGGTGAAGTGCGCTTCCGGCCAGGAAGACGAAGTCATCGCGGCGTTGGCGTTCAAATCCGAGTTCAAAGGCAAGCGTGTCGCGTTGCGCACCCTCCGGGTCTCGGGAACGCTGGACGCGTTACTCGAGAAATAACGTTAAGCATAAAAGCAGCCTTACAAACTATTCACTGCGTATGTTACCCGCGGGCGTCAAGGGAATTGTTTACGATTTGGACGGAACCATCATTTCCACCACGAAGCTTCACGAAGAAGCCTGGCTTCACGCGGGAAAGCGGTTCGGCGTGAAAATTACCGGGTGTTTTTTGCTAAAACAGCGTGGAATGCCTAACGACGAGGCAGCTGAAAAACTGCTGCGTTTGAAGGACGGAAAGTTGAAGAAGTTCGTGAGAGCAAAGGAAAATCATGCCGCAAACAACCTTAAAGGCGCGCGATTGTGCGCCGGTTTTGCTTCAACTCTCGAAAAACTCGTCTTCGGTGGCACGCGCGTGTGGGTTTGCTCTTCAGCGCCCGGCAGTTTGGTTGGGAAAATATTGGGACGTTTTCCGGCGCTGAGGAAACTGCGCGGGAAAACGGTTTCCCGCGAAATGTACTATAAAGGCAAGCCGAACGCCGAACCGCTGTTGTTAACGTTCGCCAAAATGGGCTTGAAACCGCGCGAATGCGTTTACGTCGGAGACGCGTTAAGCGATTACCGCGCGGCTAAAAACGCGGGCTGCAAATTCGTTTACTTTTGTGAAAAACAAAAGAACCGCGACAAGAAAATCCCGAAAACAATCCCGCACATTGCAAGACACGCCGAAATACTGAAGTTACTCGCGCGAAGCGTTTGAAGGCAATGCCGCACCCTGCTTCAAAAAAGGATTTAAGGGCAACGCCCCGCCTCGAATGAAAAGAATAAAAAGGCGGTTTCGCCCAACTCATTCCTGTAACTGACAACCGAACTGTGATATTGAACGCCCCCTTTTCGGGGCCTGATTCGTGTTTGTAAATTAGAGGTGGTTTTGAAGGTGTATCCTCCTTCGCAGGCAGCATACGACCGCGCGATAACAGTGTTCTCGCCGGACGGCAGGCTATTCCAAGTCGAGTACGCAAGGGAAGCGGTGCGCACGGGCGCAACCAGCATCGGGATGGTGTGCAAGGACGGCATCATACTCGCCGCCCACAAGCGCATTTCGACTCCGCTCGCGGTGAGCTCGAGCCACGAGAAGATATTCCAAATCGACTCGCACATGGCAGCCGCCTCGAGCGGGCTCGTCGCGGACGCGCGCCGCCTCGTGGACTTGGCGCGCCTCGAGTCCCAGAAGCACCGCCTCGCCTACGACGAGGAAATTCCGGTGGACTTGCTGGCGAAGAACCTCGGCGACCACATCCAATACTACACCCAGTTCGCGGGCGTGCGCCCGTACGGCGTCTCCCTCCTGTTGGCGGGCGCGGACGGCGGGCTCCACTTGTTCGAAACCGACCCGAGCGGCGCGCTCTTCGAGTACAAGGCGTGCGCAATCGGCTCGGGCAAGAAAGCCGTCGAGGAGCTGCTCAAGAAGGAGTACCGCGACGACATCACGCTGGACGAGGGACTCAAGCTCGTTGTTAAGGCGTTGCGGAAAGTCGTTGAGGAGAAGCTCACTTCGGACACCGCGGACATCGCAATCATCCGCCTCAAGGACAAGAAGGTGCACGTGTTAACCCAGGACGAGATGTCCAAGGCGCTGGTAGAAAAATGAGCGGAATATCGAACACCATAACCGTGCGCTACGAGCACGCCGGCGAGCAGTTCGAGGTCCTCGTGGACCCCAAACTCGCCTACGACTACAAGACGGGCGTCCGCAAATCGTGGGAGAACGTCCTCGTCGCGGAAGAGGTGTTCAAGGACGCGAACCGGGGCGAACGCCAGACCGCAGCCGCGCTCAAGAAGGCGTTCGGTCCCGTGAGCCAAGCCGAAGCGTGCAAACTCATTTTCGAAAAAGGCGAACTCCAGCTAACCACCGACCAGCGGCGCAAGGCGCTCGCCGAGAAGAAGATACGCGTGGTCGCCTTGATTGCGCGCGTGGCGGTCGACCCGAGGACAAAGGCGCCGCACCCGGTCCAGCGCATCGAGAACGCCATCGAGGAGGCGGGCGTCCACATAGACGCATTCAAGCCCGCGGAAGAGCAGGTAGCACGCATAATCGAGGAGTTACGCGAGATAATCCCGATCAGCACTGAGGAATCGAAAGTCGAGGTGATAGTGCCCGCGGAGTGCGCGGGACGCTGTTACGGCATGCTCAAGGAGTACGGGATTTCGGGCGAGGAGTGGCGTGGCGACGGTTCGCTGCGCTGCGTCTGCGCCTTCCCCGCGGGGCTCCAGGGGGAATTCTACAACAAGCTCAACAAGATGACCTCGGGGAACGCCCAGACGAAATTATTGTGAAAATTGTGAAGTGATTTGAATATGAAGAAAATAGTAGTTCCCGGGGAACAGGTGTCCGACCGCCCCGTGCAATGCGACGGCTGCTTCGTGGATGCCGGAAAAACTTTCGCAACCACCATGAGCCTCGCGACCGACGAGCGCGTGATACCCCTGAAGGGGCGCTACGTGCCCGTGCTCGGCGACTTCGTGGTGGGCATCGTCAAGGAATCCATAGTAATCGGCTACCTACTCGACTTGAACTCGCCGTATTTGGCTAAACTCGGGGACCGCGACTGCCGCGAGGAATACCGCCACGGCGATGTTGTCTCGGTGAAGCTCGCCTCGGTGAACGAGGTGCACGACGCCATGGCTATGGAACCCCGCAAGCTCGAAGGGGGCACGCTCGTCGCGATAGAGCCAGTGAAGGTGCCGCGCGTGATTGGACGCAACGGCAGCATGCTCGCGCTCGTGCAGGACCACACCGGCGCCCAGGTGTCCGTGGGGAAGAACGGGCGCGTGTACGTGAAGGGCGGGAACGTTGCTCTCGCAGTGCAGGCGATAAACAAGATTTGCGCTGAAGCCCACACGAGCGGCTTGACCGAACGCATGACCGACTTCCTGAAGAGGGAAGCCGCGCGGAGTGAACAGGTGAATTGAACTTATGGCAAAGAAAAGCGACATACAATTAGTCAAATCGGACGGCACCCGCCTCGACGGCAGGAGCCCCACCGACCTGCGCCCCCTCAAGATAACCGCGGGCGTGCTCAAGCAGGCGAACGGCTCCGCGCTCGTGGAATGGGGGCGGAACAAGGTGCTCGCCGCGGTGTACGGCCCCCGCGAGTGCTTCCCCAAGATGCTCACGAACCCCTACCGCGCCGCGATAAACGCGCGCTACCTCATGGCGCCGTTCTCGGGCAACGAGGAACACAGCCGGAGCGGCCCCAACCGCAGGAGCCAGGAAATCAGCAAGGTAATCCAGCACGTGTTCGAGAACCTCGTGCTCACTGAACAGTTCCCAAAGACCATGATTGACATCTGCATCGAGGTGCTCCAAAGCGACGGAGGCACCCGCATCGCGGCGGTCACCGCCGCATCGGTGGCGCTCGCGGACGCGGGCATACCCATGCGCGACCTGGCGTGCGGCGTGGGCGTCGGCAAGGCGAGCGGGCAACTTCTGGCGGATTTGGACAAGGGCGAGGACAACTTCGGGGAAAGCGACATCCCCACGGTAATCTCCCCGCGCACGGGCGAACTCCTCCTCTACCAGATGGACGGCATGCTCACCCGTGAAGAGATAAGCCGCGGCTTCGACCTCGCGACCGAAGCGTGCATGAAGGTGCACGCCAAGCAGGTGGAAGCCCTCAAGAAGAAATATGATACCGTGCTCGAGGAAGCCGGCTCCAACGGTGAATGAAAAAATGATAACCGACGAAATCAAGGAAACAATGATACGCGACCTCGCCAAGCAAGGCAAACGCGAGGACGGACGCGGGCTGACCGACTACCGTGAGATACGCGTGCACAAGAATTACCTCCCGAACGCCGAGGGCAGCGCCATGGTCGAGATAGGCAACACCAAGGTCGCCGCGGGAGTGAAGTTCGACGTGGTGAAACCGTACTCGGACCGCCCGGACGAAGGCACGCTCACGGTGAACGCCGAGCTGTGCTGCCTGGCGCACCAGGAATTCAAGCCGGGTCCGCCCAGCGTGGACTCGATCGAACTCGCACGCGTAGTCGACAGGGGCATACGCAGCGCGGAGTGCGTGAACGTCAAGGAATTCCTCCTGGAACCCGAGAAAGCCCTCGGGCTCTACATTGACTTGTACGTGCTCGACCACTGCGGCAACCTCATCGACGCCGCCGCGCTCGCCGCGCTCGCCGCACTCAAGGGGGCGCGCGTGCCGCGCTACGAGGACGGCAAGCTCATCCGCGACGAGGGCACGCAGTTGAAGCTCGCCCACGAGGTTACCACTTGTTCGTTCGAGAAAATCGCGGGCAACCTGGTGCTCGACGCAGTGAACGCCGAGGAAGTCGCGAGCATGGGGCGCCTCACTTGGGCGGTTTGCGAGGGCGACTTCGCGTGCGCGGCCCAGAAGAGCGGGCGCGCCTCGTTCTCCAAGGACGAGCTCCTCAACATGCTTGACGTGGCGTTCGAGAAGGGCGCGTTCCTGCGCTCCAAGGTTTGAAGGTGTTATGAAAAATGGGTTCAAGATACGGAGTAAAGATACGCAAGCTCGAGAACGCGGTACTCAAGATAAAGCGCGCGAAACACATCTGTCCGAAGTGCGGGAAACAGAAGGTCAAGCGCCTCGCCAAGGGCGTGTGGCACTGCGGTTCTTGTGAAGCCACGTTCGCCGGCGGCGCCTATTCACCGACGACCCAGCAGGCAAGCGGTTGAAGACCGTGGTAGGAAGCGCGCTCTGCGAAGCCGAGACCCCGGGTTACGTCTATCGTTTCGAAGCATTCGACGAAAACCAGCTGGGGGAGGGACTGCTCGCGTTGCGCGCCGTCGCAACGCACCAGGGCTTCGAACGCGCGCCAATCGACCGCAAGGCAATCGAGGCGCTCGCGCGCACGGCGTCAGGGAAAATAAAAACACTGGACGACTTGAAGGCTTGCCTCGCGGGAATCAAGCCGAACGCGTTGAAGCAGGAACTTGCTGGGTGCGTGACGCGCGTGGACGACCCGCTCGGGCGCAAGAAGGGCGACGAGGTTGACTTCGCTTTTTCGTATTACCTCCACCTGCTCAAGCAGGGCGTTTACCCGCTCCGCCTCCCGCCCGGAAGCCAGGGAAAAAAAGGGTTGGTGCGTTTGGCGTCGAACCTTGATAAGTGGGTTGTAATAAAGAAAATCAACTTGGGTGCGGGCGACGACGAGGCGGTTGCGGGCGCGGCGTCGATGCGTGATGCAATCAGCCGGAAGCTGTTCAAATTGCGCGGCATCGCGGCAGACGCGTGGCTCGCCCAGTTCAACCGCAAGTCGTTCGCGGGTTTATCCAAGGTTATCGACTCGCTTCCCGAACGCGACGGCGTGAATGGGGAATTATTGTTGGATGCGGGGTTCGAGGCGAACGGTTTTCCAACGTTCATTTCCATCGAGCAGTCGAACGGGGTTTATCCTTACTTGAAGGTTCCCAAGCCGCGCGGCAGACAACGCAAGGCGTGACCCGTCTTTTTATTCCCGCCTCGCGGTTAAAAGCGCGCCCGACCAAAAAACAAGTGGTGCAAAATGCCCGTTAGGAAACCAGCGTTCTCCCTTACTTCTAAACCGTTAGCAGTGCCCGAGCACCCAATATCCGTTTTCGCGAAAGCCGTGGATTCGGCGATGAGAAGAATGGAAGTAACCGGCGTGCAACCCGGCATCCTTGAAGAACTGGAGGCGAAGCGCAGGGTTGCGGAACGCAGCGCCAGTCCCTTGATGGAGCGGAAAACAACGCTCTCACCCGTTGAAAGCGCCCTGCTCCGCGCCTATTCCGCTAACGCAAAATTGTTGAACCGGCTGAAGGGGCGGTTCTAAGTTGGAGTCGCGAATCGAGTTCTTCGGACGCGAAGGCTGTCCCCACTGCCCGCCCGCGAAGCGCGCCGTGGAGAAGGTCGCGCGCGAGCGCGGGGCGCACCTGGACGAGTATTCCACGGACGAGCCGGCGGGGCGCGCGAAAGCAAGCGAATACGGATTGAATTTCGTTCCCGCAATCGTGGTGAAGGGACCGCGCGCGCAACTCCTTCTGGACGGGATAAACGAGGCTACGATTAACGCGGCATTGGACAAGGCGGAGGGTGTGGCAACCGAAAAAAAGAAAACCGGGTTCTGGACTAAGATTTTGGGAGGGCGAAGTAAAAATGGCTAAGAAAGTATTGGTTTACAGCACGGCGGCTTGTTCGTACTGCGTGCTCGCTAAGAACTATCTTGACTCCAAGAAAATCGTTTACGAGGCGTTCGACGTTGGCGCGGACCGCGCGAAAGCCGAAGAGATGATAAAGAAGAGCGGACAGATGGGTGTGCCCGTGCTTGACATAGGCGGGAAGATAATCGTGGGCTTCGACAAGGCGGCAATCGACGCGGCGCTCAAGTAAGCAGTTTCTTGAATTTCTCCACGACGGGCACGGCTTCCGGGTCGACCTTGTAGGCGAGCGCCAAGTGGAAGGAAACCCAGTCGAAGTAATACAACGTCGAGAATATTTTCTCGAGGTCGGTGCCTTCGAGCGGGAAGTCAACGAAGCCGAGCTTGCCGTCCAATATTTTTTTCGTGGCTTCCATCCGCTTGACGATTTTCTCTTCCCCGGCATCCTCGAATAGGAACGCGGTGAAACGCGCGGGCGAGTTCTCGAAGCCGTTCATCTCGTTGTGGTTGAATTCGGGAAAAGGCGCGTAAAACGAGGGCGTTTTCGCATTCTCGTTGAACTTGATTTTGCACGCGCGCGCCACCGAAAGCCAGCGCTCGGACGAATAGAAAAGGGGTATTTTGCCTTTGAGGGTGAGCGCGCGCTTTTTCGCCGCCGTCTCGTCCGCCTCGATGCGGAGTGCGGACAGCTCGTCGAGTGCAGCCTCGGGAACGAAACCCGCCTCGGAGAGAACGCGCGCTATGCCCGCGAAGAAGTAGCCGATTGCGCAACGCGGCTGGAGCCCCGAGGGCACGAGCACGAGCGGCAGCCCTTCCTCTTCCGCGCGCTCCGCAAGTTTCCCCCCGGAAGCGAACACAACCAGCTGCGCGCCTGCGGCAAACGCCTCCTCGAACGCCGAAAGCGTTTCCTCGGTGTTCCCCGAGTAAGAGCACGCGAAGGTTAGCGTTTCGGAATTCAAGCCGGGTGCGGAATAGTCGCGCACCACGCGCATTCCCAGCTCGGGCAGCCAGGAGTTGAGCAGGTCGCCGGTGATCGCGCTTCCACCCATGCCCAGCAAGGCGCACGACGACGCCTCGCCCGCTGGCACGCCTTCCGCAAGCTCGAGCCCTTTTGCAAACTGCTTGGGAAAGCCGTTGAGCGCCGCGCGCATCGAGTCGCCGAGTGCCATATATGATTTAGTGGAAGCGCGCCACGCGTTTTAAAACCCGCGCCTCAAAAGTCGAACGCCACGTGGCAGAACGCGGCAACCGAGAACACTACGACTGCGGAACCGGCGTCGAAGAAAGCCATAGCCATGGCTGCAGCCATTACGAGTATGGTGGGCTCCATAGCCGATTATTACATTGCGAAAAACGCTTAAACCCTTCGCAAGCGGGCTTTTAAATCTTTGAAGGCGGTAACCGCATTGGAAACATGCAACGCGACTTGAAGGTGATTGCAAAGCGCGTGCGCGCGGACATCGTGCGCATGACTACCGCCGCGGGCTCCGGGCATCCCGGCGGCTCTCTCTCCGCTGCCGACGTGGTAGTCGCGTTGTACGAGCGCGTGCTCCACCATCGCCCCAAACAGCCGGACTGGCTCAACCGGGATAGGTTCGTGTTGAGCAAGGGGCACGCCGCGCCTCTCCTTTATGCGGTGCTTGCGGAACGCGGTTACTTCCCGCACGCGCGCCTGGCTTCGCTGCGGAAAATCAATTCTCATTTACAGGGGCATCCTTCGCGTTTGGACACGCCGGGCGTCGAGGTATCAACCGGTTCGCTGGGGCAGGGGCTCGCGATGGCGAACGGCATGGCGCTCGCGGCGAAGACGGACAATGCAAAGTGGCGCGTGTACTGCCTGCTCGGGGACGGCGAGTGCGACGAGGGCGAGGTGTGGGAGGCTGCGATGCTCTCGCACCAGTACAAGCTCGACAACCTCGTGGCAATCGTGGACAAGAACGGTTTGCAAATCGACGGACGCACCCGCGACGTGATGGACACGAATCCGCTCGCGGGCAAGTTCCGTGCGTTCGGGTGGCACGCGATTGAGATAAACGGGCACGATTACAAGGAGATACTCGGGGCGTTCCGCGAGGCGGCGGCTACCAAGGGGAAACCCACCGCGATAATCGCCCGCACCGTGAAGGGCAAGGGCGTGTCGTTCATGGAAGGGAAAATAGAGTACCACGGGAAGTGCGCGAACCCTGCGGAGTGCGCCCGCGCGCTGGGTGAACTCGCGTGAAATCAATGCGCGAGGCGTACGGCGAGGCGCTCGCCGAGCTCGGAACAACGAACAAGAACGTCGTCGTCTTGGATGCCGACTTATCCTCTTCCACCAAAACTAGCTTGTTCGCGAAACGCTTCCCGAACCGTTTCTTCGAGGTGGGCATCGCGGAACAGAACCTGCTCGGCACCGCCGCCGGGCTCGCTGCCGCGGGCAAGATTCCGTTCGCTAGCACTTTCGCGGTATTCGCGTCGGGCAGGGCGTGGGAGCAGGCGCGGAACGCCATCGCCTACGCTGACTTGAACGTGAAAATCGTGGCAACGCACGCGGGTTTGAGCGTTGGTCCGGACGGTGCCACGCACCAGGCGCTCGAGGACGTGGCGCTCATGCGCGCGATTCCCCGCTTCAGGGTGTGCGTGCCCTGCGACGCCGCGGAGACGCGCGAGATGGTTTACGCGTTCGCGGCAGTGCGCGGGCCGTGTTACGCGCGCCTTCCCCGCATCGAGTCCCCCGAAATAACGGACGGCGGAAAATTCGTTTTCGGCAGGTGGCCCGTGCTTCACGAGGGCGGGGACGCCTGCATAATCGCGAACGGACTGATGGTAGCCGAGGCGCTCGAGGCAGCACGCCTGCTCGCGAAGAGCGGGACGCGCGTGCGCGTGTTGAACGCGAGCACGGTGAAGCCGCTGGACGAGCGCGCCCTTCTCCGTGCGGCTACAACCGGCGCGGTTGTCACCGCGGAAGAGCATTCGATTATCGGCGGTTTGGGCGGGGCGGTGTGCGAGTTCGTTTCCGAACGTAAGCCGTGCATTGTGAAGCGCGTGGGCACCCGCGACGTGTTCGGCGAGTCCGGCGAGTCGCGCGAGTTGTTCGAGAAATACGGCTTGACCGCCGCGGCAATAGCAAAAGCCGTGCACGCCGCGATGAAGCGCGCGTGAACGAGCGCAGTATTAAAAAGTTCGCTGGCGACTTGAATACGCACATGGGTATCGCTTCATCCATCAAAGGTTTCCTCGCGGACGACTTCAACAAACTCCTTTTGGTAGCGCTCGCGTTGCTGGGCTTGCTTGCGTTCGCCTTGACGCCCGCGCCCGCCGCGGAAGAAACCGGAGCGTCGTTCATCCACTTCTTTTACCTGCCTACGTGTCCGCACTGCCACGAGCAGATGACGCAGTTGAACCCGGTGCTCGAGGCGCGCTACAACATCGAGATAATCGCGCACGATGTCTCCACCCCGGAAGGGAACGCGCTTTTCTCGGAGGTGTGCCAGAACAACGGGTTGCAGGGCTTGATTCCCACCACACTCGTAGGCAACGAGGTTTTCGTGGGCTACTCCGCCGAGATAGGCGTTGAAATCGAGGACGCAGTGAAGGCGTGCCTTGACGGGGAATGCGCGGACCCGTTGACCGGCGCAACGTGTGCTGCATCCAAACAGCAGGATTACTTCCTCGAACTGCCGTTCCTCGGGAAAACCGACTTGCGTTCGCTCTCGCTTCCCGCGCTCGCCGTGGTGCTGGGGCTCGTGGACGGGTTCAACCCGTGTGCTATGTGGGTGCTAATCTACCTCATCGCCTTGCTCGCGGGGGTGAACGACAAGCGCAAGATTTGGCTCGTGGTGGGCACATTCGTCGCCGCCTCGGGAATACTTTACTTTTTATTCATGGCGGCTTGGCTGAACGCGTTCCTGTTCATCGGCTACCTGCGCGGCGTAACCCTCCTAATCGGGTTGGTTGCGCTGGGCGCGGGCACGCTCAACGTGAAGGAGTACTTCGAGACGCGCGGCAAGCCGCTCACCTGCAAGGTGGGCGACGGCGAGTCGAAAGCCAAGACGATGAAGCAGATTGATTCGCTCGTGAACTCACCCTTGACTTGGGGCACCCTCGCGGGGCTCGTGGTGCTCGCATTCGTGGTGAACTCAATCGAGTTCGTCTGTTCGGCGGCGTTGCCCGCGATATTCGCGCAGGTCCTCTCGCTCGCTAACCTCTCGGCGCTCGAGCACTACGCTTACATCGCGCTCTACACTCTCGCGTTCATGCTCGACGACCTCGTGATATTCGGGCTTGCGGTGTTCTCGATTAACGCCGCGTCAACGAATGAGAAGTACGTGCGCTTCTCGCACATCATCGGCGGCGTGCTGCTGCTCGCGCTGGGATTGATGCTGTTGTTCGCCCCCGAACTCCTCCACTGACGCGCACTTACTTCTTGGCTTTCTTCTTGCGTTTCTTGGCGCGCTTCTTCTTGACGGGTTCCTCGTAATCAGCGAGCTTCTTCTCAGCTAGCGGGTCTGGCGATTCCTCGGCGTAATCCTCGAGCGTCTTACCCGGCGCTGGTTCAGTGAGATCCGCGCCGCTCTCGCCGTCCTCCTGGGTGACGGGTTTCTCGCGCTTGATTATGAACGCGTACGCAACGAACGCAAGGCACACGCCCACGAGCGCAAACAGGAGCCAGGGCGTAGCCGGCGCTTCAACGGGCGACACCGAGAGCGGGACCGTACGCGAGTACGCACCTTCATTGGATACGAGCTGGACCGCGAGCTCTTGGGGCGCCTCGACGTTGCCGTAACTAAGCGTGAGCGTGCGCGTTTCGCCGGGCGCCAAGTCAAGCGCACCCGGCTGGAATGCAACCGCGAAACCAGTGAGCGCCGCAGGTTTTACTCCGGTGACAGGCGCAAGCCCCTGGTTGGTAACGGTCACGATTACCGTGACTTCCTTCGAAGAGGAATCGTATTCCACACCCGAAACCGTCAAATCCAGCAGCTCGGCGCCGACGGGCGTCACTGAGAGCGAGGCGTTCTTCGCAACCGCTTCGCCGTCCGCCTCGCTGTAAGCACGGAAGGTCACGGGCAGGAACGCGGGGGAATCCGCCGGGAGATAGAATGAGACAAGGTAATCACGCGAGCCGCTTCCCGGCACGTCTTGGGGCGCGCTCTCGACTTGGTAGAGCGACTCATCCAAGCCGAGGAGTTCGAGCGCCACCGAACGGACTACGGTTGAATCTGTATTCGAGACGCGCACCGCGACTTGCGAGACGCCTCCGGCGACCGCGTTCAGTTCGGGGAGCGTCAGGTAGAGGAACGACTCGCCTTGGGCTTCGCTCGAGACGAGGAGGAACGGCAGTTCGTATGCCTTGGCGAGGCGGCGCGAGCGCACCGTGAAGTCGAGTTCTTGCATTCCAAGTTCGGGCGCTTCGCTGAGCGTGGTGCTGAACACGAAGTCGACTTGCTTGGATTGCCCGGGCGAGAGCGTGAACGCGGACGGCACGGGTTGGATGAGCATGCCCTCGATGGGTTCGACTTCGATTTCGTAGTCGTCGAAGAGCGTGCCGTTGTTCTTGAGCGTGACCGGAATCGTTTCAACGCGGCAGCGGCGCACCACGGCTTGTTCGTCGTAGTCGAGTTGGAAGTCCTCGACGCCGGAAACCGAGAAGCACAACGGACGCTCGTACACCGTGTAGCCGAGGTAGTCAAGCTTGAGCGAGTAATAATAGGTGTCGAGCACCGCTCCGAGTGGCGGCGCGATTTTAACCGTAAGGGGGACGCGGTCGCCTGAAGCGACTTCAAAGTACGGGTTCGAAAGCGAGAGCATCTCGAGCCCTTCCCCGTGCAAATAGGCGCGGAAGGGACCGGTTATCTCGCCGTCGTTCCTCACCTCGAGTTCGAGGAGCGTCTCTTCGTTGTGCACCGCATCCGAGCACGAGAGCGGTTCACCCATCACCTCGATGTCAAGCGAGTCCGCGAACACGCACGTCTGCAGGGGCAGGGCGTAATTCTGCTCGCAACACGAGCCGCCTGCGGTTGCGCCGACGACAACCGAATTGTCGTACACCCCGCCCGGCGTTCCCGGGGGAATGCGGAGGCGGAGCGAAACCGATTTCGTGACATGCGGGGCAATCGAGAGTTTAGTGGAAGAGAATGATGCTGTGGCGGCGAACGCGCCTTCGAGCGCGAGTTCGGCGTAACCCGTGTTGTCCTCGTTGTTCGTTATCCTGACTTCAAATTCCAGGAGGTCGCCCGCCCAGCCGCTCGCGTTCGAGCCAGCCGGCACGAGTTCCACGGTGAACGAGTCCGGTTCGGTTGGCTCTGCAGGCGCGCTCAACACTTCGAGGGAGAGCGCGGCAGTGTAGCACGGGGTCGGGGCGCCGCCCGAGGAAACGCTCAGCGAGAGGGAATGCGCGCCCAGCTCGGCGTCCGCAGTATCAGCGACTAAGTTGAATGTTGCGCTCTCGGATGCCGAGAGTGTGGCGTATGAGGGTGTTGGTGAGAAGTAGCAATCCAAATCCGCGGGGCAGTAACCCGCGAGGAGCACGGAAACGTCCTCGAGTCCGGTGTTCGTGAGCGTGACGGGATAGTACGCCTGCACGCCTTTCGCGACTGCGGCGGAGTCGAGCAGGCTCACACCCAAGTAGGCGCAATCCGCCCACACCAGGGGCGTGAACACGAGCAAGGCGAGGAACAGGTTCTTCATGAGTAAATTACTGGGCGGAAACCTTATTTAAAACGCGGTGACAGCCCGAAGGGAAGCGTAAAAAACCCTTGCGGGCAAGATAATAGCTGGGGTGGCGGGTGCACGGCTGTCGTTGCCTTTAGCCGTCAAAAGCAGGGGCGATGTGGAAGTTCCACCCACCCGAATATTCTTGGGACGCGAGTCCCCCCGTTTAAGGCGGGGCCCGGGGAACAGAAACGATACCCCGCGCGGGCGCCAAGGATGAGCGTAGAGCGACTTGCCCGCGCAAGTGGGTTGAAACGCGCTCCGGGAAGGAACGGGTGCAAGGCCGTTCGGCCGCTCAGTCGAATGCCGTGGACAACAAAAGGTGGACTACGGCCCGCCGCCCCAAAAACAAGATATTAAACTCCGTGCGGGGTAAACGGTTAACAATGACCACGAAGGAAGCGTTGCGCGCCGAGTTCTCCAAGAACCACAAGGAGCACTACGACGTCCCGATGTTTGAGGAGCGCGGCTTCCAGCGCTTCAAGTGCCGCGAGTGCGGGAAGGCGTATTGGGCGCTCGACGAGAAGGCGAACTGCGGCGACTCGAGCCACGAGGATTACTCTTTCTTCCGCGACAAGCCCCGCGACGAGTCGTACGCCGCCATGTGGAGGAAGTTCGCCTCGTTCTTCGAGAAGAACGGACACGAAGTCATCCCCCGCTATCCCGTTCTCTCGCGTTGGCGGGACGACTTGAATTTCACCATCGCGAGCATCGTGGACTTCCAGCGCCTCGAGGACGGACGCATCGCGTTCGAATACCCCGCGAACCCACTCGTAGTCCCCCAGCTCTGCCTCCGTTTCCCGGACATCGCGAACATCGGCGTCACGGGACGGCACTTGAGCGGGTTCATGATGGCGGGCCAACACTCCTTCGGCAAGGAAGGATACTGGCGCGAACGCTGTCTTGAGTTGAACTACGGCTTCCTCACGGGCGTGCTCGGCGTGGACAAGAACGACTTGACTTATGTCGAGGACGTGTGGAACATGCCGGATTACTCCGCGTTCGGGCCGTGCGTGGAGTCGTTCGCAAAGGGAAGCGAACTCGTGAACAGCGTGTTCATGCAGT
>JBAZPG010000004.1:0-81224 GCA_041648335.1 Candidatus Micrarchaeia archaeon
CTGACTCGGACGGCGACGACCCGTTCGTGAAGGGTTATTGTTACGAGAACGTGCCCGGGGACGCGATTTCGATTCCGATTTCGAGCGCAATCCAGCGCTGGGACGCGTGCATCGACGCCCAAACACTCAACGAGTATTATTGCGGCGGAGCGCAAACCTGCATTTCGAGCCTGGTAACCTGCCAGTACGGTTGCGTTAACGGCGCCTGTCTCTCTTCGGGTTCCACACCCCAGTACTGGTGCGAGACCCTGCCGGGAACCGAAGAATGCGCGGGCGAAGGCGAACAAGTGTTCGACATGCTCGCGAAGGGCCCCGTGCGTTGCTGCGACGGACTCATCCTCGATGAGTGCACGAGCGCCTGCCCGTTCAGCGTGCTCGGCACCTGCGTTTCCTCGCTCGCGGAATCGTTCACCTTGGAGGTGGGCGAAGAAGCCAATTTCGCGGGAATCGATTACGTGCTCCAAGACCTTGCCGACGGACGCGCCTGGGTGAACGACGAATCGAACTCACTCAACCTGGTTTTGGATGCGGACGGCGGCTACGAGTACTACAACTACTCGAGCTTCGAAGTGGGCGTGCTCCTCGTCTCCCAGACGGGTTTCGGTTCCGTATACGCGGAGGAAACCGCTACCTTGGACTTCGCTTTCATCGGGCACCCGACTGCAGCGGTCAGCGGCGAAATCTGTCTCCTCGTGTCCTCGCCGTTGGAAGACGGGAAATACGAAGGCAGCGTGCCCCTCACCTACTCCATCGTGCCCCCGTACGGCACCATGCCGCCGTTCCAGGCGCCCGAGGGTTACGACTTGTGGACGTGCGGTTACGCGCTCGACGGCCCCACCAGCATATACCCTGCGGGTAACACCTCATCCATTTACGCCTACAACACGGTTTACGGCATACCCGAAACCGAGACGTTGAATCCGGCTAACGGGACGCACGACGTGAGCGTGCACTGCAACCCGGCGCGCCCCGCGTACGCGGGCTTCCGGTTGGATTCCGATGCAATCAACTTCACGGTAACCAATGACACGGGTGGAGCAACGCCCACGCCTACCGCGACGCCCACTGCAACGCCTACGGCTACGCCCACTGCAACGCCTACGGTCGGACCCACGGTAACTCCCTCTACGGGTGGCGGTTCGGGCGGCTCCGGCGGCTCCGGTGGTAGCGGTGGCTCGGGCGGAACGGGCGGGAGCGGCGGCGCAGCCACTCCCTCGGCAGTGCCTTCGATTGGCGGCGGATTCGCTTCCCCAACGCCCACGGCGCCCGTGGACGGCGCGTCCTACCTGGAATTGAGTTGCCCTGAAGTGTTAACCGACGGCGCGAACGAGTTGACTGCGTTCCTCTTGTACAAGGGGAGCGCGAAGTGCGACAACTCGCTCACCGTGAAAGTGAAATTGAACGGCGAAACCGTCGCAGGTGCGGGCGGCTTGACTTCGTGTTCGGACGGCAGCCACCGCGCCTCGTTCCAGGCGTCCGGTGCGGGCTCGTACGAAGTCGAAGTAGCTTCCCCGGCGTACGGGTTGAGCGGCAAGTGCTCGTTCGAGAACGGCGGCTTGACTTCCGCGGAGGCTACGCCCGACGTGACCTGGTTTGCGGCGCTCTTGGCTGCGCTCTTCGCCGCGTTCGCCTTGAAGAGGAAGTAACCCGCAATGAAAAGCGAGTTATTCCTCTTCACCTTATTTTTCTTTTCCCTACCCACGCTAGCCGCGTGCATTGACTCGGACAACGGCGCGGACGCTTTCGTCTATGGCGCGTGCGCCACGGAATCATTTTACGGCGTGGACTCCTGCTCCGGCGCCGCGTTAACCGAGTACGCGTGCGCCTCGGGCGCCGCCTGCATTTCTTCCCAAGTGACGTGCGCGCAGGGTTGCCTTTACGGGGCGTGCCGCGCTCTTCCGCCCGCACCCGTCGAGCAATGCTTCCTTGTGAAGCCCGCTTCTTCGCTCCCGCAAACCCAGACGCAGGACGTTGCGCTCGCGGTGGGACAGGAATTCGGGGCGTTCGGCTATTCTTTCGAGGTGACGGACTGGTCGTCGAGCCAGTTGCGTTGCGAGGACGCCGCGGGCAGTCCAGTAATACTCGTGTTGGGTGAAGCGTTCGCCTACCAAAACAACGTCACGCTTACCTTGGAGGAAATCGACGACGCGAACGCGGTAGTGCGCCTTGTTTCCGTGCCTTCGTCCGGCTACGAGACGTGCCTCGTGGTTTGGACGCCGCGCAACTATTCTTACGCGCCCGGCGAGGCGTCCGCCTCGTTCGAGGTGCGCTACTCGCAGGAGTCGGCCGCGCTCCCCGTGACGCAGTTCGCGTGCAATTACTCGCTCGACAACGTGCTCCAAGCGGGCGTCGCCCTCTCCGCGGGCACGGTGTTCGAAGACGCTTTCTCCGCGGGGTACGGCCCGCACTCGCTTGGCGTTGAATGCGGAAAAACAGGATTGTATTTCTCGCGTGCAGTGCAATTCACCGTGCTCCCGGTTAACACGCAGACGGTTTACCTCGCGAAACCAATTGCATTCGCGTACGCGTCGGCTGCACCCTGGGAAATCTGGCTCTACGGTTCCCAACCCGCTTACTCGTGCGAGCTCGCTGTGGATTCTTCGTGGTTCCCCGTGGCAGGCGCACTGGCGCCGGGAAAATCCTATTCCGGCACTCTCTCCGCGGGCACAGGGACGCACGAGGCGCAGGCGCGTTGTCGGCCCGCCTCGGTGCTCGGCGAGTGGTTCTACTCGGAGGCAACCGCGTTCTCCGTGAGCGGTTCCGCGCCGTCAATAACGAGTCCGGTGAACGCCTCGCTGCACTGGACGCAAAGCGTTTCCCTTTCATTCACGGTAGTCCAGCCCGCGAACTGTTCCGTTTATCTTGACAACACACTCAAGTTCGCGGGGCTGGTGGACGCGACGAAAACCGTGGCATTGACCTCGATTCCGTTCGGCGTTCACGACGCAGTTGTTTCCTGCAACGGGGCGAACGCGTCGGTTTCGTTCACCGTGCTCGCGAACGGACAACCCTTCCTCTCCCTGCCGCAGAACAACAGCTCGTTCGTGGGTTCGCCGAACGCTTCAATCCCATTGTCCTTCGTAGTGAACGGCTCGCAACAGAATTATTCTTGCGCCTATTATCTGGACGGCGTCTCCCATTCAGTGGGGAACGCTTCGCCCGGAGTGCCGAAGAGCGTGCAATTCAACGCGTCGACAGGAAACCACTTTGTGAATGTTTCGTGCGGTTACGGTTACAGTGCCACTCGCGCGTTTTCCGTTAACGCTTCGGCGCCCCTCGTCCTACCTCCGGCGGTTTACTCCCCCGAACCCAACGAAGCGTACGCCTCGGGCGTGCTTGATTTGGAGTTCGAGGCGAGCGGCACGTTCGCGGAGTACGCGTGCTATTACAAGCTCGACGGCAACGCGTGGGAAAACGCGTCGAATGCGAGCAATGCGGAACCCGTGCTACTCGAGGGCTTCCTTGCAGTTGAAGAGGGAAGCCATTGGCTGCAGGTGGAATGCCGTGGTCTCGCCGGGAACGTGGAAACCGTGCACTCGAATTCCACTACCCTCGCGTTCGAAGTGGGAGCCGTTGGTTTGACTGTGGAGGAAGTCGAGGAAATACCCGCGTTGCCTTCAACTCCTCCGTTGCCCGCTCCGCCCGCGGAGAGCAGGCTCACGGTGGACTGCCCGGGTTACTCCACGCGCTCGAACACCCTTTTCACCGCGTTCCTTTTGGTGGACGGCGCGCCCGCGTGCGACTCCGCCTTGCTCGTGACCGCGAACAAGGGTGGGGCAGTGCTCGCGTCGTGCGACCCTTCCACTGGCGAACACGAAATATCAGTGGAATCCGACGAGCCGGGCGCGTACTCCATCGCACTCGAGTCCCAAGCGCACGGCTTGAAGGCGTCGTGCGAGTTCACGCGCGCCGGAGCCAAGGAAGAGGAGACGCCCGCGTTGCCCGTTGCGTTTGCATTGGTTGCCGCGCTCGTCGGGTTCTGGGCGTCCAAGCGCAACGAATAAAACCGTTCGCGCCCATGTAACTAAACTTGGATTTTACGGTTTATCAGGTGGTATTGAAAAATGGCTAAACAAAGCATTCCAGCGTTGGTTGAAGGCGGCAAAGCGAACGCAGGTCCGCCCATAGGTCCCACGCTCGCCCCGATGAAAGTGAACATCCAGGGCGTGGTGAACGCGATTAACGAGGCGACTAAGGACTTCGCGGGACTCCAGGTGCCGGTCACCATTGTCGTGGACACGAACACCAAGGAGTTCGAGATAATCGTGGGCACGCCTCCGGTCTCGGCGCTCATAAAACGCGAAATCGGGAAGACGGGCGCACTCACCGAAGAGGCGGGCAAGAAAGGCAAGCCGAACAACGGGAACCTCTCGCTTGAGAGCGCGTTGAAGATCGCGCGCAGCAAGCAGGCAGCCATGCTCTCCAAGGATGCGAAGCACGCGGTAAGGGAAGTCGCGGGAACCTGTCTGAGCATGGGCGTGACCGTGGACGGGAAGAACGCGCGCCAGTTCCTCGCGGACGTGGCAACGGGCGCCTACGACGCGAAGATCAAGGGTTGAAGCGGCGCGTTTCGTTCACTGGCAGGAACCTCTCACTACTTTTAAAAGTGAGAACACTTTTCTTATAGTGGGTTGAAAACAAGGTGGCGCAAACAACTAGTTTTGTTGATAACGTTCTACACGCGTTTAGGCGGATAAGCTCAGAAATAACCATAGACACTTTAGAGCACGACTTTAGTCCCCGTCTTGGTCGTTTCTTCTGCGAGGAAGTTCTCGGGTTCGACAGCAAGTTTATTCGCTTCGAGCGAAGCCGAACAGACGTAACAATGTTGGACGAAAACGGCGCAAGAGCAGTTCTTATTGAAACCAAGCGTCCGAAAGTAAGTCTTGACGCTGAAGAATGGCGGGATCAAGCTGGAAAGTACGCTGACGAGTCAACCCGCTTCGTTGGACTCACGAACGGGTATCGTTTTTTGTTGTGGCAAGTCAAAGACGGAAAACGTGAATTAAAGGTAGACCTTGACTTCAAAACGCTGATTGAAAGCAAGAAGACTAGTGAGGAAAAGCTTTCATCCAGCGAAGTCGAACAAATACTGTTCCTAGAGAATTTGCGGAAAGAAGAGGTTTGGAGCGAGAGCAAGTACGGTGTTTTCAACGAGTATTACGCGAAGATAGACATTTCCGAAGACACTGGATTCGAAAAATTAATCGAGCAATTAAATTATGTTTTGAACGGCTTGCTTAAACAATACACCTACGACGCGTTTGATGAGTATAGTGCGGGATATTTTGAATATGAAAGTAAGACTAAAGAAATAGATTTATTTGAGAAGGAAAACGGCGTAACTAGAAATAAGAAGTTAGCGCAACAAACCGCCGATTTAAAGTTTAAATTAGACGGGGCATTCGCCAAATACGCCTCATTTAAGGGATACTATATTTGGAAAGCCCAGTCCAATCGTGATGTCTTTAGTGAAGAAGAAAACAAAAAAGTATTCTGTAAGGAATCTATTTACGTGCTCATAAACCGTTTGCTCTTCATTCGTATTTTGGAAGACAAGGGGCTCCTAAAGAAGAAAATCAGCAATGGTGGAATCGAGAGTTTGCGCGAGCAACTTGACGAGCCGCTTCTGAAAAACCCGGTTTACAAGGAAATCTTAAAATTGTCTTACAGCGGGGCTCACGCGGTTTACCCGCACTTTTACGAGAAAGGCAATCCGCTGGATTGGTACGAGAGCGGCGACGGCGAACTCGATCGCGTCTTGAATAAGACGCTTTGGATTCTCAATCAATTCAATTTTTCTGGTGTTGACCGCGATGTTCTCGGAAAACTGTACGAGAAATATTTGCCGAAAGATGAGCGCAAGCAACTAGGCGAGTTTTATACGCCGGATGAAGTCGTTGATTACATTCTCGACGCAGTCGACTACTCACCAAATAAGGCTATTGAAAACAAGGATTTGATTGACCCTGCTTGCGGTTCCGGCGGTTTCCTCGTTCGCGCCACGCGACGGTTAATCGCTCGTTATGCGGTGAAGTTCGAGAAAGCCACACCAAAAGAAGCACTTGACCCGAAAAAATGGCGCGAGGTCCTCGAACGACTGACTCCGAAGGAGTGCGAGGAAATCGTTCGCGGCGTCGCCGAACGCATTCACGGTTTTGACATTAACCCGTTCGCGGCGAGCATTACGGAAATGAATCTCTTGTTTCAAGTGATTGATGTTTATTCGAAGGCAGCGCGGTCAAACCGTTCGTTTACCGTTCCACGTTTCAAGATTTATCGAACGGACTCCCTTGAATTGCCGTCAAATCAAAAAAACTTACATGGTTTTGCGAGTCCGTTAGGAAATAGCCTAGCTAAAGACCAATCTTCAGTTGAAGCTTTAAAACTCAAGAAATATGATTTTGTGGTTGGAAATCCACCCTATGTTAGTATCAAAGCATTATCCAATTTCGCTAAAGAAAATTACGAGAGAGATTTTGAAACAGCTAAAGGGCAATACGATTTGTATACTCTTTTCATCGAATTAGGAATAAAACATCTTAATGAAAAGGGTCGCTTCGGCTTCATAGTCCCGGACGCATTTCTCGGCCGTTCAAACGCGCAGCCAATAAGAGATTTACTATTAGTTAACGGACTTTCGCAAGCACTTCAAGTTTATGGCGTATTTGATGATCCGAGTGTAGCGAATGTTATACTGATTACTGAACCGAATTCGGTAGACCTGCAGATCGCTAAAATACCTTTTGAAAAAATAGGAGAACTCCCGGAATTCATTTCTTTGAGCCGGCAAGAAATTTCAAAGCTTCCGAATCACAAGATTTTGGTATTAACGAAAAAGGAAAGCAAACTACTTGAAAAAATAGGTGCGATGGGAAAACCACTCGAGTTATTTCTTGCAGATTTGTGGCGTGGCGAAGAATTAGGTAAAAAAGCAGATGTTGTGAAAACCGTGCCCAAAGATGTTTTCAAAAAACTTGTTTTCGGGGAAGATATTCAACGGTATAGAATAATAGACTCTGGAAAATTTATCAATCCATTAGACATCAAGAAAGGCGAAAAATACTTTCATAAAAAAATCACAATTAGACAGCTTGGAAATGATATAGCTGCGGCGTTTGACGCAAAAGGAGAATACGTAACCTTGCAGTCGACTTACAACTTAGTGCCCAAAAACAATGCAGAGTATTTTCTAGGAGTTTTGAATTCCAAACTTGTTAATTGGTATTATGCGAAAATGTTTAAGGAAAAAGAATTATTTCCTAGAGTTTTGTTAGAAAATCTAAAGATATTGCCCATTATTGACCCGTCAACGTCACAAGTAAAACCAACCGTCATAAAAATCGCCAAGTTAGCCTCGGACATGACTGAACTAGGTGCAAAAACACCAACAGATCCCTCAAAAAGTTTGAAGTTAGAAAATCAACTAGATACCTTGGTTTTTGAATTGTACGGGTTGACCGCAGAAGAACGCAAGATAGTGGAAGACGCAGTAAAATAAACCTGTTTCCAGTTTTCTTTTTCCACCTAACCCGGGGTTTTGAGTAAATGAAAAAATCGAAATTGGCTGTTGCGAACCCGCGCGAGGGGAAAATCGCGGAACTCGCAAAGCGGGTGGAGCACAAGACGCTGGCAACCTGGGGTTTGGATTGCGCCGAACGCGTGCTGCCTTATTTTGAGAGTAAATATTCGGACGATGGGCGTCCCCGGGCTGCAATTGAAACCGGACGCGCCTGGGTTCGAACTGGCGTTTTCAGCATGGCAGTCATACGCAAGGCGTCCCTCGACTCCCACGCCGCAGCCCGTGCAGTGGAAAAAGACGATGCGGCGCGCTCGGCTGCCCGTGCCGCAGGACAAGCGGTTGCAACGGCACACGTTCCCGCACACGCACTCGCCGCGGCGGCTTACGCAGCCACGGTTGTCCGCGATGCCGCCAGTCCCGAGGAAGCCGCAGCCGCACTCGCCGAAGAGCGCGAATGGCAGTACCAACATTTAGCCGAGCTTAACGCGCGCCAGAAGAAAAACTAGAATATAGGCCGCTTGGACAAATGCGGATTCAACGACAACTTTTGGGACGGTTTTCCCGTGCACTCGTTCGCCACGAACTAGGTTCTGTCTATTTGTTTTTAGATTTTATGCCAAATCTCCAGAATGCGTAATCCGATTGAAAATGTTTTAATTTATTAAAGTCCTCTTCGGTTCTTGCTTTTTTTTCTTCTATTAAATGTGCAAGAGTTGTAACTTTTTTCTCATATGTTGTATTTCGTAAGTCGTGTCCGAATGATTTGTGAATGCTACAATTGCTTATGATTCCTGTCGGGTTAAGTCTTAATTTTCTACATCTTTTTCCTCCACATTGAAAATTAACTGAAAAATGGGGGATTACCCCGAAAACAACTTTTTTATTTTTTATTTTATAGTATTCACATTTTGGATTATCACCCTCAAAAGTAGTCCGCGTCACCGATCCAAAATGTGTTTTCATTTTTTTGATGAGTTCGTCTTTGCCAATAAAATTAGATTGAGTATATTCCTTATCCCCTTCAAAACCACCCGGAATGAGTTCAATGAATCGTATGGCTACATTGCCTTTTGTTTTCTGAATTCTGTCAAGAAAATCTATTAGTTGAGTGCTTTCTTCAAAACTGTCCCGCGTTAATACTGTGTTGATTTTAACTTTTTCGAATAGTTTGGTCGATAAATCTATTCCTTCCAGCACTTTATCTAGCATATCATATCCCGTAATTTTTTTGAATTTTGCTGAATCTAAGGTGTCCAAACTTATGTTAACTCGGTTGATACCTGCTTCTGCCAGTTCTGGACCAATTTCAGCTAGGGTAGTGCCGTTGGTGGAAAGCATCTGTTGTGTGATGCCGATTTCCTTCGTTTTTCTTACCAAATCTAAATACTGTGGGTTGACCGTTGGTTCTCCACCCGTCCATCTTACCCGGCGTATGCCATTTTCATAAGCCGCTCTGATAATGTCCAGCAATTCCCGATTAGTTATCAGTTCGGCCTTTGGAATGTTGTAATCTTGTGTTCTGCAGTAACTGCACCTAAGATTGCATTGTGGTAGAGATATCCTTAGCGCGTAATCCTCATTTTCATTAACAACCTCAATTTTTGGCCGTCTTGTAGGTACCATACTTATCGACACGTTTACTGTGTTTTTATGGTTTTCTAGAAGAGGAGAATGTTGAATAACTACTATTTTTGGACTTGTCTTTGAGCAAACGTTAATATCCTTAGTTTTGCATTAGCCAATTGTGAATATTAAAGAGGAAAACTATCAGCTGGCGTTGGCAAATCGGGCTAACTCTAGTCCATTTAATTCAGCCAAGCCCGTGCGCGTTTTTATAATGACTAATAATAGTTGCAATCTTCGATGTCCAACTTGTCCAAACTATGCTGCTTTAACTGCGGTTCCGCCTAAATCGTCAGCCGAATTTCCTTTTGAAAAGTTTACCGAAATAGCCTCTCAACTTTTTCCAACTGCTTTGGAGTATCACGCTTCCGTTGCGGGGGAACCGCTTTTAACATCTTATTTTCATGAAATCCCAGACGCACTTAGCCAATATGGTGTTCGCATGAATTTAACCACTAATGGAATGCTTCTTGATTCTGAATTGTCTAAATCGTTAATGCCTATTTTGAGTGAATTGAAGATTTCTTTTGATTCGCCAGAAAAATCAACTTTTGAGCGACTTCGACCCGGTTCCAATTTTGAAACAATTCTTGAAAATGTAAAACAAGCAGTTTTGGCTAAACACCAATATCTTAAAAACAAGCCACAAAATACTTCGGGTTTGCCAAGAATTACTCTTCAAGCGACGCTGATGCGTGAAAATATAGAACAACTTCCAGACCTTGTTCGTTTGGCTCGGAATCTTGGCGTTGATAGACTTAAGGCTTATTTGTTTATTGCTTATCGACAAAGCGAAATTGGCAAATCCCTATGGTTTCATCAAGATCTTACAGATCGTTCTTTGGCGATTTCAACGGAGCTGGCTAATAAATTGGGTTTGCAAGTAACGTTTCCACGTCCTTTTTCAGTCAAACACGAAGAATTATCGTCAGATTCAAAAGCATCCTGCCATTTTTTGTGGCAGGAAGCGTGGATAAATCAAGATGGTAATGTTATTCCTTGCTGTAATCTTGGCGCGCCAGTTCTCGGAAATGTTTTTCATCAAGACTTTTTACAGATTTGGAATAACGCGAAATATATGAAACTTCGCAGAGACCTAATTACAAACAAACCAGCAAAATGCTGTCAGTCTTGTGCATTAGTTAATGAATTCAGAAAAAACGGTTCGGCATATACTCGGCAATCGCTGATACAAATCAAGTAACCACTCAAAAAGTATGCGCTTAGCTCATCCTTCGTTCTTTGATTTCGGTCACGATTTTTTCAACGAATTGGCTGGTGCTGACATCTGGTGTTACTAGCCCGTTTCGTTGTCTAATCGAAATCGTTCCGTTTTCCATTTCCTTCTTTCCAATTATTATCATATATGATATTTTGCGAAGCTGGGCGTCTCGTATTTTTTTGTTTACTGGATTCTGCGAATCGTCCAGCTCGGTGCGTATGCCTTCTTTTTTCAGGAGTTTTACTATACCCTTCGAATAGGTATTCTGACTGTCGGTTATCGGCAGGACAATTACCTGCACTGGCGACAACCAAGTTGGAAAAGCGCCACCATAATGTTCTATCAGAATGCCCAAAAATCTTTCAAAACTGCCAAGTATAGTGCGGTGTAGCATTACTGGTCTGTGTTTGCTTCCATCGTTTGCGTCGTAATGTAAATCAAAACGCTCTGGCATTTGAAAATCGGCCTGAATCGTTCCCAGTTGCCACTGCCTCTTGAGAGAGTCCTTTATTTTAAAGTCAATTTTAGGACCATAAAATGCCCCATCCCCGTCGTTTATTTTGTAGTTTATTTTGCGACTATCCAACGCGTTTTTCAATGACTCTTCGGCGTTATCCCATACCTTCAAATCGCCCATAAATTTTTCTGGTCGGGTGCTAAGTTCAATTTCGTATTCGAATCCGAAAAGGCGGTAGGTTGAAGTCGTAAGATCAATAAGCTTATTGACCTCTTCTTCAACTTGCTCAGGCAATACAAATAAATGTGCATCATCCTGTGTAAATGCCCTAACCCTGAAAAGACCCGATAATACCCCCGAAAGTTCGTGTCTGTGCACCAATCCAAATTCGGACAACCTCAAAGGTAATTCTCGGTATGACTTAGGTTGTTTTTTGTAAATCAAAATCGCTCCAGGGCAATTCATTGGTTTTATGGCGTGTGCCTTTCCGTCGATTTCAGTAAAGTACATGCTATTTTTGTAATGATCCCAATGCCCACTTTGTTTCCATAATTCCTCATCCAAAATGATTGGCGTGCGAATTTCCTTGTAATCCGCCTCTACTAGTTTTTCTCTCAGATAATTTTCAAGCTCGTTTCTGATTGCCACGCCATTGGGTAGGAAGAACGGAAAGCCGGCGCCAGCCTCTTCTATCATGAAGAGTTCCAGTTCCTTTCCGATTTTTCGGTGATCCCGTTTTTCTGCTTCTTCGATGAACGTTATATACTCGTTTAGTTTCGTTTGAGTTGAAAATGCCACACCATAAATTCTTTGCATCTGTTTGTTTTTTGAGTTACCTTTCCAGTAGGCACCACTGACTTTCGTCAACTTTACTGCCTTTATCTCACTTAGGTTCTCAATCGCTCGTCCATTGTATAGCTCAGTAAAACCGTCGCAGGTATATACCCTTATTTTTGCGTCTTCTGGCGTTTCGTTGATTAATTCAGTTTTGTAGGTTTCGCCAAGATTACTGAAAAGTTCCAAGGCTTGTTTTCTTGAAACTATTTTTTTAGTCAATTGTTTGTTCAATATGTTCTGCATTCCTTTTTCTATACCTGCCAAATCTATAGGACTAACCGGCTTGTTTGTGTCAAAATCATAGTAAAAACCATCTTCAGTTATTCCGAATTCTCCACGTTTACACTCGGAGTGCTGTTTTTTGAAAGCCATAGCTAGAAGCAATGCTGCAGAGTTTCTCAGTTTTTCATTTTCATTCAGGTTATCCTCGTGCTGGCTTTCAGCCAAAAACAGGAGCATCCTCGGTTTTGTAGTCTCCAATTTGGGTTGTAAATAAGGCACATTGGCAACCGGTTCGGAAGTGATGGTCTTGCTCAACTCTGCGAGCGGGTGCCCCTTGCACTTGAGCTCGAATTCCTTGTAATAACCGAAAACGCTCTTCCCCGCCTCGGGGCAGAACTCCTTCACCGCGTTGTGGAACGCTTTCAACAGGCGCACGGCGTCATCCGGGGACGCGAGGTTCGCGGACAGGTGCGCGTATGGATAAACCAGGACGCTCGCCGCCTTCACCTCGCCGTAGTGCTTGCGGACTTCCTGCGCGGCCTTCTTCACGACCGCCTCATCGTCGCCCTTCTCGAGCGTTGAAAAAACAAGGAGGCAGTTCTCGTACCTGCCTCCGGCTTTCTCTTCCTCGGAGAGCGCCGCCGCGTTCTTCAACGCCTTCTTGAGGGGCTTGTAGGCAACGTAATCGCAGTGCAGGCACAATAGTTTCATTTGTCTTGTTCACGCGCGCCCGAGCCGCGGGCGACGAAAACTAGTGGGCGGCAATCCATTTAAACGCTTTTTTCCTTGTAATGTACGTGTTAATCGCTTACCTCGCCTGTTTCGGAGCCGGCTTCCTCGCCAAGCTAACGGATTGGCTGGATGACAAGCCGAAAGGCAAGCCGCGTCCCGCGGAGTGCATCGCCGCGCTCGCGTACGGCTTCTTCGCCGCGTTCGCCGCCTCCCAGTCCCCTGCACTCGCAACGCTCGCGGTTGCAATAGCCGCGGGAATGCTGTTCGCAGGCAAAATCGATTCGCAAGCGCACCAGCGCGGTTTCGCGGTATTCCTCCTCGGCTTGTACGCTTTCCGCGCGCCTGCAATTGACTTGCCGCTCACCGCGTTCTTCGTCCTCCTCGCATTGGCGGACGAGTTCCTTAACGACGCGGCAGGTAAGTACAAGGACGCGCTCGGGTTCATCGCCCGCCACCGCCTAGTATTGGACTTCGGGGTGCTCGCGCTCGCGCTTTTCACCGGGGAGTGGGTTTACCTGTTCGCCTGCTTAGCGCTTGACGCGGGCTACCAGTTGTCGTGCTTTGCGGGAGAAAAAGGTTGGTTCAAATGCCTCAGATAAAAGGAATCACGGTTAACGCGGGTGTAACCGCAGCCGAGCTCGTCGCGTCGTACGCGAACGCCGGACTCCAGGCGAGCGAGCTCGCGAAATCCGTGCAAGTCATCCGCGACATGAAGGCTGCACATGCCACGGTTTTCCTCACGTTCACGAGCAACATGGTTTCCTCAGGGTTACGCGAGTTGTTCGCGCAGTTGTGCCGCGAAAAATTCGTGGACGTTGTCATAACCAACGTGGGCTCAATCGAGGAGGACGTGATGAAGTCGTTCGCCCCGTTCAAGCTCGGCTCGTTCGACGCCGACGACGCAGCGCTCCACGAGGCGGGAGACAACCGCGTGGGGAACATAATCATTCCCAGCTCGGCTTACGTGCGCCTCGAGAAATTCCTCTTACCCTTTTTCGCGGAACTCGAAGCCCGCCAAACCAAGGAGGCGCGCTGCTCTTCCCCGTCCGAGGTCGCCCGCGAGCTCGGCTTGCGCCTCAAGGACGAGAATTCTTTCCTGTACTGGTGCGCGCGCAACAACATCCCGGTATTCTGTCCGGCGCCCACGGACGGCGCGTTCGGGCTCCAACTCTTTTATTACAAGCAGGACCACCCGCGCTTCTGCCTGGACGTAACCGGGGACATGCGTGCGTTGGCGAAAATCGTTCTCGAGTCCGACAAGACCGGGGGGATAATCCTCGGCGGCGGCGCGGCAAAGCACCACGCAATCGGCGCCCAACTCGCACGCGGGGGTTTCGATTACGCGGTTTACGTTTCCACGGGCTCCCAGTACGACGGCTCCCTGAGCGGCGCCCGAGTCACCGAGGCGGTTTCGTGGGGCAAGGTTAAGTCGCGCGCCCGCGTTGCGAACGTGGAGTGCGACGCTTCCCTTGCTTTCCCGTTGATCGCGGCTGCGCTCAAGGGTTGAAAAAATAAAGAAAAACTAAAAGGGATTCTCGGAATTACTTGTCCTTCGAGATGTCGTAAATCGCCTTTATCGCGACGATTGCCGCGGCAGGGGCGATGAACACGCCAGCCAGGGACATCACGTTGCTCATGCTCTCCATGTAGGGGAGGATGGCGAATACGATGTTCAAGCTCGACGCAGCCATCATGAACGCGATCGCCGACACGAGGAACGGAACCGTCTCCTTGTCGCTCACATTCAGGAAGCCAACTATTATGCCCAGGACAGCTAAGACGAGTACTATCGTCGTGTCAGCCGTGGCAAAGAATCCCGCCAGCACGGCGAGAGCCAGACCGATTAGGAAAGCCCACGGGCCCAATTTGTTTACTGAATCCTTCACTTTTCTGGTCACCTCTTCGTTTAGCCTATTTTCGGCGAGCAACCCGCCCGCCCAAAACACGCAGAACCCATTACACTCCGCCCATTAAAAAAGCGAGGTTTTTACGACATTTAACGAACTTTTTGTTTTTCGTATAATGCGAGCGCTTCCTCTTCGGTCGTTGCCTCGGCTGGGGTCTTGTCGTAACGCACGCGCACCAGTCGCGGGAAACGCAACGCAAGCCCGCGTCCCGCGCTCTTGGCTGCGGTGTGCACCTCGCTCTGGCTCAATTCATCGGCTTTAACTTCCACCACGATTTCGGGTTTCACCCAGGCGTGCGGCTCGATTAGCGAGTCAACTTCGTCCGGCTTCTTGGGCAGTTTGATTTTCTCGAGGCGTTCACTCAACTCTGCCAGCTGGGCTTCGCTGAAACCAGTTCCTATTTTCGCAATCGTGCGGTAGCCGCGTCCCGCGCGCACTGCGGTGAGCAATCCGCCGAGCCCGAATTCGGTGCGCTTGCCTTTCCCGTAATAATAACCGACAACGACCACGTCAAGGGTGTCAGCCAATCCCTCGGAATACGATTTCTTGAGTTTTATCCAGGCGAACTTGCGCGCCCCCGCGGCGTACGGTGCAGCGAAGTCCTTCACCATCACTCCCTCGAGCCCGGCGTCCACGCATTCCCCGAAGAATTCCTCGAGTGCCGCCGCGTCCTTTACGAGCTTGCCTTGCGACAGGCGGATCATCCCGTCCCCGCGCACCAAACCCGCGAGCGCGTTGCGCCGCTCCTTGAACGCCACGGGGGTGTAGTCGCGCCCGTCAGCGTAAAGCAAGTCGAACGCGAACACTTTGAGGGGGATTTCCTCGGATTTCGCCTTGATTCCGTGCTTGCGTTTGCGTTTCGCGGTCTCCTGGAACGCCTTGAAAGTGCCCGTGGCCTCGTCGAAGCTGATCGCCTCGCCCTCGAATATCGCCTCTTGCGCGCGCACTTGTTCGCGCACTGCCTTCACCACGTCCGGGAACATGGCGGTGGTTTTCTCCTGGCGCCGCGAGTAAATCTCCACGCGCGAGCCGGACTTGTGTATCTGGAGGCGCAAGCCGTCGTATTTTCCCTCGGCGAAGCACTCGCCCATCTTTTTGATTATCCCCGCGGCATCAGGCAACCGTTCGGCGAGGGCTGGGCGGATGGGGTGGAACGGCTCGGCTTTGACGGCGCGTACCGCCTCCATTCCCTTCGAGTAAAGCGTCTCAGCCACGAGGCCCAAGTCCGAGGAAAGGTTGAACGCGCGTTCGAGCTCGCCGCGCAAACTCTTGTTCCCGGCTTTCGCGAACGAGAGCGCGTCGATTATCGTTGCCTCGCCCACGCCAAGGCGCAGCCGTCCGGTTACGAAGCGCGTCACCATCTTCGCCTCTTCGGGCGAGCCGTTCGAGAACAGTTCCCCGAGGAGCCGCGTCTTGGTGGTCTGGCTGCCCGTGCCCGACGCCGTGGCGATGTGCAACAGGTTGTCATGCACTTTTGCCACCGTGAGGTTCGACGAAGCGAGCGAGTGCTGTTCGCGCTTCGCGAGCAACGCCTCGGCAGTTGCACCCAAGTCCCCGGTCTTGCGGTAGGACGCCTTCACTTTTTTCTGGGATTGCCCGGAAACCGTTGCCAACGCGTTCACGCACAACGCCTCAGCCAAACCCAGCTCGACATCCTCGAACGCGGGCTTCACTATCCCCTGTAAAAGGTAAACTATGGCGCGCACCTCGCCGCGGGGCGCCTCCTCGAACAGCGCGCCCAAGTCGCGCGAAATGTCCAAGCGCGAGGACTGCCCCTCGAGCTTCGAGAAAACTTCGGCAACGCGCGCGAACTCCATTCAAGGCACCCAGCCGCTGATTATTCCAGTCAACTCGCTTTGCGCGTAAGTCGACGGGTCGCCCTGCGCCGCGTCGAAAACGCCGCTTGCGCCCGCACCCGCATTCGCGTTCACCAAACCGAACGCCTCCCACGGCGCGGCATTCGCGAAAACATCCTGTAACGCCGGCGGCACGGGCGCGCACGACGCACTCAAACCGAAACGCACAACCGTGTAAAGCCGGTTATTGAAAACAAATTCTTCCACGCCCCCTGCCTTTGCCTCGCAAATTGCAACGCAGTTCCCGGAGGGAAGCGGCGAACAAACGAAATTCGCGGTCTTGGGTTCGGGCACGAGCGCGGGCAAGCTCACGAGCATTCCACTCAATTCGGCGCACGGTGCCACCGCAAGCGAGCACGCCGCCCGGCTGCCCGTGACATCCGAGTAAAAGCTGGGCACCACCACGCTTTGCGTTTCTTGTGCCTGCGCGAGCGAAGCAAGCGTCGCCTCTTCAGTTACCCGCACCCCGTCGTCCTCGCCGTGCGCGAAACCGCACAAGCGCGTTCCGCCAGCAGTCATAATCGAAGCGGAGTAATCCCACGTTGAACCGTCCGCACTCGCTGCCTTCAACTCCACTACTGCGGGTCCGCCACACGCTTCAACCGTAAACCCTTCTTCTTCCAACGCAGTCAAGCCGCCCTCGGCGAGCTGGGCAATGCCTACGAACTCGAATTCACCAAAGCCAAGCGCCCCCGCCGGCGCCCCTGCGCCCCGTTTGAACGCGCCGGCGTTCGCCGTGCGCAACGCCTCAGCCTTGAACGCCGCCATCATTTCCTTGGCAGCCGAAGCGTCGCACCAACCGCGGCTGCAGCACAGCCAGTCCCCGCACGATTCAACGCGGGAACCCAAATCCGTTTTTCCCGGGAACAACGAAACCTGTTGCGGGTAGTCCACGCTTGCCGAAAAACTTCCGCTCTCGAACGCGGTTGACTCAGTCAGCTCGAACGCCCTGACTGCCGGCGAATCGAACTCAACGCCGTTCACGATGCGCGAGCCGAACTGTTTCTCGTCCAAAACAAACGCGAGCTTCGCCGCGCCGTCGCCTGGCGTCAACCCGCGCGGCTCAACGAGCAACGCTTCTTCTTCAACCGCAGTCACGCTTATCGGTATTTCAAGGCGCGCGTCTTTGAGGCAGGACGCGCTCACCACCAGGCGCGCGCCCGCGTCTTCGGGCGCCGCGTTGCCGTCAACCGCAAGCGGGCACGAGGGGTTGCCTGCGTCCGCGGCTTTGAACCACACCGCCCCGTTTGCATAACCGTAACACGATTCCGTGCCCGCGCTGCTCTCGAAGCGGTAGGCAAGCCCGCACTCTTCAGCCGTCAAGTCCAACGCAACCGCGTCCGCCGGATAAATCGAGTTGACTTCCAATTCGATTTCCAAGACGCGCGACTTGAGCGCGCCCGATTCGAGCCAGAAGTCCTCGTGCGCGCCAGTAGAATTCCACGCCGTACCGTTGCCTCCGGTTGCCTCTTCCGGCTTGCTCACCTGAACCGTGAAATCCTCGGTCGCGGCATAGCATCCTGCCTTTTCAGGCGCGCGCTCCGCGTTGCCGAGTGCTTCGTCAAGCGGGTCACGCGTCCATTCGCTTCCCTTGATTGAATAGCCGCGGTAACCGAACGACACGGTTCCCGCGCCGCCGGCGCGCACCTTGAACACGCGTTCGCCCGCGTGCGCCCGCGAACGCGAATCCACCCACTTGTAGCCCCCGTTCAACGCCGCAACCGAATCCTGCAAGAGTGCCGCGCAATATTCCCCCGCGTCGTCCAATTCAGCCGAGCTGCGTTCCACCCAGTCGCCTTTCGGGTAGTTGGTAATCCAGGCGTCCCCGTGCACGCTCAACGCAACGCCCGCCTCGTCCGCGCCTTCCGCGGGCACGAGGTTGAACACGAGTTCGTATTCGCGTCCTTCCTCGAACGCGTCCACGAAACCCGAGGCGTCCCGCGCGCCCACGAACTCCACGCGTGCCGTGCCGTCCGCGCGCTCGAGCTCCACCGAACGCGCGGCGCGTTCGCCCGGTTCCAAGCCGTCCACGGAAAATTCAGTCGCGGCGTAGCCGTCCGCGTCCGCGCGCACTATTGTTTCTTCAAAAGCGTCCAACTCGAAGCCATCAGCATCCACTGAAACCTTTTCGTTGTTTTGCGTGACCTCGAACAAGGCGCGGTCAATCGAATTATTCGCGGAGTCAACCGCGTCCAGAACAAGGAACGCCTTGCCCCACGCGAGCTTCAGGCTAATGTTCTTGTCCTCGTCGAGCGTTACGCTCGCGGACGCCCGCTTCCCGTTCGCGTAAGCGGATACTGAGTATTCGCCCGCGTCGAGGCGGAACTCCGCCCGGCCGTCAAGGGCAAAAGCGTCCGCCTTCGCCTTGCCGTCCGCCGAGCGCACCGAGAGGCTCGCATTGCCCGCGTCCACCGTGACCAACAGTTTCTTGGATGATGCAGTCGAGCGCGCCACGACTTCCACGGTGCCGCCCGGTTGGAATTCGCGGCTGGTTACGGGCGCGAAGCCCGTGCCGGTTGCAACAAAGTAAAGCGATTCGTTCGAGTACGACGAGTACACTGCCTCGCCGTTCGTTTCCGTTGATGCCAGCGGGTTCGCGGGCAGCGAGTAAACCGAAATCAAGCAGGGCACGGGCGCGCCTCGCGCGTCCACTGCGCGCAGCGTGGTGTTCACCGGCTCGGCGGACAAGGAGATTTCAAGGAAGTTCGCGCCTTCGGAGAGCACGCGCGGCTCAGCGGAGCCGTCGAGCACGCCGTCGCCGACGAATACCGCGTACGCCTCGGTGCCCGCGGGCAAACCCCGAATGATTGCGCTTCCCGCTTCCACGCGCGCGGAACCCAGGAACACGCCCGCGTTGAAGTCGCGCACGAACACTTCACCGTCAACAGGCGCGCCGCTTGCGCCGGTCACGGTGACAACTGCAATCGCCTCTGCGGGTTGTCCCGCTTGGCTCGCAACCGCAGCCGTGGCAAGTGAAATTGTTATTTTGTCGCGCGTGGGAATGAACGCTAAAGCTTCGGTTTCGTAGCCCTCTTTTGCCAGGCGCAAACCCACGACCGTTCCTGCTTCCGTATCAAAGTAATAAGCACCCGAGGCGTTCGTCTCCCCGCCCCCGAAATAGTCCCCTATTGAATAGTCCACGCGGACGCCTTCAAGGGGCGACGCGTTCGAGTCAACTACAATAACCGCGAATCCGCCCTGATGGAATATTGTTTCATTCAATGCCTCCGTTCCCGCCATTGCTTGGGGTTCCAGGAACGCGAAGGCCAAGGCGAGCACTAACACCACGAGAACAGCCATCACAACGCGTTCCGCAGCAATCCCAGCCATGAATAAACGATTACGCGTTCGGGGGCTTTAAAACAGTTTGACCGTGCCGTCAACCGCCAGGTGGCTCGCGTATGCGGCGCCCCCGAGCAAGGCGAGCGGCCAGCCCGCGAGGAACGCGAGGGCAGCGGAGAAGAGCGCGAGGCAGGCGAGCGAGTGCGTGAAACCCCGGTGCCTGGGCTTGAGCACCAAAACGAGGATGCCCGCGAGCAAACCCGCGCCCAGCCCCCACGCCCAGTTTCCCGTGCGCGAGTACACGAGCGCGCCCGCTCCGAGCGCGACGCCCGCCAAGATGAAACGGAACAGTTTGCTCTTGTAGTTGTCCGCGTCGGGCGCGAGCGCTCCCAGCGCCACGACTGCCGCGGCAGTCCAGTCAAGGGGAACGCCGAGCGAGAGAGCGCTTGCGGCGAGCGCTGCCGCTGCCGCACCCGCAACCAAATGCCCGAAAGCGTTCATGTTAAACCATTGCTAAAATACGTTTTTATACCTCGCGAGGCGAAAACCCATCATGGGTTTACTCGAAGGCGCGCGTGAACGCCTATCCGGCTTTTTGGGCGCGCTCAACGAACGCTATTACTCGTTAATGGACTCCCTCCAGGAACGCGGAATCAAGGTTTACGATTGGTTCGTGAACCCCCTTGAGGAACGCGGTATTCCCTCGCTTCCCGTGCTCCTCGTGCTCCTGCTCGCGTTCGTTGCCGGGGCATTCCTCGCGTTCAACCCCCTTCAATCAACGGTTGCCCTCGAAGTCAGCGTTTACTCCCAGAACGAGCCGCTCGCGGGTGTCCCCGTAATCGTTTCAGTTGCCGGAAACGCTGCGACGGCGTTCACGGGTGCGGACGGCATTGCCCGCTTCGGAGCGCTGCCGCAGGGCGCGGATGCCCTTATAACAATAAAGGAAACTGGTTACGGAAACTATGAGAAGCGCCTCGAACTCGCCCCGACTGATGGCGGGGCAGTTGAATTGCGCGCGAACCTCGAGGCAATTGCGAAGCCGGCGATAACCGTGCTCGTCACCGATTCTTCGGGCACGCCGCTCGCGGGCGCCACCCTGTCTTATTCCAGTCCGGCAACGGGCGAACCGGTTGAAAAGCAAACGGACGCCTCTGGCTCCGTTCGCCTGGAATACTCGCAAAGCAACGAGATTTACTCCTTATATGTAACGCGCGACGGATTCGTCCAAGGGCGCGTAACCTGTTTTGCCTCTGGTACGGAGTGCGTAATCGAGCTCGAAGCCGAAGCGGACGCGGGCGGCGAACAAGGCGGCGCGCTCGAACCCATCGGCACCGTAGTCGTGCGCGTGAAGAACGCGGCGGGAGAAAAAACCGAGGCTACTGTTGCGCTCCACGACGCGAACTCGCCTGCCGTGCTTGCGAGCAGCCGAACGAGCCAAGGCGTTGCGGTGTTCCGGGGAATCGCAGCGGGCACTTCGGTTTACGTTTCCGTTCAAGCCGAGGGTTACCTTAATTACAACGGCGGAACCGCTGGCGACGAGCAAACGGTTTCCAGCGCGGGCGACACCCTATTCAGCGTAATCCTCGCAACCGCGGGGAGCGCGGGCGCAAAACAGACGCGCTTCACGATTACGGACGCGGAAGGCGCGCCGGTCCAAGGCGCTTACGTTAAACTCTATTCACTCAACGAGCCGCTTGCGTTGCTGGAGTTCCAGTCCACCGATGCCGCGGGCGACGCGATATTCGAGCTCGACGCGGACGCGCTCGCGTACGCCTCGATTTACGCTGACGGTTTCCTGCCGCGCGTGGAGCAACTCGTGGAGCCCGGCGCATTCAAGACGTTCGCGCTCGAACCCCTTGCCCCGGGCAACAACGCCCCGGCTAAAATAACGGTGCTCGATGCGGACAACGGGCCGGTGCCGCAGGCGCGCGTGTTCATACTCGCGGGCGACGGCTTTGTTCTTGCATTGCCGTACGCGCAGACGCTCGAGGACGGTTCGGTTACTATCGACGGACTCCCGCTCGAAGGATTGCGCGCGCAGGCATCGAAGGGCGCTAGCCACGGCGAAAGCGACGAGTTCCAACCCGCGAGCGGGGAACTTGCCGAAGCGACGGTTACCTTCGCGCCGCTTTACGGTCGCGTCCTCGCAATTGCCTCGGACGCCTCGCAGCCCGGCACGGGCGTTAACGCGCTCGTGCGCGCCTTCATCGAAGGCGAGGAAGTCGCCTCGTGCCAGTCGAACGCCACGCAATGCGAGCTGGACGTGCGCGCCAACAAACCCGTTACCTTGAAGTTCACCGCAACGAATTACGCTGAAACCATTACGCCCGCGTTCTCAGTCGCACCCGAGGAAACCGTCTCGAAGGCAGCGCAACTCGTGCCCCTCGCGCTTGCAAACCAGTTGTTCATCGTCTCGTTCGAGTTAATCGACCCAGCGAACGGACAACCGGTGCCCGAGGGCGCGCCCCTCGAGCGCGGCAAGCAATACGATGCCGTGCTCTACGCGAACCTCCCGCAAGGCGCGGACGCCTCGGGTTTCCGCCTCTCGCTCGAGGGGCCACAGGAAATCCTGTTCTATTCCGCGCCCGAAGACGCCGAGGCGTCGAGCGGCTCGAACACCCGGGAAGCGTCGTGCGACTATTGGACGCAGGACGGCGCGGTGCGTTGGGTGAACCTCGAGTTCACCGAGGGCTTCGGGGTGCGCGCTCTCTCCGCCCGCATACTCGTCTCCCCGCAAGCAACGAAAACGGACGAGCTGGCGTTCGAGTACCGCGCCTACGCCACTGACGGCGGGTTGTGGTACCGCAACCCGTTCGACGAGTCACGCAATTATTCCGCTGGCGAAACGCCTTGCGTCGCGCCGTTCACCCGCGTCGAACGCGCGGTAACCGAGGGTTCGACTACGTGCAACGAATACGCCTGCCTTTCGCTGGTGTTCGACAACGGCGTTGAAACTCGCGGGAACGCGCTCCCGGTTGAAATAGGTGCGGCGTTCTCAACGTTTGTCGAGGCGCGCTTTTACGGCGACTACACCTATCCTTACCTCTCGGTTGCCGCGGACGAAACAGAAATACTTTTTACAAGCGAATCGTTCCACAACGAGTCGAGCGAGCCGAATGCCGCGGAGTTCACGCGCGAACTCGTGCTCGACGGACTGAATTCCGACGGGGGTGAAATATCCGCGCTCGCCCTTGTTGCGAGCAGGAACGCGGAAATCTCATTCGAATTGGGCTACCAGGACGGCGTGCTGCTTTCGACGACGCGTCGCATTTCAATTACGGGTGAAGGCGAACTCGTTGCCGCGGTAACACCGCAGGAACTCGAGGCGAACCAAGACAACGAACTCACGGTTACAGTGTACTCGGGAACGGGCTCTCCCGTGGAAGACGCACTCGTTGAATTACTCGACGGGGAAGGCGCACCGCTTGCGGGCGAAGAATACTACCTCGCGGGAGACGGCTCGCGCGGCAGCGGAGAGAACGGCGAATACTCTTTCGAAGTGCATCCCTCGTCGCCGGGCACCCTGCTCGTCTCGGTCGAACGCGAGGGCTACGCTTCCGCCGAACAGGAAATCGCCGTTGTCGCGACGGACTTCCTTTCGTTCGAACCCGACGCAGCCTCGCTCTCGGTTGATTGCGACCCGCTCGAGCTCACGGTGTTCAACGAACTCGCGGTTGCTGCACCCGTGGAAGCGTCGTTCGCGGACAACGCCTGCGTGGTGCTCTCGGGTCCGCTCGTGACCAACAACGGAAACCACTCTTACTCTTTCACCGTGCCCGCCTCGGGTTCAACTACGCTTTTCGCGGAGCCGATAGTGAACCAGGACTGCTATCTCGCGTTGAACTCGGTGCTCGAAGGCACGGGCTCCGCGTACTCTGGTACGGCGTACTTCCAGGTGGATTGCAGCGCGCTCGACCCGGTCGAGGAAGAAGCAATCGAGGACGACTGTTCTTCCGCGGACTGCGGCGCCTGCACCGAAACGCAGTGCATTGATTTGGAGGGTTACTGCCAACCCGCATATCTCACGCTTCCGGGAGGGAACCGTTCGTTCAACGGTTGCGTGGACGCCGAGCCAACTCCCGAAGCGTCGTGTAGCGCGGCGAACTGTTCGCTCTGCGACCAACAGGAGTGCCTCGCGCTCCAGAACCAGGGCGCCTGCCTTGCCGAGTACGCTGCGGGAGTTTACGCGCGCTGTTCTACGCTCGAGGCGTACGATTGTTCGCCTGGCAACTTCGATTTCTCGAACATACTCGCCCGCCGTCTTGCGCAATACCACGCGGACGCGTTGTTGAACCCGGCCATGGGCAAGCGCGTGATTGCCGCGAGCGCAAGCAACCAAGTCCTCATCACGAATTACGGCTACTCAATTGGTGCAACCGGTCCAGGTTGTGATAAAAAAGACAACTCAATCGTGTGCGATAAGCCCGTGAACGCGATGTTCCCGATTAACGGGATGACTTTCTCGGTGCAGACCACGCTCGGACAGCAAATCAGCGTGCTCGCCGGGCTCGCGGATGAAGAGGATGAAGACAATTCGTGTTTCGAGGTTAAGAAAGTGAACGGCGACTCCGCGTTCGGCATTGACGATTTGGCTGAAACCGTGCGCGGAACGCTCGGCGCGATAATGCTCACCCCCGAGGCACCTTACGCGACCTACCTCGTGACATTCAAGGGCACGGACCCTGAGTGCGTTGATTACTCGTGGGAGAACGGCTTGCGCATGACCCCCAAGTCGAATAAGGACACGTTTACAATCGAACTCGAGCCGACTGTGTACGGCGGCGGGCAATTGGGCAGGGTAACCCTCACCTTAAACATGATTACGGAGGACGACTCCGAGTATGAGGATTTCGCGGATGACGCCGCCAAGTACGCGTTGTTCGCAGTTCCCGCCTCGGGCACAATCTACAGCCGCGGCGCAACGGTCGAACCGGTGTTCATCACCGCGAACGCGTTCGACACGGACATTATGATTACTCACGGCGGTTCGACAACCGAGTTGGGTGAAGCGGGCATCGCATTCGTTCAAGCAAAGCTGGGCGACGCCTTCGAGTTGGATGTCAACGGCGTGAACGGCACGGGCTTTGCATTCGCTCCCGCTTCAACAACCGACACGGGCAACACCATCGCTGCGGGCGACATCGTGGGTTCGGTTTCCGCGAACGCGTTAACCGTTTTCACTAGTGTTCCTTCCACTGAGGAAGCAACTGCGGATGTGCCCGCATTGCCTTCCACGAGCGGCACAATAATCAACGGCGGAACATTCGATAACAGCGATTCAGAAACATCAACCGCCTCGAACGACGGCGTTACGGCAGAGGGTTTGGCGTGCAGTGGAACCGAGTGGTGCACCCCCGAGCAAGCCGCTTCAGCAGCCGAAGCCGCGCAAGCCGACTTGCAGGAATTATACGTTGAATTCTACGAGTCGCTCGACCGCGTGGACTCCTCTGGCTTGGTGCAGGGGAGCGAGGAAGTGTTCAACCAGGCGCTTAACGACGCGATTGGCGACTACGCCGCGCGTTCGGCGGTTTACCAGGCGTGTAAAGCCGCGGGAACCGACCCGCTTGCCGGACTCCAGGAGGACTGCACTGCGAACTACTTCGGTCCGGGCTTGAACGCGAACCCGTCCGGATTCCAAACCAGCGAATATCCACAGCTTTCCGCGCCCGTTCCAGCTTCTTGGCAGGCGCCCCAGGGTTTCGGGAGCGTATACGGAAACGCGTTCACCCAAACCGCCTGCAACTCCGAGTTAATGAATTACGGCATGGGTTCGACGCAGGCAATGGGCTCGAACTTCTGGAACTCGTTCACGGGTACGCTCACCGGACAACTCACGCCCTACTCGGGTGAAGTCGCCACCGGGCAACCCATACTCTCGTTCGACGAGGCAGTCGTGGTAATACCCATGAAAGTCGCGGGCGTGGGCATCGTGCCCTTCGTGTTCTCTTTCGACGCGGTTGAAGCCGGTTTAGCGGAAGGCGATGTTACCGGACAAGACGAGGACCGCCAACTCGTGCATATAATCGACACGATTGACACCACGGGTTCGGTGCGCGCCGCGTCCCTCGTGACGTTCATCCACAAGCCCGACGTTTTCAGTGTACTCGACGGCGGCAGCCCCGAATCGAACGTGTTCGCGATACCCTACATCAATAACGCACAAACCGTTGTTTTCGCTGCAACGCCGAACCTGTTCACCATGAACAAGTACCCAATGACCATCGCGCCCGAGTGCGCTTTCGCCTCGTTGAATTATTGGACTGGAATTCAAAGCACGTCCGACGCGACTCAAAGCGGCGTGTTCGATGTTGCCGAACAGACTGTGGAAACACTGGCGGTTACTTGCAACGGCGTCGTGAACACCCTAACCATTAACGCATTGACGAACAAGGTTACCGTCGGAAGCGGTGCAAACGCGTTGTTCGAGTGCCTGCTCGACGAGTCCAAGACGCTCGCGGGCACGGTAAGCGGTGACGAAACGAGCTTGACTTGCGATGGTTGCACTTGCACCCTGATTGAAGAGGCAACAGAACCCGTTGAAGAAGTACCAGTTGAACCCGCGCCGGAAACGCCGCCTGTCGCAAGCTAATCTTTTTTTATTTTTTCGCGCCGCGCCGCCTAACCCTTGATTACGCCCATGGGCACGAGCCTCGCAACGATTCCGCAGAGTCCCGCGCGCTCCACCGCACCCACCACGTCGTCAACTTTCTTGTAGGCGCCGCCCGCCTCCTCGGCGAGCACGCCCGTTTCCACCGCACGCACGACAACACCGCGCGCCTCCATGCCCCGCTGTATTTCGATGCCGCTGTAATCGCGTAACGCCTGCGAACGGCTCTTCACGCGCCCGCTCCCGTGGCAAGTCGAACCCCAAGACTCCGCCGCGCCCGGTAAACCCTTTAGCACGTATGAAGCCGTTTCCATGCTCCCCGGAATAATCACCGGCTGCCCTACCGCGCGGTAAGCCGCGGGAACCTCGGGGCGTCCCGCCCAGAACGCGCGCGTCGCACCCTTCCGGTGAACGCACAATTTTTTGCCGTTGTGTTCCTCGATTTTCGCGATGTTGTGGCACACGTCGTAAACGAGCGACAAGTCCATTGATTCCCAATCGCGCTTGAATACCTTCGCGAACGCCTCGCGCGTCCAGTGCGTCATCGCCTGGCGGTTCGCGAACGCGTAGTTCACCCCGCACGCCATCGCGCCGAGATAGTCGGACGCCTCCGGCGACGAGAGCGGCGCACAACACAACTCCTTGTCCGCGAGCTTGATTCCGTATTTTTCGCTCGCGCCCAGCATCACGCGGATGTAATCGTCACACACTTGATGTCCGAAACCGCGGGAGCCCGAGTGAATCGCAACGCACACCTGTCCCTCGCGCAAGCCGAACGCCTTCGCGGCTTCAACGTCGAACACTTTCTCAACGCGCTGGATTTCGAGGAAGTGGTTCCCGCTCCCGAGCGTGCCGAGCTGGGGGCGGCCGCGCTTGCGCGCCATCGCGCTCACCTTGGAGTAATCCGCGCCCCCCATTGCCCCGCCTTCCTCGCAGTGCTCCGCGTCCGCGGCTACGCCGTAGCCCTCGTCAAGCGCCCACTTCACGCCGCGTGTGACCGCCTCGCCGAGTTCGTCGTCGTCCTTGAGGCGGATGCGCCCCTTCGAGCCAACGCCCGACGGTATTCCCTCGAATAATGCGTCCACGAGTTCGCGGGCGCGCTGCTTCACCTCGCTTGCCTCGAGGTTGGTGCGCAGGAGGCGGATTCCGCAGTTGGACACTATCAATCCGTTGGCTACGAAGTTGTGGTTGTCTTCCACGGTGAAGTCGTAAACTTTTTCGATTCCTGCGGGTTCGATGGCTTCTATTTCATCCAGTATGCCGCCGTGTACTTTGATTTCCTTTGTTTTTTCTGTTGTGAACGCTTCAAAGGACGCGAAGCCGAGGTCCAGCCTCGTTCCAGTTTTCTCGTAAACGCTGCGTTGAACGAATCGCTTGTTGTAACCCAACTCGCGGGCTATTTCGTTAATCGTCAAGCCCTTTTCCTTGAGCTCCCTTGCTTTTTCGCGCGCCTGCTTTCTTTCAGTAGTGTGCCCGCGTTTCAACGCGATGTAGGCGCAGGCGATTTCCGCGGCGTTGGAGCGCTTCTCGTTGTATTCGAAGCCGATTTTCCTCCAAAGTTTTTCCAGGTTTTTTTCTTCGGCGGAGATTTCGAGCCGTAAGCGCACGGTTTCGCCTTTTTGGTTTGGTTGTTCGCTTCGTTCGGCGATTTTCGTGGTTTCAACCTCGAAATCTTCCTTCAACAGCCGCATTATTTGTATCAGGAACGCCCGACCAGATTGCTTGGCTACCGTGTTCTTGTTTTGTGCGAGTATGGGCGCGTTGAATCCGGTTTTGCAATGCGTTTTCGGCGTGGTTAGCTCGGCGCCGAAAAACCCAGCCAAGAACAGGCGTTTCACCCATTTGGGTGCGTTCAACACCCAGTTCGGGACGCCATATTCCGCGATGGTTTTCCTTCCCAAAGGTAAACCGAGTTCCACGAGTTTCTCGCAGAACCCGCGGGAGTAAATGTGGAGTTCGCCGCAATTGGAAACGAATGTCTTGTCCCCGTATTGCGTCCTGATTTTGCCGACGCGCGTGCGCTCGAAAACGCTGCTCTTCACGCCGATTGACGCCAAGTCGCATTGCATTCTTTCCAAGTCGTTCTTGTTTCCGAACGCCTCCACACGGATTTTTCCACCTGTTTTAGAAGCACTGCCGTCGCCAAGCAGATAGCCGATAACCTTCGCGAGGACTCCCGTCGCCTCCTCCGAGAAGCCCTCGAGGTTGAACGGTTCATCGTATTCCACTCCTTCAAAGTACCTAACCGCAACCCGTTCTCCCTTGGTTAAATCGGCGAGCGGAGTCATCCCGCATTCTGTCAGGAACGGATGGTCTGCGCTGGCTTTAACCGAGAAACCCGAGTGCGTCTTTAACCCGTAAACCGCCGCGCTCTTGTGCATGAACGCGATTATTTGTTTGGGTTCGAAGCTTTTGTGCGCGTTTAGCGTTTGAAGCGAGCCACCTAACAGCATCGTCCTACCCGCATCCTCGCATTCAACGGGTTCGAACGAGGCTATTTTTTTCCAGTAACCTAGGTTCGACTCTATCCTAGCGTCACCCGAAAGGCAATTTATGTCATACCCCACTCCGCCAGGCGACACTATGCCCTCGTCGAAGTTGAAGGCAGCCACGCCGCCGATGGGGAAACCGTTTAAGGCCGTTGAAAACTTTTTTCAACAGTATCCTTCGTGCCCATCAGGCATGACCATGGCTTTGCCTTCCAAGCCGGGAAGCGAGGCGACGTTGTTTATTTGGCTTAACGTCCTATCCCGCTGCATTTGCGCGAACATCTCGTCGCTCGCGTAAACACGCACCCTGCCTTCTTCGAAGACGCAGTCCCGCGTTTTCTTGAAATCCATTTAGTGCCTCCTATTTTCTAGAATAAGTGTAATTCGCTATCGCGGTTTTTAACTTCTCGTTTTTGTACTGCGTGCATCGTGGCTTCCAGTGCTACTGTTTCCCGCAAGCGGCGACGAAGCGCGGCGCGGGGCGGTTCAAGTCGCACAACAAGATGATTTCGTTGTCCCAGACGAACGGCTGTTCGAAGACAAGGTGCACGCCCCCTTCAACCGGCTCGGCGTCGCACGGCTGCCCTTGGAAGCCGTTGAACGCGTGCAGGCGCTTCGGGAGTTCGCCGCGGCAGAACTTCGATTTCTTGAGCGAGAATGTGCCTTCGAGTATTCCCGCCTGGTGCGCGGGCGAGAGCACGCTCCCCCGCGTTATCGCTTCTACCGTCGCGCCCTTGAAGCACAAGCCCACGCGCGCCCCCGCGCCAGCCTCGGAGACGTCGACGTCCTGCACCTGGATGCTGCGCACGTCTATCTTTTCCTTGCCCGGGTTCACGAAGAGCGAGTCGTGTATGCGCACCATGCCCCGGGCGACGAAGCCCAACGCAATCGAACCCACGCCCTTTACGTTGAATGAGGAATCGGCGAGGACTTTGGTTTCGCCGTCGTTCTTTGCGGTTGGCAGGGCGCGCACCCACTCCCCCGCCTCTTCCACGGTTTTGACTGCGTATCCTTCCACTGCCGTGCCTTTGGCGTACGCGCTCAAGCCGTAGTCGCCCGCGAAGCACCCGCTCTTCTTTTCGAGTAAGTCGAGCGCGACGAGCGCTTCCCCGAACGCCGCGTCTCCCGCGTCGTGAGCGATTACGATGTGGTCCGCGAGTGCGAGGCAGTAGGCGAGCGAGGAGGGTTTCTCGGGCCAACGGAACGGCTCGCACAACGTGATTACCTTGCCGGCGTAAACCTCGTGCCAGAGGCGGTAGTCGGATTCCCCACCCTTCTTCGCGTTAACCTTGCAGAACTCTTCGGCTTGGTTGCCGAGAACGCAGACCGTGACATTGTCTTTCATAAGCGATTATTTGCGTTGGACGGCGTTATAATCGTTTAGCCGTTGCGCTGCCAACGCGACGCCTCCGCCCGTGAGCGCGGTGGCGAACTGCATCCAGGTGAACGCACCCGCGAGCGCGAGCGGCGCCAAGCCAGCCAGGTAGGCGAGCGCGAAGCACGCGGACAACAGCGCGGTCTTCGCGAGCGCGCCCAAGGCAACGCCTTTCGCGCCGCTAAATGCCTTTATCACCCAGGCGTAAGCCGCGTTGCCCGCCCAGATTGCGGGAATGAAGAACGCGAGGAAGGGCGTGAACGAACCGAACAGCACGCCATAGGCGAGCGCGCCCAGCGAGGGCAGGAGCACGAACGGCGCGGCTGCGAGCCAACCCCGCTTGACTATTGCGAACGCTATCAAGGCGTTCACTGCGGTTCCGGTGGCGAACTGGTTCAATCCCAGGAACGGAACGAAGAACGCGGCGAATGCCCCGACGAATACCAGCGCGTTTTCGCGTGCGAAACTGTTTTTTCCAGCTACGGCAAAAGTCATCAGTAACTTCCCTCCAATAATGCGCCTAATGCTATGAGTGCGACCGAGGCGAGCGCGAGGGTGGCTGTGTCCACGAGTACTTGGCGCATTCCGCCTGGGCAGTGCCTGGATTTAGTTAAGCCCGCGCTCAAAATGCCTCCGGCGATGCTCGCCACGAAGTAACCCGCGATTTCAAGCGAGCCGTGCGGCAGCAAACCCAGGAACCCGTACACGAAACCCATCACGCCGCCTGCCTTGACGGCTTCTCCGAGCACGACGCCGAGGATGGCAGCGTTCCACACGAGGAGGTAGACACTACCGATTCCGTAGAGCAGGCAGAACGCGAGCATCAACGCCAGTACGCCTAGGTTGTGCGAGAAAAGGAACCACGCGCGTTGAACATTAAAGGACCAGCCGGTGGTAAGTCCTTGGATTGCGCTCACTTCCTCGAGTTGCGGGGCGAAAACGCGCGCCCCCGCGTCCGCGGGGAGCAGGGCGTACCACGCGGTGAAGGCGAGCACTGCTCCGAGGAAGAAGAACGCGTAAATCTTGACGAGGCGCGAGTGCCTCGAGAGAAGCGCGCCCTCCTTCTTTACCGCGTCCACGAGCGACGAGGCGCGCACGCATTCGTCCTTCTCCTCTTCGCGCGCGAGGAGGCTCCAGAACAAAGGCACTGCGGGGAGCACGGCGAATACGAGCGCGGAGCCGCCCATCGACGGGAGGAAATATTCCACGAGGATGCCGAACGATACGAATAACGCTCCAAGCACGAGCATGGCGTGCGGTTTGCCGGCGGCCTTGTTCGGGGTAATCAGGTGGTCGAGAACCATTTTTTATCGCTCGCTAAACAGAACGCGTTGCGTTGGTTTAAAACCTTGCCCTGCCTGCGCGCCGCCCAAACCTTTTAAGCCGCGGGAAAGAAACTTTTTTCGGAGTTACCCGGCTTGAACAAAACGCTGTTTTTATTTTTCCTCGTTGTTTCCCTAGGTTTGGCTTTCGCGGAATCCACGCCTTCGGGTGCCACTCCTTCGTACGGCACGGGCGGGAACGCGACTTGGGGCGGAGCGACGCCCACCGGGGTTGCGGCAAGCGGCGGCAACGTTTCCAACGTCGGCCTTTCTTCTAACACGCAAACCATGCGTTGGGTCGGCTTTTACGGTGATATTTCGGGCAACGTGGTGTTGAGGAACGCGGCGGGCGAGCAGTTCTACGCTTGGACGCAGTCCAACGCCTCGGGTTACGTGCTGGCGGCGAAGAACGCGAGCATCCTCTGGGCGACGCTCAAGGCGACCCCGCTCACGGGCGCGCAAATCGACGCCGCATTCACTTTCCTGGCTGCCAAGACGGACAGCGGCACTGCGACTTACAACACCACGAGTTTCGGGGGCACGGTCGCGGGCGTTGCGATAACCGCGGGTGTGGCGAGTTCGGGTACGACCATGTTCGGTTCGACCGGGAACACCTGGGTGCAGCAGACCTTGAACACGAGCACGGTCGGGGTTGACGACAAGTCGTCGGTGTTCATGTCGCGCATCAACAACAACCAGAACTCGTTCAACGGGACCGTGGTTGACTACCAGTTGATGGTGCCCGAGGACGAGTCCGCCAACACGGCGCCGACCGCGTATTACTTCTACCTCCAGCTTGACTGAGGTTTTCCCTCTAGGAGACGGGCATATGGTTTTTAAAGCCCGTAACCCTTTATTCTTACGGTTTTGGTGGGTGGTTAGCTAGTGCGCAAGCTTTATGCGTTACTCGTTTTTGCAGTCCTATCGTCGTGCCTCGCTTCCGGGCAAGTGCTCGTGAATTCGCGCGACTGGCAGGATGTTTACCAGGGCGTGCTTTACGCCCAATCGTTCGGCGGCGCAACCGTCGAAGAATGCCGCTTCCTCCTGTCTTCGGACCACGCGGTGCACCAGTTCCTGAACGCCTCCAAGCCCGTGCTCTACATCGAGGGCAACCAGAATTATTACCCCGATTACGCGGGCGTGCTCTCGGACGCGGGTTTCACGCAAGTCGACGAACTGGCGCTCTCGGGGCTCCCCCTTGCAATGGAGCTCGCCGAGCGCGCGGACTGCTCGAAGTTCATAATCGTCGGGGACGCGGCGGGTTACCACGCGGTGAGCGCTGCGCCTTACGCTTCGTTCACCCGGTCGTGCGTGCTCTTCGCGAACGCGGGCAATGCTGGCGAGATTGCATCGTTCTTGTCTGGACGCGCGGAGTCCACGATGGTTTTCGGTCCGGTTGACTCCGCGGTCGCCGGGGCGCTGGCGCCGTTGAGTCCCGAGACGGTGAGCACGGGCAGCCGCTACGGGGATAACATCGAAATCGTGTCGCGTTACCGCGCATTGAACCCCGTGGCGCAGGTTTCGTTCTCGAACGGGGAGTTCCTCGAAGCCAGTTTGTTCAGCGCATTTCCCGTAGTTCTCATCGGCCGCGATTACCCGCCGCAATCCGTGCTGGATTACTTCAACGGCGAGGGCAGCGGGGTAACCGTGGGCGTCGTGGTAGGGAACGACTTGCTGGGCGCAGCCAAGATAATCAAGGACGAGACGCCCGTTGAGGCGGTTTTCGTGAAATACGCCCAAGGGTGGGCGAAGCCGGGTTCGTTCTACTCGGAAGTCAGCGGCTTGGATTTGTTCTATTTGCCGGTTTATGATACGGGTTTGGAAGTGTCGCGTGCGGGTTACAACCTAGAGTCCCGCGAAATACAAGTCACCTTCGTCAACCCCTCCGAGTCGCTGCCGGTTTACTTCGAGTCCGCGACCACCCTGTATGCGGACGGCGTCGCGGTTGCAACGGTTTCCGACGCGGATGTCCTGCAGCTGGATGCTGGAAAAACGCTCGTCGTAGCCTACCCCGTGGCTGACGATTCGACTATAGTGACTGCGGTGCGCGCCGGTTCGGCGTTTTCCGCGGAAGTGTTCGCCCGTTACGGCGGGGACGCCTCCGAGATGACGGATGAACTCAAGGAGACGTATCCCGTGGAGTTCGGCGAATCCGCCGACTCCTCCCTGCTCTCGCTCGGCGCGGTTTCCTATGACTCGAGTGCGTTCAAGCTTTACGTGGACTTGACTAACGAAGGCGGCGTTCCAGCGTTCGCGAACGTGCTCGTCACCGCGAAGGTGAACAACGTGGAGAACGCGTTCGAAACCATCGAGCCCGTGGAAGTGCCGGTATCAACCGAGCCCTACCGCGTTTCATTTGACTTGCGCTTGACCGAGGATGCGGCGCGCACCCTGTGGGGGAGCCCCGCGCTCGTGAGTGTTGATTACGGTGCGTCCCAAGGGTTGCTGTTGAAGCACCTTGAAGAGGAGCGCGGCGTGCAGGGCACCGCCGGTTTGAACCCGCTCCTCGTCGCCGGCGCGTTCCTGTTGGCCATCATACTCGCGGCAGCGTACTGGTTCGGCGCAAAGAAGCGCAAGTGAATGCCTTGGACTTGAATCCAGCGGTTGCCGCTGTTTTAGCAGCACTCCTATTCTTGCCGTTTGCCTCCGCAGGCGGAGCCGCGGTCAGCGGGGGGAACGTATCCAACCTGCTCATCGATGCTTCGGTGCAGACGGGCGCGTGGGCGGGCGTTTACGGTTGGGTGGCTACGGGTGCGGGTGCGGTGGGTGAGACACTTTATTCGGGGAACGTATCCAACTTCACCGTGGTGTTCCCGTTGTATTGCACGGGCGGCGACAACTTCCTGCTCGCCTCGAATTCCTCCACGCTGGATTGGAGCGCGCTCGCGAAGGGCGAACCGGCGGCGTTGGATTCGTTGCTGGGTTTCACCGGGAACGAGTCGGATTCGGCTAACCAGACGTTCAACGCGAGCGTGGACTACGCGATGGGCTCCCAGGTTTTCTTGGGGGCTAACGCGACTTACACTTTTTCGCAGTCCCTATCGCCCGGGTTCGACGAGGGGCTATTGGTGGATTCGTCGAGCGGGGCTTTCGTGTTCGTGACGCGCATTCACGCGGGCGAACTCGCGTTCTCGGGCGAACCCGCGGACTTCCAGCTCTTGTTGCCCGTAGTCGGCGGTGTTGGTGCGAACGAATCGTATTACTTTTACGGTTCGGCGTTCAACTGCCCCGTGTCCACCGCGCCGTTGCAGCAGGGTGGGGCGGGCGGAGTGAACGTGCCCTATTCGCCGGACGGGGGCGGGGCGGGCGAGCCGACTTACGACCCGCAGAATTGGCCGGGCAAGGGTTGGGCTTCCCCGACTCCCCGGCCTTCACCCGCCGCTTCACCGTCGCCGCTTCCCGAGTTGAGCATAACCGGGGTGTTATTCGTAATGGAGGGCGGGGACATCCTGGGGTTGTCGGGTTTCGTGGCGCGCTATTGGTCGATTTTCGTTGTTGCCGCGATGTTCGCGGTGCTAATCGCGCTTGTCCTGTGGATGTTCGCCATGCGCCGCACCAACTGACTTCAAGTCCGCCACGTTCACTTCAACTATGCGGCTGCCCTGCTTGCCCTGCATCGCGACGCCCACCAGGCAGTCCGCGTTCTTGTAAACCGTGTCGTTGTGCGTCACGACTATGAATTGCCCGTTCTTGCTCAACGCCTTCAACAACAACGCGAGCTTGCGCGAGTTCTCCTGGTCGAGCGCCGCGTCGGATTCGTCTAAAACGTAAACCGAGCTCGGGTTCGCGGACTGCACTGCGAACAGGAAGAGCAGGGCGATGAGGGCCTTTTCGCCGCCGCTCATCAGTTCCAGGTAGCGTATCTCCTTGTTGTCGAGTTCGACCTGAATCGTTAGTCCGCCCTCGAACGGCGCGTCCGGGTTCTCGAGGTAGAGCGAGCCGTGCCCGGTGAATATCTCGCCGAAAATGTTCTCGAACGACTTGTTGATGTGGTTGAACGTGGCCATGAACGTCTCCTTCTTCCTGCCTTCTATCTCGTTGATTATGCTGATTACCGCGTCCTTCTCCACGCCGAGTTGGGTGACGCGCTGCTTCTGTTCCTCGAGCTCGCGGAAACGTTGTCCGTACTTCTCGATTGCCGAGAGGTTCGGGTTCCCGAGTCCGGCGAGCGTCTCCTCGAGCTTCTTGCGCGCCAACGAGAGTTCCGGCTCGTGCTTCTTGGCGAGCTTCTCGCGCAGCGGTTCCACGCCCTCGTATTCCGCGAGGCGCGCCTTCGCCTCGACGAGGCGTTCGTCCACGTGCGCCTTCTGCACCTCGAGGTCCGTGCTCTCGCGGCGCAACCCCTCGAGCGAGAACTGGCTGCCGCCTTTTTCGTTCGCCAGCGCGCCGATTTCCTTTTCGAGCCGGTTCCGCGTTTCCATGAGCTCCCCGAACTCCTTGGAGAACTCCCGGTAACGCTTCTGCTTCTCGGCGAGCGTCCCCTTGGCGGCACGTATCTCGTCGTCCGCCTTGTTCACCGCGTCCCTGCATTCCCCGAGGGCGCCCTCGGCTTCAGCGAAGCGCTTCTTCGCGGAATCGAACTCGCGTTGCGCGTACCCGCTCTTCGCCTCGGCCGCCTCCAACTCGGCGCGCGCCTTGTTCTCCGCGGTCTTCAACTCGCCGAGCTTGCGTTCGCGCTCGCGCGCGAGCCCGCCCAGGCGCGACTCCGTCTCCAAATCGATTTTCTCCTTGGCGGAAAGGTAATCGATGTTCAACTGGGAGAGGCGCTTGATCAACGCGCTCTTCTCCTCGTCCTTCCCCGCCGCGCCCTCGGCGCACTCCTTGATTTCCTTTTTCAACTCGTTCGCCGCGCTCTTCGCGTTCGCGTTCCTCGACGTCCACTCCGCCTCGCTCTTGCGCGACTGCCCCAACTCGAGTTCGAGGGTCTTCAAGTTGAGTTCCGCACGGCTCTTCTCGCGGCGCGCTTCCGCGAGTGCATCGCGCACGCGGGACAATTCGGCGTAAACGCCCTCGCGCTCGGCTTTCGCCGCGTCCAAACGCGCGCGGAGTTTCTCGAGCGTAGCCTGTTCCGCGTAAACATTAACCGTCCGCTTCGCGCTCCCCCCGGTCACGAGCCCGCTTGCCTCCGCCAGTTCGCCCTGCATTGTCACGAGGCGCAGCTTGCGCACGAGCGGTTCCGCCGAGGCGAAGTCCTTCATCACCAGCGTGTTCCCGCACGCGTATTCCACCGCGCGGGCAATCGAGGAATCGTATTCCAGCAAGTCGAGCAGGAACCCAACCGCACCCGGCGCCTTCGCGTGCTCCTTGTCCTCTGCCGACGGCTTTCGCGACTCGATTTTGTTAAGGGGAATGAACGACAAGCGCCCGAGGCGGTTCTTCTTCAAATACTCTACCGCCTGCCCGGCGGTCTTCACGGAATCAACAACAAGGTAGTTCAGGCGCGAGCCCAACGCGATGGTCACGGGGAGCGAGTGCTCGTCGTCGTAGGATATTAGTTCCTGGAGGATGCCGTGAACTCCCTTTACATTCTCCTTCACGCTCCGCGCCGCGGCAGTGTCCTCGCCCGCGCGTTCCCCAGCCATCTTTAAGCGGGACTCCTTCTCGACTATCTTCTCGCGGATTTCAAGGAGTTCGCCCTCGATTTTGGGTAAACCCTCGTTCAGCTTGCGTTCACTTTCGAAGAGTGCGCGTTGGCTGTTCTCCTTCTCGCGGTGCTCGCGTTCCGCTTGCTTGCGTTCCGCCTCGAGTTCGCTCTCCTTTCGCGCGTAATCCTCTTCGGGCGTGCCCTGGCGCAGGCGTTCGAGCTCGCGTTCCTTGAGTGCCTTGCGTTCGACCAATATTGCGGATTCGCCCTGGAGTTTCTGGAGGGCGTCCTTGGTGCGCCCCATCTCCGTTTCGCACTCGCTTGCCTTGCGGCGCGCCTCCTGGAAGCCCTTCGAGAAAGCGTCCGCCTGCCCCAAGAGGGCTTTGAGTTCGCGTTCCTCTTTACCAACGATTTCCGCGAGCGACTTCGCCTCGTCGGCGAGTTCCTCCGAGCGCCGCTTCGCCCCGCCCAACTCGTCCTGGGCGCGCTGCATCGCGAGGCGTTCGTCGTCCTTGCGGCGTTCGAGGCGCGCCTCCTCGGTTTTCTTGTTGTCGATGAGTTGCTTGTTCGCGTTGATTGCGTTGTTCAACGCGTTTATCTCGGCTTCGATTCCGCCCTCGAGGGCGCGCTTGTTCAACTCCGCGCTCGCCTGCTCTTTCTCCGCGTTCTTCGCGGTTATCCGCGCCTCGAGCTCCCTTATCTTGTGTTCCGCGGCGTTAGCCGCCGTTTCCCCGGCGAACAGCTTCTCGACGAGCGCCTCGAACTCCCTGGACAAGTCCGCGTGCGCGATTTCCGCGAGCGTGGCCTTCACGCGCTTTAACGCGGCATCCGTGTCGCGCCATTTCTCCGCCTTCTCCTTCTCGTCCTTCAACTCGCGGAGGTAACCCTCCTTCTCGTGCAAACTCACGTTCGCCTCGCCTATCTTCTGGTCCACGCGGCCGAGCTCGGCGAACGCCTCCTTCTTCTTCTCCTCGTACTCGCTCACGTTCGCGATTACGTCAATCAGTTCGCGGCGCTCCTTGGGGTGCATCTCGACGATGCGCTGGACTTCCCCCTGCTTGATGAAGTTGTTTAGCGAGATGCGCTTCTCGGCGAGGAACTCGTCGATTACGTACTTGTTCACGCGCTTGTCGTCCAGACGGTACTGCATCTTGCCGTCCGCCCGGATTTTGCGGGTGACGCTCCGCTTCTTGCCGTTGTCGTCGAACTCCACCGTGACCTCGGCAACGTTCGAGCCGTGCGAAATCAGGTCGCCTACCTTCTTGGCGCGCAACTGCTTGAGGCGCGAGTCCCCGAACGCGAACTGGAGGGCGTCCGTGATGTTGCTCTTCCCGCTCCCGTTCGGGCCGATCACGCAGTCCACGCCCGGCGTGAACGTGACCGTGGCGTTCTTGAACGACTTGAAGTTCTTCAGGACTACCTTATCTATGAACATGGCTTTTTCCAGCGTTCCGGGTTGATGGTAGGAATCACGCGAAACGCCTTTAAAATACGTTCACCGCGTCAAAGCCCACCCTATGGTTGCCTTCCTTTTTCCATCCTTGCCGTTGGCTCAATTTAGCTGCTTAACCATCAAATCGGGCGCGCACTCTTCTTTCCTCTTGCAGTGTAGGCAAACAAAAAGAGGTTGCGGGAACTCGTCTTCGCCAATCTTTCTGAAGCCCGCCGCTTCATAGAACCCCCGGGCGTGCCGGGTTATCAAGAAAATGCGTTGGGCGCCTAGTTTTTTTGCGGTTTCAATAACCTTATTCATCAGTTTTGTTCCAATGCCCTTGTTTTGATGCTTTTTGTCAACCGCAAGCAGGTCGAGCTTGTATTCATTGCCGGAACCGCGGAGAATTACGCTGCCCACGGGTTTTCCGTCCTCTATGGCCTCCCACGCTTTCAGACAGTTGTCAAAAGGGTGCACGTTCATGCCGAAGCTCTTTGCGAGCGACTCCACGAACGCAAAGTTTTTCGTTTCCCTTATTTCCATGATTTAATGTGCCTGGAGCCGGCTATTAAACTCTGGGGAATCCTGCGGTTCAGGAAAGGGGCGCGCACTCGACTATCGCCTCGTCGCCCTGCGCCGAGATGCCCCGCACCTCGAACGGCGACGCAGCGAACGCGGAAAGCAAATCCGCGTAACACAACTTGCTGACGTTTATTCTCATTTTTCCAACACCTCTTTTTTTGGGGACCTGCCGGGGGCGGGATTCGAACCCGCGATTGACCTTAGCCAAACCGCTCGACAGGCAGTCCCCTTAACCTGCTCGGGCACCCCGGCGCAAAACCTTTTTATATTCCCTCCGGCACTCCTTCCCTTGACAGGCAGTTCCCTTCCGCCCGTTCGGGCACCTTTTTCTTTTTTTGTTACGGTTTAAAACCAAGGCTCGACCCGTGGCTGCCACTGCTTCCACTCCCCGTTCGGGCAAGAACGCTTTTAACCCCAAAAAGCGTATCCCTTGTCATGGATGCGGACGAGGAAGCCGTGCGCTCGCTCAAGCGCTTCTTTTCGGAGCGCGACTCGCGTTCCCTGGAGAGCCAGGCGGCTAGTTTGGCGCGCGAGGCGCTCGTTCGCACGGATTCCGTGCTCGTGGACTTGTCTATTCTCGCTTTCGTGTTATCCAAGCTCTCGAACAAGCAGCACATCATTGAGTCCCGTTCCTGGGGTCCCGCATCCGGACGCATCTTGAGCCACCTGGAGGAAGCCGCACTCCAGTTCAAGGGCGGGGCGCGCGTGAAGGCAGGGGAAAGCGTGCGCGCGGCGCTAAACGACGTGGACGCCCTCGGATTGGCTGAGGGACGTTTTGTTTCGAGCATGGTGGAGAAGGGGCGCATCAAGGCGGCAGCCCAGATGTACGCGCACGGCGCCTCCCTGGGGGCAGTCGCCTCGTTTACAGGGGCTTCGAAGTCGGATTTGGCTGATTACGTGGGGAACACCAACATCCCGGACAAGTACTCCTCGATGCCGGTGCGCGAGCGGCTGGAAGCCGCACGGAAGGTTTTCTCATGAACATCGTGTGCGACAGCTCCACGCTAATCTCGCTGGGCTCCACCGGGGTGCTGGACTGCCTGGAGTTCCTCACCCAGAAGACCGGCGCGTCGTTCATCATTCCCCCCGCGGTCGAGCGCGAGATAATCGGGCACGCCCTCCGCATTGACAAGTACCGCTTCTCCGGACTCCGTCTAAAGAGCCTGGTGCGCCGCGGCGTGCTCAAGGTAGTCGCCCTGCCCCCGCTGACTCGCGAGGGGCACCGCATACTCGACGAGGCGAACAACGCGTTCAAGGAGCGCGGGCGCGCATTCCAAATCCTGCAGGAAGGCGAGGCGGAGTGCATCGCCCTGTTGTCGTTCGTGCCCGCGGCTGCGCTCGCGGTGGACGAGAAAACCACGCGCCTGTTGCTCGAGGACCCCGCGGGTTTGGCGCGCGTAATCCAAGCCGATGCCGGGGAGCGCGTGGAGGCGGACCAGGGCGCGCTTGCCGCGCTCGCAAAGCGCCGCGGCAATACGCCGATAATCCGTTCCACCGAGATTCTCGCGGTTGCCGTAGAAAAGGGCTTTTTCGATTCCTTCGGGCAAGACAAGGCCGAAGCGTTGAAGGCGGGAGTGAACGCGTTGCGGCGGGCGGGTTGCAGCATCAGCCACCGCGAGTTGGACGAGTACGAAAGCCTTTAATCCCTTTCCAGCCAAAATTCTTGGACAAGGGCTGGTAGATCAACGGTAGATCGCACGCTCCGCAAGCGTGAGGTTGCGGGTTCAAATCCCGTCCAGTCCACTCGCGTGAAAAACAAGAAGAACATTTTCCTGTTTGCGAATGTTGTTTTAGCCGTCGCGCTCTTCTATTTGTTCTTCAAGGGCTTGGATTACGCGGCGTTGGGCGCGATACTCGGGCGCGCGCGCTTCGAGTGGATTCTTGCCGCAGCCGTGCTATACTATACCCTCCAGTTCTCCACTGCCCTGCGCCTGAAGTGGCTGAGCGACGAGCTCGTGCGCCCGGTGGGCGTTTTGGGTGTTTTCAAGGCGCATCTCGCGGGGCTGCTGTTCAGCGACTATACCCCGGGACGTGCGGGTTACGCTTACTTCGTGGTGCGCGCCCGCGAGTGGGGGTTGAAGGCGCGCCAGGGCGTCCGCGTGTTCGGCGTCTCGCTCGCCTCGGACTTCTTCACGCGGGGCGTTTTCGCTGCGTTGAGCATTTACTACTTGTTCGATTCGCGGGAGGCGTTGCTCGCGTGCGCCGCCCTTCTAGTCGTTGGTTCGCTCGGGTTTCTGTGGGCGTTAACCGCGCCCCGCAAGCCCATCGCGCGCCTCCTTGCTTTGCTGCCGTCCACGGGTGCCGGGGAATTCTACGCGAGCGTGTTCAAGAAACGCATCTCCTCTCTGCTCGTCTACCTCAACGTTGGCGTGAGTTTCACCGGGGCGTTCGTGCGCGGCTTGGAGTGGATGTGCCTCGCCGCTGCCTTGGGGCATCCGTTCGCTTGGAGTGAACTATTCGTGTTCGCGGCGTTCAACTCCGTGTTGACTGCGTTGTCTTTCGTTCCGTTGAGTGTTGCCGGCCTCGGTTTGCAGGAGGGTGCGGGTGCGTTGTTCTTTTCGGCCGCACTCGGTGTTGATTTGGCTTTTGCGGGCGCGCTCATGCTCCTCGTGCGGTTCACCGAGGCGGGTTGCAACCTCGCGGGGTTGGCGGGTTTGGTTGCCCCAAGCGGGAAAACAAAGTCAACCAAAATTACGAAGAAGCGCAGCTGAGCCGCTGGAAAAATAAACCCCGTTTGCCGAACCGCTGCTGTTTTCAGTAGTCGTTTTTGTTTTTGCGGTTTTATTGCTTCGGGTTCACTCGGCTTTCGCGGGCTTCTCGCGCGGCACGCATTCTTCCTTGAAGATTATCTTCTTGACTTCAGGGATGAATTCGGTGGCCTGCACGTAGAAGCGCGTCTTGAGCACGAGGTACTCGCGCGAGAACTTGTCCACCTTCTCGGGCACGTCCACCGTTCCCACGCCCGCCTCGTAAGCTACTTTTGCGTCGGGCAGCAGGTCGTCTGCGAGCGCGGTGAACTTGTCGCCGGGCTTCTCAAGCACGTCGAGCACCTTGTACTCGTAAACGATTTCGCGGTCCGCGAGCGGGTGGTTGAAGTCCACGCGCACCCGTCCCCCGGAGACGCTCTGGACGCGGGCGCGCCTTCCGTCCAACTCGACGGGCATGCCCACGAACGGCTGCACCTTCTGCTCCTGGAATTTTGCCAGCGGCACCAGGCGGACTTCCTCGCTGTTCTTCCTGCCGAACGCCTTCTCGGGCGCCAGCGTCAGCGTCTTTTCATCGCCCTTCTTCGCCTTGAATAACTCTTCCTCCAAACCCTGGAGTATCTGGTGTTTTCCAAGGGGCACGAGCACCGGGCCGTACTTCACGCGCGGGTCGAACGTGCCGGCCTCGCGGGCGCGCTTCTCACTCGTAGTATCAAACACGACGCCGTCGTCCTTGGTTGCACCCGTGAAATCGATTTTAACGAAGTCCCCTTCCTTTGGCATTGAATACATTCACCTGTTTTTTAGTTCGTAGAGTTACCGCTGGTTTCGTTTACAGTATTATTTCCATCCGCTTCGGGCTTTAAAGTTTCGCTTTCAAAGTCCGCAGCCGCCTGTTCGATTATCAGGCGCGCCACGCCGTCCGCGTCGATTTCCGCGTACACGCCCACCGGCACCTCGTCGCCGACTTCGACACCGAGTGCGTCCACGTATGCGGGCTGCCCGTTCAGGTTGACGGGTTGCAAGTCGCGGGTTTCGTTCGAGTCGAGCGTGTACAACGTGATTTTTGCAGCAAAATTAAGGCGCGCCACGCGCATCAAGAGCGCGTCGCACAACGGTTCGAGGGCGTCGCGTGCGTCCGCCATTGAGGCGTTCTCGTTGATTTGCGCGGCGTACGCGTTCTCGGACACCTTGTACACGAGCGTGAAGCCCGGCAGCGCTTCGAGCGCCGCCTGGGCTTGCGTGGAGTTGCACGAGAACGCGTATATCTGGTTCTCCAACTTCGTCACGGTGCCCGTGCCTTGGCCGCCGCCCTTGAACGCCGCCTGCGCGGCTGGCGAGGGTGTTGGTTTTGCCGAATCCGAAGAATACATGAGCACCGAGAACGTGCCAACGATGAACGTCAGTATTATCATTACCCCGAAGGCAACCATCAACGTCTGTTTTTTCATGAATAACCACCACTAGCTATTTTCAATCAGTAATAATGTATTCTTATTTGTTTAAGGAGTTTTTGGCGTTCGAGTATGGCTTCCATCCAGTGGTTGCCGCCCCATACATTTGCCTTCCTAATTTTTTCCTTGCTGGACGGTATCAAGCGCGATAGCACCGTTGCTGCGGCTTCGTGCATTGCTTTCTGGGACAGTTTCAGCACGCGGCCGTCCGTGGTCTTGGTTTGCCTCAACGTGCCAAACTTTTTGGCGAGTTCGCTCCCGTGTTTTTCCAAGTCCTCGTCGGTCACGCCCGCCTCTTTGAGAACGTCTAGGACATGCTCTTCGTTGCTGTTGAACAGGTTTCCCGGTGCGGAGTAAGCAAACTTACCCTTGCCGTCACTCCAACGGAGCCCTTTTCTGCTCGCGGTTGACCGCCCGCGGGCATTAGTCCACTCGAGTTCGTCTAACAGGAAGCCACGCGTCCTCTCGATTAACTCGTATCTTTGTTTGAATCCGAAAGCGAGTTGTCCGCCTTGTTCTTCCCTCAACATTTCATCACTTGGGCGCGTACTTCAACAGTTTCTTGCGGAGCTCCTCGCCCGCCTTGTTGTCGAGCGTTACCGTGTTATCGCGTATCTCCATCAGGTTCTTGGATTGCATTGCGAACTTGTTGGGCGCCAAATCCTTGTACAATAAGACGCCCGAACCCACGATGGAGTGCGGACCCACCTTCACGCCGGGCATTATGGTGGCGTTGCTTCCCGTCTTGCAGTTGTCCGCCATTATCACGCCGAGTTTGTTCGTGCCCGAATCCATCTTCCCCTTGCCGAGCACCTCGACTTGGATGTGCGCCTCGTCGAACCGGAAGTTCGCGGTAATCGTGCCCGCCCCGAGCGAACAGTTGTCGCCCAACACGGAATCCCCGACGTACGCGGAGTGCGTCCAGCAGTTCTCGCCGATGACCGAGTACTTCACCTCGGTGGAGTAGCCGATGACGCTCTTCGCGCCGATTGAGGAGTGCCCGCGTACGAGCGCGTTGTTCCCAATCACCGCGTTGTCCCCGATGTAACACGGTCCCTCGATGACTGCGTTCTCGAATACGCGCACGCCCTCACCGATGTGCACGTGCTCGCCTTTTATCACGGCGCGCTCGGAGATGCGCGCGCTCTTCGCCGTGAACGCCTTTTGTTTGTCCAGGAAGTATTCGTTCAAGCGCAACAAGTCCCACGGGAGCTTGTACGAGCCGAAGAAGCCCTTGTAGGATAGGGCGCGCACGTCGCCGCCCGCGTCAATCATCTTTTGTATTGCCTCTTCGTACTGTGAGTCGGATTCGGGCACCGCAGCCAGGTGCCTGAAGATGTCCGAGTTGAGTATGTAAACGCCGATTACCGCGTTCTTGGACGGCTCTTTCCCCTTGTCGGGCTTCTCCACTATGCGGCGCACGCGGTCGCCCTTCAAGTCGAGTATCCCGAACTTCCACGTCTCCTCGGTGGGTTGCGAGGCGAATACTGCGTCGCACGACGTTGCTTTCGCGAGCATCGCCTTGAGCAAGCCGGGTTCGAACACGTCGTCCGCGTTCACCACCACGAACTTATCCGTCTTGCCGAGCGCGCCGCGCGCGCAAGCGAGCGCGTCCGCCATTCCCTTCGCTTCCTTCTGGAGCGCGTAGGATATTTTTACGCCGTGGCTTTTCGCGCCGAAGTAGTCCTTGATTTGTTCGGCGTTGTGCCCGACTACGCACACCGCTTCCTTGAACCCGGCTGCGGCGAGCTCTTCCACAACGTACTCCATGAGCGGCTTGCCGAGTAGTTTGAACATGGGTTTCGGCTTGTTCACTGCCAACGGGAACACGCGCTTCCCGTTCCCGGCTGCGAGTATGACTGCCTTCATTTTAACGCCGCCTCCACGAGTGCGCGTCCGGCGCGCGCCAATTCCTCCAAACGCTTTTGAGTATAAGCTTCGCAGTTCACCTTCAAGTAGGGTTCGGTGCCGCTCGGGCGCACGAGGAGCCAGGCGCCGTCCGCGAAATCAACCCGCACCCCGTCTATCTCCGTCGCTTTCCCTCCGAGTGCGCGGACTCCCCCGGCAACCGCACGCATCGCTTTTGCCTTTTCCTGGTTGGAACACGCTAAACGCGTCTTGTCGAAGAAAACGCGGGGAATGCCGGAAAATTCTTTTTTAACCGCGTTCACGTCGCGTTTCGAGAGCAGCAACGCGGCAGGGTAAACCGTTGAAGAAAAGAAACCGAAGCGGGGCACGAGGTAGTGCCCGCACTCCTCGACGCCCAGCGCCGCTCCTCGGTTGCGCACGGCGCGCGCGATTACCGTGTCCCCGACTACGGTGCGGTAGAGCGTTCCCCCCGCCTGCTCGATTGCCTTCTCAACGAAGCGCCCGGTTTCCACCGAGCCCACGACCTCTTTTTTTACCGAGTCCGAGAGCACGCTCGCGGCCACGGCTGCATTGCCTTCTTGGAAGCCCAGGAAGCCGTTGCGGTCCAGGAACACGATGCGGTCGTTGTCGCCGTCCAGGCACAACCCCGCGTCCGCCTTGTTCTCGCGGCTGAACGCGATTGTTTTCGCGAGCGTGTCCGGCTTGGGTTCGAGCGGGCGGTCGCACTTCGTAACATCCGGAGTGCAATTTACTTCGAGGACTTCGTGCCCGTGCGAACGCAAGAGCGCAGGCAGGTGTTCGGAATCAGGGCCGCACGCGCAGTCCACTGTCAAACGCATTTTCTTCAAGGGCTTCGGGCACAACCGCGCGAGGCGCGCGTAATACTCGCTTGCGCCATCCGCACGCGCCTCTTTACCCGCGGCGTTCTTCGCGCGCTTCGAGGGCGCGGCGTACTCGCGTTCGATTGCCTCTTGGTCGGTTGCCATTCCAAGCGCGTCGCAATACTTGAACCCGTTGTACTCGGGCGGGTTGTGGCTCGCGGTAATCATCACGCCCGCATCGAACCCGAGTTCGCGCGTCAAAAAATAGAGTCCCGGAGTGGAGAGCACGCCCAGGCGCGTCACGCCAAGCCCCGCTTCGAGCAATTCATCGACTGTTTTCTCTTCCAAGTCCGGACCGCTGCGGCGGGTGTCGCGCGCAACGCAAACACGCTTCCCTTCGCCTACGACTGCGGCGAACGCGTGGCTCAAACGCTCCACTAGTTCGTCGTTGACTTCAGTTCCGACGACGCCGCGGACTCCCGACGTTCCGAATAGCTTGTTCACTTCCTCTTCTTGCTCCCTTTAAGCAGGTAATACGCGCTCCCGAGAACCAGCGCCAAGCCCCCGAGAAGGAGCAGCGAGTTGTAATCGCTTGCCGGTTCCGGCGCGACGCCAGGGCTGGGCGACGGGCTCGGCGAAGGCGTTGCCGCAACGGCTTCCACGCAGGCGCCGTCCACGCACGCGCACGCCTTCTCCTTGTTCGCTATGCTTGCGCCCAGGCAGTAATACTCGAAGAGCGAGTCCCCTGCCGCGCAGTAGTCGGCGAACTCGTTCGCCTCCGTTGACACCGTGCCCTTTTCGTCGTAGAACAATCCGCCGTCACTGTCCGCGCAACTCGGGTTTATGGTGCACGCGCCCTGCGAACAGCCGTCGGTGCACTCCGTGCCTTGGGCTGCGCACCCGCCCTCGGTGCACGAGTAATCCAACAGCCAGTTGTTGACGCAGCCGTTCCTGCCGCTTATCGTGATTGAATCGCACCCATCCTCAACGTCAACGCATTCGGGTTCACAGCACGCAAGGTAGTTCACGCGGTTCGTGCTCGAGGGAATCCAGCCCGCAGGCGACTCCAACAGCACGGTTCCCAGTGCGTAACCGCCTGCCGCTTCCGCAAGCACCACGAACTCGTTGGATGCGGCGGCGTCTTCCGCGCCGAACGCGTAGGCGCGCGGCGAACTGACCGTGACCACGCTGGCGTTCACTTCCACGCCGTCCATTTTCAGGAGGCGTGAACCGTACGTAAATGAAAGCGTTTCGAAAACGTCGCGCGTGCTCGAGTATTCCCCGCAGTAATAATCCACCACCCCGTTTTCGGCTTCGGTAACCGAGGACTCGCTCTCGCCGTTCGCCTGTTTCACGAACGCTTCTCCGAGGTGGTCGCCGCCGATGCTAGAGTAATCCTGGCGTATCAACACGAAAACGTTCTTGCCGATGTTCCCGAACGCCATCGCCTGATCGGGGTTGATGGAGTTGAACCGGATGACGCCGCCCTGCAAGTCCCACGCGTAAGCGGGAATCAGGAACGCCGCCTCGTCGTAACCAACGTAGAATGTGTTCGCGCAATCCGCGAGCGCGCTCGCGAGGCACGATGCGGCAACCATCAACAAAAGAACCTTGTTCATTTACTCTCCCTCCTTGCGTGTCACGCGGCTTTCGCCGGGCTCGTTCGCATCCTGGTACTTGCTGCCCAATTCCTTGTGGCCGTAAGCCTTGTCCGCGGGCGTTGTCAGTTCCCCGAACGATAGCTGGGCGATTCCCATTCCCGGGTAGAGCGCCACGGGGATTTTGCCCACGTTGCTCAACTCGAGCGTGAGCCGTCCGTTCCAGCCCGGGTCCACTTTTCCCGCGGTCGCGTGGATTATGATGCCCAGTCGCCCCAGCGAGCTCTTGCCTCCCAGCAACCCGAACAAGTCCGCGGGCAGGCGCACGCGTTCCACCAGGCACCCGAGCACGAACTCGTGGGGGTGGAGCACGAACGGCTCGCCCTCTGCTATCTTCACGAGTTCGGTGTAATCGCGGTTCTTGTCGCGCGGGTCGATGAACGCGTTGTGCATGTTCTTGAACACCCGGAACTCGCTGGACAAATGCAGGTCCACACTCGACGGCTGGATGCACTTCCAGTCGAGCGGCTCGATTTCGATGCGCCCCGACTCGAGCGCCTCGCGAATACTCCGGTCACTCAAAAACATCAAACAGCCAACTCCGCGTACATTTCCTCGTAAGCGCGCGCGGTCTCGTCCCACGTGAATTTTTCGAGCACGCGCTTCCTGCCCTTGGCGCCGAGGCGCATCCTCAAGTTTTTGTCCCCCAAGAGTGTTTTAATCCTTTCTTTGAGCGCCTTCGCGCTCGCCTTCTTGCACACGAAACCAGCATCCCCGATGACTTCGGGTATACCCCCCGCGTCCGTCCCGACCACGGGTTTGCCCGCGGCCATCGCCTCGGCGAGCACCATCCCGAACGGCTCCCATACGCTCGGCAACGCGAACACGTCGCACGCCCCGTAAATCCCGGCGAGGTACTTGTCCGAGACGTGCCCCGTGCAGAACACCGCGTTCACACCCTCGCGCTTGGCTTGCGCCTTCAACTCCTTTTCGAGCGGACCGCGCCCGAGCACCACGAGCGTGGCGTCCAAGCCCTTCATCGCGTCAATCAAATACGAGAGCCCCTTCTGTTTGACGAGGCGGCAGGTGGTCAACACCATCTGTCCCTCAATGCGGTTGTCTTCGCGGAACTTCCTCCCGCTCACGCGCGGGTTGAACAAGTCGTGGTCCACCCCGTTGTAAGCCACACGCGTGCGCGGCCACAACTCGCTCGGCACGGTCTCCCTGATGGTAGCCCTACTCACTCCCGCGATGCAGGTGCACGCCTTCATCGTGCTCTTCCCGATGACATCGTCGTAGAACTGCCCCAACGCGTCCGTTGCCGCGTCAATGCCCACCGTGCGCGCGTTGTGGATGGTGATTCCAAGTTTCTTCTTCAAGTGCCTCTTGACGAGCGTGACGTCCGCGCTCCCGTACACGAACCGGTTGTGGATGTGCACCAAATCAACCTTCTTCGCCTCGCGCGCCAAATCCAGCAGCGAGAACGGGGTGACGGGCACGGGCGGGGGCAGTGGGTGCGGCAAATCGTTGAGCACCCACGCGGGTGTCCGCACGATGCGCACCCCCTCCACGGTCTCTTCGGCTTTCGTGCCCTTCAGGCGTGCCGTCAAGACGGTTACGTCGTGGTTCTTGGCGAGTCGGCGGCTCACCTCGTAAACGTGCTTCTCGGTTCCACCCTGGTAGGGCGGGTAGAACGGGTTGAGCATCAACAGCTTCATTTCAACCGCCTCGCGACGAGTTCGCGCGCGAAATAGCCGAACGCCAACGAACCGACAACCAAAAGCACCACGCCCGACGGGTCGAGAGCCGCGGCGTTGCGTACGACCTCGTTAGTCGATTCCGCGAACGCCTTGTCCGTTGCGCTCCCGAGCACGGGTGCGGGCGCCTGCGTTGGAATCGTGGGGAACAACCGGTAAACGCCCGCGATTATTGCGAGCGCGCTTGCCCCCAACAGGAAGAGGACACGCGAGCCCCCCGGCTGGACTACGCTCCGTCCTTTCTCGGTCAAGTCGAAGTAAACCCACTTGCCGTTCGCGCGGCGCGCCACGAGCCCTGCCTTGAGCATTTTCTCCAAATGCTGCCCGGTCGCTTGGACGCTCGTCTTCGACTCGCGCGAGAGCTCGCTCGCGGTCTTGCCGCGTTCGCACAGCGACTTGAGCATGGAGACGCGGGCATCGCTCGCGAGCGCCTTGAACGACTCCAAATCCAGGACTACTTCACCCAACTTCAACCACCGTTTCGCTTGCGGGCTTGCGTTTGCCCTCGGGTTTCTCCGCCGGAACGCCGACGGGCACGAGCACCACGGGCTCGAATTCTTTCGGAATCGCGAGCGCCTTGCGCACCCCTTCGGCATCGAACGCCCCGCACCACACCGAACCCAAACCCAGCGCGTGCGCGGCGAGCAGCAAATTCTCCACGGACGCGCTCACGTCCATCAAACTGAATCGCTCGGCTTTCTCGCCGAAGCGCGCCAACCCGTCCGCATGCGTGCAACCTATAACTATTAACGGCATTTCGGGTTTGAACCCGCGACGCGTTACCGCGCACAATTCCTCGATTTTCCCCTTGTTAGTTACGAAATAGAAGCGGCGCGATTCCGCGTTCATGGCGCTGGGCGCCCAACGCACGGCTTCCTTTAGCTCGTCGAGCGCGCCCTCGGGGAGCGCGTCGGCGTTAAACGCGCGTATGCTCCTCCGCCCGTTTATCGCTTCCGTGACGCGCATTCCAACAACTCCTTGCGTTTTTCAGTCATTTTCTCAATCATTATGCCTATTAGTTCAGCCCGGCTTAGGGTCTTTGCCGTCACTGGAACCGAGTTTGTTTCTATGTGCGCCTTTATTTCTTTCATCTGCGCGATTCCCTGCGAGTCGGAGGGCACGGTGTGATTCATTATTTCTGCAATACTCACGAAGTGTTCGCCGGTTGTGTTCGGGTCCTTCAAAACACGGGCCAGCATGGGGGTGGCGTGCCCCAATGCAATCAAGCCTTCCTTGTCCCCGGTTTTCAAGAATTGTTCCAAAGCGCTAGTCAAGTTGTTGATGGCTTCGGAACGCCTTTCGCCTCCTAATTTTTGGGATAAACTGGTTGCCGCGTCAACCCTATTCGTCAAGTCCGCTTCCCTTTGTTTCAAAACAGTAACCGGACGTTTGAACACTTCAGATTCACTTCCAACCGCGGTTGGCTACGAGGCGCTCCTTGAGGCGGCTGCGCGCGTAGAAAGCCACGACGAGCACCGCGAACCCAGCCGCGATTATCGCGGCGTTCTCGGCGAGCATGAACTGGCAGGCGCACAGCGAGTAAACCAGGTATTCGACGAACGCGCCGAGGACAACGAGCCACAACAGGCGGAGCTCGATTAGGTATTCCGCGAACAAGCCCTGCTTCTTAATCGCAGCCACGGGGTAGAAGTACATGAAGCTCGCGGCAGCCAACAGGAGCACGCCGGGGAAGAACGTCTTCGTGGACGCGGGGTAGAACAACTCCGCAGCCAGCGCCACGAGGAACACGCCCGCCAAGTGCAGGGCAAGGTAAGTGTTCTCTTTTTCCGATAGCCAGTCAATCAAACCGCGCATAAAAACACCCCGTAAAAACTATTGTAAAAATAACCCGCAGCGGGCTTAAAAGCGTTGCCCGACGCCCCGCCAAGCAACGCCTTTTTTTACTCCGCCGCCAACAAGGGAATCGGATGATGACCAAGAACTAACAAACTCTGACTTCGTGATGAGTGACGGACGGTCTGACAACGATTCATTAGCTTGATCAACAGTGAGGAAAAATGGAAAAAACAGAATTTGAGGAATGGTTTAAACAATTGGGAAATGCGTGGTGCGCTAGAGACCCCGAAAAAGCCGCAAGCCTCTTCTCCAAGAATGTAGAATATTATGAATCGGTTTTTGAACCCCCGTGCAACTGGGACAAAGTCCTTGAACTGTGGCTTGCCGTGCCAAAAAACCAGAAGGATATTACTTACGATTTTGAAATAATATCTACTGCGGGTAATCTTGCTGTTTGTAACTGGAAAGTGTCGAGAACGATGCTTCCGGATAATAAACTACAGAGAATAAACGGAATTTTTATAATTCGGCTAAATCAAGCCGGTCTTTGCGATTACTTTAAGCAATGGCGCTCGGTGCACTAACTTATTGAACCGAACGCAGTTTCGCGGCAAAAACCTATTTCCGCGAAAACGAGCTGGCTCTGAATGTGCGAGCGCTCAGGCAATCCCCCAAGCGTGCCTCTGACTTGCGGTTATCTTACGTTTGCCGCCGCGATTGTAAGATAATTGGTTTTCCGTTTTTCCACTGCTTAGGCGCACATCTTGCTTGCCTAGACTAAATGCAGCAGCGCTAATTCACTTTTTATACTTTTAAAAAGAATCAACGATTACTGATGTACATGAAAAAAGCGATTCTGCTGTTCGGTCCGTCCGGGGTTGGAAAAAGTACGGTGGCAGCCATGATTTGCAAAAACCATGGTTTCAAGCACTGCGACGCGGACGAATTCAAATGGCGTTATTCTCACAAGAGGTCAAAGAAACGAACCGAAATAGGCGAAGCCGAAGCATTCGCGTACGCCAAACAACTTATTCACGCAAAAGAAAATCTGGTCGTCGAAGCACTGCCCGATAAATATCTTAAAAAACTGGCGGGGCTTTTGAAGCGCGGCGGATACAAAGTGCTCGAAATCTCGCTTTGCGCATCCGTGAAGCAATGCGTGAGAAATAACGCTTCGAGAAAAAGAAAAAATTACGATGCGAAGGTAATCCGCGCAGTTTACCGAGACCTCTCTAGAAACAGAGGCCTAGTCGTCAATACCGAGGGCTTGTCCGCTTGGCAGACGTATAACTTGATAAAAAAGGCGCTCGATAAGCGCCCGTCATTTCCGCAGAAATGAACCGCCCTCCGTCGGTCAAGTGTTGTTCCCCTAGCGGACGGTCTGACAGAAACTTTCTTTTCTTTCCGAAGAAAAGAAACTTTCATGAAAGAAAAGAAGGGTTTGACTTTTCATGAAAAGAAAAAACAGCGATTCTTTCGTGAAATAAAAGAAGGGGTCTACCGTATCTCGCCCACGAGCTCTTCGAGTATGTCCTCGAGGGTTACCACGCCCGCGAACTCGCCTTTCTCGTCCACCACGACCGCGATGTTCCTGCCGAGCGACTGGAGGGTGGCGAACGCGTTGTGGAGTTTGTCGGTCGTATGCAACAGCACGGGTTTCGTGCACACCTTGTCCACCGTCCAGTCGGGGTGCTCGTAGAACGCCCGGACGAGCGCCTTGAACGAAATCGTGCCCACTATCTTCTTCTGGGGGGTGAGCACCGGGAAGCGCGAGTAAACGCTCCACACCGCCTTCTTGTGCGCCTCGGCAACGGACTGTTCGGAAGACAGCATCACCGCGCTTGACTTCGGTGTCATCGCCCTTGAAACCGGGCGGTCGTTGAATTCGAGCACGTTCTCGATGAGTTCGCGCTCCTTCTCGGATATCCCCTTGTGTTTGGCGCCGAGCTTGACTGCCGAACGGACTTCGGCTTCGGTGAACTGCTCTATACCCGTAGCCGTCGAGTAAACGCCGGGGATGAGGCGGTTGATGGACTCGAAGAGCACCACCAACGGGAAGGAAAGCCAGTAGAACGCCTCGATTGCCTTAGCCGAGGACAACGCGATTTTTTCCCCGTACGTGGTGGCCGCGCTTTTCGGCGCGATGTCCCCGAAAGTCAACAACAGGAAACTCATAAGCCCGATTGCGATACCCACCCCTGCCTCCCCGAACAAGCCCGTGGATATGCTCGTCGCGAGTGCGGAGGCGGCCACGTTCGCGATGTTGCCTCCGATTAAGAGCGAAATTACCACTCGGCGGCGTTTGGAACGCAACCGCGCCAGGCTCTCCGCCCCGGGCGCCGCTTCCTCCACCAGGGAATGCAGCCGGACGGACGAGAGCGAGAGGAACGCCACTTCGGTTGCGGCGAAGAACGCGGACGCGGCAACCAACGCGGCAAGCAGCGCGGCCTGCGCATAAAAATCAAGCATGATGGAAAAGACGCGAAGGCGGTTTAAAACGATTGGCGCGCTTTACAAAAAGCCTAAAAACATTGTTAGAGGCGCGCCGCGCCTAACGCGCACAACGCTGCAACGAGCAGGGGCTGGTGCGCCAGGTAAATCGCGAGCGAGTGCCTGCCCGCCAGGCACAACGCCCCCGCGTAAAAAGGCTTCTCGAATAACGCGAAAGCGCGCCTGCCGCCCCGATAGAATATTTTTCCGGCGGCAACGCCGAACAGGAATACGCCGAACCACGGGAACAACGGTTCGTAGTCAACCGAGGAAAAGCCCGCGGGCGCAACGCCCAGCCACAAGAACAGTTGGGTTTCGGGTTGGATTGTTGCCAAGGGAACGGCGAGCGCGATAATCACGCAACCCAAAACAACCAAGGCAACGGGAGGCAGGCGCAAGGCGAACGCGCCCGCGAGTATTATCGACGCGCCTATCAAGTGTAAAACCCCGAAGACAACGAACGCTTCGGGAATGAAGTAAAACGTTGTTGCGGTGACGAGCAAGCCGCACGCGAATATTTTCGCGCCGCGCGCCGCCAGGCGTTTGCCTTGCGTGGACGCGAGGTGCGTGCTCAAGCCGGCGAGGAAAACGAATGCGGCAACCGTGGCGAACGCCCACAACTGGTTCGCAGGCAACGCGGGGTCAAAGCTCGCGATGCCGAAATAAGCGAGGGCGTAGAGCCAGTTGAATGCGAGCATGGACGCCACCGCGGCGCCGCGCGCGAAGTCCACCTCCCAGAATCGGGGCATTCACCAATTAAGAAAACGCAGGTTAAAATGATTGGCTGCGTTCAATTGATTTGACAAAATCACATCATCCTCCCGAGGTAGGGTGTGGTATATTTCAATAGGTTAGTTGTGGACTATTATTGAACGACGTTGCATAATTTTAATATTTACCTACGAATCTATTTGACCGAAAAACATATATTACTCTTTTATCATTAATATTGATAGATTTGTATGGTTATGGCTAAAGAAGATCCGAACGAAATACTTCAGGCTCTGCTGAGGATAGAGCATCGCCTCGAGGACATGGGGGCATTACTGCGCCTGGGTCAGCGCGGACAAATCGAGCAAATCAAACAAGAATTCTTGAGTAGTGGTGTACGTAAATCAGTTTATGAGTTATGCAACGGGAACTGCTCCGTCAACGAGATGGCTGCCAAGTTGCACAAAAAGGGACCCAACATAAGCCGGGCCCTTGGAGAGCTTGAGGCTGCTGGATTGATACGGCAAATTAGGGCTGGCAGGCACGTTAGCTACGAGCGCCTGATTTGAGGTGGGGAATATGAGTGAAGAAATATTAGCCCGCATAGACCGGCGTTTAGAACAACTGGTTAAGATATCTGCGTTGAATGTCGGCAAGGATTCAACTTTGACTGATAGGATAGTATTGCTCTACAAGATTGATTTCGGACCGAAAGAAATTGCAGAAATTCTTGGAACAAATCCTAACGTGGTTAATGTTCGATTATCCGAAGCGCGAAAACGAGGCGAGATAAAATGAAAATCAAATCCGAATTGGATGTATTAAACGAGATTTCAAGGAAACTAGATGTCCTAATAATCACGCTAACTTGTCAAGGCAAGTCCGAAGACGAAGTAACTCAGATATTCATGAGATCTGGGCTCAGCTGTCCTGAACTTTCTACGATAACTGGTATAAGTGTTGCTGCAATCCAAAAACGTATTGAACGCGCACGAAAACGGGTGAAAAAATGAGTGACGAAGATATTGCCAAGGAGCTAGCAGACATAAAGAAATTGTTTATACTCAACTTAATGTCCGCGGGCGTAAATTCAACAGATATCGCTAAGACCCTCGGAGTAACAAAGGGGCGATTAAGTCAAATAGTAAAGCGGCCATCCAAGAAATCAACGGATTGATCCTAAAAATAATGGTACAACCATAAACTCGATACAACTGGTTTGATAAATATGAATTCTAGCGCTCCTTTGGATGCAGATACGCTAAAGAAAAACTGCGCACATTATGCTGGTCTTCATTCCAAAGCAATCGACGTTTTGAGAAAAGCCAACGGAAAAATCGATTATAAAAAAATTGCCGAAATTCTGAGTCTTTCTAAAACTAGAGTTAGTAGCCTATTGAAGTCAGCCGAGCGATTTGGGCTCGCAAGAAAAGAGGAAAAATTATACAAAAAGTTGCCAGGTATTCTTCAGCATATGCCTAAGCGGACCACTAAAAAAACGAGTTTCAGATCCGTATCGGAGGTTATGGTTGGGGCAACTAAAAAAGCAAGCTCATTTAAGCGTAAACCGTACATCGGTTTTAGAACCAAAACGCAAGATGAGGGCAGGATGGCTAACGCATATATTTGGGTGTATATAACAGAAAATCTCCTGCGAGACCTCATACGGAATGTATTTTCATCAGAAAAAGACTGGTGGAACAAGCAGGTTAATGGCGCAATTAAAAAAGAAGTACGTGACGCTATAGCCAAATACCCTTATGACGGAGCTAAAAGAAAAGATGAACTGGAATATACTCACTTGGGGCAGCTTAAAGAGATAATAACCTCAAAAATGAATTGGAATCTATTTTTATCTCATCTCAATGAAACTGATAAAAATAGTTTTAATGCTACGGTGGAAAAAGCTATCCCCTATAGAAATTCAATTGCTCATTGCACTCGCCTGACCTCAGAGGATTTTAAATTTGTTGAACTGAGATTCAAGGACATTTTGAAAATGATAAAATAGGCAAAGATATTCTTTCTTCGGAAACAACAAATCTTTTTTGGTATCCGACAAACCTGCGCACCTCAAGCAGCTAACCTGATCGCTCAAAAGAGTGGCTACACCCTATCTTTCCCGCTTATTTCCGCACTGAAGCGTTTTGCTCCGATTTTCAGTGGCAACGACCCCTAAGCACCTTTTTAATGCGTCTTCGGGTTTACTATGCGGGGGACTGGCGTGCTAAAGGAAGCTAAACCGTTTGTTAAATGGGCTGGAGGCAAGCGCCAGCTTTTGGACGAACTCACCCGGGGCCTTCCGTCCTTTGAAAATTATCACGAACCGTTTTTGGGTGGTGCCGCGTTCTTTTTCAGGTTGGAGGCAGAAGACAGGATAAACACGGCTTTCTTGAGCGACTCCAACGAGGAACTAATCAACGCTTACTCGATAATCAAAAGTGACGTTTTCGGGTTGATGGCGGAACTATCTTCCCCGATTTACGCGAACAATGAAGCCGCTTACTACAAAATGCGGGCCTCCAAGCCTTCTTCAAAGGTAGCGCGCGCGGCGCGTTTCATTTACCTGAACAAGACCGCGTTCAACGGGTTGTACCGCGTTAATTCGAAGGGCGGTTTCAACGTTCCCTTCGGGCGTTACGATAACCCGAAGATACTCGACAGCGAAAATCTGTTGCTGGTTCACCGCGCCTTGCAAAAAGACGAGCTTTACTGCGGCGACTTCGCGGTTGTGTTGAAGAATGCGAAACGCGGTGATTTGGTTTACTTTGACCCGCCCTATCATCCAATATCCAAGACCGCGCACTTCACGAGCTACACTAAGGACAAGTTCTCTGAGGTGGATCAAACGAAGCTCATGAAAACCGTCAAGGCGCTCGATTCGCGTGGCTGTTTCGTGTTATTGAGCAACTCGTACTCCGACTTTACCGCCGAACTTTACGCGGAGTTCGAGCCGGAAGTGATTTTTGCAAGCAGGATGATAAACTGCAAGGGAGACCGTCGAGGCAAAGTGCAGGAGTTACTTGTCCGGAATTGGGAGCCCAAGGTAGCCCAGAGGAAGCTCGTTGAAGAAATAGTCGCAATCAACTGATTTGATGTACGCTAAAACATCCGCGTATTCCTTCTTTTTGAACCAGTCGTTTAAGACGTAAACATACTTGACTTTCAATTTCGGTTCGACGAGCTTCTTGTACTGCTTTAACTTGAAGTCGCAGGTCTGGAGCTTCTCGTCCACCGAACCCGCGACCGTCTGGAACTTGGTTTCAACTATGAAAAGCGTCTCGTTCACCAGAACGAGCACGGCGTCGTCCGGCAGGAGCTTCTTGGAAATCAGTTTTCCAACATTTACGCCCATCGGCGCCAACAAGCCCGAATAAAGCCTGTTTTTCTTGTAAAGGCGCGCCACATCCTTGCCCTTGAAGGTTACGGTGTCGTCGCTGACCGCGTAACCCTTGATTTTCGAGATGACCGTAGCAAAGTCGGTTCTCTTCTCGAAGTGGAGCCCGTGAAGCGTAGTTTTGCTACCGCCCTTTCCTCCGCGAATCATAATACTAACAATATTGCCGGGTATTTTAGGTTTTAGCGGCTTCAGGTTTTGCTCTTTAAACCCCGTTTTGGGCGAGTTAAAGGAGAATAGCGCCGGATTTAGGAGTAGTTTTAAATCCGTCTTGGTTTTAGTTGTTTTATGCCCGCGCCAAATAAGAAGTACGACTACTGCGATCCCATCCAGTTGAATTTGAAGAACAAAACGCGAGAAGAATTTAGACGGAGTATAGTAACCTGCTTTCTTTTGGAAAACAAGGGGTATTGGGACGATGAAGTCCAGCATGTTATGCATTACACTTATTTTGTAGAAACAATAGCCGATGGTTCAAGAATTTACTTAAAGCGTCCCGCGCGTTTAAACAAGGGAATGGATTTTCAAGTAAATGCAGAAAATTTTCTTAAATATGAAAACGGTAATAACAAACCACCCAGCCACAAGGACATAATAAAGGACCTAAAAAATAAAAAAAAAGAAGCTCCTAAAAAATTTGCGCAATTGATGAAGTTAATTGCGCGGGTCTATAATTGCGAAGAGCCAGATGAAGTTCTGTCCGGCAGTAATCTAAAATTTAATTCGGGTGCAACCATAGAATTGTTGTTGAAATTATTGAAATGGTTGTTTATCGAACAGGATATGACTTACTGGAGTTATGATGGCCGCGAAATGCTTAAACGAGGAATAGACGAACTGGCGTGAACGCGATTTTCATATATTTTATGCGCAGATCTGACCGTGAGCGGAGAATTCATTTAGCGCAAAGTTGCGTTCAGTTTATTTCGGCGAGCTTGCGCTTGACTTCCTCGTAATCCTCGTGGAGCCGGCGGTCTCTTTTCAGGGGGTCCATGCGGACCTTGGCTTCGAGTTCGATGAGTTTCGCCTTCAAACCCGACTTCCTGCGTTCCAAATCCTTTTTGCTCAAACCCATAAACGAATCGCCTCTCTACTAACTTGACGAGGAAGCGGAAGGTTTTAAGCGCGCCGCTTGGACGCCTAAGTTAAAACGGGATGTCGTCTTCGCTAGGTTTTCCTTTATTTTTCCTTGCAACCAATTGCCTGAAAATCCGCGAGGCGGCGCCTTGTTTGTATTTTTCGCGTTTTTCTTTCGCTTTTTTTCGCGCGTCCTCCAGCGTCGGTTTCTCGAGCGGAACTACAGAAGCATGTAAATTTTCGTAGTCTTTCAACTGTCCGTCATAGTCTTTCAACAAATGGCGTTCGTAAGCTTCTTCGATTCTTTTGATTGTTTCTTTGGGCAGTTGCTGGAAGTGCGGGGTTATCTCGTGCGCGTCATCGAATATTACCTGGCGCAATTCTGCGGCCAAGTGGTTTTCTTCGGTTGAACCGCCGGTCGAGTAATCCCAGCCAATTTCGCCCGGACGCCGGTTAGGTGCATTTCCCTTCTTGCCTTCTTCCTTCAAGTATGTGCCCGCAAGTGCTTTGGTTACGCGCGCGGTTCTCTCGCTTGGTTCCATTTTTTTCAACCAACCGGAAAGTACGCAAACGCCGTTCTGCCGAGCGATGCGCGAGCGTTTGTCATTCAACAAGTTCAAGGCGTATTCCACGCCTTCGGGCGCACCCAAACGTACTAATGTCCTGACGGCATCGCTGCGGGTATTTTTGTTAGGGTCTTCGAGAAAGGGCAGCAGATGGCGTACGAGGTGCGGGTCACCCGAGAAGGCAATGGATTGGATTAACTTGCTTCTCACGAAACTGCTTTTTTGGTCCGGCGCATGTAATGCTTGACAGGCGCCGAACGCGATTTCCGGGTAGTGCATAAATGCAGCTAATTTTTCGGCGGCGATGGCGCGCACCCAGTGGCTTCGGTCCCCGGTTGCTACCTTCAAGAGTTCTTCGCCCGCCGTCTGGCTCTTACGTCCACTCAATTTTTCCAGGTTGGCCAGCGCGCGCACTGCGGTTCCGCGGACTTCAAAGCGAGGGTCCCCGCGGATTAATTGGATTAACTTTCCATGGGCTTCCGGGGCGTCGATTGAGCCGAGAGCTGCCGCGAGTTTTACCCGTTTTTCCACGCCCGCGTTTTCAAACGAGGAGACGAGTTTAGCAAGGATTCCCGCTGGAATTTCATTCGAGATTATTCTTTGGCGGGGGTATTCAAATCGCGAACTAACATTATCCACCTTACTCCTTTGTTGCATCCATTTCGGCATGATGCTCCTTGTTCCGCGGTGCTTTTATTTATTGTGCGACGGTGCGGATTGGCTTCACCGGCTGAGCGCCCACCAGAGCATGACGAGCATGGCGAATTTGGCTGCGAAAACCGCGAGCCAGAGGCGCGCGATCTTGATGTCCGTCATTTCGAGGAAGGCGAGGGCGATTTCGTCCGGGAAAGGCATCGCGAACACGAACAAGCCCGCCGCCGGGAGCACGAGCTTGAACTTGCGGCACTGCCAGCGGATTCGGTAGACTAGCTTGCGTGCGTTCGCTTCGAGCGTGTCCCGCATCGCCGAGAACAGGAACGCGTCAACCGTGGCTGCGGTGGCGGCTGCCACGGCGGCGACCACGAGTGCGTTCTCGGCGCGCATCAACTCGAATACCACCACCATTGCGAACGGGGTGGTCGAGCCGAACGTGTAAAAAGCGCCGGCGAGGCACGCGCCCAGCAAGCCCAGCGTCAGCAGGTAGCCGGAGACGATGCGGTCGAACCCGAGGAGGACGAGGGCGGCGCTTGCAACCACGAAGCCGGTCGCGACGAGGAACCGCTTGTCGAAGGATAAGTGTTTTGCGAATAACATGCCTGACTCGTCTTATGGCGTGGGGCGTTAAAAACGCTGTTCACGCTTGGATTTTCTGGAAGCAATACGTCCCGATGGCGAGCATCACGAGGAGTTCCTCGATGCGTCCGGCGCGCTCGGCCTTGCTTGAGTGCGAGCGAGTTTTTTAAACCGTTTTTTCGGGAAGCCAAAAGCAATAAAACCGCGCGCGTTTCAACGAGTACATGGTTTTCCTGGAACTCGCCACGCTCCTCGTGGGCGTCGCATTCCTGTCGAAGTCCGCGGAACTCGTGGTCGAGCACGCCGAGCGGCTCGCGCGCTTCCTCGGGATAGGCCAGCTCGCCGTGGGCTTTTTACTCGTCTCCACGCTCACCACGCTCCCCGAGCTCTCGGTTTCAGTGATTTCGTCGAGCGCGGGCGAGGGTGCGATTGCGGCGGGGAACGCGTTCGGTTCCATCGTGTGCAACATCCTGTTGATACTCGGCTTGGGCGGCGTGCTCTACGGGTTCAAAGTGAACCGCGCGGACGCGAGGGACGCGGGGCTCACCCTCCTGGTTACCACCGTGCTCGCGCTCTACATGCTTTTCAGCAGCGCGGTCCGCGGCGAGGCAATCGGTTTCGGGGAAGGCGTGCTCTTGCTCCTCGTTTTCGTGCTTTACGCGCTCGTGATTTTGAGGCGCGAACCCGCGGCGTCAAGCAAGGAGACTGTTTCCCGCGAGGAGGCGGTGCGCTCGTTCCTGTTCTTCGCCGGCGGCATCTTCGTGGTGTTGTTCAGCGCGAGCGTCGTGGTTGGTGCAGCCGTGGCGTTGGCCGCATCCGCGGGGATAGCCGAGAGCTTCATCGGCGCCACCATAATCGCGCTGGGCACCTCGCTCCCAGAGTTGAGCATCGTTCTCTCGGCGTTCAAAGCCAAGCGTTACGGGTTGGGTTTGGGGAACGTCATTGGCGCGAACATGTTGAACGCCACCCTCGTGCTCGGGGCTGCGGCGATAATCTCGCCCTTGTCCGTGCTCGCGCTCCCCGTGTTCACTTCCGTTTTGTTGTTCGCGGTGCTCGCGAGCGTGGCGTTGTTGTATGCGGTTGCAGTGGGCGGGCGCGTGGGCAGGCGTGGCGGCGCCGCGTTCCTCGCCCTTTATGTAATCTATCTGGTTGCCACGTTCGCGTTGCAGTTCGCTCCCGCGGCTTAGAACAAGGTTGCCGCGTACGCCGCGAGCACGAGGAACATTCCCACTTTCGAGGCGCGTTGGCTGTCCCGGTAGCCTCCCATCTGGTAGAGTTTGTGGCACGAGTAAGCGAGGGCGAGCGCGCCCAAGCCCGCCAAATCCAATGCGAGCATGTTCTGTCCGACTATCACCGGGAGGGCGGCGGTGAGCGAGGCGCCCACGTAACAGGCGTTCACGATTTGCTTGGCGTTCGCTTCGCCTATCACCATCGGGAGCGAGAGTTTGAAACCCGTGTCGCCGCGGCGGTCCTCGAGGTCCTTGGTTATCTCGCGTCCGGCGTTAGCCAGGAACGCGGCGACCGCGAGGAAGCCCGCAATCGAGTAGTTCCCCGAGGGCAGCGCGCCGTAAACTATGACTGCGCCCGTGCCCGCGGCAGCCACCCAGTTCCCGAGCCACTTCACCTTGCGGAAGAACGCGGAGTAGGCGTAGAGGAGGGCGGCGAAGAACACCGCGTAAATCGCGGTGTCCAGCGAGAGGAGTCCGGCGAAGAATATTCCCGCGGCGAACAAGAGCATGGCGAACGCGTACGCCGTATTTTCGGGGACGCGGCGCGAGGGAATCGGGCGGTTCGGTTTGTGTCGTGCGTCAACATCGCGGTCGAAGTAATCGTTAATTGCCTGTCCGCCCGCGCACACGAGGAACGCGGACGAAGCCAAGAGGGCGACGGGGACGTCCAATGCCGGGACGCCGGCGGCGAGCGAGTAGCCTAGCCAGGCGCCGAAGCCCGCCATCAGCGAGTTCAACGGACGCATGAGTTCCAGATAAGGCATATCCGCCTAAGGGCGGGAGCGTTTAAAACCTTGCCCGTGGGGTTGGGGGTTTATTAATTTTTTCGCGGCAAAGAGCTTTCAAGAGCCGTAATGCTGGACTTGACTTTCACATTGTCAATACTGGACTTGCTCGTGCTGGTAGCGTTGAGCATAGCCGCCTGGGAAGTCCTCGAGAACGGCGGGCTGTTTTGAGTCCCGCTTACTTCAGTCCCCGCACGCGCAATCCTCGTGTAATACTGTGCTGTACGTGCCCTCCTGGCCGTGCGCCCGTATCACTTCCGCTGAGTAACCTTCCTTTGTCAACAGGAGGTTGGGCACGAATCCGTCTTCAAACCCGTTTTCCGAGAGCGCGAGCGGCACTTTGATTATTCCCTTTGAGTCCGAAAACAATTCGGGTGCAACTCCGTCGTCCAGGTTCGTTGCGCGCACTCCCTCCAGCGGTTCGCCGTCCGGTCCGTAAACCGCGAGCAACCGGTAACTTATTCCGAGCTCCAAAACGAAATCTGCTTCCGTTACCCACTCGCTAACCCACCGGTCCCACTGGCTTTCTCCAACGAAGTAACCGGTTGACGGGCTCACGAGTACATTGTAATCCGCCTCGTTTATGCTGTCGAACGCTGCGATTCCATCCGCGTCAGTGTATTCGAGGTATTCGGCGTTACATTCCTGGTATTGTGAACAGCTTATTTGGGATATTGCCACCGCTAGGTTCGCCACGGGTTGCCCGTCTTCGTCAATGAAGCGCAGGGACAAGTCCTTTGTCAGCGAAGGTTGTGCGTTCGGGTTTGCCAACAAAAAGCCCAAATATGCCAGCACGCCCAGAAAAACCACAGCCAACGCGAGCGCCTTGAAAGAGGAAAAGAGCTTCACGAGGTGCGGCGTTGCGGTTTCGTGCCGTTTCAAACCCAGTCCCTCGTTTAACAGGTATTTCCCGAAAATCAATGAGGTTACGCCCAAGGCAATCGGGACGAGCATCCCGATGAATATTTTGCTTGCCAGCGCGCCGCCCGTCTCCCTCGGGCTTAACGACCAGAAAACAATCAACGCCACTCCCAAGCAGGCTATGCCGAACACGAACGCGGTGAACGCGCCGCACAACCTTACGAGTTTCTTCAATTCCATATCCGAACACCTCTAACTCGTCCACAAACCGTGCACGTTGCACAGCACGCGGGCGCGCAGCTTCCTCGCGTCCTTCACCGTGAACGACACTTCGGGCGCCTCGCCGGGGTAGAGGCGTTTCGTCTCGAGGATGCGTTCGCCTTGGATGAGCTGGATGAATTCAAGGTAGTGGTTGTCGAGCATCGGGTGAGCTGTTGAGCCGACGCGCACGGTGACTTGGTTTCCCTTGACTTCCACGAGCGGCACGTGCTTCTCGCGTCCCTCTTGCAGGTAAGTTTGCTCGGGGAGAAATTCCATGGGCTTCCCGCAGCACACGAGTTCGCCTTGGTGTGCCTCGATTACGCTGACTACGTTTCCGCACACGCTGCACTTGTAAACCCCGTTCTTTTCCGCCATGATTAGTTATCAACCTCGCTTGCATTCGCCAATTGAATCCAAATCTATTTCGAAGGCAACGCACGGCGCAGCCAACCCGAAGTTCTCGAGCACCTGCGGGTGCACTTCGCCCACGAAGCCGACGCGTTTTCCCTTCATGATTACCTCGGCTTGCCTTCCCTTCATGAACTTCTTTTCAGTCGAGGGCTTGAAAACCGTTTGCACGCCCAACGCCCGCGCCAGGTGCGCGAGAGTTGCCGTTGCCTCCGCCAGGTCCGCGTTCGCGTGGCACGAAGCCGCGCACGCGTGCCTCCGCGTGAGGGTGCCCTCGCGTCCCCCGCGTTCCACGGTTTCGCCGACCTCGAACACGCGCTGGGGATAGGCGCGGTGGGTGTTCTCCGACAATAAGCCCAGTAGCGAGGGGAGGAGCGAACTGCGCACGCAACCGTATTCGCTGCTCATCGGGTTCCGGATGCGCACGATTTCCTTTTCCGAGAACGCCTTGGCCGCCGTTTCCGCGGAACAGAGCACGCCCGTGCTCGCCTCCACGAAGCCCGCAGCCGCGAGCGCGTCGCGTGCCGCGTTATCCTGGAGCGTTTCCGCGGCTAAGCCGCCGCGCGTGAACGCCTTGGGTGGCTTGGGCGTGAACTCGTTGTAACCGTAACCGAGCGCGAGTTCTTCCACCAAATCCACGGGGTGGAGGAAGTCCGCGCGGTAACGCGGAATGAAACAACGGAGCACGCCCGCCTTGTGCGTTGCCTCCAAGCGCTGTTTGGCGAGGAGCGCCGTTGCGTCGCTCGCTTCGAGCTTGACGCCCAGCGCGCGGTTGGCATCGTCAAGCGAGAGCAGCATCTCGTGCGGCTTCACCTCGGGGGCAAGGCGTCCGTCGCACTCCACTGCCTCGATTTTACAGCCCGCGTCCTGGAACTCGTGGCACAGTATGTTGAGCGCGGTGTTGCACGCCTCCCAATCCGTGCCCGTGACATCGAAAAGCAAGTCGGTTGTCCAGAGCGTGACCGCGGTGCGCTGGGAGTTGATTATCGGGGGCAGCGACAGCACGCCTTTCGCGTCGCAGAACAACGGGTAATGCTTTCCATCCAAGCAATAGGCGTACTCGCGCCCCTTGTCGTGCTCCTTCATTATCCGCGAGATGGACGCTTCCTCGCGCCAACCGAGCGGCTGGAACGTTTGCTTTGCGTCAACCGCCTTGTAAACCAAATCGCCTTCCACGGTGGACGCGTCGTGTATACCCACCGCGACCTTGCGCCTGCGGCGCCCGTGAGTCAACACGAGTTTCTCCTGCAATTGCATCAATTCGGCAATGCTTTCCGCGTCGAACTTTGCGCCGCGCGCGAACGCCGCCAACGCGTACGGACGGATTTTCTTCACGCTTTCTTCCACCGTGAGCCGCGTCTTGGATTTTGTGAGCTTGAGTTTCGCGAGCCCCGCCTCGGTCCCGAGGCGCCCTTTGAGCGCACGGAGCACCCCCCACCTGCCCAGCAAGTCCGGGCGGTCTCCGGTAACCTCGAGCGAGAGGAGTTCCCCGTTGCTCTCCACGCCCGCCTTGATTTGGGGGAGCGCTTCGAGGAGTTCGCTTTCGCTGGCGCCGGATTCGCGCAACAGCCACTCCTTCGACATTTGCACGGAAACCATTCTTCAGCGTCCCCTCAAGTAATCCAAATCACGCGACATCAATTCGCGAATGTCCTTTGCCTCGAGCTCGACCATGGCGAGGCGGTCGATTCCCAAACCCCAGGCGAGCACGGGCGTTTTCACGCCGAGCGCAGCGAGCATCTCGGGGCGGAACATCCCTGCGCCTCCTACCTCCGCCCAGCCCTTGCCGGGAATGTTCGCGTGCATCTCCACGCTCGGCTCGGTGAACGGGAAATACGAGGGCGCGAACTTGATTTCGCGGGCGCCGAACACTTCGGCTGCGAAGTCCTTCAGGTAGCCGAGGAGCTCGCGGAACGACAAACCCTCCTCAACGACGATGCCCTCGCATTGGTTGAATTCGATGAAGTGCTTCCAATCAATCTCGTCCGGACGGAACACGCGTCCGATGGAGAAAATGCGCGCGGGCGGTTTCACGCCTTTCGCGAGTTCGCGCGCGCTCACCGCAGTGGTTTGCGAACGCATTACGAGGCGCGCCGCGATTTCCGGGTCCCACTTGTAACCCCAGCCCTTGGAGCCCGCGAGTCCGCGCTCGTGCGCCTTTTTTACGAGCGAGAGAGTAGCCGAGTCGAGTATCTCGCCGCGGCACGGGTCGTCCACCTGGAATACGTCGTGGATTTCGCGTGCGGGGTGGTCTTGCGCCATGAACAACGCGTCCATGTTCCAGAACTCGAGTTCCACGAGGGGACCGCGTGCCTCCTGGAAACCCATTGCCGCCAGCTTGCCGCGTATTCGGTTCAAGAACTCCTTGTAAGCGTGCTTCTTTCCGTAGTCCGCTGAATCGTTTAGCGTGGCTAGGTCGTATTCCGCGTACTTCTTTTTGCGCCAGTCGCCCGACTTCAAATCCTCGGGAGTGAGGCGCGTTGCCTTAGCTTCGCCCGTTGCCTGCGTTGCCTTTGACGTGGCGCGCGCACTGAACCTCTTTTCGACGCGCTGGATTGCGAGCTTGCGCGCGAACAACTCGGCGAACACCTCGTGCGCAGGCAGCGCAGCCGAGGGATTCAATAAGAATTCCTCGATTTTCGACACGGGTGCATCCAGGCGTTCGAGGCGCCCCGCTTTTATTTCAAGCCACTTCTTCTTCTTCGCCCACTGCAACGCCACCGAGGTTTCCTGCGCGTTCAAGCCCGCTGCTTCCGCGGCTTCCTTGATTCCCGCGCTCTCGCCCACCGCCTGCCAGAGGCGGCGCTCGGGCAATCCGCGTTTTACGCAATTCAGTCCTTCGGGCGTGAGCTCGGCCCGAGCTTCCTCGGCGCGGGCGACTTCAGCGTAGCCCTCTTCCTTGAGGGTTTCGAGCGCGCTCATCACGGTTTCGGGAGCCAAGCGCACGGCTGCGGCGATTTCGCGGGCATCCGCGTATTCGTGCGTGAGCGCTTTCAATACGATAAGGCTTTTTTCGTTCATTGCCCGGGTTCCCCGATTTCTTTTTTAATCACACGGTGTTAATAAAAAAGGCTTATGGACAACGCGATACCGCCTTCGTGCGCGAACAAAACGGGTTCTTGGCGCTCCAGGAAACCCGTGGTGGACGAATCCAAGTGCGTGGGCTGCAAGACGTGCGAGCGGGGCTGCCCGGACTCGTGCATCCGCGTGGTTGACGGCAAGGCGAAAGTGGATTACGATTACTGCAAGGGCTGCGGCATCTGCGCGCACGAGTGCCCGGTTAAATGCATCAAGATGGAGTGAACTAAGTGTTATTCTGGTTGCTGTGGTTCGGTTTGCTTCTTTTCCTAGCGGGCACTTGGCTCGGGGTGTACTCGTGGAACGGGCCCCGCCTGGGTGCGGTCGCGTCCGACAAGGGCAGGAAGTGCTGGACTTGCTCGGTTGCCTTGAGCGCCACCGGGCTCGCCGTCCTCCTCGCGAGCCTCCTGTTGTTGAGCGGTTTCACCTTCAAGCGTTACGCTTCCTCTTCCCTGTCCGAGTTCTGGGGTGCCGTGCTCGTGATGGGTTTGGGCGCGCTCCTCTCCCTTGTCCTCTCCGGACGCCAGGGCGCGCGCTTCCCTGACGAGTCGCGCGCGGGCTTGTTCTACGCTGGACTCGCCCTACTCGCGTTGGGTTTCGCCGCATTGCTGTGGCTCATGCTTCCTAACCAATTGTTGTGCGGGGTGGCTTCAGCGTGAAAGAGATAGCCGAGGGCGGCATTCTGTTGGCGCGGACTGCCGCGCGCTGCAAGCTCGACGTGGTAGCCGCGTTCCCGATTACGCCTTCGACGCACATCCCCCAGGAGCTCTCGCGCATCCAACCCGAACACGGCTACGATTTCGTCCCCGTTGAGTCGGAGTTCTCGGCGTTGAGCGTGCTCATAGGCGCATCGGCAACCGGTGCCCGGACGTTCACCGCAACGAGCAGCCAAGGACTCCTCTTGATGCACGAGGCGCTGTTCAACGCCTCGGGAATGCGCCTCCCGCTCGTAATGGTGGTTGCGAACCGAGCCATCGGCGCGCCCCTGAACATCTGGAACGACTGGCAGGACTCAATCTCGCAACGCGATGCCGGTTGGATTCAATTATACTGCAAGAACAACCAGGAAGCGGTTGACACGCTCATCCAGTCGTTCAAGACCGCGGAAGCGTGCGAGATTCCGGTGATGGTGTGCCTGGACGGATTCTATTTGACGCACGAAGTGTCCCCGGTGGACGTGCCCTCGCAGGAGGAAATCGCTTCGTTCCTCCCGAAGCGCGCGCCCCGCAAGGTCCTTGACCCGGCGGCTCCGTGCGCGCAAGGCGCTTACGCTACCCCCGAGTATTACCAGGAATTCAGGCGCGAGTTGCACGAGGCGCTCGAGGCGTCGGCAAAGCAAATCGAGGCGAACGCCGCCGAGTTCGCGAAGGCGTTCAACCGCCCCCAAATTGCATTCGTCGAGGAGACGGGCAAAACGGGCGGGCTCGCGGTAGTCACCATGGGCAGCTTGGCCGAACAATGCGAGATGCAGGCGGAAGCAGGGGAATTCGACTTGGTGCGCTTGAAGTGCCTGCGCCCGTTCCCGCGTGAAGCGCTCGCACGCGCCCTCAAGGGACGCAAGCGCATACTCGTAATCGAGAAGAGTTTCAGCGCGGGGAACGAGGGCGCGTTGGCAATCGAGGTTAAATCGTTATTGAAGGACTTGAATTCGGATGCAATCGTTACCGGAGCGGTGACCGGCTTGGGCGGCAGGGACGTGTCCGTGCGCATAGTGCACGAACTCGCCGAGAAAGCCGCGAAAGCAGAAGAGAGCTCGCGCGTTTGGGTGTAAAAAATGGAATACTTCCTCAAAGGACACACGGCTTGCGCCGGTTGCGGTTGCGCGCTCACCGTCCGCCACGTCTTGGAAACGCTCGGCAAGGACATCGTGGTAGTCAACGCTACGGGTTGCATGGAAATCATCTCGACGCCCTACCCCCGCAACAACTGGAACGTTCCCTACATCCACAGCTTGTTCGAGAACGTGCCCGCGGTGGGTGCGGGAGTGAGCCGCGCACTCAAGAAGCTCGGCAAGAAGGCAATCGTGGTGTGCATCGGAGGCGACGGCGCCACTTATGACATCGGCTTCGGCGCGTTGAGCGGCGCCATGGAACGCAACGAGGACCTGCTTTACATTTGCTATGACAACGAGGCGTACTCGAACACCGGGCTCCAGCGCAGCGGCGCCACCCCGTTCGCCTCCGCGACCACGACTTCGCCCGCGGAAGTGGGTGGCAAGGGCGAGTGGAAGAAGAACATCTCGTTCATCGCCGCCGCACACGCCATACCCTACGTTGCCTCGGCGAGCATCGCGTTCCTCCCTGACTTGCAAGCCAAGCTCAAGAAGGCCGCGTCCATGAAGGGCTTCCGTTTCATCAGCATCCACGCCCCCTGCACCGTGGGTTGGCGCATCCCCACCGACAAGACCCTCGAGGTGTCGCGCCTCGCGGTGGAGTGCGGGCTCTGGAACCTGTTCGAAATAGAGAACGGAGTATTCAAACTCTCGCGTCCGCTCGGCTCGAAGCCGGTGGAGGAATACCTCAAGATGCAGGGCAGGTTCGCGCACGTCACTCCCGAGCAAATCAAGACGATTGAAACGCACGCCGGCGAGGCGAAGCTCGAACTCGAGAAGCTCGAGAAATCCGGCTTGAACTTCACGCGCCTACTTTGAGCGCGAAATCAGTTTGGCGTGCAAGTCCGTCTTCAAACCGAGCACTTCGTGGGCGAGCTGGGTGCCGCCAATCACGTCGGGTATCACGATGTAGTCCGCGCCCGCCTGGTGGAGTTTGCTCACCGCGTTCTTGTTGAACGCCCGCGAAGCAATCTTCAAGTAAGGGTTCAACTCGCGTGCCGTAAGTGAGAGGAAGACGTTGGACGAGTCGCTCTCGAGCGCGGCAACGAGCCGCTGGGCGCGTGTTACCCCTGCCTTCTCAAGCGTCTTGAAGTCGAGTGCGTCCCCTTGGAGCACGAGGCAGCCGTCCCCGCGCGCCGCCTCGATGGGTGCATCGTCCTTATCAACAACAACGAACGGTTGCCGGTTCTCCTGGAGCACCCCGCAGAAAGTCCTGCCGAGCGCGCCGTAACCGCAAACAATGAAGTGCCCCTTCAAGCCGTCTATTTTCCTTGCCATTCTCTTCTTCCCTCCGAACTCGGATTCCAAAAAGCGTTGCATTCCCGCGGAAACCAGGAGCACGAGTGCCCCCATGGTTGCCAAGCCCACGAGCGCGCGGATCGCCTTGGTTTCCAGCCGCGCGACACCCGAGCAGTCAACGTAAACCGCGGTGCACGCCGTCTCCAAGGCGGCATCCCCGAAGCTCCGCTTCTCCACGGTTATGTAATCCAAAATCGCCAGCGAGTAAATCGCTAGCAAAACGAATAGCAGTAAAGCGTAATTCTTGCGGGCTACCTTCACCCCGCTGACGCCTGCCAACGGGTGTGCTGCCAAATCAAACCACTATGCAGTGTTCGCAACCCGTGCCCAGCGCCCAAACGAGCACGATGAACCCAACCAACAAGAGGGCTACGCCCAACCAACCCGCCCAAGTGAACGCCTTGACTATCGCGGCGATTTTCTCGAGCAAGCCCGGCGACTTTACGCCGGAATCCTTCTTCTTGCCTTTCGCCTGGCGGATGGCTTCGTTCGAGTCGCCTTCGCTCCAGCCCGACTCTAACAGGGACTTCTTGACGTCGTCGTCCGAGAAACCCTCGCCCAAGCTCTTCTTCGCGTACTCAACCGCACTCGAATCAACCATAATTCAAAATCACTCGATTAACCTCAAGTCGCGGGCGCTTTTAAAATGCTTCGTCAGCTGACTCTCTTCCGTTCACAGGACGCCCCGAAGGGCGTTCTCACAAATACCTATATTTTCGTCATCCGAAGCCTTGACCGCGGGAAGATTTTACAAAACCATCCCGTTGCCATGAATATTCCCGGACAGATTTCCAAGAAACCCGTTCGTTGCTGTCTAGCCCCGGACAAGTTTCAAACGAAACTTCTTTGGAAAGAAGTTTCATCAAGAAACCCGTTCCGTTGTTGCATAGCCCCGGACAGATTCGAACTGTCGTCTCCGGCTCCAGAGGCCAGCATACTTGACCACTATACTACGGGGCTAACTGCAATAATAAGCGATTCAAAGGTATTAATTGCTTTCCCGTGACGGACACAACGCGCGCACCACGCACTTTCCGCAACGCGGTTTGCGCGCCACGCACACGCGCCTCCCGTGCTCCACGAGCAGCTCGTTCAACGCCCACCATTTGCCGCGGGGGAAGAGCGCCATCAAGTCGCGTTCGATTCCCGCCTGCGTGTTTCGCAGCGTGAAACCGAGGCGCCGGCTCAACCGCCAGACGTGCGTGTCCACTGCCACGCCTTCCACGCGCTGGAACGCGAGCGACAAAACGATGTTCGCCGTCTTGCGCCCGACGCCCGGCAGCGCCACGAGTTCGGACATCGAGCGTGGAACAAGACCGCCGTGCTTCTCAACTATCGCCTTGGCTGCGCCCTTCAAGTGCCGCGCCTTCTGGCGGTAGTAACCCGTGGAACGCACGAGTTTTTCAAGTTCGCTCGCATTCGCGCGCGAGAAATCCGCGGGCGTCTTGAAGCGCGCGAACAACGCGGGCATTACTTTGTCGACGCGCGCGTCCGTGCACTGGGCGGATAAAATCGTTGCGACGAGCAAGTGGAATGCATCCCCCTTGCCGAGGGAAGGCTCGCCGTATTCTTTATCGAGTCGGGCGAGCACCCGCAACGCCTTGGCGCGCTTCACCGCTTCTTCCCTTTCCCGAAAGCCAGCCGGATGCGCGCCTTGACTTCCTTCGAGCCGCGGTGCTCGCGCCTGATTTCCGCGAGGCACTTCGCCACGAGGCGCTTGTTCTTCCAGCGCGCGACTTCCGCGAGCACGGCGTCCAAATCCGTTTTGCTCACCTTGCCCACCAGTTCGACAACGCGGCGCTGGAGTGCGGGGTCGCTCTTCCCAGCCATCATCGACAACAACGGGAGGATTCTGCTCGACGGCTCGCTGCTCCCGCGTGCGGGGCGCGCGAACTCGAACACGAAAACGGATTCCACCGGCGTGCCGAGCACGCGGCACAACCGCGCCGCCTGCTCGAGCGAGGGCATGCCGCCCTTGTCGATGCGTTTGGTTTCGCGTTCGGAGACGCCCGCAGCCGAGGCGAGTTCGGCTATAGCGTATTTTTTCTTTTCGCGTTCCGCGCGCAACAAGCTCTTTTTACCGGTAACCTTCAACACGATTTTGCCCCACCGAACCCGTAACCGCGGGCGCACTTTTAACGCTTTTGACGCGGCTTGATTTTGTTAGCAACCAGTTTCGCCAGTTTGGCGTGGCTCTCCTTGGTTAAGTGTACCCCGTCTTTCCCGACTTTCAAGCCGCTCGCGTCAACGAACCCGCATTTGTTTTTCTTGGCTATTTTGGAGTAAACTGCGCTCAATCTCTTCGACTTTTCAGTTCCGCCGGCGTACCTTTCTTTCGTGTAATCAGTTGTTTCATCTATTACCGCGGGCGAGATGATTAGCACTTTCCGTTTTTTAGCCCCGCACTGCGACTTCCTAGTCAACGCGACTTTCACGAAGTAAGTCTCTAACAGCCCGCCTATTTCTTCGGGTGTGTTGTCGAATTCTTCCTTTAGCTCGGTAGTGCCGAGAAGGAGTATTACCCATTCGAGCGGGTCATGAGAGTCCAAGCAGGGAACGAAATAATCGCTTCCGCGCCTGCCTTCCTTGTTCGGCCGGGCATATACTGAGTGTAACGTCCTGCTGTTCAAACCCTCCTCAATTACTTCGAAGTCTGACCCGAGCAGTTTTTTTAATACTTTCGGGAACCTCACTTCTTCAGAAAAACGTTTGAACCTAGTGTTTGGAATGCAGCCCCAAACGTTCGAGTCGCCGAAGCAAAGTATTCTAACGGTCAGATCGTTCCACCGAACCCGTAACCCCGCGCTCGTTTTTAACCGTTCACTTTAAAACCGCGCAGCGGTTAACCGCCTGATGAAAGCGGACAACAAGGGCGTGCTCGTTTATTCACTGGACCCCTCGGTTAAAGGCGTGGAGCCGCGCGCGCGCTTCGAGCGCACCAAACGCTTCGACAGCCGCTTTACCCTCGCGAAACAATACGACGGCGGCGCCCCGGCGTTCGAGAAGGGCTGGCTTTACTCGTTCGTGGGCGGCGAAGAAGCGAGCGGTTTCATCGCGCTCGGCTTCGACGGCTCGAACTCGTTCCTGTTCAACGAGCTCCGCGCGAACGGGAAGACTTTCCGTTTGGGCGAGGGTTTGCACGCGGCGCGCTTTGACTCCCGCCGCGGCAGTGCGCGCATACGCGAGCCCGGCGTCGAGTTGGATTGGAGCGGGGCAAACGCTTGTTACCGCGTGCGCTTCAAGTGCCGCAAGGATGCTAACGAGCTAGAACTCGTTTATTCGTTCAAGAGGATTAAGCAATCAATCGGGGGCTACCGCGCGGTTTTCGAGGAGTACGGCGGGGTACTGGGTTACTTTATTTTCTCGCCGTGCCACGGGAAACTCGAAATCAAGGTGAAGGGGGACGCCGAGGTTTTCTCGAAGGGTTTGTCCTGCCTCGCGAACAAAACCGTCGAATCGGATTTCGCCTATTGCGAGAACGTGCGTTCCCTCGTGCCTTTCGCCTCGATGGGTTGGCATTGGACGCTGTTGTGCTGCCGCGACCCAGCCGGGCGTCCGGAGAAAATCGTTGGTTTCATGGACATGTTCTTCGGGAAGGCGCCCGGCATCCCGCTCAACTTGCAATTGTATTCGGTGGACTTGGCTACGGGGCGTCTTGACGTGTATGGCAACCCCCGTGTGCGTTACTCGCACGGCGCGATTCCCTCGTTGGCAGTTGAAAGCAGGGATAAGGCGCTCTCGCTCGCGGTCCGCAAGGTGAACGCGGGCGCCGAACAGGAAATCCGCGGGAAAAAACTCGCGGGCGTCCTGGAGACCGCGGACATCGATTACCGCGCCTACCCCTCGAAGGGCGTCGTGAAATTCAACGGCAAACGGCGCGCCGCGACGGGCACGAGCGAGTATGCGGGCTTCAGGAAGGGCTACTGGCTATAAATAAGCCGCGTGCCCAGTTGAATCCAGGTGTCTGTTTTGCTTTTGTCACGGGTTGAAGGGGAACGCGCGCGTCCGACAAGTAGTCCTGTTTTTTCTAAAATTTACAAAGACAGGCTGGACGAGCACCTGAACCAGCAAATGAGTGGCGTAATCAGCGGTTGGACCCCAAGTCCGCGCGAGCCGCTAAATTTCCAGACTATTCACGAGGAATTGAAACTGCCCAAAAGTTTATCTGTCCGCGCCGAACAATACTGCATTTGGCGGCTGCGGGGCTACTTGCGCGGCACGGGAAAACTTCCGGCGTGGTATGCTAAGTTGTCGTCCAAGGCGCGCGCCAGGATTCCGGATGCGGTGCTGTTCGGGTTGCGTGACTCGAAGCATCCGAATGCCGTGCGGCTTTTAGGCGAAACGCTGGATCGTGCGGAAGAAATGTTGCCAGTGGACGCGAAAAGCAAGGCTAGCGCCTACAAAAATCTGTGCGAACGGGTACACTATTTTTTTGCGCGCGGACCCGGCAGGCCTGACGAACGGGGGGATTTGACGAAAACCTCGTTTTCCGTGTTATCCAAGTTAACCGAACACAAAGAACCCACAATCCGTTTTGAAGCCAAAGAAATAATACGAATGATTGCCGCCCATCATCCGAAAATTCAACAAAGCTTGCCTAATTTGTTCGACCTGATTGCGGGAACGCCCTATAGCCATACTACCGAGCCTCACATTGTTTCCCGCAACAATATCGTGCACTCACCAGAATACAATAAAATATTGTTAGCCGCGTTAAGAGAGGTAACCCTCGAAGGCGAGGTTTCCGAAGATACGCACATATTGGAAGCCCGTTTCAACAAAAAAGTTTTGCACGCGCACGGGCTACTCAACTAGTAACCGGGGCCTGCGTTCAACGCCGCTTGGGCGCGGGGCGCTTGCCTTTCTTCAACAATGCCGCGGCAGCCGTCCAGTCGCCCGGATGCCACGGGGTCCCTGCGCGCGTTCCCCGCATATATAAGTCGCCTGTTTCGCGCGGGTTCTTCACAGGGTTGAACATCTTTAACACGCGGTTCAACGGGTGCCCCCTCGGGAGGGCGTCAGCAAACTCGAATAAATTGTGCGCGGCTTTCGAACGGACCGCGGGGTTCGCGTGCCGCAAACCCGCGCTTCCCAGCAACTTCAAAATCGCGGCGTGCGCTTCCGCTTCGGGCAACGGCGTTTCCCTTGGCTCGGGGGCAACCGCCTGCGTTGCACGCTCTTTAATTCGTTTGACTATTTGTTTTCGCGCTTCCTCGATTGCGGAGCGCGCCTCGTCCGCCTCGCCTTCTTTCGGAGTCAGGTAACCCAAGTGTTCGGGTTTGTGCCCCAATTCGCCGAGCGCTTGCGCGAGTATGCCCCGCGTGTCCTCGCTGAACGGGTGGGTCGCGCGGAACAACTCCCCGATTTTGTCCGTCAAGCCGCGCGCCTTGTTCTCCGCTGCAGCGCGGGCGAAGGTCTCCCTGACCCCGCGGTTGCTGTCATTCAAGCCGCGTTCGATGACTCCCACGGCGTAAGGGTGCGGACGGTTGATTAACGCTAAACCCACGGCTTCCCGCACCGCTGGGTCCGGGTGCTCCACGAAGCGCGCGATGCGTTCGACGAACCGGCCGTTGTCCTCCTCCTGCCGGGATACCAGCTCGATTCGTTTCAATGCTTTTGCAGTGTGCGGCGTTCCAGTCGGCATGCTTTTCACTCCTTCAACGCATTCAGTTTAACTACGAGGGTGCTTATCTGCTTCCCGTTCAACCCGTGCGCCAAGCATCCTTCTTCAAGGGTTTCGCCGCGCGCCATCGCGCAACCAACGCACCCGAGCCCGGCTTCGGCGAGGAGGCGTGCCCCATCCAGTCCCGTTACCTCGAGCACTTTTGAAATCAGCCAGTTCTTTTCAACCATTTCGATTAACCCAATTCGGGCGTTCCGGTTATTTAACTTCACTCGCGGCTCGTTAAATTTGTTTTACTCGGGTTTGAGGTTGCCTTCGAGTGCCTTGAGTTGTTTCGCGGTGGTGGTGATCCAGGCGGGTGGTTGCCCGAGGTGCTCGCCTTTCACTAGTGCTTGGTAAAACGTGATGAATGCTTTCGGGTTGTCGACAGGGTTTACGTGTTGGCGGGCGATTACTGCCAGGTTATCGGGGTGCTCGTTCTTGATTGCTTCAGCAATTGCACCGATTGCTCGAGCGGCGTAATCGCGCACAAGTGAGTCAGGGTCGTTTATTCCTTTTTCTGGTGCGGTTAATGGTTCGAGTCCGTCGTAGTGTCCTATTGCGCCGATTACTGCGGCAGCGTTTGCACGTATTACCGCCCACCGTTCGTTATTTGTATCGGAGTAGCTTAATTTTTTTACCTCGCTTTGAAATCGCTCGTATTGCGAGTGCCCGGGTTCCATTGGTCGGATGCGGGGAGTCATTTCAGGTTGCCTTCCAACGCTTTCAGTTGTTTCGCGTAAGTAGTAATCCAGGCGGGCGGTTGCCCGAGGTGCTCGCCGTTCATTAGTGCTTGGTAAAACTTGAAGAAGGCTTTCCAGTGTTCGTTGGGGTTGATGTGGTTCGCGGCGATTGCGAGAATGTGGTCGGGATGAGTTATCTTAATTTTTTCGGCGATTGTAATGAGTGCCAGACGGAGGTTCTCAAGTATGCCCTGATTGTATGGTTCGTTTAAGGCAAAGTGTATGTTTAGTTTTTCGGTTATGACGGGTATTACATTGATTACTAGTTTGTTATTGGGCTGTTCTGTGCTGGTTTTTTCTAATATTTCTCTGAGCGCATCCGTAGCGATGGCGCGTACTTGATAATCTGAATCGTTTATTCCTTGTTCTTTGGCGGTTAGAAGGGGTATCATATCTGGGTGTCCGATGTCCCTGAATTTTATTATGGCTGCCGTGCGTTTTTTCCTATCTAGTTCCTCTACCCATTTTATTGCGGCTGCCGCGTCGGCTGCCGTGCGCGTTTTCCAGACGTCGTGGTAAGTTAAGTCCATCCTCGCCTTTTGGAAGGCATTGTATTGTGGGTGTTCGCGGTCCATTGGTTGGATGCTTGGTGCGGGTTTCATTTTAGGTTGCCTTCCAGCGCTTTCAGTTGTTTCGCGGTGGTGGTGAGCCAAGCGGGCGGTTGCCCGCGGTGCTCGCCTTTCGCTAGTGACTCGTAAAATTTGCTGAATGCTTTCGGGTTGTCGATGGGGTTAATGTGTTGGCGGGCGATTACCGCGTGGTGTTCGGGTTGCTCGTCCTTGATTGCTTCAATGATTGCGTTGATTGCTTTGGCCGCGTATTCGCGCGTCGTTCCATCTAATTCGTAGTTTATTGCTTTTTCGATTAGCGGTTTGATTCCATCTGGGTGACCGATTTTGCCGATTGCTTGGACGATTTTCCAGCGCACAGCGGTGTATGGCTCGTTTAGTGCTTTTTCTAGTGGTTTGATTCCGGCCGGGTGTCCTATTCTGTCGATTGTTTCGACGCCTTCCTCGCGGATATATGCTTCGGGGTGGCTTAATTTTTCTACCGCACTTTGGAATCGCTCGTATTGCGGGTGTCCGGGTTTCATCGGTTGAATTTCTTTGGGCGGCATTATCCTTCACCGATCTTTTGCCGGGTGTACGCATCCACTTTCCCGCCCGTCACGTCGTACCACTTCGGCAAGTGTGTTTCGATGGTATGCAAACCCTTGTCCTTGGCTTCCGACTGCAGGTAAACGGTTAACGGCACGCCTTGTTTTTCCGCCGCCTTGGCTACGCGTTCCTTGAATTCTTGCAGGTGTTCGGTCATAGACTGGTGGAGCCCCTGGTGGTTGGTGTACGGGCGTTCTATCACCAACGCGAACTTGCCGTTTGGGGCGTGCGTCAGGTGCGCGAAAGTGAACCCCACGAACTCGCCGTCCGCGTAGTGCCCCAGGGTTAACTCCGTCGGGTGTCCGGCGAAGCCGGGCAAGCCAACGCTCTGCGTGGTTCCCGGGCTCTGGCAGTTGTTCTGGAACTTGCCGAGCGTGAACAATTCGTCTTGGGCGTGGGTGACGTGCGTTTCCAAGCCGCTTGACTCCCGCTGCGGCGGTTTCAACGCTTGTTCCGCGAAGAACGCGAGGTCACGGAAAACGCTCTTGGGCATTGCCCTCAGGAAATCCAGGTGCTCTTGCTTCAACCCGCGCCCGGCTTGCTCCAAAGCACGCGTTTGCTCTCCCCACGGCTTGCCCCGGAGTTTTTCTAGCGAGCGGGCGGCGGCAACCGCGCGTTGGGCGGCTTCAACCGCTTCCCTGCCCTTGCCCAGTTCGCCCAGTTCAATCAACTGCTTCAAGTGAGGGATTAGCGCGTTGGCTATGCGGGCGTTCGTTTTACTCAAACCCGTTTTCTCCCGGGTTATCGCGAGGGCTTTCTCGTAGTCCCCGGTTTTAATCGCGGCGGCTACGGCATCCGAAAATTCTTTCGGGAGCCGGGCTAGCACTTCGTTCGCTTTTTCTCTTGCTGGTGCGGCTTCCTTGCCCGCCTTTTCCAGGAGTTCGAGCGGGTTCTCTTCCTTCAAGTGTCCGGCGTAATCCGCGAGTTTTTGTTCGAAAGCGTCGTACAAGTCGCCTTCCCCGCCGGCTTCGGTTGTCACGCGGTGGCTAGAGTCCAAGCCTTCGAGGAACGAGACGAGTTTCGTGGGGATTTGAGCGTCCTTGATTACTTCCCGCGCTTTTTCTCCGCGGTACTTGTAGTCCTTGGCGCCTTTCACGCCCGATTCTAGGAATGCCTTGTTAATGCCTTTGAACGCGTCCAACTGCTGGGTTCCCCTGCTCCATTCGCTCCCGCCTTTTTCGAATGCGGAGTGGTATAAGAACAGGTTCTTCAAGTACTCGGGGTTTCCAAGGGCGCGTTTTCCTTCCTCGGACAGGGTTTTCGCGCCGATGACGTGCCCGAGTTTTTCGAGCAAGAGTTTTTCCAGGGCTTCCGACGGGTTAGCCGAGCGCATTACTTCCTCGGCTTGTTTCCCATTCACGCCCAGTTCCTGCGGTAAGCCGGCTAATACCGCCGCCTCGCTTAAGCGCGTCAAAAAGTTTGCGTTTCCCGGGTTGATTGCGGCTAGCGAGCCGTGATGTTCTTGTTCGAGGATTGTTTTCAGGTTCCTTGCTAATTCCACGCGCTGGTTTTCGTTTTCCAGTAAGCGCACGCGGTCCAGCCACTTGTTTTGTACTTCGCCGGGGAGTTCGGAGTTATCTACTATTAACTCGTGTTCAACTTTGGTGAGGTATGGTCTAAACATTTTTACTCACTTTAAGTTGCCTTCCAGCGCTTTTAGTTGTTTCGCGGTGGTGGTGAGCCAAGCGGGAGGTTGCCCGAGGTGTTCGCCTTTCGCTAGCGCCTCATAAAGCGCGATGAATGCTTTCGGGTGTTGTTCCGGGTTGATGTGGGTGACGGCGATTACCGCAGGGTGGTCGGGTCGGCTGGCTTTGATTACATCCGCGATTTTTCCTAGTGATTTAGCGTTTCTTTCGCGTACCCATACGCTTGGGTCGTTTATTCCTTGTCCCGGTTTGAATAAGTGTTCGAGTGCGATTTTTAATGCGGGATGCTTTGGTTGGCTGGCGTTGATTGCATCCACGATTTTTACGATTGCTCTGAAGCTTTGCTCGCGTATCATGATTTCTTCGTCGCGTAGCCCTTGTTTTTGGACGGCTAGGTGGGTTATTGCTTCGGGATGCCCGATTGCGCTAAGTACGTTGACTGCGGAATAGCGTTCGTCCCACGTTGAATGGCTTAAATTTTTTACCGCGTCTTGGAAGTCCTCGTAGTCCGGGTGTTCGCGGTTCATCGGTCGGATGCGGGGAGTCATTTCAGGTTTCCTTCCAGCGCTTTTAGTTGTTTTGCGTAAGTGGTGAGCCAGGCGGGTGGTTGCCCGATGTGTTCACCGTTCGTGAGTGCGTTGTAAAGCGCGATGAATGCTTTGGGGGTGACCGCTGGGTCGATGTGTTGTCTGGCGATTACTGCCGGGTGTTCGGGTTGTTTTTGTTTGATTTTTTCAGCGATTGCACCAAGGGCTATGCCCGCTTTCTCGCACACATGTGGTTCTTGATCGTATATTCCTTGTCCGGGACGGGTTAATTGTACTATTCCCTCGGGGTGTCCGATTGCGCCGAGGTACTCGGCGGCAGTCATGCGATAACCAAAGCCAAATCGAGTTAATTCTTGTACTTGGCGTTGGAAGCTATCGTAGTCCGGATGCCCTGGTTTCATTGGTTTGATGCGAGGCATACTTCTAACTGGATTAACTGGCTTTTTAACAATTCACTCGCGGATGCCCACGGTGCCGAAGAACGGCTCCAGCGCTGCCTTGAGTTCCTCGAGTTCCTTCCGCGTGAAGAAGCGTTTTTCCCGGAACATCGCGTTTACGGCGTGTTCGGGCACGAAGTTCTGGATGAAATAAGCTTTCGCGCCCTCGAGCCACGTTCCGATGGCGAGTGCGTCTTCCATCGAGTACCAGTCCGGTGCAACCGTGGTGCGGAACTCGTAATCCGGGGCGCGCTCCCTGATGATTTGAACGCTCTCGTTTATCGCATTCAAGTCAACGCCGGCGTTGACCACCGTTCGATACTTCTCAAGGGGTGCCTTGATGTCCATCGCGAGGAAGTCAATCGATTTCGCGTCGAACATTTTTTCGAGCATTCGCGGGTTCGAGCCGTTCGAATCCAGCTTCACTAGGAAGCCGAGTTCCTTTATTTTCGCGAGGAACTCCGGCAAGTCCGCTTGGAGGGTGGGCTCGCCGCCCGTGACGCAGACGCCGTCCAACCACTTCTTCTTTGTCGCGAGCCACTCCAGGAATTCGGTTTCCGGGATGACTGGGTCGGCGCCCTCCGTGGACAACAGTGCGGGGTTATGGCAGTAACCGCACCGGTAGTTGCAGCCCTGCGTGAATAGGGTGCAGGCGACTTTCCCGGGGTAGTCCACCAGCGTTGTCTTCTGCAAGCCCGCGATTTTCATTTTATCACTTTAGTGTATCCTATTAGAAAAGTTATGCTGCCGCCT
>JBAZPG010000005.1:0-62238 GCA_041648335.1 Candidatus Micrarchaeia archaeon
CGCGGGTTGCGGCGTCTGCCACGGGCACGCCCAGCCGTCCGAGGAAGTGCTCGCGAAAAGCGTCCTACTTACGGGACACCAGCACCCGTGCTTCGAGTTCGAGGACTCACTCGGCAAGTGGCGCATCCCGTGCTGGCTCGATTGCAGCGCGCGCAAGAAGCGCGTCTGGGTTTTTCCGGCGTTCGGGGAACTCGCGGGCGGGCGCGCGGTGAACAACGGGAAACTAATGGGGCCGTTGTTCCGCGGTTTTGCGAAGCCGAAACAGGCGTTCTCGCTGGACGGGGACGCCCTCGGCAAGCTTTAAAATGCCCCGCCGCCTTAAAATTTAACGTCAATTTTTTACCGATAGGGAGGATTGAAGCAACGAAATGTCAAACAGCCGCGGAAAAGAACGGATGGTCAACTGCGACAAGTGCGGGCGCCTGGTGCGCCGCGACAAGGCGGTTTACCTCGAGAAACCCATGTTCACGAACCCCCTTGAACGCAAGGACATCGTGCAGGGGCAGCCTTACACGCGCATACTCACGCGCGAAGTGTGCTATTGCCCGTCGTGCGGAAAGCACCTCGGCATCTACGAGAAGAAGAAGCGCCTGAACGAACGCATCCGCGAGCGCCAACAGAACAGCAGCGTCGGGAAGCCCACGCGCGGGAATTACGAGTACTGAAAAAGAGGGATAGGAAAAATGTGCTTTGAATCCATAAAGAAGTTCTTCGGCTGCAACTGCGGCAAGAAGAAGATCGCTAAGGCGCCCAAGAAGAAGCGCCGCAAGCGCCGCTGAACGGAAAAGGGTTCTGCCACGGGGCTCGTGGTCGAATGGTTAAGACGCCACTCTCACACAGTGGAGATTCGGAGTTCGATTCTCCGCGAGCCCACTACTGATTCTCGAAAACAAGAATAGCGGGGGTTAGTCTCCGCCGCGGATTTCCCGCTTCCTGCAGAACTGGTTTCAGTAAAGCGTTTCCGCATTCAACGGGTAATTCGTGGACTGACGGATGTCGCTGAAACCCAAGACGCTCTGCGAAACGCGCGGGAACCCTATGCCGCAGCCCGAATGCAGAATCGGGTTGTCGCGCACGAGGTTCAGGTACTCCTCGAACTCGGCGAGCGAGACGCCGCGCTTGCTCAAAATCGAGTACATGTTGCTCGCCAGCAGCCGCTCTTTCAGGAGCGTGTAGTCGTCCTCGCGCTCCGCGCTACCCGCAGCCTCGCCGCTGTACGGTAGAATCAGGTCCGCGCTGTTCACCACCTCGTCGTTTTGCCGGTTCACGCGCATGTTGAAGAACTTGATTGCCTTTGGGAAGTGCGTTATGAACAGCGGCTTGCCGCCAAGCGCCTCGACCAAGTACAGTTCGTGCGAGTGCTTCAAGTCAGAACCCCAATCCAACTCGAACGGCGTACCCTCAAGCAAGCCTATCGCGTCAGTGTAAGTCACGCGGTTGAACGGCTGCAAATATTTCTTCACTTCCGCCGCATTTCGGTCCAGAAAAGCGAGCTCGGCCGAGGCGTTTGCAAGCGCGGAAGCGACCATCGCCTTCACCGTGCCTTCCAAATATCCCAGAAGGCTTTCAAAGTCGCCTTGGTGCTCGAACTCCAACAGTTGGAACTGGTTCAAGTGGCGGGCGTCTACTGACGCTTCGGCACGCGAGCTCGTTATGACCGTCCAGACCTTCTCGTGCCGTGGAATCTTCGCCTCCAAATAAAGCTGGCCCGTTTGCGCGAGGTAGGCGTTCTGACCGAAGTGGTCCACCTTGTAAAGCGTGTCCACGTTCTCGCACGCGCCCGTCACGCGCGTAAGCGTCGGCACGTCCACCCACACGAACCCGTTGCTTCGGAAGTAGTCCAACGCACCCCAGTAAAGCGCATCGTTCACTCGGTCGATTGCCGCGAACTCCGCGCCGTTAATCGCCGCAAACCTATCCTTCGTTCCCTTGAGCTTTTCCAACTGTGCCTGCATCAAGCCCACCCTCAACGCGGACGCAGCAAAGGCATTAAATAGTTTGTTGTAGAATCAGTTACAACAAATGATTGAGGTTCTGGAGCGCGCTTGCGGAATGTCGCGTAACGAGGTCCGCGTTTACTTGGCCCTCGTTAAGCTAGGTTCTTCCAAGGCGGGCAAAATCTCGAAGCAAGCCGCGATAGACCGCACATCGGCGTATAATTCACTCAAGTCGCTCATGGAGAAGGGACTGGTATCCTACGTAACCATAGGCAAAGTAAAATGGTTCCAAGCGGCGGACCCGCGCAACCTCAAGGATTATGTTTCCTCGAAGCTTGAGGAATTGTCCGAAGTGATTCCCGCACTCGAGAAGGATTACTCGGCGACGAAACTGCAGAACAACGTGCGGCTTTACAAGGGCGAACGCGGCGTCAAGACGGTTTTGGGTATGATAATCCACGGCGGAGCCGAAAACCGCGTTTTCGGCTTGGAAAACCAGCTTGACGAGGCGATGCCCCTTTACGCGGCGAAATTCAAGGCGCTCCTGGAAAGGAAGAAAATACCGACCAAGAACCTTGTGCGCAAGGGCAGGCGCATGCGCGAGACGCGCCTGCGCAAGGTGCGCTACGCGCCGCTTGAGACGGAATCGCCGGCGGTGACGAACATTTTCGGGGACAAAATCGCGATAATAATCTGGAGTGACCCGCCGGAAGCGATACTGGTGGACAATGCCACGGCAGCCGCAGCCTACCGCGAGTACTTCGAGTTCATGTGGCGGAACGCAAGCCGCTCATGACTTGATTAAAAAGAAAAATAATTAAAAAATAAGGAAAAAAGGGTTGGTGGGATTCCTCCCACCGTTTTACTGTTTAAGCATTCGTTGTGCCTAGTAGTCGTTGCGGTGTCCGCCGAAGCGTCCGCCGCTGCCGCCGCCGCGCGACGGGGGCTTGTGCTTGCGGAAGCACTCTCCACAGTAGACCGGGCGGCCATCCGTGGGCTTGAACGGCACTTGGCACTCCTTGCCGCAGTCCGAGCACACAGCCGTGTGCATTTCGCGGGGACCGCTGTCACGACTGCGGAAACCGCGGTCGGAATTGTCGTCGAATTCGTTCATTTCTCTATTCCACCTATTTTTTTTCTTATCCCCAAACTTTCGCTTGGGAAGCGCGAGGCTGGGCGTTCCGAACGCTGAAAAATCCATTACTCATTGTTAAAAAAGAGTCCTAAACTTTTTTTGCGAGCCGACACGCCCTTCTTCCTCTTGAATAATTTTTGGCGAATTCCCTTTTTAAACCCGCGTTTTTTCACAGCATGAGCCCGTAAGCGTCCTCGATTATGCCCGCGCCGCCCGAGTTCACGCGTCCCTTGTAGTACAGGCTCGTGCACTCCACGAAGTACTCGTCGTACCTGAAGCCCCCGATTCCCTCGAATTTGAACGGTTCCGAGGCGTACTCCTCGAACAAGGCGTTGAACCCCTCGCCCTCGAGCAGCCACTGCCCGCCCGGCAGGCGCTTTATGCGCAAGTCCCGCAACTCGAACGACTTCCCGGAGGGTGCATGGTAGTACCTGCCGCGGCGGCGGAACTCGTAACCCGCCTTGCTGAACCCGAGTTTCGGGGTGAAATAATCCAGGGTCGAACCGTCGCGGAAGGCGACGCGCACCCAGTTCCAAGGCAGGAAGGGCACGACCGCCACGACCTTCTGAACGTAACAACGCCCCTCGAAGGGGGTACCCTCGAGTTCGCCGCGGAAGTCCAGGAACAGGTTCGCGAGCCCCAAACCCAAGCCGCGCACGAAGAACGAGAGCTTCTCGCGGGCGCGCCCGCGCTTGGCTGCGGTGAGCTGGAGGTGGGTGCGCTTGCCCACGTGCAACTCGTAATGCGGGAATGCGCCCGAGAAACAGAATTTTTTTGAGGATATGCTGCCCGGCTTCACGCTCACTTCCGCGACTTCGTCGAACAGCTTGCGCTTCGCGTCAACAAAAGCCCAGGCGACTGCCGCGTGCTTCCCGCAGCACACGCGCTTGCCGTTCACGCGCGTCTCGGCCTCCGAACGCCCGAACGTCAGAATCAACTGTTTGCGGTCGCCTTTGGTGGACACGAAATCCAGGAACCAGTACTCCTTGCCAGTCAACGGCAGCGATTCCTGCGAGAAGAAGAACTCGTCCACGCTCTTGTCCCCGCGTTTGGTGAAGAGGCGCGCCGTCGAATCCAACCGGCTGCGGAGCGCGGATGCGCGTTCCTCGAACAAGTCGCGTTCGGCGCGCGTCAAACCCTTTAAAGCGGAGCGCGTGAAGCGCAGCTTCCTAGCCAATTGTCTCGACAAGTCGCTGCGGGTTACGAGCGCTTCGAACTCTTTTTGTAGGGATTCAAGCAATCAAATCACTGTTCAAACGCGGTGGTATTCGAAGGTAACCTCGGCGTTCGCCGTACCTGTGGAAAAGCTCTTGCTTCCGCTGATCGAATCCGCGGTCCCGGGGTTCGAGGAAGACATCGTATAATCGGATTCCGTGAACAGGATGTCCCCGAAATCCTCAATCAGGCACCCGCCCGTTTCAGTTGATGACTCGGAGTTGAAGGTAACCGCGAAATCCACCCAGGATTCGCGCGGCTCGCTGAAGTCCCCGCTTACGGAGCCGTCGTCGTTAACGAGTATGCGGTACTCGCTTTCCGGGTATTCCTGGTTTATCGAGCCGGAGCCGGTGCGCGACATTGTAATAGGGGGCATTCCGCCGCCCATTTCAACATTGCTGGTCTCCGAGTAAACGCAGTGGTAGGTGGACATCATGACGTCGAACGCCCCGGCTTCGTAATCAAAATACATCTGGTCTTCAGCGGTGAGCGTCATGTCGTACGCTTTTTCCGCGCCGCCTCCGTAAAAGTGCACGGTAAAGGTGCCCTCCCAAATCGGGCTTGCGTCCGAGGGACCTTTCTTCTGCGGCTGTGACTCGGAGTCGCCGTACTCAACCGAAGGACCCTCTTCGGATGGGCTACCGAACCCCGCTTCGGGGGTGGCGCCGAAACCAGTGTGATTAGTTGTGTTATTCGCAGTTGAACCGCCGCCAACGCAGCCGAACAACAGCAAGCAAACCGCGAGCAAACCAAATGCCTTCTTCAAGTATTATACCACCGCGAAATAGGATGCTGCAAGCGAATAAAAAACCACGCTAAGCCGCGCCGAACAGTGCGCTCGCGGCGATTATCACGAGCACGCCGAGCGCGAAAGCGGCGAGCTGTTTGAGGGACTTGACCGGGTCATCGTGCTTGTGCATCTCGGGGAACAAGTCGGTGCACGCGATGTAAATGAACCCGCCCGCGCCGAACGCGAGGAGCATCGGGGTTACGGTTTCGAGGTGCCCGCCGAAGCCGAGGAGCACGAACAACGCGCCTGCAACGGCTGCGAGCGCGCTCAGGAAATTATACGCGAGCGCCTTGGCTTTCGAGAACCCGCCGTACAACAGGAGCCCGAAGTCGCCGAGTTCCTGGGGGATTTCGTGGGCGAGAATCGCGATTGTCACTGAAATGCCGGCGGGGTTGCCGGAGGCGAAGCCCGCGGCGATTATCATGCCGTCGATGAAGTTGTGGAGCCCGTCCCCGAACAGACTCAGGTAGGTGAACGCGTGTTCGCGGCAGCCGTGCTTGTGGCAGTGGTACCAGTGCAGGAACTTTTCCATCACGAGGAACGCGGCTATTCCCAGGATAGCCCAGGCGAGCACGCCCGCGCCACCGGATTCAACCGCTTCGGGGAGCAAGTCCAGGAAGGCGGCGCCGATGAGGGAGCCGGAGGCGAAGCTCACGAAATAGAAGAGCATCGAATCCAGGCGCTTCTTCGAGAGCGCCAACGAAAAAACACCGGCGAACGAGGCGAAGCTGACTAACAGGACCGCGGCTATTGTCTCCCAGAAAACCATGTTACAAAACCTTCAACCGACGCGATGGTACTCGAATTCCACGACTCCCGAGGCGGTCTGGTAGGAGATGTCACGCCTGCCGCTGATTGTCTCACGCCCCTCGGAGTCCACTCCGTGCAGCTCGTAGGTGCCTTCGGGGAAGTCGGCTTCGTACATGTCAAGGCACGAGCCCTTCCAGGTTTCGGTGCCCTCGGACATCCCGGTGGAAACCGAGGTGAAGGTGACCCAGTCGCTCGAGTGGCTGCGCGGGGTGAGCGAGAGCATGTTCTTTTCGTCGGAGTCCAGCGAACCGTACTCGAACTCGAAGCGAACGGGGTGTTCTTGCCCGTAGAATTCCTGGTAGTGCTCGCCCGAACCCGTGGTAACCGAATCCGTGGGCGGCAGGGTTTCGTACAACGGGGGAATGTGGGTTTCCGTGTGGTACGAGCACGACACGCGCTCGTTGAGTATCTTGAATTTCCCGTCTTCGGCGAACAAGGCGTCCTGGCTCTCGAACACGGTGTTATAACTCAATTCGGGCCCGCCGCCGGAGAGCGTGACGCGGAACCAGCCCGACCACAGCGCTGCAGCCGGATTCTCCATGGGTTCGGGCGTTGGCTCGCCGCCGGGTGAAGGCGAACCGCCCAGGCAGCCGAACAGCAATAACGCGGGCAACAATAACAAAAAGAATTTCATGTGAAAAAACCTCAGCGGTTGCAGCCGGCGAACCAATCCGCGAGAACCGAGACACCCAACAACATCAACGCGAGGGCGAGCCAAGGCAAGTCGAAGCTAATCCAACCCATCTCGCGGGCGAGCCAGCTCGCGCCGATGGCGAATATGAACAAACCGAAGAACAACTTACCCCAACCTGCTTTAGCCAAAACAAACCCACCTCGCGAATCATAACCGCAAGGCAATATAAAACCTTTTTATTCCGCGCGGGTGAAATGCGTGCGGTGGTTTTAGAGCATGGGTTTCGCGATAGAATTCAAAGACTTCCTGAAGAAGTACCAAGTGCTCGGCCTCGCCGTGGCGTTCATCATAGGCGCGGCATCCACCAAGCTCGTCACCGCATTCGTTAACGACGTAGTCATGCCCATAGTGGCAGTGCTCGTGCCCGGCGGCGAGTGGCGCACCGCCACCTTTGATGTGGGCTCCGCTAAATTCCTCGTCGGCGACCTGGCGGGCGCGCTCATCGACTTCCTCATCGTGGCGTTCGTGGTGTTCTCGATAGTCAAATTCGTGATGCGCGAGGACGCAACCGCAAAACGCTGAGCGTTCACTCGTAACGCAGGGCGTCCACGGGCTCGAGTTTGGCTGCGTTGTTCGCTGGCACCGCACCCGAAACCAAGCCCACCACCCCCGAGAATAATACTCCGAGGGCTATAAGTTCGGGCGTCACCGTTGCAGTCACCCCGAACAGCGAGAACACACCCACGGCTGCGAGGCTCAACGCAACGCCGAGCACGCCGCCCACGAGTCCTATTGCCGCGGACTCGAGCAGGAAAAGCAACAGGACGCCGGAGTCCTTGAGTCCGAGCGCCTTGAGTATTCCGATTTCCTTGGTGCGTTCGAGCACGCTCATGAACATCGTGTTCGCCACTCCAATCCCGCCCACGAGGAGCGAAATCGCGGCGATGCCCCCGAGGAACATGGTCAACAAATTCGATATCTCGGAAACGGTTTCCTGCATCGCGGACGGGTTCATTATCGTGAAGTCCTCCTCGCCTTCGGCAACATCGTGGAGGAGGCGGAGGCGCGCGGAAATCAGTTCAACCACGGCGTCCGCGTCATAGCCTTCCTTCACCTTGACCACGAGTTGGTCGGGGTCGCTCTTGTCGAAGAGCGTCTCCGCCGTGGAAATCGGAATGTAAATCGCATCATCCGAGAGCGTCATCGAGCCGCTCCCAGTTTCGTTGAGCACGCCGATTATCTTGAACGCGTAATCCTCATCCAGCCAAATCTGGCGGTTGAGCAGGTCCTCGTCCTTGAACACGTCCGCATAAACCGAGTAACCCACGAGCGCGGAATACTTGTCGTTCACCCCGAGGTTGCGTCCCTCGAGGAGCGCGGTCTTCGAAAGCATCTCGTTGAACGCCTCGGGGTCAACGCCTATCACGGTGATGCTCGTGTTCTTGTTCCTGAAGCTCACCTCGATGCGCCCGCTGATGCGCGTATCCACCGCGAGCACGCCGTCCACGCGCTTCAAATCCTCCGCGTCGTCGAACGAGAGGGTTTCGCCCTCGTCGAACGCGAAGCCACCCATGCCGCCGCCCGGCGCGCCGAAACCGCCGCCCATCGTGGGTCCGCCGCCCGCGGATATCTGGAGGATGTCGGTGCCCAGGTCGCCCATGCTTGAGCTTAGCTGGGTGGTCATCCCGCTTGCTAGCGCCAAGATGGTAACCACCGAGGCTACTCCGATGACTATGCCCAAGACGGTGAGCCAGGAGCGCAGCTTGCGCGAGCGCAAACTCGAGTAAGCGTACGCCAGCGAGTCGCGGAAGTTCAAATCAGGCACCTTTGCCGCGCGCCGCCGCCTTTTCTTTGCGTTTCCTCCAGAAGCGGTACGCCAGGAACGCAACCACAAGCACCACGACGCCGATCACGTACGGGAGGAGGTCCCCCAAACCGCGGCTTATCGAGAGCAAACCACCAAAACCGCCCGCGCCCCCAGGTCCCTGCATGCGGCCGTCCACTGCCGGCGCGTCAACCGAAGCATCGGCGGACGCCCCGACACCCGACGAGACGGGTATGACTTGCGTGACCGTGTGCTCGACGTTCAACGGGTCCTTGTAGGAAACCTCGACTGTAACTGAGCCGTCCGCCTTGAGGGAAGCGAGGGTCAAAGTGAGCGTCGAGGAATCGTCCAAGTTGAGGGTGCCGATGAACTTGTCCGCCGAGCCGGTGAACGAGTAGTCGTCGCTGTAGGCGCGCGCGTAAACCCCGCGCACCGCGGTGTCCCCGGTGTTTGCTATGGTCACCGAGAGCACGTTCGCACCAGCGGAGTCGTCCGTGAGTTCACCGGACACGAGCATTCCCGTGCGCGAGTCCACCTTGACGCCCAAATTCTGGGTGACGTCGTCTTGGGGGCGGTTGTTCACGTTGAAGCTCAACGACAACGGGAGCGCGTAAAAGCCCGGCGTGGCGTCTGCGTCCGCGCCCACCGTGAAGGAAACCTGTTTGGTTTCGCCGGCCTTGATTTCATCCACGTAAACTTGGTCCTGGCCGAGCGCGGTCAACGGGATGCTGTCGTCGAGCGAAACGCTCACCAAGACATCGCCCGCATCAAGCAAGCCCGTGTTCGTCAGCGACACGGTTACGAGCGAGGACTCGCCCGTGTAAACGGTTTCGTCGGCGGCAACGCTCGCCATTATCAGGCCAGGCATCGCCTCTTCGTTGACTTCAAAGTAAATGCTCCCGAACTGGACTTGGGAACCGTCGCCTTCCTTGGCGTACAGGTAAATGAAGTAGTTGCCCGTTACCGCGTCCGAGGGCACCTCGAAGTTAATCTTGACTTCCTGTCCCTCGCCCGCCGGGAACGAGCCGAGGTTGAACTCGAGGTTCTGGGGGGAACTCGAGCCGTTCCCGAAACCCAGGGGTACGGAGGCGTAAACGTTCACATCCGAAGCGTAACCCGAAATCTTGGCGAACGAGAAACGCAAGCTGACGTCGTCGCCCGCATAAATGTAGTCCGGGCTTTGGACGAGTCCGGAAGCCGAGTAACCGGAATCCCAGTCCGACCACAACTCGGCCAAGCCCGACGCGGCGTGCGCGAACGGCAGGAACGCGACTAAAGCCAAAAGCCAAATCCTTGAATTCACCTTGAAACACCTCGCTTCCTCAAAACTTCCACGCGCTCGACTGCGCCGTCGCGGAGGTGCATGATGCGTTCCGCGTGCTCGGCCACGTCGCGTTCGTGCGTAATCAAAACCAGAGTCAAACCCTTCCGCCACAACCCGTCAATCAACTCCATCACGACTTCACCGGACTTCGAATCCAGGTTACCAGTGGGTTCGTCCATCAACAGCAGCGGCGGATTGTTTGCTAGGGCGCGCGCCAAAGCAACGCGCTGGCGTTCGCCTCCACTCAACTCCATGGGCTTGTGCCCCGCGCGTTCTTCCAAACCCACCTTGGACAAGAGGGCGAGGGCGCGTTCGCGGCGCTTCCCCAGGTCCAAGCCCGCGATGCTCATGGCAACCTCCACATTCTCGAGGGCGGTGAGGTTCGAGAGGAGGTTAAAGGACTGGAACACGAACCCGATGTTGTGGGCGCGCAAGTCCGCGAGCTCGTTCGAGGAGAGCGTGGTGGAGTCCACGCCGTTTATGAATACCGCGCCGCCCGTGGGGTGGTCGAGGCAGCCGAGGAGGTGGAGCATGGTGCTCTTCCCGCTCCCCGAGGGACCCATTATGGCTACGAAGTCGCCCTTGTCCACCGTGAACGAGAGCCCTTGGAGCACGCGGAGGCTGCGCCCGCCCGCTAGCGGATACTCTTTCACCAAGCCGCGGGATTCGATGACGGACTGCGCCTTCATGCATTAACCCGCGCAAGGCGTTCTTAAAGGAATTTCCCGATTTTGAGTGGAAATAACCCCCAAAACAACGAAACGTTTTAACGGGCGGCGTGCAAGGATAGTCATGGATGCGGAAACGCGCGTCTTGTACTGGCTCCTCGGCGCCTCGAAGGGCGGGCCCACCCGGCTGCGCTTGTTGAAGGCGCTCGCCGCCAAGCCCGCGAACAAGCGTAGGCTCGCGCTGGCGTTGAAGCTGGATTACAAGACGATTCAAGAGCACCTCGAACTGCTCGAAGAGAACGGCGTGGTCGAAACGCCGCGCAAGGGGTACGGGAGCGTGTACTTCCTGGCGCCGTCGTTCGCCGGTAACGCTTACTTGAAGGAACTCCTGGAAAAGGGTGAAAACGAATGAAGAAGGAAGAAAAAGTGAAGGGGAAAGCAGCGTTCGGCACCGCCGCGGCGCTCGCGCTCGTGTTCATGATAATGAGCACCGCCGACCGTTTCATACCGTTCTCGCCCGAACGCAACCCGGCCCTCAGGGGTTACCCGTTCGCGGCGAACAGCATGCTCTTCTCATTCATCATACTCGGGCTCACAGTCTACCTCACCTACATCTACTTGAAGGACTACCTTGTACTCCGTAGTCGGTTCACGCTCGCCATACTCTTCGCGGTTTTCGCGTTCATGGTGTACGCCGTCGCGTCCAACCCGCTCGTGCAGATGTTCTTCGGGATAGGCGAGTCCATGAGCGTGCTCGTAATAATCCAGCCCGTGCTCATAGCGGTCGCGCTCGCGGCGCTCGCGTGGGCGAGCTCGAAATAAGGGCGGAATTCGGGGGTTAAATCGGGAAAGCCAGATTAAAGCCCTACGGCAACGAGGGGAAGCAAGGAGAAACGCATCCTCTGCGCGTCGCCTCGAAGAAAAAAGGAAGCGGGGGGCTTCGTGCCCCCGTCAAAAAACTTCGCTTAAAACGATTATCGCGAATCGTTTCCAAGGCGTGTGAGCAAAGACGGCCCGTCTCCGTAAATACAAGTCGGATTTTTCACTTCTGGATGAAGTAACCGGATTAATTCCGTTTCATATTTCGGTCCCTGGCACGTACCGTCAATAAATTTCGGGCATTTTTCGCAAAAGCGAATCAAATCGCCACCCTCGCCCCTCATTCTTTCAAGAAGGTGATTTTTTTGCCAAACATCAAATAAGTCATCAGACCGAACGTTGCCCATGATAAGACCGTCGTCTATATAGCGGGTATAGCCGCCACAGCAATAACTGCCGTCGCTTAAGACATTGAACCTGGTTGACCCCGACGGCAACCCAACTTTTAAGCCGAACTCCTCACCCAGTTCAGTGTTGACTTCGGTTTTCTTGGTCACCTCTGAAAAATGCAAAATCCGCAGATTCGGGTATTTGCTGCGAAGCGCCCGTATTTTTTTTGACATTTCATAGTGGTCTTTTAGGCTTATGCCGTTTGCGGACTCTAGATGAAAACCCCTGCCGATAAAAATGATGGTGAAAAAATTAATTTCTTCGGCGTATTTCGCGGCGATTTCCAGCACTTTTTCCACGTCCCCAGCAGAGTACGCGCTTACCAGCGTGTTTATGCGTAATTTGACGCCCATGGAATGCATGTCCTTGATGTTTTCAATTGTCCGGTCAAAGGTGCCTTTACCGCGATTCATTTCATGGCCGGCTTTATCGCCGTCTAAGCTTACGGTCACTTGTTCCAGATTTAGCTTTGCAAATTGTTCGTTCACTTTGGGGTCGCAATACGCGGCATTGGTATTGCAGGATACGGCAAAGCCCCGGCCTTTAGCGTAATTTAATATTTCAAACCAGTCCTTTCTGCAAGTGAGTTCTCCGCCCGTAAACCGAATATCGAACACGTTGCACGCCTTGAAATCGTCTAAACTCTTCAAAACTTCCGCGGTAGACAGCTCGTTCGGTCTGCATTTTCCCGAGCTGTTATAGCAATACCTGCAATGCAGATTGCACCCCAGCGTTAATTCATAGTAGACCCTTAGCGGCGAGTAAAGAATATCCCGCCGGTAATCTTTCCGCTTGAACTTGAGAAATTCAACCTGTTTGGCGCTTATTTGCCGGTCCCTCAAGAATCCATCCAAGTCCGGCTCGTGCAGGAACACGTGACGGAGTTTTTGTTTATCAAAAAAAGTATAGCCAAACGGCTCTTGCCTTAACGCAAAGTTAGAGTTCACCATATCGCTTGCGAAATCAATTCGCTCAGAGGACATGTGCGCCTGCCCGGAATCAGCCAAATTTGAACCAAGAACATCTGGGACGCCGCATTATTATACGCAGGCTATTAAAGGATTAGGCGCGATGGCCGTAAGATGCGGGCGTATGACTCCGGAAAGAATTGAAGGTTTGCCGTATAGAAACAACGTCTGCGGCATAGTGTTCAATGGCAAAAAGTTTTTATTGCTACAGCGACCGGGCTGGCCGAGCCATTGGTGGAAGTTTCCGCAGGGAGGGGTTGAAGCGGGGGAAACAGACCAAACCGCGGTACAACGAGAACTCCGAGAAGAACTGGGAACCGACGCTTTCCGGATTATTGGCGAGAGTCTGCACGCCAACCGCTACGACTGGTCGCAGGACTCTGTCGAGAAAAGCGGGTATAAGTGGCGCGGCCAAATCCAAAAGTTCTTTCTGATAGAGTATTTAGGCGATCCGAACGAACTCGAGGCGGATGGAAGCGAAGTTCAGCGCTATAAGTGGGTGGAGCTAAACGACCTGTTCGCAAGCATTGACCACGACCACCCGAATTTTGCAAACTACAAAAACACAATCGAAAAAGTGCTGAAAGAGTTTAAGCGGATATAACCTTCAAGTCACTAAAATCCCCGAGGCGCTTCCAACGCGCGATTTGCCGGCATTGTTTGATTGTTGGAGCGGAAGCCTGCACGCAAATGAAACGCCGCGAGGCGTGCCTGCCGGTGAAGCGAACGCATTTAACAACCGCGAAACAATTGGCAGTATGACCGAACGCCGGCTTGCGGGGTTGGATAGGAAAGTTCTGGTGCGCCTACTCGCTGCGCCAATCGCGATAGCCGCCCTGTTGTTCGTTCCCGCGGGCACCCTGGACTATTGGCAGGCGTGGCTTTACTGCGCCGTGATATTCGTGCCGTTGTTGTTCGTGGTGGCTTACCTCCACAAGAGGGACCCCGGGCTGCTCGAACGCCGGATGAAACTCAAGGAGAAGCAACGCAAGCAAGGGACGCTGGTCTTGCTCGCGAGCGCGGTATTCCTAATCGGGTTCATCCTCCCGGGTTTGGACCAGCGCTTCCACTGGACCACGGTGCCCCCCGAGGTCTCGATAGCCGCGAACGCCGTTGTTCTCCTAGGCTACCTGTTGAACGCTTTGGTGCTCAAGGAGAACTCGTACGCCTCGCGCGTCATCGAAGTCGTGAAGAAACAGAAAACCGTTACGACCGGGCCTTACGCGGTAGTCCGCCACCCGATGTACACCGCGATGCTCGTGATGTTCCTCGCCACCCCGATCGCGCTCGGCTCGTACGCCGCGCTCGTGGCGTTCCTCCCGCTGCCGTTCTTGCTCGCGGCGCGCGCCAAGGACGAGGAGGAGCTCCTAGCGAGAAAACTCGCGGGTTACAAGGCGTACTGCAGGAAGACGCGTTACCGCCTGGTTCCCTACGTTTGGTAAATAATGATTCTCGTGAGGTGTTGATATGAAAGCATATGACTTTAGCAAGTCGACACACTACACAGTTAGCGTGGTAGTAATCAAAGAGCGCCGGGTTCTTTTGTTGAAACAGGAGCGAAGCCCGTTTTGGCTTTTGCCTGGCGGTCATATCGAAGACGACGAGCTACCGCATGAGGCGGCGATTCGCGAAGTGAAAGAAGAAACCGGGCTGGAAACAGAGATTTTGGAGAAACCCGACGAAAAAAGCCGCACAAAAATCGCCGTTCCTTTGCCATTGCCACATCACATGGTGCTGCTTCCCTGCAGGGACAAGCGGGACGTTAACCTCGTGTTCACTGCGCGCGTAGTTTCTGGAAGCCTAAAGATTGATTCCGAGTCCAAGGAAGCCAAGTGGTTCGCAAAACAACAGTTACTTGACGACCCCTCGGTCGGTCCAAACATCAGGTACCACGCCATAAATGTGCTAGAAGGGCACCCCGAAATCTAAAACCGACCAGCTGCTTGTTGCGGCAGTTTCCGGTTACTGCGAGGCGCACCTGCTGGTGGAATGGAAAAAATAAAAGCGCCCTGGGCAGGATTTGAACCTACGACCTACTGATGTCTGCGATGGCGTTTTACGACCACGTAACAGTCAGTCGCTCTACCCTTCAGTCCCGCAGATGCACGCGCTTCGGCGGAATGGCTGAGCTACCAGGGCGCAACGAGTAGAATATAGCGCGCCGTTGTTTTTAAACTCTTTTTCCGCGCGCGTCGGCGAGCGCCGCGTTATCTCGTCATGCGCGCGCGTTCGGCTTCGAACGCCTTGAGGTTTTTGAATGCAGCCGGACTCTAAAAAAAGACTAGTGCTTCGTGCGACAAACGCTTGGCAAAGGCAGCTGCATCCTCGCTTAAACGGAAGTGCCTGGAATAAATTTCAGACAAATTCGCGATGAACCATTGGTTGATACGCGGTCTCGGAGTTTTTTCCCGCGCGCTGTCCCGCATGCGAGCCTTGCGGTCTCTCTTAGACGGGTTCTTCTGGATTTTCCTCGAATTGAAATAATTCACCGTGGACAACTCGCTTTCGTGTGCCATTAAAAATGTGGATAATTCTTCAAACAATGGCGCGTTCCGCCGCTGTTGCGTTAAGAATGAATTCAAGGCGGTTTTCGGAGCAACGGTTACGGTTGCGTGCCTGAACCGGGGGTTGCCTGCAACTTGCACGAAAGTCAGGTAATCGTGTTGAAGCATCAACGCGTCCGAAATTTTCTTCAGACGGGCGAATTCTAGGGGGTCCTCCACCCTGATGTCCGCTTCGGGGTATACTATGCTAGAATCTTTCGTTATTTTTAGGGAAGTTAATCGCGGATTAAAATGCTGGATGGCTGCGAGGGGAATCAAGACCGTCGTCAAGTGCGGCGCCCTCGAAGTATCCTTAATCGATGGAAACCGTTCCAGGGCCGCCTTAAACCCTTCTTCATCCAATTTCATGACGCTGTGACCGTTTATCATCACCCGCGGGCCTTGAAAAGACGGGTTATCACCGTGATAGCCGCCGCCCGACTTGAAATCCCGTTGACCTATTGAAAAAGACAAACGCGAGCCTTTACCGTCAAGGAAGTTGATTTTAGAACAAAATTTTCCGGAAGACAGGCGCTCCGCTTCAGTCGGCGAAAGTACGGACTCGAACGGTTCGTTGCGCTCGAGTGCGGACGCAAACTTTTCACCGAGGAAGTGCCCAGGAGTGGACGATTCGAGCATCGCCTTGAAAACAGAGAACGGCATGCAAGGATTCAGGGCAAACGGGTTTTTATTTCAGCGTCATTCAACTCGCGCAACGCATCCGAGGCAATCCAACGCGCCGCACGCGAACCCTGGCTCTGGACGCGGCGCGCGCACGCCATCGCCTTGACGCGCAGGCGCGCGTTCCGCTTCCCGATTTGGCGGAGCGCCCAATTCACGGACTTTTTAACAAAATTCCTCTCATCGTTCGCCTCGCGTTCGATGAGCGGGAAGAACGCTTCGAATTTTTCATCGTTTGCCGCCTTATCGTGAACCGCCAACGAAGCCATGAGGGCGAAACCCGCCCGCTTCACGAATTCCTTGTCGTTGCCCGCCCACTCCCTCGCTTTCGCGTAAGCGAACGGCGTCTTATCAAAAAGATTCATGCACGCCTGGTCGCACACATCCCACGAATCGAACCCGCGCGCCCACGCATCCGCTTGCGCGCGCGTCACGCGCGCCGGTTCGTCCACCATCGAGGCGAGGAGGCGCGCCTCGTGGATTTTAGTTTTCCACAATTCCAAAGCAAGCGCGTGGTCTTTTCCAATGCGCTTCGCCAGCTGGCGAAGCACGGGGACAGAAACGCCGAGCGTGCCCGTCGAGTTGATGCCGAAGCGAGCCATTCCCTCGCGATTGCGCTTCGAGGAGTGCCTGCGGAGTTCGCGAATTATTTCACGGGTAGAATTCGCAGTCATTGTTTCTTCCAGTCGCCGGCTTTGAAGCGGTTGCTCGCGTTCAAGTGCCAATCGTTCGGGTCGGAATCCATTATCGCGGCGTACAACTCGCGCGCGGATTTCGTGTAAAAGTGGTTCTCGGCAACATGGTCGCGGATTTCCTTCCAGCCCTTCGGCTGCTTGAAGCCGCGGGCGGCTTGCTCACGGAGTTCGAAGTCAACGTCCAAGTTGTCCGCGTCCTTGACTATTTTCGCTTCGAGTGAGTCGCGCGCTTCGTACTCCTTCATTAGTTCGCGCAAGTCGCCGAAAACGGTTTCCGACAGCATTTCCGAGAGTGCTTCGTCTCCCTTTCGTTCAATGAACTGGCGAGTTATGTAGTCGCAGTCACCCGTGCGGCTCTCCGGCAAGTCGTGGAGGAGAGCCATTTTGAGCGTTTTTGCCTCGTCCGCGCCTTCCTTGCGGGCGAGGTACAAGGCAATCCAAGTTACGCGGAAGGAGTGCTCTGAAACGTTTTGAACCGGAGGAATTAGGAAGCGCATCCAATTGCGCGGAACTAAGCGCAAGCACCCCAGTTCGTATAGGAACTCTAAGTCGCGTTTGATTGCCATGAACGGGTTATTGGCTTTCAACGGTTAAAAAGATTGGCTGTTTCACGGCAGGAAGTCCTTGGCTGAAATCTTTTCGGGCAGGTAGGTCTTCGAGATGTACTGGAGGCTCTTGCTGGAGAGCGCCTGGATTTCCGCCTTCACCTTCTTCTCGAGGAAGAGGTCGATTTCGCCCTGCCACGCCTTGGACTTGAACCAGTCGTAGTTCTTGATTTCCTGGGCGCGCTTGATGTCCACGTCTTTCGCCTTGATGGTCACCGACGATAAGTCGTAGTGCTCGATGTCGGACGCACTCATCCCGAGGAACTTCATCTCGGGACAGCCGAGGCGGTCGGATTCGTGCGCGAGCGCCATCGAGCCGTACTTCATGGTGGAGTAAATGTACCACCCGTACGGGTCCGAGTCGGTCAAGCAATACACTGGGAGCTTGAGCTCGGTGCTGAAGCGTTGGAGTAAACGGCGGGCGCCGCGCGCGGCTTGCCCCGCGGTAGTCATGAGTATGCACTTGTTCTTCTTCCAGTACAAGTCCTCGTTCAAGCGGTCGAATATGGCGTTCTTCTCAGCCACGAGCACGTATTCGGCGGCCAAATCCTCGAACTCGATTTGCTCGACAATGGAGGGCACCGCCCAGCCGCCCGAGCCCATGCGGGACAAGTCGATTTTGTCGGTCTTGTCGCGCACGTGGTCGACCACGGTCAAGTCGCCGGCCATGCGCCCCTTGGGTTCCGCACGCAGGTGCAAGCGCTCGCGGAAAGTTCCCAACGCGACTTCGAAGTCCACGATTGCGGCGTCGCTTTCCTTCTGGTCGTCAATCGTGTCCTCCTTGGTTCCCTTGATAGTGCGTTTTTTGGCGTAATACAAGTCACGAAGCGTTGCAGTCAAGTTGTTCGACAAGAGGTCCTTCTTCACGTAAGAGGCGACGAGCATGGTCTGCATGAAGCTCCGCGCGTGCGCCACGTTGAACATGTAGCGTTGGGCGACTTTGTCGCCGAGCATGATTTGCTTGGATTTGTTGTCGAAGAACACGTTGCTCGAACCGCGAATCGGAATCTCGAGGTGGGGGTTCTCGCCCGCGTCGATTTCCTTGACGAGCTTGTCCGCGAGCGAATCGATTTTCACGAGTATCTCAGCCGTGCGCTTGTCGCGCGCCTGGTCCCGCTCTTGTTTTGAAGTCATTTCAGCTTTCCTCTTCGATTTCCTTTTCCTCGGCTTCCTCTACCGCTTCGAGGGCTTTCTCGGCGTCCGCGTCCTCTTCCTCGAGGCCCACGGTGCGCGTCTCCGCGATTTTCTTCAACGAGCTTTCAAGCGCGGCTTTCGGCTTGCCGGTGACATCGTGGAGCGCCTCGGCAACTTCCGGAATGTACTTGAAGAATATCAGTTTGCGTTTCTCGCGGTCCTCGGCTTTCTTGATGCCCGACAGGTAACTGCCGACGGAACGCGCGGCATCCATCAAGCCCATGCGGATTTCCGCGACGATTTCGTCCTCGGCGGCTATGGCGAGTTTGCCTGCGCCGGTGTAGGGCACGTAGACGCTCACGAAGTTGACGAACACGGTGACGGGTTGGTTCTCCTGGAAGTCCTTCAAACCGTAACGGTTCCAGTCCACGGTCTTCATGGCTTCGGTGATTGCACACGAGCCCGCGTCGAACAACAAGGGGACGCGGTTCGCGAAACGCAGGAACTCGCCCTCGTTGCCTCCCGAACCCGAGTTGCCGCCGTAAGCAACGGCGCACTCCACCATGAACGGTATTCCGCCCCTGAAAACCTTGGGCTTGCGTTCCACGACGCTCAGGAACTCGGGCTTGAGCAGGTTCTTGAGGGATTTTTCGATTTGGTCTTCGCCGATCGGCTGTATCGTGGTGAGGTCCGGGTTGTTGAATTTCACGTGGTGGAACGCGTTCACTATGCGTTCCGCCTCTTCCCAGGTGAGGTTACGCGGGTGCTTCTCGAAATCCACGAGGAACGCGCTCTTGGGGTCCCCGGCGGTCTTGCGTCCGATCCATTCCTGGACTTCCTTGACTTTGTCGTTGCTGATGCGCGAGAAATCGCTGGAGAGGAAAGAGCCGACTTTGCGCGCCTGCGTCACGGCGGCCATATCCATCAAGTCGCTCGTCCCCAACCCGAGGGGGTGCGGCTTGATTGACTCCGCCTTCTCGGGGAACTTGGTGGACGCGCGCGGGAAAACCACGAGGTTCTTGTCCGGCTCGATTAGAGTAATCTGGGCGTGGGGGTTCGCGAGCGCGGTACGCCGCAAATACTCGTAGACCCCGTACTCGCTGCGTTCGTACGCTACCTCCGAGAATTCGGCTTCGACGCGGAGCCCGGTGAAATTGCATCTAACCTCCTTCTGGTTCGAGAGAACGGACTCGTTCTTCTTGACGTCCACGCTCACCTCGCACTCGAAACACGAACCGTTGCCCGAGCCGGTGCGCACGAACGTGGGCTTTCCAGTGGTTATCTGGGCGAAGAGGGTGGCATACGCCGCACCGATGCCCTGTTGCCCGCGCTTCTGTTTCTGCTGTTGGAACTTCGTGCCCGCGAGGAGCTTGCCGAGCGCCGCGCCGACTTTCGACTTGGGTATGCCCGTGCCGTTGTCCTGCACCACTACCTTGAGGTGCCCGGTGGCCCACAACGCGCTCACCTCGGCGTCAGCCGAAGGCGATGAACGAAAGACTACCTGCTTCACGCTCTGCTTGCCCTTGCGCCCGTACTTGACAACGTAATCCGTCCCCCGCTCCTTCTTGACGTCGTTCACGAACACTTCGAAGAGCGCGGCTTTACCCATGGAGTCGGTTAAATCAAAATTCTTCTCGGAGCCGTCCGCAATGCCGAGCACGGTCTTGCGGGGGCGCGCCGTTAACGAGTGCACCTCGACGAGGATGTCCGGAAGCACCTTCGCATCCTCGCACGAGTCCAGCGAGTTCGTAACGTACTCGTGGACGATGGTGGTGAGGCTCCGCGTTTCGCCCGCGTAACCGAGCATTTGGCGGTTCTTCTTGAAGAACTCGGCTACCGAGTACTCCTTGAACGACTTCTCCAAATCCGTTGTCGTGGGTGCGCCGTCAGTCAAAAACAATTCACCTGTAATTCTGTAAACGCTCGAGGAACGCGTACACCGTGGAGTGCTCGGCTCCCTCGAGTATCTTGTACACCGCGGCTTTCGCGGTCTGCAAGTCCTCGAACTTGCCTAAGAGGGCGACGTCGTCCTCGTAGATGCTCACCCATGCCCCGCTCAATTCCTGGAGGTTGTTCTTGACTTTCCCCCCGGAACCGATGACGCGTGCCTTGTAGCGCTTGACTTTCTTGGCTTTGCGGGAGTACACGTCCTTGAGGTGGATTACGTCTAAGTAATAATCGTCGCCCAACAATTTAAGCGCTTGCCTGGGTTGGAAGCCGTAACCGATTGCGCGGCAAACCTGCTCGGCAGCCCACGCCTTGTCGGGTTCCCCGGCGAACGAAACCGAACCGTCCGAGCTCACCTCGACGTCAACGCCCGTCCCCGCCTTGATGGCTTCCCGCGTCTTGCGTAAGAACGGGACGCGCTTCGGGGACACCACTAGAAAAGCCATTGATTTCGTCGCCTTGGGGTTGAACGCAACCGTTAACCGTTAGGCGCGCGGTTTTAAAATGGTTTTCCCGCTTATGCTTTGGGAAGAACGAAAAATGGCTTCGATGAAACGTCCTGCTGTTGGGGGTTTGCGCCGCGTAAACCGCGTGAACGGCGACCACCTGGTGATACTCCCGGGGCACGCCTTCCCGGAGAGCACGCTCCGTCCCGAGAACTGGCAGGTAGAACATGAACGCGAGTACGGCCGCGACACTGCAATCGTGAAAGCGGGCACGTACCGCTTGGTGGCGAGGCAAGTGTCCAACAGTCCGGATGGAAATACCGCGTTCACCGAGGCGCGCATCCTCCGCGAGATGCTGAAGCGCGGCTTGCGGACAGAGACGCCGCTCGCGGTTTACTTCCGCGATGGGTTCAATCCCTGGTTGTTGACTAGTTTCGTGAAACCGGACGCGAACGCAACGAACGCTGACCGGGCACGGGCGGCGATAGGCAGGGAGATAGTCAACCGTGGAAAAGGCGTGTTGATTCCCGACGACAATTTTTACGACAACGTGATAATCCAGAACGGGAAAACCGTGAAAGTGGACGTGGAACGCGGCTCGTTCTTGGACCCGCGCGGGTTAATCAACTTAAAAACCGAGCAAAAGTTGCGCCGCAAAAGAGAATCAAAGGACCCTTACTTGTCCGCGCCAAAACGGAGCATCTTAGAATTCGTGGAAGAAGTGCGGCAGAGCCTTGAACGCGCCTAGTCGATGCGCTGGAGGAGCTTCTGCCCCATTGCCTCGATGTACTGGATTTCCTTGCCGACTTCGACTTCCGGCATCATTTCCTCGGGAACCGTGACATCGAACGTCTCGTACGACACCGTGTCCATCAAGGTGGCTATGTTGCCGGCGACGTTCACTATCTGCCCGCGCTTGCGTTCGAGCATGGGGACTTCGCAATCGGCATCCGATGACTTCGCGGACGAGTGCTTGGACTCGTCAAAGAGCGAGATGGCGACAACACTGATTTTGGCTGCGCCGTGCTTGCCGGGCTTGCTCTTATCCACACTCATGATGCGGCAAGGGTGCTCGTCGATTATGATGTACTTGCCCTTCTTGAGGTCGCCCATTTTCGAGTAAATCCTGTCAACCAAATTCAAACCCACCTTCAAAAACGATTAAAGAGGATAACGCGCCTAGTATTAAAAATGCTTTTGGATGCACACTGCCACATCGAAGCCCGCGACTACCCCGACCTCGAGGCGGTCGTGGAGCGCATGCGCGAGGCGCGCGTGCGCGCCGTGAACACGGGGCGCAACCTCGAGGCGAACCGCGAGGTGCTCCGCGTTGCGGCAGCGTACCCGGATGACTTTTTTGTTGCAATCGGGGTTAGCCCGCACGACGCGCAAACCTGCGACTTGCCCGCCGAAGAGGGGTTCGTGCGCGAGAACGCCTCGAAAATCGTTGCCGTCGGGGAGATAGGGTTGGACTACCACTACTTCAAGACGCGCGAAGAGCACGCAAGACAGCAGGTCGTGTTCGAAGGCATGCTCGCGCTTGCCGAGGAGTTGGGGAAGCCCGTGGTGGTGCACTCCCGGGACGCCGAGAGCGTGGTAGCTGAAACATTGAAGTCGTTCAACGTGAAGGCGTTGTTGCACTGCCTCCAGGTGCCCGAGGCAGCAGGGTGGATGCCTGAAAAAACGTGGTTCTCGCTGACAACCCTTAAAAACACGGCTAGAGTTAGGTTAATCGAAAACGCGCCCTTCGAGCGCCTGCTCGCGGAAACGGACTCGCCTTTCCTTGGAAAAGGGAGGAACGAGCCCGCGAACGTGGCGTTGGTTTACACGGAAATCGCCCGACTCAAGAACGCGGGCGCCGGGGAAACCGAGGAGCGCTTGTGGGGGAACGCGGGGGAATTATTTTCATGGCGCGCGTAATCGAGCAGTTGAAGCGGATGGTGTCCAAGACGCCGAGCCAAAAGACAGTGGCGTTGTTCGTGGACGGTCCGAACATGCTCCGCAAGGAGTTAAACGTTGATTTGGACAAAGTCAAACGGCTAATCGAGCGCTACGGCAAGGTGAAGATAGCCCGCGTTTTCCTGAACCAGTACGCCTCGGACAAGCTCATCGAGGCAGTGGCGAACCAGGGATTCGAGGTCGTGATAATACCCAGCGATGTGGACGTCGCCCTCGCAGTCGAGGCAACGCAAGCGGTGTTCAACGACAAGGTGGACATCATCGCGATAGCTTCGAGGGACTCGGACTTCAAGCCCGTGCTCGCGAAAGCCAAGGAGCACGGCAAGGAAACCATAGTCATCGGAGCCGAACCGGACTTCTCGGTCGCATTACAGAATACGGCAGACGTAGTAATCAACATCAACAAGTGACACCCCACATGTTGCCCGAAGGCAGGATACTGAAAAAACAACTCGACGCCACCCAGGTGAGCTTCCCCTCGCTACTCACCGAGCTCACTGCCAAGGGGTTCACGGGTTACGCCGCGCTAGCCTGCCGCGGCTCCACCGGACTCGAGGAAGGAATCCTGTTGTTCGACTCGGGCAAGGCAATGGGTTGCGTTTACGAATACGCGCGCATCGGCAGGCGCGTTAACGGCAAGCCAGCGTTCGAGCGCCTCGTGAACGCCACCGCCTCCAAGGCCGCGTTCGTCGACGTGGTCGAGTTGCGCGCGGAACAGGTGCGGAACTTCCTCACCGAACACTCGGACACCGTGTACGCGCCGGGCGCGGAAGAACTCGCCGGCGCGCACGCCGATTCATTCTCCGGGGAATACGAGAAACAGTTGGGCAACACCGGTGGGGAATCAATGCCCGCGGACGTGCTCAGGAAATACAAACTCGCGGACGTGCTCTCGGGCTTCAAACGCGCGGAAGGCAAACCGACCGCAAAATACGCGACAACCGAAGAGGACAGGATAACCGCCCCGCCCTTGAACGGTGGAACAAAATGAAATCCATGGTTTTCAGTTCGGGGAAAGGCGGCGTGGGCAAGACCACGATTACCCTCAACCTCGGTTTGGCGCTCGCGAAGGCAGGGAAACGCGTCACCGTCGTTGATGCCGACCTTCAGATGGCTAACCTCGGCATACTCCTGGGCGTTGACTCCACACCGATTACGCTCCACAACGTGCTCGCCGGCGAAAACTCGATTGCGGACGCAGTATACCAGGGCCCGAACGGTTTGAAGTACGTGCCCGCCGGGTTGTCGAGCGAACGCCTCGAGAAAATCGATTACTCCAAGCTCCCGGACGCGGTGAAGGCGCTCGCCGAACAGAACGACTACGTCTTAATCGATTCGCCGCCCGGACTCGGACCCGACGCGCAGGCCGCCATGAAGTCCGCCGAAGAACTCGTGATACTCATGACTCCCGAACCCGCCTCGCTCGCGGACGCCCTCAAGGTGAAACAACTGGCGGACCGCACGGGCACAAAAATCGCGGGGCTCGTGATTAACATGTCGTACGGCGACAAAACCGAAATCTCGCCCGCGGATTTGGAGGCGGTGATGGACAACTCGAAAGTCCTCGCCGTGCTCCCCGAAGACCGGGAAGTCCGCCGTTCGAACGCGTTACAACAGCCGGTGTTCGTGCGCGCGCCCGCGAGCCCGTTCTCGAAGGCGATTGAGTTGCTCGCGCTGAAGTTGATGGGCGGACAGCCGCCGGTTGCCCCGCAAAAGGAAAGGAAAGGCTTAATAGCGGGCGTAGTGAAATTCATCAGAAAGTTATTCGGTGCCAAGGGGTGAAATTTTTTTGGCCGAAAAAAGACCGTTCGACGTATTGAACAACGCGCTAGACAACAACGTGCTCGTGCGCCTCAAGGGAAACCGTGAGTTGCGCGGCAAGTTCGCGAGTTTCGACGTTCACATGAACATCGTGCTCGAGGACTGCGAAGAGCTCGAGGAAGGCGAGTCCAAACGCAAGTTCGGAACCGTCCTGTTGCGCGGAGACACCATCGTCTTCATCTCGCCCGCCTGAAAAACAAGCGGTTTTTTATTCGCTTGACTGCAAGGGATTACGGTAGGACAGGGCCCGTAGTCGAATGGTTAAGACGATCGCTTGACGTGCGATAGATTCGGAGTTCGATTCTCCGCGGGCCCATAGCTGATTCTCGAAATCAAGAGGGGGTTTGGGCATCCGACCAAACTAAGGGGGCACCCCCCCCCTTGGGTTGGTCTTCTGGTTCTCCGCGGACCCACTCGCTTATTTCTTCTTCAACGCGTACAACGCAAGCAACCCAGCCAACGCAACAACAAAAACATTCGAGTCAGGCGTTGCAACCGGCTGCTGGGCAATCAACGAGAAAGACACGCGGTCCGACTTGCCCCCGCCGTTCGCAAGGACTTCGTACACGCCGGGGGCAGTCAACTCCATTTCGTACGAGTGCAAGCCCGTGCGCAAGTCACAGCCAGTGAGTTCAGGGAAGAACGATAGGGACTCGCCCGACGAACTAACTACAACCTCCAAGTCCTCCGAACAAACGCCTTGACCGTCCACCTGGAGCACTACGCCGAATGTAACCGTTCCAGGGAGTTGGTTGCGGCTCAAACCAACGATACCCAAGTAAATTCCAGGCACTGTGGAAGGCGACGGCTGCGCCGCGGGCGGACAGTAACACAACAAACCGTCCCCGCACGCATTGCCTCCGCACGCGTGGTAAGCTGGTGGCATCGCGGCAAGGCACTCGCCGTCCGCGTAACCTTGTGCCGCACACGACTCAAAGTTCGCTTCGAGCAAATCCAAAACAAACTCTGAATCTTCCCAGACGTCGAGCTCGCGGGATGCCTCCCCGAAGCCCTCGCCAGAAGCAGTGAATAAATACGGGTTGAACAACGCGGACTCAAAACTCAACACCTTGAGCCCGGCAGGCAAACTCTGGGAGCTTGAAAAGTCGAATAAACCCTCGGTGACATTGAACTCCACAAAACCCTCCTTGTCAGTTATCCCGTAACCCTTCTCCTCGGGTAACGCAAGCGACTCGAACGACGCGGATGCACCCTCAACCGGCAACTCTTCCGCATTGAGCACTTGGAGGGTAACCACCCACTCGCGGTCCAACGTGGAACTAGAATCCTGGAAGGATAACGCACCGGTTGAACCACTCAAATAACGCACCAACGCATTATCAACAAGAGTCAAACCATCGAATGAAGAGAAAGCAAACAACTCTCCTTGGTAACCCAAGGGCATCAGCAAACTTGTTGGCGCAACGAACGCCGCCTTGCCCGAAGTCAAATCGTAGAAATCGTTGTTGCGACCGCGGACAACCAAGTCGTAGTCAACGCCGCTCTCCCCGAACGACACCTTGCTCACCTTGTTGCCGCCACCCCAAACATTAATGCCCTGCGAATAATGCAACGTGAAGCCGTCGAGCGTGTTCCCGTTCCCGAGCACATCGATTCCAACATTCTTGCCTAAAGCCATCGAGAACGAGTTGTTCTTGAACGAGGAATAATCGCCCCGCAAGTAAACAAGCGCCTCATCCTGGAACTCGTTGTCCTCAATGTAAACCCAGTTCGAGTCGCCTTCCACATCGATTAGAACGCCTTCCCCTGCGAACAACGCGTTCCGTATGTTCACATTGTTCGAACCATCAACCACAATGAACGGAATCCAGTTCGAAACGCAGTCCGGGTCAATGGGCGCCACGCATTCACTCGGTTCCCCGCACCACTCCAACTCTTCCTGCTCGAAACCCGCGGCAGGACACCAACAACTCGCCGCGGCACCGCACGCCGTGCTCCCCGAACACAATTCGGTGCCGAACGGGGGAATGACGTTGCACAACGCCTTCTCGAAACCCTGTTGAACGCACGACGGGTACGCCTCCCCGGGCAATGGACACCAACAACTCATCCCCGAACCGCACGGCTCACCAGCTCCGCAAGTCCCGTAACCAGACGGGCTCGAAACCTGGCACACGCCGTCCGCGTAACCCTGGTTTTGACAAGACTGAAAAGGAATCGGACACCAACAACTAAACCCAGAACCGCAAGGATCGCTCGGCTCGCACGCCCAGTAACCGGAAGGACTCGAAACCTGGCACACCCCCTCTGGGAAATCCTGTTCGGCGCACGAATCGTAATCCGGCCACTCCACAGTCGTACAACAAAGCTCGTTAATGCCACAAACCGCGCTATCATCGCAAACCCACTGCACACCAGCAGGCTGGATTAAACACTCCTGCCCAGCTAGACAATCTTCGTAACCCGGACCGCCGCCTCCGCCACCAACCGGCGGCCAAACCCCGCCAGCGCAATACTCCACGGAAACCGCGGGATTACCCCAGTTACCATAACACTTACTGTAACCCGTGGCACTACAACTGGACACCCCACTCGGACCTAATTGTCCACAGCCAACAGGCACATCGCCCATCGGAAACGGATAACAACCGCAAATGCTAATGGAGTAACCCGGCGCGTACTCCCAAAGACAATTGGAAACTCCAAAGTCACACGGCACGACTCCGCTCCCACCCTGCCCGGCAGCGAAACTCAACCGCTTCACGGACTCTAAACCGCTGCCTCCAGTGCACTCCGCGTACTCACCACCCGACGAAAGCGTCTCGCGTAACTCCCAGTTGACTTCGAACGCGTCGGGCTCGAAAGTCACATAACTGACGTTCAAATCCGTGGAGTCCAAAACATACAACCCCTGGGTCCCGCTGATTTTGGATTCAAAAATCACCGCACCGTCCGCATCCTGGACCCGCACACCCGTGCCCTTGTCGCTCGCCACCGTACTGTAATACAAACCCGGCTTGTCACCCGTAAGCTTGACTGCATAAGAGGAGAGAATCTGGGAGTAACTAGTTTCACCACAACCAACCCCTAACGGGTAACCAAAACAAATGCACGAATCATAACACGGCAGCAACTCGTCCACAACCACCCCGAACGTGCAATTAAAGCAAGAGGAGCCGTTCAAGTCGACTCTCGAACTCGCCGCGAAGTCAACGCCTTCCACGCGCGAGTCGTCGAAACGGTAATTTGTGCCCGCCGTGCTCGCTTCGAACTCCATGTCGGTGACGCTCGAGTTCGAAATAATGCGCACTGCGCCCTGCCCGCTGTCAATTTCGCCCACGCTCACCGTGCTGCCCGCCACGCTCCCGAGAGAAGCGATGTTCGACATACCATACTCAAAGTAAATTTCGCCGGTGACGCTACCGCCGTAAAACTGGAGACCGTCGCAACTAGTCAAGTAAACGTTGCCGTTCACCACGTTTTCAAAAACGTGATTTCCAACGGAATTCGCTAAAATTCGAATACCATACAAACTTAAACCGGCAATATTGTTGTGGGTTATCTCGTTGTTACTCGAATCCAAAAATGCGAAACCACCAGCATACGCTAAAACAATATTGTACGAAATTGAGGAGGTATCAACTGAAGTAAAAGTCGAAGCATAAGTTTCGCCGCCATATGAAAAGTTGTTATAAGAAAAATTCAAGCCCGAAGTAGTAGTTAAAAATTCAACTTGTTGTTGGTTAAACGCAAAAGTGTTATTGGTTACATTAAAAATACAATCTTGTGTTAAACAAACGGAGTCGGTCCGTAATGGTTTAAAATTATCTTCAAAAACACTGTTTTTTACTAAAACAAAATCCGAATTTTTGATCAGTAAGCCAAACATGGACTCGCCGGTTGAATCGCCGCAGTGCTTCAGGGTGCTGTTCGAAAACTCGAAGCTCGCGCCATCAACCACGAAATAGAACCGCTTGTCGGAGGGCACTGGATAAATCAGTGAGTAAACGTCCACCGTACTGTTGCGTATTGCGAGTGAAGAACCGGGTTCGGCTTTTATCCAGCCGGCATCTGCAATCGTTAGCGTTGCATCCTCCAACAATAGGCTCGCGCCGCTTTGAATGGTGAGGTTGGAAACGTTGATTGCCCCCGAACAGGTTTCAGGCCCGGAAACAACCCAGATGCCGCCGCCCTTACCGCACGGCGCTGCGAACGCAAAACTAGCCAATAAAACGAGAACTAAGAACTTCTTCGAGAACAACGCAAAAACCCCTCCCCTGAAACACTACGGTTTAGGGAGGTAAAGAGAGAATAAAAAACAACGGGTTCTCAACGGGCGCGCTTGCCCCAATTAGGATACCAGTATATTTTAGCCTGATAGACGTTATCTACTAGCTGAAATTCGTTGTACTGTAGGTTAGGACAACCCGCAGTATCCCAAGTACTGCCCGATTGCGTCCAGCTCCCTTCTTGGAGTGAATCCGTGGCACGCAACGTCCAAGTAAACGTACCCCGTTGCGGAGACTTACTACCGGAAATAAGGTGCCGCATGCTCTGAATATAGGGGCGGCTGTAACAGGAGACATCAGCATAGTGTCCAGAACCAGTACCTACGTGATCAACGACAACACGCCAATCTACGCTTGAACCCCACTGCATACCCCAAAGAATGTATTGCCCGTGACCTCCGCCATAAGGTGCACCCGGAGCACACAACCAGTGAGCTTCAAAAGAAGGCGTATTGTAATGAACCGTCGCGCACTCCAAAACCGCGCCGGCAGTGAACGCGAAAAGCAACGGCAACACGAATACAAATTTATTCAAGGCCATTTCAGCAACCTCCCTTCTGATAATTACTGGGCACGGCTTAATATATAAATGTAACTATTGAGCAGTTACAACCAATTCTAGACCACGGCGACATCTGCAGCCAAACAAACAAAAAAGGCGCGGTTAACGCCCGCGCTTCGTTGATTCCGTCCAGCTTATCTTCACATACGCACGAGAAGGAACGTCCGAAGAAGAATCCCAACTCACATATTTAAGGTAAGGACAAACCTGGTTCCAGTCACTGACAGTAACCGCGCCAATTTGTAGGTTAATTACTTCAGCTACCTTCACCCAATGCGAGGGCGCCCCACCACCGTAAATTCCAGCGCTCATCCATTGCGCAGGTGCCGGCGATTGACGGCTACCCGAACGCGAGATGCCTGCGGCCTGATAACAAGAAGCATCCAAATAATGTTCGCCAGGCGATGCATCAAGAGAATCTAGCACTATTTTGTATTCTGGATAGCCAGTCAAACTCTGGTAAGCCGGAATCAGCACCGTACCGTGCCTGGGATTCGAAGTGCCCTGAATACACAAGAAATGATAACTATGCGTGTCCGCGCTTTCCGCATACTGAACACCCGAACAAGAATTCCAAGTCCACGCACTAACCGACAACGCGAAAAGCAACGGCAACACGAAAACCAACTTGTTCAACGCCATGACCAATCAAAACCTCGAAAACCGGAACGCAAAAATCAACCGGCGCGCTTCGCGAAGTAATCCGAAACCGGGCTACTCGAAATCCAACTACGCTTACCGTAACCCCAATTCAAATCCAGATTCGCTTGGTGAACGCTATCTGAGTACTGGTAATCATTATAACTTACAAGTGGACAACCCGCAGAATACCACGCACCACTCGAAGGCGTCCAAGCACCCTCTTGAATCATAGTCGTGGCAACGCGCACGAACTCTGAGTTAATGTTCAAAGTCGAAGCCCAAACCGAACCACTAGAACGACCAAGCAAGCCACGCAAACCAACATCATGCCAACAAGACACGGTAACATAATGCCCCGCAGCCGGACTCACATAATCAACAACAACATGCCATTTGGGATATGCACCAGGCGCGGTATCCGGCGTCCACATCTGACCATGATTAGAGCCTTGAACGCAATTCCACACCTCTTCGTAAGTGCCAACATAGTGAATCTTGGCGCAATCCAAGACGGCAAAACAAGAGCTAGCCAACAGAATAGGCAAAACGAATGCAAGTTTGTTCAAAGCCATTTTTCAGCAACCTCCCTTTCCGCTAACAACTATGAAAAACCAAGTATTTAAATGTAACTATTCGGGAGTAACAACAAGTCGGTTATGAGCATTTGGATGGTTTCGTTGCGGTTCAAGGAGTCGCGCGCGGGCTTCAGCGTATCTGCTCGAGCGGTCCCCCGCCGCACGCGGGGCACTTGGCTTCGCCGTCCGCGAAGGCGTGGGCTGTGCACGAGGCGCGCCCGCAGTTCGAGCACACCCAGTACGCCTGGTTCGGGCACGCGGGGCGGCGGGCTTCGCAGTATTTCGCCATGCAAACCGTTCCCGTTTCGGGTTTAAATACCATCGTGGAGTGCTCTTCTCGATGATTCGCTCTTTCTTGTGCCGCGGAGGCAAGGTTCACGAGGTGAAACCCGAGGAAGCCGCGTTGTTCGTGCGCGAAAAGAAGAACAACGTGTGGATAAGCTTCGAGGACGCCACCAAGGCAGAGGAGGAAGTCTTCAAGTCGCTGGGCTTCCACCCGTTGAGCGTCGAGGACGCGTTGCAGGGGAGGCAGCGCCCGAAAATCGACGGTTACGACGAGTACGCGTTCATCGCGTTGCGCACCCTCGAGAAGAACAAGGAGGGACGCAAGGGGCAACTGTCGATTTTCCTCGGGGATACTTTCATCGTCACCTACGCGGCGAACAAGGTGCCGAGCATCGAGCGCGTCATCCGGCACTTGAAGGAGAACCCGGAGACGCTGTTGAAGGGGCACGATTTCCTCGCTTACCACATCATCGACGCGGTGGTGGACGGCTACTTCCCGATAATGGATGAAATCGAGAACGCCATCGAGGGAATCGAAGGCGATGTTTTCACGAAGCCGCCTTCCCCCGAAATGCTCAACAAGCTATTCAAGGTGCGCCGCCGCCTCGTGGAAATCCGGCGCATCGTGTGGCCCATGCGCGACATACTCAACGTGCTCTCGCGCCGCGACTACCCGTTCGTGACGAGCGAGAGCGCGGTATACTACCGCGACGTTTACGACCACTTGTTGCGCCTCGCGGACATCACCGAGAACCTCCGCGAGTTATCCTCGAACGCGATGGAGGGCTACCTCTCGACGGTGAACAACTCGCTGAACCTCGTGGTAAAACGCTTAACCGCCATCACCGTAATCCTCATGGTGCCCACCCTGATCGCGAGCGCGTACGGTATGAACGTGGTGAACCTCCCGTTAGCCCAACGCGAGACGGGCTTCGTCGAACTACTCGGGGTAATGGGCGTACTCACCTTCGGCTCGTACTGGTACTTCAAGAAGCGCGGCTGGGTTTGAAACCGAATTTAATAAAAAGGTTGGCTTGCATAAACCCTTTAGTTAGAGTCGGGCTCGTAGATCAACGGTAGATCGCTTGCATGGCATGCAAGAGGTTGCGGGAGACTCAAGCGCCCCATTTTTCATGGTTGCGCAAGAGTCCGCAAATTCAAATCCCGTCGAGTCCACTGCCTTCGGCTCTAAAACTATTCCAGCCGCAGGCTTGCGCTTTTTCTTGATGAACCCTTCTTTTCGCAAAAGAAGGTTCATTCCAAAACACGTCGAGTCCACTGCCTTCGGCTCTAAAACTTTTTCCAGCCGCAGGCACGCCGCCCTTTTTAATTCGAAGGCTTTGAATTGATTGCATGAAGCAAATTTATTTCGCAACCAAAAACAAGGGGAAAGTCGCCACCGTCGGAAAAGAGCTGGCGGAACACGGCATTGAACTCGTGCAGGCGCCGCTCGACTTGCCCGAACCAAGAACCGACGACTTGGAGCGCATAGCCGGGGAGAAAGTGCGATTCGCTTTCGAAAAAATCAGGAAGCCGTGCATTGCCTTGGACTCCGGCTTTTACGTGCACTCCCTGAACGGCTTTCCGAAGGCGTTCGTGAACTTCGCGCTCGAAACGATCGGCGTCGAAGGAATCCTGCGGTTGACCGAGGGAAAACCCCGGGATTGCGCGTTCAGAAACTGTCTGGCTTACCTGGACGATTCACTGCCGAAACCCCTGTTCTTCGAATCCGCGGTGAACGGCACGTTGTCGGAAAAACGCAAGGGAACGCAAAAGGATTACTTCTGGTCCGACTTGTTCTTCGTGTTCGTGCCTGAAGGCGAAGACAAGACGCTAGCGGAAATGACTCCCGAAGAATATTACGCGTATCTTAAGGGCAGACGCGTGGATTCGATGTCACACAATTTTGGAAAATGGTTTTCCGCGCGCGCGTAACCGCAGCCGCGCCAACGGTTTAAAACCCGCAGCTACAACAACGAGTTATATGGTATTGCCTGAGAAGCTGGAGGGCGCGCGCGTCCTGCTTCGGCGTTTGAAGCCTGGCGACGCGCCGGCGATTTGTGCGCACTTGCGGGACGGGAGAATCGCGCGCTGGACGCAACGCGTTCCCCATCCGTACAAGAAGACGGACGCGGTGAAATTCATTCGCGACTGCAAAACCAAGTGGCGCGAAGGAACGGGATACAATTTCGCGACAATATCCAAGGAGGACGGCGCGCTCGCGGGGGACCTTTCGCTATTCGGGTTGGACAAGGAGAACCGGACGGCTACCATCGGTTACTGGCTGGGCGCACGCTACCAAGGCAAGGGTTTGATGCGCGAGGCCGTCGCGTTGCTCTTGGATTTCGGTTTCAAAAAGCTTAAACTCGAAAAAATCAGGAGTCGCGTGGACGCGGACAACTCGCGTTCGCAACGCGTCCTCGAGTCAAGCGGTTTCAAACGCGAGGGCTTCCTCCGCAAGGAAGTGTTGAAGCGCGGGAAACGCAAGGACGCGATTACTTACGGGCTGTTGAAGAGCGAGTACAAACGGGTGCGATGAAAGAATGTCCCGCAAGAGTTTTTGGAGTAAAGCCGCTTCCGCGCTCTGGAAGCTCACGAAGTGGTTCGCCCGCGGCGCGTGGTTCCTAGTTAAGGGCGGTGCGCGCCTCGTCTGGCGGGGCGTGACTGGTTTGGCTGGCGTTGCCGGGAAAGCGGCGCGCAAGACGGGCGAAACCGCGGGCAAGCCGAAGACTGCCGCGCGCTTCGACGGCTTCTCATTGGTGGAAGCGCGCAACGGTTCGCTGGACGCGTTCGACGATTTCATTTACAAGAAGAAGAGCACCGTCGGATTGATTCTCGGGGCGCGCGGGAGCGGCAAGAGCGCGCTCGGGGTGCGCGTGCTCGAGAACGCGTCCGCGCGGGGACGCCGCGTGTGTGCGCTCGGATTCAATGAAGGCGCGATGCCGTCGTGGGTGCACATCGTGGATTCGCCCGAAGCGGTGCCCAACGGTTCCTTCCTGTTGGTGGACGAGGGCGGCATCTCGTTCAGTTCACGGGACTCGATGAGTTCCGCGAACAAACTATTGTCGAGTCTGTTGTTCGTGGCACGGCACAAGGACTTGAGCGTGCTCTTCATAACCCAGAACTCGGCGAACCTAGAGGTGAACACGTTGCGTCAGGCGGACTACCTCTTGTTGAAGAAGCCGTCCCTGTTGCAGCGCGACTTCGAGCGCAAGAAGATAAACGAGATTTACGACGAGGCCATCCCGGGTTTCGCGAAGCACTCGGACGACAAGGGAATATTCTTCGTTTACTCGGACGCGTTCCGGGGTTTCGCGTCGAACTCTCTGCCCTCGTTCTGGAGCGAGGCGGCGAGCAAGTCGTTCAAGGACGCGAAAATCAGCGGGTAACGGTTTTAAAATGCGCGGGGGCTAACTGTTTTCGTGGACAACAACAAGCCGAATGGAATCAATCCCCTCGACGGACGCTTCTTTTACGTAGCCCACCTGCGCACGGGCAAGCTCGTGCAGGGTTGTGAGGAATCCCCGGACGAGTTCTTCCGCAAGCGCGGGAAAATGCGCCTCGCCTGGCTGGATTACAAGGTCGCTGACTTCAAGGCGGAGGCAACCGGCGTCGCGAAGAAATTCGGTTTCAAAGAGAGCCTCATAAAGGAGCTCTTGAAGGGCAGGGACTCGGGTTACGAGGACTTGAACGACGAACTCGGAATACTCATGCCCGCCATCACGGTGAAGGGGCTCGAAGTCCAAGTCAACCCGGTAATCATACTCATCAAGGACTCGCTCGTGCTCACGATTCACGGCGGGGAAATCCACCGCTTCACGCGCTTCAGGCGTTACGCGGAATCCTACTTGAAGAAGGTGTTGCACCGCAAGCTCGGCAAGGACCGCTTGAGCCTTCTGCTCGCGCGCATCATAGACGAGAACAACAACAGCAACTTCGACCACTTGCGCGAGATAGAGGACCAGGGCGACGAGATGAGCAAGATGATGCTCGACTTGAAGGCGCCCCGCGCCAAGCTCGGCGTCGAAATCTACAAGATGAAGCACGCGCTCATCACCTACCTGAACGCGTTGTGGGATACGCTCGATGTTGTGAACTCCCTGCGTTATGGAGATGCCGAGTTGTTGACCGACGACCCCAAGCTCCTTCAGTCCTTCGACCTCCTCGCCACCGAGATAAACCAGCAGATTTCCTTGAGCGAGCACATGAGCGAGGTGCTCGCATCCGGGCTCGAAGTCCTCCAAAGCATCTACAACAACCAGTTGCAGATGCTCAACAACCGCATGGCGTTCGCCATGACTTACCTCACGATTCTGGGCACCGCCGTGCTCGTCCCGAACACGATCGCAACCGTGATGGCGAGCACCGCGTTCGAGATGGGCCCCGAAGACAAGGGCTGGTACCTCGCACTCATAGTCGGCTCCACCGTGCTCTCGGTGGTGTTCACTTACTGGTGGATTCACAGCCAGAAGTGGTTCAAGGAAGCCACACGCGAGTGACGGATTTCACTCTAAAACGAGTTCGGAATTCTCACCGAAGAACTTGCGCGCGAGCCGCTCGGCATCCTGGACGCGCACGGGGAGGCGGTGCGCCTCGTCCCTGCGAATGCGTATCTTGACGCGCTCGCCGGCTGGCGAGTAAACCTTGTTTACTCCGAGCACGCGCACCGGGAGCATCAACTCGTTGAACTGCTTCTCGGGCGAAGCCCCGGAATCCACGATTTTCACGGGCTTCCCCAGGATTTCCGCGAGGCGCTTCGCCACCCGTCCGCCCTTGCCTATCAAAGCGGAAGGAGTCTTCGTAAGAACCGCGGTGAACGGCACGAACTCCAGGGTGCGCTCGAAGCCCGCCTCATCGAGGGGGTAGTCGCGGCGCAGCGAGTGCAGGGCCTTCGCGAAACGGTAGTCGAGCTCGACGAAACCCTGCTCCGCGAGCCGGGGCGCGCACGCCGCGCAGGGCGCCTCGCCCTCCAGGCATGCGGCACAAAAAGGATTCAACGCGGGCAGCATCAAGAATGGGGAAAGAAACCCGGCAATAAAAGAGTTTACTTCGCGAGAACCAGCAAGAGGCTCGAGACCCGGCTCTTGGTGCCGTCCTCGTTCGGGACTTCCTCGGTGTTCACCTTGAACTCCTTGATTTCGAGCGAGTTGAAGAAACGGTGCTTTACTATCTGGGTCACGTCAATCGCACGCGACATCGCGCGCCCGCGCGCCTTCAAGCGCACCGAGCGTTCGCCGGCGTTGAACTGGGTGACCACCGCGAGCACGTAACTCATCACGTTCTGCTGGCTGCCAATGTAAATCACTCCGTCCGGGTTCGGGCGCTCGCGGCGCGGCGCCGGCGCGGGGGCTTCCCGCGTCGCTGGGACGGCCTGCACCGCAGCGTTTTCGTGTTCGGTTAGTGATGATTCCATTGTTGTGACACCTCGCTTCATTCAAGTGACCGTGATTGCCTTTACCGGGCAGTTGAGTTCGCACGCCTTGCAGCGCTCGCACGCCCCGCCCTTGAACACGCTCTTCCCGCCTTCAACCGCGAAGAGCTCGCGGGGGCAGACGAGGGCGCAGGAACCGCAGCCGTTGCACTTCGATGCGTCGACTTCAACGCTCACGGAAGCCAGTAAAGCGCCGCGGTTTAAAACCGTTGCCCGCAGGCGCTGCTGGGGCTTGAAAAAAATAAAAGGCTAAACGAGGTTTCAGCCTTTCGCGCCCTTCATGTAGAGGAGCGCGTTCTGGAGCATGGTGCGGCTCGTTGTGCCCGGGTCGAAGGCGAAGTACACGGTCTTCCCGGAGAGGAAGCCCTGGGACTCCAGCACGCCGAACGTCGCGGGTGAAGCGGCACCCATGTAGGTGTCAATGTACGCCAAAACGTTCGCGTTCGAGTTCGGGTAAACGTTCGTGAGCGTGCCGGTGAACTGGAAGTTCACGACGCCGTTGAACATGGGGTGGTCGGACGCGATTATCTTGAACCTGCCGTCCGCGTACACGCGCCCCTCGCCCGTCTTCTCGTGCATTATGACGCCGCCGTAAGTCACGGGCATGACGTCCCCGAGAAGCCCTATGCCGATGTCCCAACCGAGGGCGTTCGGGTCGTCCGTAACACGGGTGCACGCGTCACCGATTACCATGAGCTTGCCGCCGGCTTTCACGCGTTGGGTTATAGCCGAACGCGAGGTGCGGTCGCACACCGTCGAACCCTGGAGGATTATAATGTCGAAGTTGTCGAGCGCGCCCGGGACTACTGCGTCCTGGCTAATCGAGCCCGCATAAGTGATTCCAGCGATGCGCATGTCCTCGGATTTCAGCATGTATTCGAGTTGGGCCGACGCTTGTCCGACTACGAGGACGCGGATGTAAGGCGCAGGGAACAGCGAGCCCACGATCGGCACCGAGTGCAAGTCCATGTATCCCATCTTAGCCGCTATGAAAATCGCTAAAACCAGTATCAGGACTAGCGGTATCAGGCTTTCTCCATAACTCCCAGAGGGAGCTCCGTATTGCGCCTTTTTCTTCATCCCAGGCATCACCATCAATTCTAATTAAAGGAAGTGGTTAAAGTCGTTTAAAAACGTTGCTTAACGCGCCCCGCAGCCTCTTGCGCGGACAATTCCGCTTCCTCGCCCGACGCAAGGTCCTTCACGCGCGCCTTCCCGGACGCTTCCTCCGAGCCAACGAACGCCACGAACGCGACTCCCTGCTTGGACGCCCACTCCGCGTTCTTAGAGGGGCTGCGCCCCTTCAAGTCCGTCAACGCGTTAACGCCCAACGCGCGTAGGGCGCGCGCGTACGCCAACGCGGCGTTGAACTCTCGTTCCCCGTCGGACACGGGTGCCACGAGTATGCTGGCGACGCTCTTCTTCTCGGAAGCAGGGAGCGCCTCGCAAATAACATCCAAACCGAACGAGAGCCCCACGGCGGGCAACGGCTTTCCGGAGAACGCACCCACCAAGCCGTCGAAACGTCCGCCCGCGGCAAGGCTGGATTTAATCGCGCCGTTCTTAAGGAACACTTCGAAAACCGTGCCCGTGTAATAAGCGAGCCCGCGCGCCAGACTCGCCTGCAAACGAACGAATCCAGCCGGCGCACCCATTGCTTCGGCGAGTTCGAGGAATTCGGCGAGTTCGCTCGCCCCGTCCAATCCCTTGGCGCGCTTCAAGAACGCCTTGTTGTCGAGTGCGTCCAACTCCTTGAATTCGATTAAAAGTTTTTTCGCGATTCCCGCAGCGAGCGCGCGTTCCCCCACCAGCTCGGCGAGCACGCCTTCCGCCCCGAGCTTCTCGAGTTTGTCCAACGCGAGTATTGCCCCGTTCCTCTTTTCGTCGGGCACCCCCTGCCGCGCGAGCAGGGCGTTCAAGAGTTTGCGGTTGTTCGCCCGCATCTCGACCTCCAAGCCGAGCGCCTGGAACGCGTCGAATGCGAGTGCGGCGAGTTCGGCGTCCGCACGCACTCCCTCGATGCCCACAATGTCCACATCGCATTGCGTGAACTCGCGGTAGCGTCCCGCCTTGATTGGACCGTCCCGCCACACGCTCTGGGTTTGGTAACGCTTGAACGGGAGCGCGAGGCGCGGGTTCCCCGCGATGACGCGGCACAACGGCACAGTCAAATCGTAACGCAAACCGAGGCTGCGCCCGCCTTGGTCCTCGAGCTTGTAAACCTCCTTGAGTATCTCGGAGCCGCCGGCGTACTTGCTCAAGAGCACCTCGAGGGACTCCAATGCAGGCGTCTCGAGGGGGTTGAACCCGTACGACTCGAAAACGCGTTTGAGCGCGGCTAGCGCTTCGCCACGCTTCACTGCCTCGCCGGACAGGAAGTCCCTGCAACCCCGAACGGGCGACAAATCCATTTCAACCAAGGGCGCGGACCGAGATTTGAACTCGGGTCAAGGGCTCCACAAGCCCTGATGCTAACCAAGCTACACCATCCGCGCCAAAACTCAAAAAACGATAGCCCTCACGGTGGAGGGCTTGAAAACTCTTTGGTTCTTACAGTAGGCAAACGAGAGAAAACGGCTAATGAAGCAAACCGCCTACCATTGTTTTTCACTCCTCTAGATTACTCGCAGTTAAAGTATTTATAACTTAGCCGCGAACGGTTTAGTCCATGACTACCGAGAAAGTATTCTGGAGGAATGCCTACCAACGCGAGTGCGACTCCCGCGTCACCCGCATCGACAACAACCGCGTTTACTTGGACGCTACCGTGGCGTTCGCGTTCAGCGGGGGACAAGAGAGCGACGACGCGTTCATCAACGGCATCAAGCTCGCTGCGCTCGAGAAGGAAGGCGACGAAATCGTTCACGTTTTCAATGAGGCGCCCGCGTTAAGGGAAGGCGACTCCGCGCGCGTGGAAATCGACTGGACTAAACGGTTCGCGTTGATGCGTTTGCATTCCGCCGCGCACGTTGCCTCGCTCCTCCTCGAGGAGAGGATAGGGGAACGCGAGTTGATAGGTTCGAACGTGACTCGCGAGAAGGCGCGCGTGGACTATGTTTACCCCGAGAGCCTCGCGCCCGCGTTGGCAGCGCTCGAACCCGTGGTGAACGCGTTCAACGCGGCGGGACACGAAATCAAGGCGTTCGACGACCCCGAAAAGCCCGGACGCCGCGTTTGGGAGTGCGAGGCGTGGAGCATGCCGTGCGGGGGCACCCACGTCAAGAACACGAGTGAAATAGGCTTGCTGCGGCTGAAGCGCAAGAATACGGGCGCGGGTAAAGAGCGGATGGAAATAACGCTAGTTTGAAACCGCGTAAAACTTGTCCCCTTCCCCGGAAATCCAGTCGCCCCCGTAACGGTAAAGGGAACCGCTGTCCGCGTTCTGGGCGTATATGTCCTGGAACCAGTCGAAGCCGCCCATCGTGGTGACTACAATCCAGTACGTGCCCGGTTCAAGGGTAGTGTCGAACTCGATGGAATACCACGCGGGTTCGCTGGGCACCCCCGAATCGTCCTGATAATTATTCAGTAGGGTGCGCCCCGGTAGCCCGTCCCAATCCTCGCACAACTCTATTTGGATTGCCGCGTCCGCGTTCTTCTGTCCGTAAACGCTGAGCTTGCCCAACTGGACTGGGCTAGCGAGGGTGAACGACTGCGCGGCTTTGCTCGACGCGTTAACCGAGTGGTTCAACGCCTCGTTCTGATAATAGCCGAGCGGCTTCACGGTGATGCCGAAGCTCGTGGACTGCGTGCGGTAAAGCGAACCGTTCAAGTAAAACGAGGAGGCGTTAACCGAGTAAACGTGTTCCCCAACGGTTTTTCCAAGCATAGTGTAATCCAAGGACACCGGTTCGTTGTTGTTCGCGGGTTCGAGCGAGGCGAACTCTACTCCGTCCTCGAAAACCTTGATTTCAGCGTAACCCAACTCTTCCGAGCCGGAGCCGAACGAGTAATCCACTGAAAACGAGAAGGAATCGCCCAAATTCACGGAGTCAACCCCGCAAATTGCTTCGAGGAGGGGCGCGGGCTGGGGGGAAGGCAGAGGCGAGGGAGAAGGCAACGCGGGCACCGAAGCGGTGACGTTAATCGAGGCGTTCGAGCACACCCCACCCAGGCAGTAGTCGACTTGCGAGGAGATGCACCCGGCTGCGAGGAGCGCGCACGCGACGACGAGAAAGAAGTTCTTCATGATATAGGGAAAGGGGCGGGGCGGAATAAAAACGGGCGCACCGTCAAGGCACCCTTAAAAAGTGCGGGGCAACAGAGGATTGATTGGTGAACCCTTGAAATGCCGATTCGAGAAATGCCACGAGACGAAAGACCCGGCGTGAACTTCAAGCGCGAGATGCGCACAAGCCTCGGAATCGAACGTCCGGATGCACGGGCGGAGAAATACGCGGAACTCTTTGGACGTCCGGAGCTGACTCAACTGCAACGGGAAGAATTAATCGGCAACTTGTCGGGTTTAAGCGTTACCAATCCCTTGGCTGCGAGAATCACGCGCGACTTGCTCGTCGGGCACTTGAGTGAAAATGCCTCGGAAATGGAGCTGAAAGAACGGCGGCCGTTCCTCGAAGCCCTGCAGAAGGTTGCCGGCGCGAAATCAGTCGCGGGCAGGCGCGGGTTTCCAGTGGTGAGGTTGGCGTCTAAAATTAGTGGGACACTAACTGAAGGAGAAAAACTGGTGTTGGCAGTCAGCGTGGCTAACGAAACCGGTGCACTTGGAAAACCCGTGCTGGGCACCAAGGCAATCATCGGGTTGGGCGTCCCGCCCGCTGCATTGAATTACCTCACCCACAACGAGGCGAGTAGCCGATTGGCAATTAACCATCTCGCCGAAATATTCGAAACCCCGGACCACCCTCACGCGACAATCGTGCCAAACGCGCTTAGGTTGCTAGCCAGGGAAACTGGGAGGGCTGACGCGCCGGAAAGAAAGCCGGAAGAACCATTGTATGCCCTAAGGACCTTATTTGGTGGCACTGGCGCGTATCGTGATCGCGCGGCTGCCGTGGCGGTTTTGCGCGAAATAGCTGCCGCAACGCCGCAACAGCTCGCTGCAACGAACTGGAACCAACGGCTCCTTGATAAAGTTAAGGCCCTAGAATAGAACCGCGGAAAATGGTCCGCGAAACGACTGAGGATTTGATTGGAGACAATTTGAAATGCCGAGGTACGTAACCGGATTAAGTGGAAGGGAAGAATTCCAGAAACCGCGCGTGGGCGGCCAGGGAGTAATCGAGGAAGAACTCCCGAAGCTGGTGATAGACGTCCGGGATATAGTCGCGAAATTCGAGGACCCAGAAACCAGCCTATTGGAACGAAAGCACGGCCTCAAGGAACTCGTGCGCCTGGCGGGGACGCACCGACTACCCGGTCTGCCCGTGACAACCGCTTTGTGCATGCGGAAACTGATTGCAGAACAGCAGGTCGCGAACCCGTTGTACGGAGACCCCGTGGCCTTGTTGCCCCGACTGAAGGGCACGGAACTCAACCTTGCGTTGAAGGCGATTACAGACGAAGCCGAGCGCGCGGGTTTCCCTGGAACCGCGGTGACTCAAATCCTACAGTCCCCAGGCGCGGATTTGAAGCTCCTAGCGGGGGTGACGCACGAATACCGGGGGGGTGCCGTACGAGTGCTCGACCAAATATTCGTTCACCTCGAAAACGCAATCGGCGAGCCGATAACCCGGGGCAACGCCCTGCAAGCCGTGGCGGCATTGGCCCGCCAAGGCAAAAAATATGCGAACGGCCACTATTTGAACGTCCTGGGAACCGCACTCAAAGGAGCGACACCCAAGGAAATCGCGGCGAACCATCAGGCAGTGCGCCTCCTCTTGGAGAAAATAAGGGGAACAGAAAAATCCGAACGCAGGAGAACGAATTGGTTTAACGGGTACCTCCGGCTGAAAAAAGAAGCCGGCGGGAACTACGACCGCTTCAAGGACTTAACCGACTTGCTCAAGTCAACGGAGCCGAGTGAACGCCGGGAAGCGATTTACGAATTACGCAACCACCCGAACTGGCGCGCGGTGCTCGAAGAGCACTTGGAGCGCGAGGAAAACAACTACCTCCGGATGACCATAAAAGCGCTGCTACAGGAAAGAAAAAAAGCCAAGTGACTCTTGTTTTCTAGCGGCGCTTCTTGACTATCTTCACGCGCGCGGGCGTCAAGAGGATCTTGTTCTCGTCGATGCGCGCCACGTCGCCGTTCAAATCCGAAGCGTACTTGCGCAACGACGCGATGGCGTCCTTGAGCTTCTGGGGGTTGCGCGCGATGGGCGTTATGTTCAAGAGCACGATGTTGCGGTTCTTGAGTTCTTCCTCGACTATCTTGACGTCCGCCTCGGTCTGGAGCGAAATCGGCTTGACGTAGAAGTCCGCTGACTCGTGCATCACATCGACTTCCTCTGCCTCTGCGGCGCTCATGAACTCGTCGAGGTTCATTTCCCTGGACAATCCGAGGGCCTTGCTTAACTCCTTGAACACCATTTTCCCATCTCACCTTCAAACCGAAAAACTTGCTTGTTCCTATTAACTGCCTCGCGTTTTTAAACCTTACTTGAGGCGCGCCCCGCGCTCTCCGTACACCCGCTTCGCCCCGGTGCGCTCGATGAACTCGGCGAGCTCGCGGGAGTCCGCGTGGTCGCTCAACGCGAACTGGGCGTCCACCGGGTAATGCCGCGATAGGGCCCAGCCGGTGGCTGCCGCGACGCGCACCTTTTTACCGTAAAACGACTCCAAACGCTTGGCTAGAAGGCGGTTAACCTTGTTCAAGGGCACGATAGCAGTGAAAGCGCCCCGCAACGCCGACGGCTCGGCTTCCACGTCAACGAAACCCAGTTTCACCCCGTGTTCCCCGTACACCCGGGACAAACGCGCGGTTTCGCCCGAGAGGCAGGGCTGGATGCCGGCGTACTCGTTCAGGCAAGCGACGAGCTCTTGCGCCTTGCCCAGCGCGTAGCCGCCGAGCACCGAAATGTGCCCGTTGCGTTCGTTCCCCTTCACCCACGAGGCAATGCCTTGGTAAGTAATTTCGCGTTCGGGAAAAACGTATTCCGGGGAAGCGAACGTTCCGTCCACCACGAGTTCGTCGCATTCGCGGACTTCAGCACCCTTCACCGTGAGCGAATCCGAGAGTTTGAAGTCGGGGGCGTAAACGCACACGCCGCCGTCGCATTCCGCTGCGAGCTGGCGCGCCCCGAGCACGTGCCCCGCACGAAGCAAGTCGAAACCGTTGCTCCAACGCTCTCCGGAGAGCGAGAAGCCGCGCGCCGCGAGCAACGCGAGCGTTTCGTCGGACGCCATGAAGCGTTTGCTCTTCTTCGACGAAAAGGCGTGGTCGGCGTGGGCGTGCGAGATGAACACGTTCTCGTGGCGCGAGTCCAAGCCCAGGCACTCGCTTCCGGTATCGAGAGTTAAGCCCGTCTTGGCGAAGTTGAACACGCAAGAAACAACGAACGCATTATTTAAAAAGCGAGTCCGCGCCCAGTTAGTTCATGGCAAACCTGGAAGGACTCATGAGAAAGCATCAGCGCAACCTTGAGGAACTCGAAACTTTCGGGATCAAAAAAGAGCAAATAAATAATCCAGGATTCGTTATTATACCTGGTTCGTCAGGCGTTCCAGTAGAAAAATGGCACACCCTGGCTGACTTGGTAATGGACGAACCGTTTCATGCGCCGCTCGGTACTCCTCCAGCCCTGCTAGTCTCGCACGAAATACCGGAATTTAACTGGAAAAAAATGATTAGCGTGCTGTCAACAAGAGAAGACCTCCGCGCGGGCATCCAAGCCGCCATAGATACAAAAAAGAGCGCTTTGGGAAACAGAGCCATACGAGTTATGTCTCCCGAAGAAACCGCAAGAAGGAATAGCCCGACACGCTTGGTGATAGAAAAATGCCGGCGGTAACTGAACTTGCTAGAGAAAACCAAAGGACTCGCGCGGTACAGTTACTGCATAATTTCTTGGTAAGCCGAAATGTTGAAGGGATAAGTGACATCCGCGAAAACGGCAAGGGCATGACAATAATATTCAAATATCCCGTGTCAAAATCTGAAGCTACTAATACCGCCGACCACTTCCTGGAAGCCTGGAAAAACCGAAACCGCTGAAAGCCTACTGCTTGCGCAGGAAAACCAAGTAGGCGGCGACACCCAAGACTAAAAGCAGGGCGGCAACAGCCAGCGTCAAACCCAAGTCGCCAGCAACTAAAAACGGGGCGGCAGAACTGCCGTCGTCATCCTTGACCAGGTAATCTCCGGATGCCCCGCCGTTTTCATTGGATAACCCGTTTTGGATGGATTGTAAAGGGGTATCCTCAACGGCAACCGCCTCGCCAACCCCGGTTTCCACTTGGTTCGAACTGGAAAGAGCATAAACCTTGCCCGCGTAATCGCCGATGTAAAGAACGCCATCCACGACCGCGGGCGAAGAGTACAGGTAGCTCTCCGTCGGGTAAGTCCAAATCAAGGAGCCGTCAAGCGCATTCAAGGCGTAAACCTTATTGTCAAAACGCCCGAAGTAAATAATGCCTTGAACTATCGCCGGAGAGGAATAACCCCCGGCGGGCGTCTCGTAAACCCAAACCTCCGAACCGGTAGCCGCGTTCAAAGCGTAAACTTTTCCACCACAAACGTAAACCACGCCTCCGGAAACCGAAGGCGAGGCGGTGCCAACCCAGCCGTCCGTCAAGTAAGTCCAAATCTCCTTCCCGTTGGTGGCGTTCAAAGCGTAAACCTTCTTGTCGTCACTGCCAATGTAAACCACGCCGTCAACAACCGCTGGAGCTGCGCCGGTTATTGTGTAACCCGTCGTGTAACTCCAAATCTTGGAGCCGTTACTGGCATTCAACGCGTAAACCTTGTAATCGGCACTGCCAATGTAAACCACGCCGTCAACAACCGCTGGAGAAGAGTATACCACGTAACCTATGTCGTAAATCCAAATCTTGGAGCCGTTACTGGCATTCAACGCGTACACTTTCCCATCCTCGCCGCCAATGTAAACCGCGCCGCCAACGACCGCCGGAGAAGACATTACCCAGCCGTTGATCTTGTAATTCCAGATTTTAGAACCACTACTGGCATTCAAGGCGTGAACTTTGCCAGTAGGGGTTCTATCGTTACTGCCGATGTAAACCACGCCATCTACAACCGTCGGAGAAGAATAACCTATCCAGCCACCGGTTGCGTAACTCCAAATTTTAGAGCCAGTACTGGCATTCAAAGCATACAAGTTCCCGTCATAACTGCCAATGTAGACGAACCCGTCCACTACCGCGGGAGACGACTCTATGCGCCCGCCGGTAGAGTAAACCCAAACCAAATAAGGCGCGCCCAATAACCCAGCACCCAAGTTAACCCCGTCGTTATTCAAGTGGTTGTGGAACCGGCTCCAATCAGTGTCAACCGGTTCGGACTGCCCCGCACTGGAAAGAAACGCGAAAAAGACAAGCAAGAAGAGCAGGTTAACCGGGCTCAGCCAAGCAACCCGAAAGCGCGCAAAACCCGCCGTCAATTCAAACACATTAAGACAAAATATTACAGAGTTTAAATGCCTAACGCTAAGGCTTCCGCAGGAACACGAGGAACGCCGTGTGCACGAGGGCGGTGTTAACGGGGCGCGAGCCGTGCTCGCGCACGAGCCACTCGCGCTCGTTGGACTCCACGCACGCCTCCAACACGAGCCCCACCTTGACGCCGGCTTCCACGAACGCGCGCATCTGCTCCACGTGCGGAGTGTAGCCGACGAGCAAGCCGCCTTGCTTGAGTTTCGCGGCGGCGCGCTTGACGAGTTTGTGGGAGTCCCCGCAATCCAGGAAAATGAAGTCCGCGAAACCCCGGAAGCCTTTGAAGGCCGGGGCGGGGACTATGCGCACGACGTTTTCGAGTCCCACGCGTTTCACGTTCGCCTCGGCGAGTTCGGCGAACTCGGGACGGCGTTCGAACGAGTACACGCGACCGCTTGGCGCGACTGCGTTCCCCCAAGTTACGGCAGCCCAGCCGCTCCCAGCGCCCGCGTCGAGCACCACGTCCCCGGCTTGCAGTCCGGCGCGCGCGAGCACGCAACCCAAATCCTTTGGTAGGACTACTGCAGGGCCGCGCTTGAGTTTGTTGTAAAATCGTCCGGGAAACATCAAGCGAATAGGCGCGCCCTCCCTTATTATTATAAGCAATGGCGCGCGTCATTAATCACGAGGCGAAAGATAATGCCGCAATTTTCACTGCCTAAACGTATGGTAATGCCGCGCGCACCACTACTGTTTAAACGTCCTGAAATGTCTTTGGAGATAGTCCGACAAAGGCACGGGCTATTGAATGACAAATTGGGAATGTTCGGCTTGACGCCCGTAAGCGAACTTAAGACAACTATAGGCACCTATGGAAGTATACGCGGGCACCAACTATTTGACGGCTTAGAAGAAGCAAGGCGTCGCACGGGCTTGTCGAGTGTATCGGCTGAAGGATCGAGCGAGAATAAAATATTCGAGAAGAAGCTCGCCCGGGAACTGCTATTAGTTTCTAGGCCAAACAGAACCCGCGTAATATTCCACGGCGCGTACTACACACTCAAGATTCTGAAAAATGGGCAATTAAGCGTAAGCGTAGAACACAGATAATTCCCGACTGACATGCTAAACACGAGGATGAAAACATAATGCCGCGCGTTGGACCACCTTTGAAGCCGAACTGGCACGAACTCACGGCGGAAACCGTGGGGCAAAGGCACGAAGTTTTGAACGGCAAGCTGGAAATGCTGGGTTTGAAGCCCTTGACGGAATTGTCAGTATCGGAAATGAATAACAACGGATTCCGGGCACGACAAACCTTCACGGGAGTCGCGGAAGCAATGCGGCGTTCGGGCTTGAAAGAAAATGAATTCAATGCAAAGCTCGCCGAAGAGATGATGTTGCGCACGAAACCCAACGGGAAACGCGAGAGGGACGTCCGGTTACATTACTTTTTCAAGATTGTTGGCGGTTCACTGGTAATCGAAGCCGAACACAAAAACCTCGAGCACTAGTAATGCTTTCCACCCGCCTTTTTCCACTCGTCGAAGAGCGCGAGGCACTCGCTGCGGAGCACGCCGTCCTTCAACTCGACCTTCGACTTACCCAAGCGCTTGAGCGTCGCGTCAGTTATCTCTAATTCATTAAACCCGGTTTTTTTAGAGTCACTCGTGCGCGAACCGTACACGATACGGGAGATGCGCGCCCAATGACAGGCAGTGAAACACATCGGACACGGTTCGGTGGTTGAATAAGCGGTGCAACCGTCCAGGAAAGGGGATTTCTTTTTTTTGCCTGCGGCGCGCAAAGCGTTCACCTCGGCGTGCGCGGTTGCGTCGTGCGAGGGAATCACGGAATTCGCCGCGCGCGCGACGACCTTGTTGTTCTTCGTGATTACGCAACCGAAGGGTCCGCCTCCCCGTGAGATGCTCGCGCGCGCTTCCGCGATTGCGAGCCGCATGAATTCCTCGTCTTTAGTCATGAGTGGGGTAACGCGTCGGAGTTATTTAATTGTGAAGCCCCCGGCAGAAATAGAAAGCCCCCGACGAGGATCGAACTCGCGGCCTGCGGTTTACAAAACCGCCGCTCTACCACTGAGCTACGGGGGCTGCAAACAATAATTAAACCCCGCGGCTATTTTAATGTTAGAATTGAAGGGAGCTGAAGGCATGAAAACGGTTTTGTTCGGTTTCGTTGTGTTGGGTTTGTTCGCCTCGCTAGCGTTCGCCGCGGGTAGCGGAGACAACTACAAGGAGAAGATGCAGGGCGTGAATGTGTTGACCGGCGCGGACGCGATAACCGTGGAGGACGACGCGGGAGTCGTGTTGTCGAACGGGATAGAGGAAATCGCGATCAGCCCCGAAGCATTGGAAGTCACCGAACCGGGCAAGGCGGCGTTGCCGTACGCGCTCGAAGCCGGACAGAAAATCAACGCCGAGATAGAGGGCGCGGGAATGGTGTTCATAACGCGGAACGCGAGTTCAGTGGTAATAGAGGCGAACGGCGTGCAGGCGCGCACCACCGCCGAGCTCCAAGTGCGCGAGAAGAAACTGTATCTCGCAGAAAAATTGTTGTCTATTCTTCCGGACCAGGCGCGCGCCGCCGTGGAAAATCAGTTGCGTGCGAGCGTCAGGGAAATGTCGATTGAAGAGAACGGCGCGACAATAGAGTACCGCGTGCGCTTCTCGCGCGAGGCACGCCTGTTGTGGCTCCTCCCGGTTAATGTAGAGGGCGAAGCAACCGTTGATGGAGCAACGGGTGTTATGAAAGAGGGTAGCGGGCCGTGGTACGGTTTCCTGTTGACGGAGTGAAAAAAGCGAAGGGTTTTTAAAAACCGCTCGCCATGGATATTGGTCGGGAATAGTCGAAAGGCTTAATATGGCTATTTTTAGTTATTTTAGTCGGTGAAGGAACCGAAGACGAGCATAGGATTGATTTGGCGATATAAGGAGGTTTTGTGAGAGATGGCTGAGAAACCGCACTTGAACTTGATTTTCGTAGGTCACGTCGACCACGGAAAATCCACGCTGGTAGGGCGCGTGTTATACGACACGGGCGCCTTGACCGAGAACGACTTGCGCAAGCTCAAGGAGGAAGCCGAGAAGATGGGCAAAGCCACCTTCGAGTTCGCCTTCGCCATGGACCAGCTCAAGGAGGAACGCGAGCGCGGTGTAACCATCGACATCGCCCACAGGGACTTCCACACCGACAAGATCTATTTCACGATAATCGATGCACCCGGACACAAGGACTTCGTAAAGAACATGATTACGGGCGCGAGCCAGGCGGACGCGGGCGTACTCGTGTGCAGCGCCAAGGAAGGCGTGCAGGCGCAGACCATCGAACACGCGTTCCTCTTGAAGGTGCTGGGTGTCGGACAGTTCATCGTCGCCATCAACAAGATGGATTCAGTGAACTACGACGAAGCCAAGTACAAGGAGACCGTGGAAGCGTTGAAGGCGAAAATCAAGCCCATGGGTTACCCCGTGGACAAGATGCAATTCATCCCCACCAGCGCCTACAACGGCGACAACATCGTGAAGAAGAGCGAGAAGACGCCGTGGTACAACGGGCCCACGCTCGTTGAGGCATTGAACATGTTGAACGTGCCCAACAAACCCACGGACAAACCGCTCCGCCTCCCGATACAAGAGGTATTCACCATCACCGGACAGGGCACCGTGCCCGTCGGGCGCGTGGAAGCCGGCATCATGAAGCCGAACCAGAAGATAATCATCATGCCCGAAGGCGTGGTGGGCGAAGTGAAGAGCATCGAGATGCACCACCAGCAACTCCAACAGGCAATACCCGGGGACAACGTGGGCTTCGCGTTGAAGAACGTTGACAAGAAGGCAATCAAGCGCGGTTCGGTCGTGGGAGACCCCGCGAGCCCGCCCACGGTTGCCGAGGAGTTCAAGGCGCAAATCGTGATTTTGAACCACCCGACCGCAATCGGCAAGAACTACACCCCTGTCTTCCACATCCACACCGCCCAGCTCGCCTGCGCGCTCGTGGAAATCATAGAGAAGAAGGACCCGAAGACGGGACAAGCGGTAACCGGCGAAGGCAAGGACTTCTTGAAGACCGGCGACGTGGCAATCGTGAGGATAAAGCCCACGAAACCCGTGGTCGTCGAGAACTACAAGGACTTCCCGGCGCTCGGCAGGTTCGCCATCCGCGACATGGGGCAGACCGTAGCCGCGGGAGTTGTTTTAGAGGTCACGCCCCGCAAGGCGTGATTTTTCCCCTTTAAATAAATTTTTTATTTGAACCAAAGGAGTTTGGTCCCACAACAATGCAAAAAGCGAGAATCAAACTTGAAAGCAAGGACTGCAACACGCTCGACGCGGTATGCAACCAGATAAAGGACATCGCGTCCAAGGCTGGCGTTGAGCTAAAGGGACCGATTCCCCTGCCGACCAAGAAGCTGAAGATATCCACGCGGCGCACGCCGTGCGGGGACGGCTCGGACACCTACGAAAAGTGGGAGCTCCGCGTCCACAAGCGCTTAATCGAGGTGCAGGCGGACGACCGCGTCCTCCGCGAGATAATGCGCATCAAGATACCCGCGAACGTGAACGTAGAAATCGAGCTCGGCTGAACGCGCTAACTTTTTATTGTTTTTTCTTCAGGGCCACGCCGTAGCCCTTGAACCTGAACAAGTAGGTTTCGCGAAGGCGCCATCACTTGCGCCCCCCGAAAACGAAGTTACCCCCACGTATTTCCAGGGCTTTTCCCTCGCAAACCGCCTCGGCTACCTTGCGCCGCGCGCCCGCCAGCACCCGGGAGAGCGTGGGCTGCGAGACGCCCATCTCCGCCGCTGCGGCGGTCTGTTCAAGCCCCTTGTAATCCACTAGGCGCAACGCCTCGGCTTCCTCGAACGCCAGCTCCACCGTGCGCAAGCCGCGCAAGGGCACGCCTGCGGGTTTAAAATAAACCGCGCCGGGCTTGCGGCAAACCCGACGCAAAATGAAAGGGCGCACCAAACGGAATCACTCCTTCAGCGAAGCGAGCTCCGCCTCGATTTCCGCCTTCGTTTCCTCGAGCGCCTTCCTGCGCTCGGCAACGCTCAAGCCTTGCACACAACCCCCGTAAAGTGCCGCGCGCCTGCCGAACCCCCGTCCGCCGCGAGTAGCGCCGCCGTACGGTCCCAAGCCGCGTCCAGTCATCCGTCCCGCGCCTTGCGGACCGGTTCCATCCCCGTTAGGCATTTCAAACCACCTAACGAATACTTATTCATAATAGTATTTAATGGTTCTGCAGGGGGCGGACGGCGGGTATAAAAAACTTGGGCGCACAAATATTTATTCTCGGGCTCGTAGCTTAGCATGGTTGGAGCGTTCGACTGATAATCGAAAGGTCGGGAGTTCAAATCTCCCCGGGCCCACTGAACTTTTTTCTAGGCGGTGAACCGCCTACCAAAACGGTTGGAAAAGGATTAAAACAAAATGACAAAGAAATTCGAGGAACTCGGCTTGAACGCGCAGCTCTTGCTCGCATTGCGCGAGGAAGGCTATACCGAACCGACGCCGATACAGGAGCAGACGATTCCCCTCGTACTCGAGGGACGCGACGTCATCGGTTGCGCCCAGACCGGCACCGGCAAGACGGCCGCTTTCGCGTGCCCGATAATCCAGCGGCTCTCCGAGAAGAAGCGCGCCGCCTCGCGGTGGGGGACGCGTTGCCTCGTGTTAACGCCCACGCGCGAGCTCGCCGCACAAATAGCGGACAGCTTCCACGCTTACGGGAGGCACGCCCGCCTCAAGCTCACGGTGGCGTTCGGCGGCGTGGGACAGCACCCCCAGGTTAACGCGCTCTCCAAGGGCGTGGACGTGCTCATCGCAACACCGGGACGCCTCCTCGACTTGATGGAACAGGGTTACGCGCGCTTCGAGGACGTGGACGTGTTCGTGCTCGACGAGGCGGATCGCATGCTCGACATGGGGTTCATCCGCGACGTGGAACGCATCATCCGCGCCCTGCCCGCGCGCCGCCAGTCATTGTTCTTTTCGGCGACAATGTCCCCCGAAGTCATACGCCTCGCGCGCGGGATACTCTCGAACCCGGCCGAAGTGTCGGTGGCGCCGAGTGCGACCACGGTCGAACTCGTGAACCAACAGGTTTACTTCGTGAGCCGCGACGACAAGTTCGCGCTCTTGAAGAAGGTGCTCACAGGCGAGGACGTCGGGAAGGCACTAGTGTTCGCGCGCACCAAGCACGGTGCGGACCGCATCTCGCGCCAGTTGAACCGCGAGAACGTGCCCGCGGATGCAATCCACGGGAACAAGAGCCAGGGCGCGCGCACCCTGGCGCTCGACAACTTCCGTTCGGGAAGGTCACGCGTCATCATCGCGACGGATTTAGCCGCGCGCGGAATCGACGTCGAAGGCATAACCCACGTAATCAACTACGAACTGCCGCACGAGCCGGGAACTTACATTCACCGCATCGGGCGCACCGCGCGCGCGGGCGCCTCGGGTGCGGCGCTGTCGTTCTGCGATTTGGACGAAACCATTTACCTGCACGACATAGAGCACCTCATCCGCCAGCATATACCGGTGGTGGAAGAACACGCGTTGCACTCGGAGGAGGCGCACGCAGCGAAACGCGAACTCGAAGCAGGCAGGATGCCGCGCGGAATCAATCCCCCGCACAAGCGCTCGGGGCACGGTTCAAGGCGGCCGCAGCAAACGCATGGGCGTCCCCCGCAGCGCGGGCACGCCCCGCAACGCGGACGCGGCGGCTTCCAAAAGCGCCGCTATTAGAACGAAAAATTAGTTTTTGTTCTCTTCAAGCCTTAGCGGCTGCGCCGTTCGCTGGCGCCGCTGCGGCGGGCGCGTGCTTGCACGGTTCCGCGGGCAGCCCGTCAATCTGGCAGAAAACGGCTACCGCGATGACGCTCGTCCACAAACCCGCCTTTTCCACTACCGCGCTCTGCGTCACGCTCGAGGTGCGCACGATCTTGTTGCTGATTTTGAACAGCTCTTCACGTTCGTCCCACGATTGGTTCACGTCGAAATCAATTCCCTGGGTGCTCGCGAGCATGGATGCCGCGAGGTCTTCCGCGTACTCGCCCGCCGCGTCATCCGGCTGTCCGAACGCGTGGTGCTCGCTCAAGTAACCGTACACACCCTTGTCCGCGGGAATCGCTATGCCAACGCTCGCGCTGATTAGGCGGTTGGGTTCGTTCGACTCGTTCCGGCTCATCACGCAGAAAGTGATTTGCCCGGGCTCCAAGTATTCTACGCCCTTCGCCTTGGGCACGATTTCGCACCCCGGCGGGTAAATGCTCGACACCGTGACCAGGTTGCACGCGGCTATGCCCGCGTCGCGCAGAGCCAACTCGAAGGACTGGAGTTTGTCCTTGTGCCGGCCCACGCCCTTCGTCAGGAAAATCTTGCTTGGAACCATTTCAGTCGTTAATCACTCCCGTTAAAACTTTCAGAAAAAATATGTGTCTTTTGCTTAAAAGATTATGCCCGCGCGCATTCAATCCGCTGCAGCGAACTCGCCTTCCTCGACCACGCGCGTCTTCCACCAACCCGACTTGCGGAACCAGTAATACAAAATTACCAGGGCCACAAGGGAAACCACCGGCATGGTTAACGCGACGCCGTAAAATCCAAGGTAGTAGGCAAACAAGAGCACCACGAGGATGCGCAACGCGATGGTGGCTGTGGAAAGGTAGAGCGCCGAAACCGCGTTCCCGGAGACGCGCGCCACGTTAGTCAAGGTCATGCGCACCCCGTTGAACGGTAAGCTGAGCGCGTGGAGGAACATGAAAAGGAACGCGGAAGCGATTACCGCGGTTTCTCCGGGAACGAAGAACCCCGCGAGGGCGGTTCCGAACAATACCACGCAGACTGTCATCGCGAGCAAGAACATGAACGCGAGGAGGGAACCGCGCTCGGCAACTCGTATTGCGCGCTCGCGTTTCCCTGCGCCGAGGTTTTGCCCCACCGCAACGCCAGTTGCAATTGAAAGCCCGGTGGCAGGCAGGAACAGCAGGGAGAGCACCCGCTCGGAAACCCCGTAAGCTGCGAGCGCGGCGATTCCAAACCAGGATACCACGTAGACTTCCACCAGGCGCCACAGCTGGTACACTGAAAACTCCAACGAAGCCGGCACACCAAGGCGCGCCAAACGCTTGAAGAACGAGAAGTCAAAGTCCAACGGCAGGAGCTTGACGCGGACGCCGCGTGTTCCCGAGACAAGGAGCCAAACGCCTATCGCGCCGGTCAACACCTGCGTGCAGAGCGTTGCCCACGCCGCGCCCGCCACTCCCAACGCGGGAATCGGACCGAAACCGTTGATGAACAACGGGTCGAGGATGAAATTCAAGAGCACGGAGCCGAGGAGAACCAGAGTCGGCGTGCGCGTGTCACCCAACCCGTTCAAAATGAATTGCGCAACAGAGAACAGCGTTCCGAAGAACAAACCTGCAAAACAAATCGTGAGGTAGGCGGAGGCGTCGGCGGAAACCGCCGCAGGCGCGCCAAACAGCGAGATTATCGACGGCGAGATGAAGAATCCGAGCACACCCAAAACCAGGCTCAGCGCGGCTGCGGCAAGCAGCGTTTGCTTGGCTGCCTTGTTCACCCCGCGCTCGTTGTGCGCGCCCTTGAAGTGCGAAGCGAGCGTGGAACCCGCCGAAGCAATACCCAACAACGCGTTGGCAACCAGCAGCAGCACGGGCGCACCCAGCGTCATAGCCGCGAGCGCAGCCGGTCCGAGCTGCCCCAACCAAAAAGCGTCCGTGGCAACGTAAATCACGCTCAACGATGCCGCGAGCACTAAGGGAGCCGCCATCTTCAACAACGGAAGCGTAATCTTGCCTTCGGTCAAGTCGTGCGACATGCAAAAACTGTCGAAGCGAAGAAAGAAAAAGGTTTCACTTCGAGGACAAAAACAATAAAAGAACGCGCCGCCAAAAAGAAAACATGGCTTGCGAGGCAAAACCGATAACCGGCAAGAAAAAAGAAGTAGACTGCATCAGCTGCGCAATAATGCGGGGGGAATTAAACTGTCTAGGCGGCACGGTATACGAAACGAACAACTTTAACGTTAGTCAGGACCTGGAAACGCCCATACCCGGCTTCATGATAATTTCCTCGAAAAGGCACGTCAAGGGAATCGAGGACTTCACGCCCGAAGAAAGAAGCGAATTCATCGAAACCGCGTACAAGGTCCGCAAGGCGTTGACTACCGAACTCGGCGTGGAATTCGTTTACTTCATAATAAAAGAGGACAGCTCTCACTTCCACGCCTGGCTCTTCCCGCGGTTCGACTGGATGAAAAGGTTCGGCGGAAAAATAGCGTCGGTAACCGAAATAAACGAGTACGCACGCGAAAACATGTGCGACGAGGAAAACCTGATGAAAGTCAGGGAAGCCGCGGAAAAACTAAGGAAGAAACTCAACGAGTGAATCGTCACTTCGAGGCGTCGAGGGCATCCGCCTTGGTTACGATGCCCTTCACCGCGCCCCGCGACGAGACGAGCACCGCGGGATGCGACTTCAACAACTCGAGCACGCTCTGGAACGGCGTGGCTGGCGAGACTTGCGGGAAGCACTCACCCATTATCTCCCCGACCGGCATCGAATGCAAGTCAACGCCGCGGGCTACGGCATCCAATAGTATCGACTCGGAAACGCTCCCGACTATCACCCCGTCGCGCACGACCGGCAGCTGGGAGAGCCCGTTGTTCTTCATCAAACGCGCCGCCTTAACCGCGGGCTCGCCCGAACGCGCGCTCTTCACCCCGCGGTGCATCACGTCCCCAGCCTTGAGGGAGCCCTCGGCCTCCAGGCGCGCGAGCGCGTCGAAAAGCGATTTAACGCGCGAGTACGAGGCGTCCGCCTTGCCTGCCTCCAATTTCGCTACGAGCGATTGGCTCACGTCCGCCTCGCGCGCGAGCTGCGTTTGCGTGAGCCCGAGTTGCCGCCTGCGAACCGCGAGTTCGCGCGAATCCGGAAGCATTTATTCCAATCGTAATAATACCGACAGTAGTTTATTTATACTTTTGCAATCGAAGCAATTGGAAGGTGGTTGTTTTGGCTGAAAAGAAACTGTTTACAAGCGAATCCGTTACTGAAGGTCACCCGGACAAAGCTTTTTGAAGATTACTTCAAAAGGCGTCTAAAATATGTGACCAGGTTTCGGATGCGATACTCGACGCGATGCTCGCCAAGGACCCGGAATCGCGCGTCGCGATAGAATGCCTCACGACCACGGGCTTGATGATGATTGCCGGAGAAGTCACCACGAAGTGCTACGTGGACATTCCCAAGGTGGCGCGCGACACCATACGCGAAATCGGCTACACCAACCCCGAGTACGGGCTGGACTCGAGCGACTGCGCGGTGCTCACGAGCATCCACGAGCAATCCCAGAACATTTCCGTCGGAGTTACGGCAGCACAAGGGCACGAGCAGGGTGCCGGCGACCAAGGCATGATGTTCGGTTACGCCTGCAACGAAACCCCCGAATTGATGCCGTTGCCGATTAGCTTGGCGCACCGTCTCACGCGCAAACTCTCGGAGGTGCGCAAGAGCAAGGAACTCGCGTGGGTGCGCCCCGATGGAAAGTCTCAGGTTACCGTGGAATACGACGCGGGAAAGCCCAAGCGCGTGGATGCAGTGGTAATCGCAGTGCACCACGCCCCCTCGGTTTCCACGGAGACGATTCGAAAAGAGATAATCGAGCGTGTAATCAAGCCGGTTTGCGGGAAGTGGCTCGACGCGGAAACCAAATACCACGTGAACGCCACCGGGGTTTTCATCATAGGAGGACCCGAAGCGGACTCCGGCGTCACGGGACGCAAGATAATCGTGGACACTTACGGGGGAATGGGCCGCCACGGGGGCGGCGCGTTCAGCGGTAAGGACCCGAGCAAGGTGGACCGTTCGGCTGCGTACGCCGCGCGTTACGCTGCCAAGAACGTGGTAGCAGCAGGGCTAGCCGAACGCTGTGAGGTGCAGTTGGCGTACAGCATCGGCGTCGCCGAGCCGGTGAGCGTGCGCGTGGACTGCTTCGGCACCAACAAGATTCCCGAGGAACGCATTGAAACGCTGTTGCGCAAGCACTTCTCTTTCAAGCCAGCGGAAATCATCCGTTCGCTTGACTTGAAGCGCCCCATCTACCGCAAGACCGCGGCTTACGGGCACTTCGGGCGCGAGGACCCGGACTTCACCTGGGAGAAGACGGATAAGGCTGCGGCACTCAAGAAGGAAGCGGGCGTGTAAAGAGGCGATGAAAAATGGCTAAAGGTTGGACTAAAATACTCGTGTTCGCGGGCATGGCTGCGTTGTGCCTCATGGTGAGCGAACGGGCGCCGTTCTTCCAGGCGGTCGGCGGCTGCCTAACGGCGTTCACGCTTGAAGCGCTACTCAAAAAATACGAGTAGGACGCGCGCCGTTTTGTTTTTCTTTTTGTTACCGAGAGCGGAGCGCGGAGTTTTTAAACGCGCCCGCGTTCCCTTTGGTTAACATGGATTTCACCGCGTTCCTGACGAGCATATTCTACACCTACGGCTTGCTCGGGTTGGGGATGGTGTGCTTCCTGAGCGTCTCCATCCTCCCCTGGCCCAGCGAACCGTTCATCATCATCGCCACCCAACTCTACGACCCGTGGGCTGTTTTCGGCGTAGTCCTCGTCGCCTCCGTGCTCTCGTCAACCGTGAATTACTGGGTGGGCTTGAAGGGAATCCGCGTGTTCTTCGTCAAACGCGACCCGGGCGGGGAAGAAAAGGCGTACGAGTGGTTCGACCGCTGGGGCAGTTGGGCGCTGTTGTTCGGTCCCTGGCTTCCGTTCGTAGGCGACGTCTTTCCCCTAGCCGCGGGAACCGTGAAAATGGAGGCACCCAAATTCTTCCTCGTGATGGTGCTCGCGCGCACAATCAAGACCGCGGCAATGGTGTGGTTCGGGGTCGCGTTGAGCGGAATAATCTCTTTGTAACTCACAAAAAATCACGAAAGCTTTTTAAACAACCTTGGTTTTAGCGTTATGCCCTCGAAAAACTGAAAAACAAGCAGTAGTATTCGGTTTTTTAGGGAGTAACGAGATATCGGTGGTTGGAAGCAGTCAAAACACCATTAATAGTGGAAGCCAACCCACTAATAGTATGGTGTTTTAACCCAGACCTACTACCAATTGTGGGGTTTTGTTAATGAAGTGCCCGAAATGTGACAGCCAAGACACGCGCGTAATGGACAAACGGTTCACCGAGGACGAGGCAGTCAACCGCAGGCGGAGGGAGTGCCTGGCGTGCGGGGCGCGCTTCACTACTTACGAGCGCATCGAGGCAGCCGCATTGAAGGTAGTCAAGAAGGACGGCTCGCGCGAGGAGTTCGACGAGGACAAGATTCGCGAGGGCATCGAGCGTTCGGCTGGCAAGCGCCTCGAACCCAAACAAGTGGACGCGCTAGTTAATGCTGTTGTTGAGGAAGTCAAGCGCGGAGCCGAAGGCGGGGAGGTGGCGTCGAACGCCATCGGAGCGTGCGTGCTCGGCAAGCTCAAGGACGCGGACGAAGTCGCGTATTTGCGTTTCGCAGCGTTCTACAAGGAATTCAAGGGCGCGGAGGAGTTCCAGCGCGAGGCGCGCGCCCTGCGGGCGCCTTCGGCGCACCACGTGGAATCCGAGGTAAGCCAGATACGCAAGCGCGACGGGAGCATCGCGGCATTCGACCGCGAGCGCATAGTTAACGCGGTGTTCGGCGCGGTGAAGGCGACTGGCGGGCACGACCACGAGTCCGCCGAGGAAGTGGCTGACCAGGTAATCGGTTACCTGAACTCGCATTACTCGGACGCGCGCCCGCCCGGCGTGGAAGAGATACAGGACATCGTGGAGAAAACGCTAATAGAGCACGGTTACGCCGAGGTAGCCAAGGCTTACATCCTCTACCGCAAGCAACGGGAAAAAGAGCGCGACAGGAAATTCGTGTTCCTGGACATCAACGAGGTTATGGACGGCTACCTCACCCAGAGCGACTGGCGCACCAAGGAGAACAGCAACTGCGATTACTCGTTCTCGGGACTCATGTTGCACACCGCCGGGAGCGTTATCGCGAACTACGTGTTAAACGAGATGTACCCGGACGAAATCGGGGAAGCCCACAAGAAGGGCTACTACCACTTGCACGACTTGTCGTGCGGCACCGTGGGTTACTGCGCGGGCTGGTCGCTCAAGAACCTGATAGTGCGCGGGTTCAACGGCGTGCCCAACAAGGTGGACTCCCTGCCTGCGAAGCACTTGGACGTGCTCGTGAACCAGATGGTGAACTTCATCGGGTGCGTGCAGATGGAGTTCGCGGGCGCCCAGGCGTTCTCGAGCGTTGACACGCTGCTCGCGGCGTTCGTGAAGAAGGACGGGTTGGAATACAAGCGCGTTAAACAGGCAATCCAGAACCTTGTGTTTTCTTTGAATATCCCGTCACGGTGGGGGAGCCAGATGCCTTTCTCGAACCTGACGTTCGACTGGAAGGTTCCCGAGGACATGAAGGACGAAAAGGCGATAGTCGGCGGGGAACAACTCGAGTTCACTTACGGGGACTGCCAGGCGGAAATGGATTTGGTGAACAAGGCGTTCCTGGAAGTGATGAGGGCGGGCGACGCCTCGGGGCGCATATTCACCTTCCCGATTCCAACCTACAACTTGACCAAGGACTTCGACTGGGAGGCGCCGAACGCGAAGCTCCTCTTCGAGGTCACGGCGCGCTACGGCACGCCTTACTTCCAGAACTACATCGGGAGCGACTTGGACCCCAAGAGCGTGCGCGCAATGTGCTTGCATCCAAGCGAGAAAATCGTTTACCGCACTAAATGCGGCGTGGCATGCAATTCGATTGAATCACTCGTGGAATCGAATGCAAGAAAATTTGACGTAGACGGATGGGCTAAACCAAAGAACGAAGTGCAAGTAATGGGTTTGAATGACGACTTGCAACTAGAATGGGTTCCAGTGCGGCACTTCCTGAAAACCCAAGTTGCAGCCACGGTTAAAGTACAAACAGAAGACGGCAAATTCTTTACTGTTTCAGACAACCACCCAGTAACCGTTGTTTCAAAAGAAGGTTTAATCGAAAAGATGGCGCGCGACTTGAAGCAAGGCGATTACGCGTTGTCCATCAGGGATGCCTCGAATTGCCTGTCAAAAGACGTTCAAAAAATCGCTGGTGAAGAACTCAATGAAGAATTAGGGCGTTTCCTCGGCTTGTTCGTAGCAGAGGGTTGTTACTTGCGAGAGAACCGCCGCGAAATGAAAGCTTTCGGAAAAACAAAAGGATTACAGTTAACTTTTTCATCTAAAGAAGAACACTTGATTAACTGGGTAAAAGAGTTTATCTCCAAACGGTTCAAAAAAGAAGCCAAGCTATTGAAGGACCCGCGCGGGCCAACGGTTTCAGTAATAATGTATAATACCAACTTATCCCGTGGTTTAGAGGCGGACGGTTTGAGGAAGCACGGCGGTGCGCCGCCGCAATTATGGAATTCTCCGAAGGAAGTAATTCAAGCTTTCTTGCAAGGGTTCTTCGAGGGCGACGGTTATGCCGCAAGGGGAGAGATTCACATTAATGACGCGCCCCTAGCTGAAGAATTGAATTTGCTTTATGCACTCGTGGGACAACCCACAACGCTACGCATCCGAGAGAACAGTCAAGTCGTAACCATTCAAGCAAGCCAAGGTTACAAGAAAGGATTCAACAACTACAACCCCCCGCTTTACGAACGCGTGCCAGCCCACACGGTGAACACGGGAAAAGTGCCGGGTTTGACAAAAAAGAAAATGATGGGCTTGAAAACGCTTGATTATCACGATGCGCACACGCCGCAAACACGGGCATTAAAGAACGCAGACATTTACGTGACGCGCGTTAAACGCGTTGAAATGGAATGCGCGGCGGAACCACAAACATTTTACGATGTCGAAATGGACTCGCACCACCGCTTCGCCCACTCGCTCGGTTCGGTCACGCACAATTGCTGCCGCCTTAACATTGACATGAACCAGTTGAGGAACAAGGGGAACGGGTTGTTCGGCGCGGGCGAACAGACCGGAAGCGTGGGTGTGGTGACGCTCAACGTGAACCGTATTGCTTACGAGGCGGGCTCGAAGGCGGAGTTCTTCGAGAAGCTCACGCACTACATGGAGCTAGCCAAGAAGTCCCTCGAGATAAAGCGCGAGGTAGTCGAACGCAATTTGCAGCAGGGCTTGATGCCGTACTCGAAGAGTTACCTCGGCTCGTTCGCGAACCACTTCTCGACAATCGGGTTGTGCGGGATGAACGAGGCGTGCGTGAACCTCCTCGACAAGAACATCGCGACGCCCGAAGGCACTGAGTTCGCCATCGAGACGCTCGAGTTCATGCGCAAGAAACTCGTGGAATTCCAGAACGAAACCGGGCATTTATATAACTTGGAAGCGACTCCAGCCGAGGGCGCATCCTACCGTCTCGCGAAGGCGGACAAGAAGGCGTACGCGGACATCTACACCGCGGGCACGGATGCGCCGTACCTGACGAATTCAACGCAGTTGCCCGTGAACGCCACGGACGACTTGGTGGAGGCGCTCGAGCACCAGAACCAAATCCAGCCGCTGTACACCGGGGGCACGGTGTTCCACGCGTTCCTCGGCGAGAAAATCTCGTCGGGGGAGGCGTGCAAGCAGCTCGTCAAGAAAATCGCGTTCAACACGCGGCTGCCGTACTTCTCGATTACACCCACGTTCAGCGTGTGCCCCGAGCACGGCTACGTGGTGGGCGAACACTTCACCTGCCCGTGCGGGAAGGAAGAGAAAACCGGGGAGAAGCTGGGCGTGCTCTCGCAGTGAAAAGGAGGGAATAAGATGGACAATAAAAAGGAAGGTTCGGATTGCGGGAAGAAGTGCGAGGTTTACTCGCGCGTCGTGGGCTATTACCGTCCGGTGCAGAACTGGAACATCGGGAAGCGCGAGGAGTTCAAGGACCGCCTCGAGTACACGGAAGACAAGGCGCTAACAAACGAGTTCAAGTGCTGAATATACTAAAAATGCAAGCCGCCGTTTACAAAAATAGAGTCAAACCACGGCTGAGCATTGCAAATAGTGAGGGGATAATATGATAAATTGGAAAAGCGCGCGGGTAACGTACATACAGCTAAAAAAAGACAAAACGCAATATCCTGTAGAACAAGGCTCGGTGGATATTGATAAAAGGGTAATAGTTGACAAAGCAAAAAATGGCATTTTTGTTTATCCTTTTGAAGACATTACTCATTTCAAAATCGAAGAATAAACAAAATACAAAAAGCGAAAAAATGTGCAACAAAAACATAAAAATAATTATAAAACGCTGGCCGTGGTGGTTACTAACCCTTATTTTGATAGCATTAAGCAACGATAATCTTTTCAAAGAAAGTAATTTTGACAGCCTACCCTTTGCAATAGGCGTTGGGGTATTAGGCTTAGCAATACAACAAACTTACAAAGAAATTGCGGGCAGTAACGAGAGTATTTTTACTTTACTAATGATAGGGTTCGGCGCTATAGTATGGCTAATTGCTCCACTATTTGGGAATATCGAGTTACAAAATAAAATAAT
>JBAZPG010000006.1:0-61046 GCA_041648335.1 Candidatus Micrarchaeia archaeon
CCCCTACATCAGCGTGGACACCCAGGAGTCCGCGCGCGTTGCAGTATTCGTTGCCGCCCGCGAGGCGGGCGTTGACGCGTCGCGTTACGACGTGCTCTACCGTATCGTAGCCGACGCCGAGGTCGTGGACGGCCCCAGCGGGGGCGCCGCCCTCGCGCTCCTGGCGTATTCGGAGTTCACCGGGCAAAAGCCGCGAAGCGACATGGCGGTCACCGGAACAATCGAGCGCGACGGGAGCATAGGCAAAATCAGCGGCGTCGAGGACAAGCTCTCCGCAGTAGCTGAAAAAGGTTTGAAACTTTTCGTAGTCCCCCAGATGCAGAGCAAGCAGGGCGGTGTTGACTTGGCTGCTGCCGCATTCAAGGAATGGGGGCTCCAAGTGGCCGAGGCGCGCAACCTAGGCGAGTTAATCGCGTTGGCTTACACTCCTACTGGCAGCGCGGTGAACGCGTCCGCGTTCGAGTTGCCTCCGTTTTCCGTTGAAGCGCTCGAGGCGTCGCCGTTCGGCGAGGCGTTTGCAGCCGTAGTCGAGGCGCAGCGCGCCAAACTCGCGCTCACGCCCGGGCACGAAGCCGAGTTGAACGACTCCGCCCTCCTGCTCGAGAACGGGTATTACTATTCCGCGGCGAACGTCGTGTTCCTCGCCTTGGTAGAAGCGGACGCGCAGGCGTTCGAGAACGCGAATTACTCGCACGCGGAAATCAACGCCAAATTCGAAGAGTTGAAGAACGAAATCAATGCGTTCGAGCCAACGCAAGAGAACGCGGCGAATTGGGAGTGGGTGCAGGGAGGTCGGGCGCGCCTCACCTGGGCGTTGCTCACCGTGGAGGACGCGTTGAATTACACCGCGGACGGCGATTATGAAACCGCTGCGGCGGACTATGCTTCCGCAGTCGGTTGGCTTGGCGCGGCGCGCGCGTTCAACGAGGTGGCGCTCGCCGAAGCGGGTGTTCCCGCCGCGAACGGTTCGCTCCGCGAACTCGCTGAAGAGGCGCTCGCCGAGGCTGAGGAAGTCGCTGCAGCTGCGGCGGGTTTGGATTACGAAATCGGTTTTCACGCTCGCGCCGCACGCGAGGCGTTCGACGAGGGCGCGTACTCCACTAGTTTGTTCGACTCGTGCTTCGTGACTTCATTCTATCAAGCGGACGCGGCGTTCATGGACGTCTTAGGCACGGACTTGGAGGAACTCGAGCCGTCGTTCGCCGGACTCGACGCCTACAAGGGTTCGCTTTGGGCGGACTTGTATTACCGGCACGCGTTATACGATTTGCAGGAGGCGAACCGCACGGGCGAATTCTATTATACTGAAACCGCGGTGAAGCTCGCGTTCCTGGCGGACTGCCTTGACGCGCGCCGCGAACAAATACAATCCGTTTATCCGGGTGGTCCGTCGCCTTCCCCGGCAATCGTGGTCACCGCCGAAGTCACGCAGTCCGGCGGCTTGCCGGGTTGGGCGCTGGCCGGGCTCGCCGCCTGCCTGGTGTTGTTCGTTGCCGCCTTTATCCTGGCGAAGCGTCCCGAAACCGCGCAAACGGACAAGGAGCGTCTCGCCCGCCTGGACGACTTGCTTTCACGCGGGAAAATCAGTTGGGAAACGTACGCGCGGCTTTCCGCGAAGTGCGCGCCCCCGAAAGCGAAGAAAACCCGGAAGACAAAGAAGCGTTAACTCTTGGCTTTATCCGACGCGTTCCCGCCGGCGAGTCCGCCCTGTGCGGTTGCGCCCACGACTTGCTTGAACCAGCCCGTGACATCGCCCGCCGCGTAAACTCCGGGCACGCTCGTGGCGCACGTTTTCAAGTCGACTTCGATGTTCCCCGTTTTGTCCGTTGCAACCCCGAGTTCGCTGGCAAGCAGGGACGCTGGTTGCACGCCCACGCTCACGAACACCCCGCTCACGGCGAGCGCGCGTTCTTTCCCTTTTTGTTTGACAATGAGCGCGTTCACGAACGCGGCGCCTTTCACTTCGGTTGTCTCTGCTTCCAAGACGAGCTCGATTTTAGCGTTGGCTTTCACCCGCTCCACGAGCGTCTCCTCGGCTTTGAACTCGGAATGCCGGTGCACGAGGAACACGCGGGAGCACAAGTCCGCCAGATAAAGCGCGTTCGTTAGCGCGGTATTCCCCCCGCCCACGACTGCAACCGGTTTGCCCGCGAACAGGGGCGCGTCGCAAGTCGCGCAATAGGTTACGCCCTTGCCCGCGTAATCGCGTTCGCCTTTCACACCCATCTTCTTGTGTTCGGCGCCAGTCGCGATGACGAGGGTTTTCGCCTCGAGGGCAGAGCCGTCCGCGCACTCGACTTTGAACGCGCCTACTGAGCCCGTAATCTTCATTGCCTCTTTCGCGATTATCTCGGTGCCAGCGTCGCGCGCCTGGCTCGCCATGCGTTCGCCGAGCTCGGTTCCCGAGAGCGTGCCCGTGCCGGGATAATTCTCTATTCCCGGAGTCAAATTCAGGTAACCGCCCGTGTGTTGTCCCTCGAGCACGGCGCACGAGGCGCCCCTGCGTCCGGCGTACAGCGCAGCCGTAAGCCCGGCGGGCCCCCCTCCGATTACGAGAACATCGAACATCAATTCATCACCGTTTCCAGAATCTTGTCTTCGTCAGCATTTACCCCGAGGCGGTTAAAATACTTCACCACGTTCCGCACGTCCGAGGCGAGGAACTCGCGCGAGCGCGGGTGCTTCAATGAAACCGCCTGCCCCCAATCAATCAAACGCGGTTTTCCATCGTGGATGATTATGTTGTAGGCGCTCAAGTCCGCGTGCACGAGCCCCGCCTGGTGCGTTTTGCGCATGTTCTCCACGATTTCCTTGAACGTGGCCGCCGGGTCCTCGAGTATTACCTCGTTCAAGAGCGCGCTCTGCACGCCGCCCACACCCAGGAACTCCATGATTATGACGTTGTCGCGGCAGGCGAACGGTTCGGGCACCGCGACGCCGGCGGCGTGCGCGGTTTTGAGGTTCGCGTACTCCTTGCGCGCCCACAATTTTATGAGGGGGCGGCGCTGGCGCGACGGCTTGTAGAACCGCGGGTCGCCGTACACGTAATCGAACATCTTGTGGAAACTCGTGGTCTCGTACTTGAATATCTTTACGGCTTTGAAACCGTCGCGTGACGACGCCCGGTAGACGATTGCCTCTTTCCCGCCCGCAACAGGGTAGTCGAGCGAGTCGATGGCGTGCCCGTTCAACAAACTCACGAGCACTTCCACGGTCTTGTCGTCGAGCACGCGCTCCGCTATCTTGTTCTCGCCCTTCACCTGCTTGTCTTCGCGTTTGGGCTGCTTCTGCTTGGATTGCTTGCGGGTCATCTCGAAAGCTTTTATTAACCGCGCAATTAAACGCTTGTCATGCCTGCTAAAACGCTGCGCGTGAGCATAATCGTGCCCACCCTCAATGAGGAAACGCGCATCCGTGATACGCTCGCTTCGCTGAGGCGTGCGGCTCCCGGTGCGGAAATCATAGTTTCGGACGGCGCAAGCACCGACCGCACCGTCGCGTTGGCTCGGAAGGCGGGCGCCCGCGTGGTCTTCGAGGCGAAGGACCCGAAGCGCCGCAAGAGCATAGGTGCGGGTAGGAACAAGGGCGCGCGCGCGGCGCGCGGGGAAATACTGTGGTTCGTGGATGCGGATACGCGCCCGGAACCCGCGTTCTACAAGAGCATGCTCCGAGCGTTCGCCGACCCGCAAGTCGTGGGCGCGGGCTGCAAAATCATGCCGCGCGATGCGAGTTTCATGGATGAGGCGCTCTTCGAATTCCTCAACCTCCTGGTGTTCTCAAGCATAGTCGTGGGGCGTCCCACCATTGCGGGGAACTGCGTTGCCTACCGCCGCGACGCGTTCTTCGAAATCAAGGGTTTCGACGAGGAGATGGAGGCGAGCGAGGACCAGGACTTGTGCATTCGCATCTCGCGCCTGGGACGCGTTGTTTACATGAAGGACGTCACTGCCACCACGTCGTCGCGCCGCCTCAAGAAAATGGGTTGGCTCGGTTTGGCTGCGGACTGGGGCAAGACAACGCTGAACTTCCTTTTCGGGAAGAAGAACCGCAGTTACGCCATCGTGCGCGAGGGTTAGGCGCAAGCGTCGATTTGTTCGCGCGAGGCGTAACCGTCGAACGCCTTTTCGCCCACGACGAGCGAGGGCACGCTTGTCAAGCCGTATTGCATGCGCAACGCGTTCACCGCGTTCAAATCCAAATCAATCGGGACCGCGAAAACCCAGGCGCGCTCGGGGCACTCTTTCTTCACCGCGTTGAGCTCGCTCGCCTGGCGGCTGCAGTCCGGGCACGCTGCGTTCTCCGGGTAAAAGTACAATATTGGCACGAGGGAGGCGTTGCATTCGCGCGCGTAATTCGAGGCATGCATCCAGAACTCCACGCTGAACAGCGCGTACTGTTTCTTGATGCGGTAGAACGACGAGTCCAGTTTGTTCGCCGCTTGGAGTGCGGTGAGGCGTTCGCCGAGCGCGCCGAGCCCTTCCAGCTGGCTGGTGAGCTGGCTGCCGTAATTCGCGCAGAAGCCCGGCGAATCCTTGAACGTCTCGAGATAGAGGAGGGAGAGGCGCGCCTCGTCCGCCTGAATCTTCAAGTCCTCCAATTCGGCTTGGGCGACGGCGATGCGCGTCTGGTCGAGCCACCAACCCGTTGCGATGCCCGCGCTGAACACTATCAGTGTGGCGAGGAACGCTTTCAGGTAAACCCCGTTGTTCATGTGCTACAATTTTCCCGCGAAGGCATAAAAACTCTTTCACCACTGCGTTTTTCCGCCGCTCAACTCGCGCCAGACGCCCACGCTCCACGCGAAGGTCACGAGGAACGAGTACGCGAACAGGTAGAGCATGTACACCGGGAGGCGGGTGAACTTGAAGGACTCGTCCCCGGCTTTGAAACCCAGATAAAACACGGTGGCGATTACCACCAGATAGAAGAGTGCGATTACCGCGTCCGCAGTCAGGAAGTAAAGCGGGTTCAACCGGTCGAGGAGCACGCCCGCGCCTGGCGACGAAGGGTCGAACACGAGGTAAGCCAAGCCCGTGAGTCCGCCGAGCGCGAGGAACGCGAGCTTTGCGGTGACGAAGAACGCGAGGAAAACGGAAATCATGTTGGTGGGTAACACGAACCATCCGAGGCTTCCGAACCGCTTGTTGAAGAACATTCCCGCGTACTTGCGGTTGTTGATTATCGCGCCGTGGTACCACCGCACGCGTTGGCGGAGGAGCCCGCGCGCCGAGTAGGGCGCCTTCGAGTACGCTACGGCGTTGAAAGCGTTCTCGATGCGCCAGCCCTTTTTCCGCAAGTGCAACGCGATTTCCGTATCCTCGGTTAGGTTGCCTTCGTCGAACCCGTGCACGGACTCAAGCGCCTTGCGGCGGTAGACGCTCAACGGTCCCGGCGTGCACGACACCCCGTCCAGGAAAGCCGCGCTCTTCCGCAAATAATTCATGCCCACGTACTCCACGAACTGGAGCCACTGCACGAGCGAGTGCGGGTCGGAAACTTTCACCGAACCAGTAACCGCCCCGACGGTGGGGTCGTTGAAGTAACCCACCATTTTCTTGAGGGCGCCGCGCTCCACCACGGAGTCCGCGTCCACGCACGCCACGAGTTCGCCGCGCGCAGCGCGCCAGCCGACATTGAGCGCCGCGGCTTTGCCTCGGTTCTTCTGGCGGATTACGCGCGCCCCCGCCTCGCGTGCAAGGCGCGCCGTATCGTCAGTCGAGCCGTCGTCCACCACTATTACTTCCACGCGTCCGGGGTAATCGAGCGCGAGCACCGAACGCACGCTCGCAGTTATAGTCGCTGCCTCGTTGAACGCGGGAACGATTACCGAAAGGCGCGGGTAACGCGCCGGCTTCGGGTTCTTCTTGGCGCGTTCGCGGTTCTCAAGGAACGCTATGAGGAAAACGAATGAGACGAAGAGGAAGAAGAAGTTCGCCGCAAGGAACGCGGCGTCAAGCCAATTCACTGCGTTCAACTCCGCGCCGCGGTGTTCCCGCGGTAGACCTTCACGAGCTTGTCCACGCCCGCCTCCACGCTCATCCCCTCGGCCGAGCGGCGCGCGTTCTCTCCCCACGCCTTGCACTCGGCTGGGCTCCCGGATAGGACGCGTTCGAGCTTCTCGGTGCAATCGTCGGAGTTTCCGGACTCGAACACGAAACCGTTCTTCCCGTTCTTCACTGCCTCGGGTATCGCGAGCGCGTTTGCCCCGACAACGGGTTTCCCGCAGCCCATCGCCTCATAGAGCGCGAGGCACTGGGTCTCGAAAGTGGATGCCGTGGCAAAAACGTCGCACGCGGCGTAATACTCGGGCAACTCGGCGTCGGGCACGAAACCCGCGAACACGGCGTTCTTCCCCAAACCCGCCTCGTCAACGAGGCGCTCGCACCGCGTTTTTGCGGGACCCTTGCCCGCGAACACGAATAACGCATCCGTTTCGCGCACCACGCGGGGGGCCGCCCTGATTAAAACCTCGATGTTCTTCTCGAAACCCATCCTGCCCGCCACGAGCACTATCTTGCGTTTCCCCGCCTTGAGTTTCGCGCGCACTCTTGCGCCGTTGACTTTCGGGTTGAAGCGCTCGATGTCGATTCCGTTCGGCACCACGACCACGTTGCGTATTCCGTGTTCGTCGAGTTCGCGCTTTACCGCGTGCGAGGGCGCGATTACGCAGTCGAACGGCAGATAAAAGATTTCCACGGCCTTCCACACCGCCTTCGAGAGCAGCTCCTTGCCGAGGCGGTTCCGCGTCACGTAACCCGCGGTCTGGGGAATCATGGTGTGGAAAGTGCCCACGAGGGGAACGCGGTTGAACTTCGCCGCCGCAATCGCCGCGGTGCCCATACTCGCGATGGCGTGGCAGTGCACCAAATCCAGGTGCGCGTCGTGCGCCTGCTTCAACGCGGTCGGGAACGGGAATACCGCTATCTTATACTGGGGATAGGGCGGGAGGCGCACGCCGGTATGCACGAACACGTGCGCGTCCGCATTCTGTTTTTTCTCGTGCGTGGTGCCCGAAGCGAAAACGTACACAATGTTCCCGCGCGCCTCGAGCTCGCGCCTCTGGGAAATTATCGAGTTCACCACGCCGTCCACGTTGGGCAGCCAAGTGTCCGTGAACAAGCCCAGCCTGAGTGCGTCAGAATTCATTGAAACCGCAGTACTCCGCCAGCGCGCGCGGCAGGTGCACGACGCCGTCCGTTGTCTGGTGGTTCTCCACGAGTGCGACCAGGGTGCGCGTGTCCGCCATGAGCGTGGAATTCAGGGTGTGCACCGACGCCTTGGCGCCGCCGTATTTTCCCGTGCGGATGTTGAGCGCGTTCGACTGGCAGTCCGTGCAGTTGCTGCACGAGATTATCTCGCGGTAAGCCGCCTGCACCGGCATCCACGCCTCTAGGTCGTATTTCTTCGCTGCAACCGAACCGATTTCCCCCGAGCAAACATTGACTACGCGGTAAGGCAGCTCGAGCAGGCGCGTGAATTCCTCCGCATTAGCTAGTAGTTCCTCGTGCAGCTTCCAGGAGTCGTCCGCGGAACAGAAAACCACTTGCTCGACCTTGTTGAATTGGTGCACGCGGAATATTCCCTTCTGGTCCTTGCCGTGCGCACCCGCCTCGCGGCGGTAGCACGGGCTCACTCCCGCGTACTTCAACGGCAGCTCTTCGAGGACTTCGTTCGCGTGCATCGCGACCAAGGGGTGCTCGCTCGTGGCAATAAGGAACTGTTCGTCCCCAAGGGAGTACATCACGTTCTCGAAGTCCCCCAAATCCGTTACGCCTTCGTAGAACGAGCGGTTAAGAAAGTTCGGGGGTGCAATGGGCGTGAAACCCTTTTTCGCGAGGAATTCTAACGCGAAGCGTTGGAGCGCCAAGTCCACGAGCGCGAGTTTTCCCTTCAGGAAGTAAGTGCGCGCCCCGGCAATTTTTGCGGCGCGCTCCAAATCGATTAGCCCGCGGCGCGTGAGCAAGTCAACGTGGCTCTCCCCGCCCTTCTTGCAAACGCCGTGCTCGCGGACGACTTTGTTCCCTTCCTCGCCCTTGGCGCGCGGCACGCTCTCGTGGAGCAGGTTGGGGAGGCGCGCCAGGAGCGCGTTGAGCGCCTGTTGCGCGCCCACCGCTTCTTCTTCGAGGTGCTCGATTTCCGTTGGCAACGCCCCTGCCTCTTTCAATAACGCGGCGGCGTCGCGTCCCGCCTTCTTTGCCTCGTTGACTTCGCGCGAGGTGTCGTTGCGGCGTTTGCGCAACGCGTCCACTTTCACGCCCAGCTCGCGCACTAGCTTGTCGAGCAGGACCGCCTCGTCGACTTCGGTGACGCGTTCCGCCTGCCCGCGCGACTCCAAGTCGCTGCGCAGTGCATCCCCGTTCTCGCGTAAAACCTTGACGCTTAACAATTAATCACTTCAACAACTCGCTGCGCGCGTACTCCACGAGTTTGCGCGCCGCATCCTGTTTCGACTTCAAGCTCCCCGCGATGGAGCCCGAGTACTTGAGGGTCATGACGTTGTCGTAAATCCATTCCAGCTTCGCGAAGTAATACTCCGCCGAGGCGCGGTCGCCCTTGATTAACGAGATTTGCATGGCGCGCCTCAACTCGCCCGCGCAGTCGCACAACCCCGTGAGCCAGGCGAGATAGGGTATGCCCAATTCCTCGTAGTCGGGCGGCTCGCGGCGGGCTGCCAGCGCGAGGTAGCACTTGATTTCCGCGTACTCCTGATAGACTGAAAAACAAAGTCCGTCGAAGCCCTGGGAGAGCCCCTTGATTTCCGTTACTGCGGCTTCGAGCACAGTCAAGTCCGGCTCGGTGCCGGCGTGCACGTCCTTGATTGCCTTCGCGCACAACCGGATGGCGTCCCGCGTCTTAGCCAACAGCGCAGCTTGGCGTCCCTCGCGTTCAGACAAGTCCGCGTCGATGCGCGCTATCGCGTCCTCGAGTTTCATAACTACCTATTAGGGTGGAAACGGCTTTTTAATCGGTTGCCCGAGGTTTCAGGCTTTGCTCCTAAAGGGGTTTTGGAAGCAGGGTAAAGGAGCAAAACAACTAGAAAAGGAGCAAATATTTTCACCCGTTAAAATGTTTATGATGTTAGTAACGTTAGTAACTGCTTATAAACATTTCCTTTTGTTAGCCTTGTTTAGTAATATTTATTAACTCCACTAACTATTTATCTTTTATGCGCTATAACCCGTTTAATCCACAAAATCCACCGCGTCCGAACTATTTCGTTGGAAGGAAAGACGAATTGATTCAGTTTGAACAATACCTACTCCAGACAATGCACGGTTCTCCAATGAACATGAGCGTTACTGGAAATCGCGGTATGGGTAAAACCTCTCTACTTGTAAAAATGGAGGAGATTGCTAAAAGACGAAAATGCCTAGTTTTCAGAATGTCGAATTATGAAAGTTTGATTAAAAATATTGCCGAACTGACCGATTACTTGATTTTAGGCCTAAAAAACGAATGGTATGCCAACGCAAGCCTAAGAAAAAGAGCAATACAGTTTGGGGCTTGGGCAAAAACACTAAGGCCAGTAGTTTCCTATAAAGAAGCCTCGCTTTCCTTTGAAGAAAGAAAAATTGCCGCTCAAACTATACTCAGAAATAATTTCTTAGAGTTTTGGAAGGCGGTAGATACGGAGTATCCCGCAATAGTAATTTTGATTGACGAGGCTGAATCTTTAGAGAAAATAGAAGGTGCATTGAGTTTTCTACGCGAAGTGTTTCAACGCCTTTCGCATGACGCTCAGTATATGGTAGTTTTATCTGGAAAATTGAATTTTCCAGAAAGAATGTCGGAGTCATTCTCACCGCTAAACCGATTTTTTCCAGCGTCTAGATTACCTGCATTTACAGAAAAAGAGGCCTTTGATTACATAGACAAAACACTAAAATCTGTAAAAGTTACTTCAGAAGACGAACTTAAAACTAAGATTTATGAACTGAGCGAGGGACACCCGTATGTTCTAGTCAAAATGGGCAATGTTGTCTTTAGCGAACTAGAGGATTCTGAAACCAAACTCACAATTAGACAATTTGAAAAAGCCAAACCGCAAATAATAGCCGACTTAGAGAAAGATTTCTTTAATCCAATGTTCCACCCCGTTTCGCCTAAAGCTAAACGAGTAGCGTTCAAGCTATTGAAAATAGGAAAACGAAAATTCCTTTTCAGCGAAGCGGTAAAAGCAACGGGCGAAGACAGAAGCGATATTGCGCCGTATATACAAGAACTCGTAAGAAAAGGGTGCTTAAACAAACCGGAAAGGGCAACTTACGAGTTTTTCCACCACTTGTTTATTGATTTTCTAACGAATCAAGCGTCAGAAGTTTGAAACTAAAAAGGTATGAATAATTTTTATGAAAAATTCTAACGCCCCATTTTTGCTTATAGTGGCCGGAATCGTGTGCTTGGCGTGGTCAATACTTGCTAGCAATCTAAAGTTTTTTGCTATACCACATATTGATTGGTTAGGCATATGCCTATTGATAATCGGAGTTTTTTTGGGTGTTGTCAAATCTGGCTAACTGAAAGTTTAGGCAACCCACCGACTTTAGGAGCAACCCGCGTCTTTTGGGAGCATTTGCGAGTTTAGGAGCAAAGCCCGAGGTTTCAAGAAACCTTTAAATCCGCCCTCCGCCTTCAAGTAAAACGGTGGGTTGGGATTCCTAGTTTTGACGAGTTCGTGCAGGAGAAGACGCTGTTCAGGAACAAGGATGTGCTGTCCCCGCACTTCGTGCCCGAGGCGCTCCTCCACCGGGACGCGGAAGTCCGCACCGTGATGCGGTGCATTGCCCCGGCGTTCCAGGACCAGAAAGCCAAGAACCTTTTCATTTACGGCCGTCCGGGCACCGGGAAGACCGCGTGCGTGAAAGGCGTCCTCGCCAAGATGGACGAGCGCGGCGACGCCCGCGTGCGCAGCGCCTACATGAACTGCCGCGTCTACGACTCCCGCTATAAGGTCCTCCAGAAGTGCGTGGGGGAATTCAAGCCAGGCTTCGCGCGCACGGGTTACTCGTTCGCGGTGCTCTACGAGGAGTTCCTGGACTGGATCGAGGGCGACTCCCCCGAGACCGCCAAGCGCCTCGTGGTCGCGCTCGACGAAATCGACATGATACGCGATTTGGACCCGCTCGTTTACACGCTCACCCGAATCAACGACGACCTCGTGCGCGGGAGCGTCTCGCTCGTGGGCATATCGAACAGCGTGAACTTCAAGAACCGCCTGGATTCGCGCTCGCGCTCCTCGATTTGCGAGGAGGAACTCGTGTTCGCGTCGTACAACGCCAACCAGCTCCGCGACATACTATCCGCCCGCATAAAAGAGGGCTTCCAAGAAGGCGCGGTTACCGCGGGCGCCGTGAACCTCGCCGCCGCGGTTGCAGCGAGCGAGAACGGGGACGCCCGCTACGCGCTTTCTCTCCTCTTGCGCGCCGGGGAACTCGCCCAGAAGCGCGGCAAAACCGAAGTCACGGACGCGTTGGTCGAGGAGTCCCGCCGCCTGGCTGACGAGGATACTGCGTTCGACGTCATCGGGGTGCTGCCGCAGCACCAGCAATATTTGTTATACGCGTTGGCGTGCCTTGCCCAGGACGGGCACTACAAGCGCCTGGTGACGAGCGACGACGGCGAACGCCTTTATTTCAGTGGGGAAGTTTACGAACGCTACTGCCGCGTAGTCAAGCAATCCGGAAAACAACCGCGCACCGCGCGCTGGTACCGCGAATACCTCGGGGAACTCGAGTCCGCTGGTTTAGTTAGCACGGTGACGAGCGGGAAGGGCGTGCGCGGGCACACCACGCTCATTCGGCTGGGTTACGACGCGGACAAGGTCCGCAAAGTCATCGAGAAGACCCTGCTCGCTTGACGCCCCTCGGACCGCCGTGGTCGCTGAAGCTTCTCCCCCGACCTGCAGGGCCGCGGCGTCCGCTCCCGCCGTGCGAGAAACGCTTGGTCGAGCCGTGGTCCCCGAAGCCGCCCGATTGGGAACGCGCGTTCGCGGTCGGGCGCGGCGACTTGTAGGCGTAAGCGCCTATCTCGCCGTCGGTGAGCGCGTACGCTTGGGCTGCAAAGCCCGTGCGCATCGAGAAATTCGAGAGCGAGCGCTTCTCGAACAAATTCTCTATGAATGTAATCGCCTTCCCCTGGCGTTCGGCGCGCCCGGTGCGCCCGATGCGGTGGGTGTACTCCTTGTAGTCCTCGGGCACGTCGTAGTTGAACACGTGCGTGACTTCGGGGATGTCCAAGCCGCGCGCCGCCACGTTCGTGGCAACGAGGATGTGGAGCTTGCCCGCCTTGAATTCATCCATGATCTTAGTGCGCTGCGCCTGCGTCAAATTCCCGTGGATTCCCTCGACATCGAAGCCCTCGGCACTCAGCGAGTTGGCGAGGCGCTCGGCTGCGAAACGCGTGCGCGTGAAAATCATTGCGAGCCCGGGTTTCTCGCGCCCGAGCACAACGCACATCGCGCGGAGCTTGTCGCGCGGGTGCACCATCGCGTAGAACTGCGAAATATTCCCTATCGAGTCCGAGTCGGACGAGAGGCGCACCATCTGGGCGTTGTTCATCTCCTCCTCGGCGATGCGTTCGACTTCCCCGGTTATTGTCGCGGAGAATAGCGCGACCTGCTTCCTCTTCGGCGTGTGCGAGACGATTTCCCACACGTCCTCCTCGAAGCCCATCTCGAACATCTTGTCCGCCTCGTCGAGCACGAGGAACGAGACGCGCGACAAGTCCAGCAAGTCGCGTCCAATCAAGTCGAGTATGCGCCCCGGCGTCCCCACGATTATGCGGGCGCGTGCGGCGCGGCTCGCCTGCTCGTCGATGCTCGCGCCCCCGTACACGGTCGCGATGGAGTCGCGGAGGCTCGGACGGAGCTTGGCGAGTTCTTGGGCGACCTGGGTGGAGAGTTCGCGGATGGGCACCATCACGAGCCCCTGCACGAATTCGCCCTCGTGAATCGCGTTCACCAGGGGTATCCCGAACGCGAGCGTCTTCCCGCTCCCGGTCTTGCTCTGGGCTACGACGTCGCGCCCCTCGAGCAGGAAGGGAATCGTCGCCTCTTGGATGGGCGTGGGCTCGGCAAAACCCTGGCGCGCTATGGACTCGAGTATCTCGGGCTTAACCTTCCCGTTAATGAATAACATTTCTTCCTTCAATCCTCTGAAACTAGGACTTCTTGACGAAAACTAGTTCCAAATAATTTGAGTGAACCAGTATTAAAAACGCCTACCTGAGGTAAACCTCGCCCCAGTGCCGGTCGAAAACGCGGAAGTCCTCGGTGTTCGTTTCGGATTTGATGCGCGCGAACTGCGCTGCCTTCGAGTCCATCTCGTCGGCGTAATACACGAGCACTGCCTCCACGGTCATGGGCTGCTTGGGCGCGCCGTTCTCGTGTTTCCCGTGGTGCGAGAGCAGGATGTGCGACAGCTTCATGAGCGTGCGTCCATCGAGTCCAGTCTCCTCGGCTTTGCGGCGCACCATCTCCTCGCCCATCACCACGTGCCCGCGCAGCATCCCCTCTTCGCCGACCTTTATGCTCGTAGTCACTTCGTACTCGCGCATTTTCCCAACGTCGTGGAGTAACGCGCCCGCGGTGAGCAAATCCAAATCAACATCATAATTCTTAGCGGCAACGCGCGCCGTTTCGGCAACGGCGAGCGTGTGCTCGAGCAAGCCGCCCAGCCAAGCGTGGTGGATTTGCATCGCACCCGGCGCGCGCTTGAATTCAACCGCGAATTTTTCGTCCTCGAAAAATGCTTTCAAGAGCTTCTTCAAGCCAGCGTGCCCCACACCCGCCACCAACGCGAGGATTTTTTCGTATTCCTCGTCAATGTTTTTCTTGCTCTGGGGGAGGAAGTCGTTCAAATCAAAATCAGTCGACGGAACAATCGAGCCCTTGCCCTCGTTCACGTCTATCTTCTTGCGTTCCTTCCACGAGCCCACGTTTCCACGCACGCGCACCACGCTTCCCTCGGCGAACGAGTCGTGCGCCTCTTGGACGGGGACGCGTTCGTCGCCTCCCCAGTAGGTTACCTCGATTTCGCCGGTCTTGTCCGCAGCGCCGAACGCGAAGCGCCAGCCGTTCGCGTACTGGACGACTTCCCGCTTGTACTTCACGCTGAAAAGCGAGTCCACCGGGTTACCCGGCTTCAAGTCCTCCACGAATTCCTTCACGAGCCCCACCACTTCCAATTAGCCGCCCGCCAATAATAAACCTTTTTTAACACGCCGCCCAAGTGTCTAGGTTAATCCAACAAAATGTGCGGAATAATAGGTTACGCTGGTTGGCGTCCCGCCGGGGAACTTTTGTTCAACGGCTTGAGGCGTCTGGAGTACCGAGGGTACGACTCCGCTGGCGTGGCGACGATTGAAGGCAACGGCCGCATCGACTTGCGTAAGGATGCCGGCAAGATTGACGCGCTGAACAAGCGCCTGCACTTCGAGGAAATGCGTGGCGTCGTAGGCATAGCCCATACTCGGTGGGCAACGCACGGCGGCGTCACCAAAGAGAACGCCCATCCTTTTTTTGACTGTACTTCCGGCGTGGCAGTCGCCCACAACGGCATCATCGAGAACTACCAGGAGCTGCGCGCCGAGCTCGTCGCGCGCGGGCACTTATTCACCTCCGAAACGGACAGCGAAGTAGTGAGCCACCTCATCGAAGAGAACATTTCGTTGGGCATCGAGAAAGCCGCGTGCGCCGCAGCCAAACGCCTCCGCGGGAGCTACGCGTTGCTCGCGATTTCCTCGAGCGAGCCCGGCAAAGTCGTTGCGTTGAAACACGAATCCCCCCTCCTCGTCGGCTTGGGGGAAAAAGAATTTTTTGCCGCGAGCGACGCGACGCCCCTACTACAATACACGCGCCGCGTGGTCTTCCTCGAGGACGGCGAAGCCGCGGTGCTCGAAAAGGACCGCGCCTCGTTCTTCTCGACCGAGGACGGCTCGCCCCTCGAGAAGCAGGAGCGCCTGGTGGAGTGGAGTCACGAGGACGCGGGCAAGGCGGGTTACGAGCACTTCATGCTCAAGGAGATATTCGAGCAGCCGCGCGCATTACGCGATGTGCTATTACAGGACGAGCGCGCCTTGTGCGAGTTCGCCGAGGAAATCAAGAAAGCCGAGCGCGTGGTGGTCGTCGCATGCGGCACCGCGCGGCACGCAGCCGTGATAGGCAAGCACTTCCTGGACCGGATTGCGGGCAAGGAAGTCGACGTGCTCATCGCCTCGGAATACTCTTATTTCGCCGAGAACGAGTCCCCCGAGTCCATCGTGCTCGCGGTTTCCCAGAGCGGCGAGACCGCGGACGTGCTCGAGGGCTTGCGCAAGGCAAAGGCGAAGGGCGCGCGCATTTACAGCATCGTGAACACGCGCGGCTCGAGCATCGATCGCCTGTCCGAGCGCTCGCTCTACCTGAACTGCGGCCCGGAAATCGGCGTCGCTTCGACGAAGGCGTTCATGAATCAGTGCGCTGTTTTCTACCTGCTCGCGCGCGCCATGAACAACGAACTCGCACGCGGGAAAAGCGAAATAACCGGGCTCTCGAAACTCGTCGCGCAGGAACTCAAGGAGGCGGATGGGCAAATCAAGGGTTTGGCCGAGTGGCTCGCCACCAAACAGCACGCCTACTACCTCGGACGCGGGGTGAACTTCGCCATCGCACTCGAGGGCGCGCTCAAGCTCAAGGAAATATCCTACGTGCACGCCGAAGGAATGCCCGCCGGCGAGTTGAAGCACGGCACCCTCGCGCTCATAGACGCGGGCGCGCCCGTGTTCCTGTTGAACCCCCGCGATTACACTTACTTCGAGTCGCTCTCGAACGGCGTCGAGACCAAGGCGCGCGGCGCCCGCCTCGTGGGTTTGAGCAACGAACCCAACGCTGCGTACGACGAATTTTTGCGTTTGCCCGAACCCTCGGACGCGCTCCTCTATCCCCTCCTGTCAATCGTGCCGCTCCAGTTACTCGCGTACTACACCGCCGTCGCGCTGGGGCACGACCCTGACAAGCCGCGCAACCTCGCGAAAAGCGTGACCGTCAAGTGAAAGCGGTCTTGTTCGACTTGGACGGGACGCTCCTCGATTCTTCCCAAGCGGTGCGCGCCTCGTTCAACCAGGCGCTCCGCGAAGCCGGCTTGCCCGAGGCAAGCGAGCGGGAATTCCTAGCCGGCTTCGGGCGCGACGCGGAAACCTGGCTCGCCGAAGTCCGCCCGGACGGCGACGCGCGCAAGATGGCAAAACGCGCGAACGCATTGTTCGCCCGCGAATTCCTCCCGACGCTCGCCAAACCCTATCCCGGCGCAGTAGCGTGCCTCGAGGCATTGCATGGAAAATTCAAGCTCGGCGTCGTGACGAACCAGGCGCTCGAGGAATTCGATTCCGCGCGCGCGGTGCTCGGCTTCAATGGTTTCGACGCGATAGTCACGCGCTCGCAAGTCGCGCGCCCAAAGCCCGACCCCGAGATGCTCTTGAAGGCGCTCGACCGCTTCCACGTTTCCCCGGCGCAGGCGGCGTTCGTGGGCGACTCCGCCACCGACGCGGCTGCGGGCGACGCGGCGGGCGTGCGCACCCTGCTCGTGGAGCGTGCGTGGAACAAGAACATCGACGTTGAGAAAACCACACTGGAAAAGTTGCCTTCGCTTTTCATACGCAAGCGGGCTTAAACGTCGAGCAGCACGCGGGCCTTCCACTCGCCGTCCTTCTCGGCCACCGAGCACTCGTGCAACGTGACGGCTTTGACCTCGATTTTCCCGGCGTCCGTGGTGCGCCGCGAGCCCGAAGCCATGCCCTTGAGGAAATAAGAGTCGCCGTCACGCTCGAACGCGGTGACCTTGAACGACTTGTAAAAAGAGTTGTTCGCGTCGCTCTCCGAGAGGAGGTTACCAAGCGCGAACACGAGTAACTCGTCGAGCGACTTGGCGCGCGCCTCGATTACCACGGACTCGGACGGTTTGAGCTTGGTGGTGTGCGCCATTGTTTCGAAGAGCGCGGCTGCGGCTTCCTCGGCTAGCGCCGGAAAAGATTCCGCGGTCGCCTCGAACAACACGTCCGCCTTGTGCTCCAGGAATTTGTAAGCCATTTTGGTTGAACAGGATGTGCGGGCTTCGGTATTTATTCCCGCTTGCCTCTCATTCAAAACATGATGCCGAAGATGGACCACCGCCAGATGGCTAAGATGATGAGCCAGATGGGGATAAAGAACGAGGAAGTGCCCGCGGTTCGCGTGGTCATCGAGACCCCGGACGGCAGGATAGTCGTGGAAAACCCGCAGGTCACGCGCGTGACCATGCAGGGGCAGGCGAGCTTCCAAGTCGCCGGCGACGCCCGCGAGGAGAAAAACGCCGCGGAGGAAGACGACGCAACCATCGTGGCGCGCGAATGCAACTGCACGCGGGCTGAGGCAGAACGCGCCCTTGCAGAATCTAGTGGAGATATTGCCCTAGCCATAGTCAAGCTCAAGGGCTAACGCGCGAGAGTATTTTCAAAGCCTGCTTTGTGCCCACGGGATTCAACACCAAGCCGGTGCCGTACTCCACCGCCGCCCAGATGTTCTTGCGGGGATAGATTTCCGCGTGCAAATGCAAATCGCCCCCGCGGGGCGCGCAATGGAATGCAACGTTGTATTCTTCGGTGTACACCGAAGTGCGCTTGAGCGCCTCCTGCAGTGCCTCAAGAAAAGCTACGCCTTCGCAATCCGTCAAATCCGTGAGCACCCGCGCGTGCCTTTTCGGGATAATCCACGATTCGCACGGGAAGCGCGGCGCGAACGGAAGTACGCACGCGAAACCTTTTCTCTCGAACAGCAACTTTCCGATTTTTTCCGGCTTGCAGAAACCGCATTTCTTTGCCCGCATTTCCCCGGCAATGTAGCGCGGCACGAACGGCAACGAAAGTATTTGCGCGTGCTCGTGGGGGATGCTCGCGCCCGCCGAAAGCCCGCGGTTCCGCATCAGGAAAACGAATTTCGTTCCGCGGTGCTCGGCGTGCTCGGCGAACGCGTCCCGGTACGCCTCCCAGACGAGCTCGAGGTGCCCCCGTGAGAAATCCTGGAATGACTGCGAATGCTTCTCGGTTTCCACGATTACGTCGTGCGCCCCGATTGCGGGCGCCCGGTTTCTGCGCCAGGCGAACTTCTTCGTTGAAGGCGAGAGCGCAGGGAACGCGTTCCTGAACCTGCGTACGCGCCACTCCTTTTCATTGGGATAAGCTGCGAGCGTGGGCGGCGTCCGGTCCTCGCTTCCGCGGCAGAAAATGCAACCCTCGCGCCCCTTCAAGTGCGGACGCTTTTCCCGGTCCTCGGCGACTATCACGTCCACGCCTTTCGCGTCGTCGCGCACGATTTCGTTCATACGCAAAGCACCCGCGCGGGCAATTTAAAGAATACTATTTAAACCCGATGCGCCCCCGTTTACTATTAATATGGGGTTCCTTGAAAACGCGTCCGACTCCTGGCATTCCCTACTCGACTCGTTGAACGAGAAGGGCATTCCCTTGAAGTCGATTTCGGACTACCTCGAGGAAAAAGGCATACCCTCGCTTCCCGTGTTCCTCATTCTCCTCGCGCTTATAGTTTACGCAATCGCCTCGATGGGCGTGCCAGCGCTGGGCGCTTCCACGGGTTCGGTTGAAGTGAGCGTGCGCGCCGCGGACGGCTCGCCCCTTGCCGGCGTTACGGTTGCCCTCGAGTCCGGTGAAGGCGATTACACTGATGAACTGGCGACGGACGCTTCGGGTAAAGCGCTTTTCTCGGGAGTCCCCGTGGGCACCGCGATGGTGCGCGTGACAAGCGACGATTACTTCTTCGAAACGGGCTACCACACCGCGGACGTTGTCGCGAGTGAAACCGTTTCGCTCTCGGACTCCGCGTTCCCGACCGAATCCCGCGTTTCGCTATACTATTCAGTCGAAGGCCCGGACAACGCGGACGTTTACCTCCTCGACGCAGTCACGGGTGCTGAACTCGCGCACGCGACCACGTACGCCGGCTCTTTCCTCGTGGACCCTGAGAACGAGTACGTGCTCCGCGCGGTTGCCCCGGGTTATTCCACGGTAGAAGAAAGCGTGAACGTTGGAACGACGAGCCAACCCCCGGTCTCGCTCGTGCTCGTGGAAGTCGGGGGCGCGCAAACCGCTAAGCTCCACCTCCAAGTGCTCGGCGAGAACAAGCTCGCGCTCGCCAACGCTACGGTTGTGATGCGCCTCGCTGACACGGGCGGCTTGCTCGTGGAAGCAATAACGGGCGCGGACGGACGCACCCCCATGCAAACCGTGGCACTCGCGTCGTCACTCTCGCTTACTGCCTCGGCTGACGGTTATCTCCCCGAGACGCGCATAGTGAACGTAACCGAACGCGACTACTGGCCGCTTCCATTCAACCTCGTGAAGGGCGACGCCTTGACTTCGTCGCTCGTGCGCATACGCGTCCGCAACGCAGCTGGCGACGCGGTGAACTCGCCCAGCATCCTGCTTTATTCCCCGGACTCCCCGAACGCAGCCAAGTACGAAGCCGCGCCGTTCGGCGGAACTGCAGAATTCGTGGTGCCCGCAAGCGAGGCGTCCGAATCGCAGAGCGCGTTGTCGGGAACGGTGTTCAAACCCGGTTTCCTCCCCGCGTTCCTACCCGTAGTCCCTGCGGGTGAAACGCTCGTCACACTCTCCCCCGCGACCCCCGAAGCATCCGGACTCGTTTCGCTCTCGGTCACTGACTATTATGGCTACGCAGTCGCAGGCGCTTCGGTTGCGCTCTTCGACTCCGTCGGACAACCGCTCGGCTTGCCCGCGAAAATCACCGGCGTGGACGGCACCCAGTCGTTTGAAGGCGTGCCCCTTGGCGACGTCGTGGCAGTCGCTTCAATGGCTGGCAACGTCGCGGCAAGCGAACCGTTCGCCGTGGAAAGCGCTACAGAAAACCCGTACGGCTCCTCGGCAACAATTTCGTTCCCGCTCGCAAAAGCAACCGTGCTCTTCACAGTCACGAGCCGTTACTCGAACGCGCCCGGCGTGCCCGGCGCTGCAATTACGCTGACCGCCTCGGACGGCGAAACCTATTCGTGCACCACGAACGCCGCGGGCGCGTGCTCCATTATTGCGGTTGAAGGCGAGGCTACTGCCAGCGTGAACGCTGACGGTTTCGAGTCATTCTCATCCGCAGCCCTCCAACTGATTGGCGGCGCGGACAACGCGAACGCATTCCAACTCGCGCCCGAAGGGCTCGAGGAACAGGCGCGCCTTGACTTCGCCGGACTCTACGATTTGGACGGCACCCGCGTCGCCAGCGTCCAGCCCTACACCACTTACAACGCGAAATACGTCTTGACCGCACCCACCGCCGGCGGATTCTCGTTTGAGCGCGCAACCGCCTTTGTGCGAATCGCAGGCGACGCGCTCTCCGCGGACGCTTCCGCGATAACCGCTTACTCCGCGCCTGGCGCGGGCGTGCGCCGCGGCTCCACGGCGCTCGAAGCGCAAACCGGTTCCGCGGAACAGGGCGCGCCTTCTTCCGCGACGGTGTACTTCGACGAGTACGGCTTCGCGCCCGCGGACGTGCAGGTTGCGGAAGGCGCGACCGTGGAATTCGTTAACATCGGTTCGGGCGCGCAAACCATTTCCGTGAAAGGCGAATTCGACGGCGTTGCCATTGCCGCGAACAACTCGTTCGACTACCAATTCCTGGATTCCGGCGACTATGCTCTCGCAAGCACCGAGTACCCGGAGAACGCTGGTTCAATCGAAGTGCTCCCCGTGATAACTGAGGACGCTGTCGCAGCGGAGGAATCGGGCGCGGCGTTCAAGTGGGTTGAATTCGAGTATTCCTCGTTCACGGGCTCGCGCGAGATAACCGTGCAGGTGCGCACGGGTGCCCCCCAGGACGCGCTCGCGTTCGAACAACGCACTGCTTTCTATTCGGGCGACGAAGTGCTCCGCGACCCGTCCGACTCCGAGGCGGGCGTCACGAAGGACGAGTCGCTCGCGTTGACACGCGAGAGCGCCTCGTTCGAGAACTCGTTCCAGGGCTCGTGCGTCGCGGGCTTGTGCTACCGTTTTGCTTTCTCCTCGGCTTCCGGTTCGAGCGCATCTTTCCAGGCGGCGCTCGGGCAGGAGTTCAAGGCGCACTATTATGTTTACGGGGAACCCGGCGCGCAATACGCGCTCGTTGCCTCCGTGGAACCGCCCACTCTCTCGTTCGACGGCGCTCCGAGCGCTTCCGCGGCGCTGGCGTTGGACGAATCCGGACGCGCCTCGGGTTACTTCACGCTTTCATCCGCGCGCCTCTCCGAGGACTCGCCCGTATCATTCGCGTTGAACGATGCGAACAACGACCCGGTCGCCCAGGAAACGCTTTCGGTGCGCGTTGTCGCGGAGAACGAGCCCCGCCTCAAAGTCACCGTTTCGCCGGCGTCGTTAGTCGCCCTCGAGGAGTACGCGCTCGCGTTCACCGTGAACGACGAGTACGGTTACCCTGTTGAAGACGCTTCGATAACGCTTTCGGGTTCTGTGTTGGCTTCGCCGCTTTCCGCGGTGCAGGACGCAACGCAACCCGGGCTCTACACGATTGAACTCCAACCAACGGGCGCAGGCACGCTGAACTTCGAAGTCACCGCGCCGTCGTTCAAGCGTTACACCGGACGCTTGAACGTGAAAGCGCCGGCGCTCCTGCTCGTTGCCTCGCCCGCCTCCCTCCAGCTATCGTTGGATTCGTTCGAGGGAGCGAGCGCCGAGTTCGCGTTGGCGAACGCACTCTCGAACCGCGTCACCGTAACCGCGAGCATTTACACCGAGGATAACCCCGAGTACTCCGAGATTTTCCTGTACGACGGTTTCTACCGCCTCGAGGGCAACGCGGAAATTACGGGTTCATTGAACGCGGAATACGCGAAAAGCGTGCAACTATATTCAAATAACCCGCGCACCCTCCGCGAGGAAACAACTGGTTTCGTGCGCTTCCGCGCCCGCCTCGGGAGCGTGACGCAGACAATCGAAATCCCGTTCACTACGCGCACCACGTTCACCCAACAGCTCCTTGAGGACGCCTGGACGGTTTCTTCGGACGAGCTGGAATTCCAACTCGAATCCACCGAGTCGCGCGAGACGCTCGCGCTCACCGTGTCGAACCTAGGAGACCAGGCACTCCTGATTAACCAAGAGGACTCTTCTTCCGCGTTGAGCGTTACCCCGGCTTCGCTCGTGCTCGAGGCAGGGGAGAGCGCGGACTTCGCAGTCACCGCCGCCTTGGGTTCCGCAGCTACGGACTGCATGGACACACTTGACTCCACCGAAGCGTCGCTCTCGCTTTACGCTTCCTTCCAAGGCGAGCGCTCGACGCGCGTGCTCCCCGTGAGCGTCACGATTGCAGGCGAGGCACCCTGCCTCCCTGAGAACGGCTACTCGGTGAGCCTGCCGCTCGACTCTGCGTTCGCCCTGCCTTCGGGTTACCGTTACAAGGAGAACGGGGACGGTTCGACTACCATCCAACCGTTCGGCAAGGGCGGCGAAATATTCGCGGTTCAGCCCGGCGCTTACATTCGCCAATCCGTGCTCGAGGTTTCCTCGGAGACGGGCATCGTGCTTCCAGCTTCGTGGGTTTCCCGCACTTCGGACGGCTGGCGCATCACCATTCCCCTCCAGGCAACGATTTACCTGACGGACGACACGTCCGCCACGCAGGCGCTGGACGGCTCGATTTCAATCGAACTCTACGGCGGTACGCTCTCGATGAGTCCCGGAGCAACGCTGTCTTCTTCGGGCGGACGCTCGTCGGTAATCGTGCCCGCAAGCAACCCGATAACCTATGCGCCTACCGACTGTTCACAGATTTACTCGAGTTTCCCCTCGAACTCGCGCGAACTCCGGCTCCCCGTGGAAGCGGTGTTCTACCCGGTGCGCGGCTCGTCGGTGAACGACAACGAAGACGAACAATGTCCGAACCCGCCCTCGGCTTATCCTTCGGCATCGTACGCTTTCCTGCAATCCAATAACCTACTCAAGCTCCCGGACGGACGCACCATTGCCCTGCCGGGCGAAGCCGAAGTCGAGAACGCTGCGGACGGCTCGATTGCGCGCATCACGATTCCCGCGGGCTCGAGCGTGCTCGTTCCCGCAGAAATGGCGTACCAGTCCACGGAATCCGAGGAAGCGATAACCGTTTCACTCCCGTTCCCCTACCAACTCGTTTACTCGGATGACGCAGCGGAACCGTTGCGCGACACCGAGGCGGGAACGTACACGATTAAATTCGACGACGAGAACGCCGCACAATTCCGCTTCAACCCCGTGCCAATAACTGCGTCGGGCAGGCAGACGGTGGGTGTCCCCGCGTACTCCCCGGTTGTTTACCTGTCGGGTGCGAGCGCCCATGAGATAGTGGACCCGTCGATTTACGATTCGTGCCAGCAATACTTCTCGTACGACGAGGCGACCAAGGTTTACCTGCCCACGGGCACCATAACGCGCACCGAGGGCGGACAACTCTCCGCGCTCCTCCCGGATTGCAGTGACAACTCGCAACTCCTGATTCAAACGCCGGACGGCGTGGACATTTACAAGTCGCCCGCCTCGAAGCGCGTGGTGTTCACGGACTATAATTTGGAATCAGGGGAACTCGACGATTATTCCGCCAAGACGCTGAGCATCCCCCGCAACGCCCGCGTCACGTTCTACACCTGCAGCCAAGTGGAAGACGACTTGCACTCTGCCACGCTCACCGTGCCCACGCCCGCCTCGGTTGTATTGCCGCAAGGCGTTTGGAACGGCGACTTGTTCACGCTCGCCACGCCCGCGAAAATCAATGTTGACTTCGGACGCAAGTTCGAAACCGGGCGCACCAAGAAAATCGAGTTCAATCCAGCGAACACCGAGGATTACTCCCGCCTCGAGAACAGTGGCGGTACGGTTTCCCTTCCGGCATTTAGCTCAATGACTTACCTCACGGTATGCGACTCCGCGGGACGCTCGGTGGAAGTCACGGCGAACGCGGATTACCTCCGCATTTACGAGAAGGAAACGGAAACGGTTTACTCGGAGTCCAACCCGTTCGAACTCACGTTGACGAACGCCCAAGCTTCGACGGGTTACGACCTAGTGCTCTGCCTTGTGAACATCGGCGACCAGGTGCTGGACTTAACGGGCGTTACTCCCGAATCCGGCGCAATAAGCGCCAACGCGGCGGACTATGTTGCCGCGTTCCCGACTGACGGAATGTACTTCGACAAAGGCGAACGCTACGGTCCGACTTCCACCGGGCAAATCGCGCCGCTTACCCGCGAATGCAACACTTACCACGTGAAAATAGTCGTGCCCCCGAACCTACTCAACGAGTATACTAATTGCATTGAGTTGGAAGAGCAACTCGTCCTCAATGGCCAGCTCTTGTTCGAAACGCGTTACGCGGGCGAGGACGGCGTTAGGGCGTTCCCCGTTTCGCTCACGCTTGACCCGAACGAGGTGGCGTGTTCGGGCGGCAGCGGGTCTGGAACCCCTCTCGACGAGAAGGTGACAGTTAACTATGACCCCGCCTCGGTGTTCCGATTGGATGGAGATCCGATTCAATTCGCATTCAAGGGTGTCGGCGAAGAACACTACCGTTACCTTAGCATAACGAACAACCGTGAGGAAGCCGTAGTCGCGCAAATACAGGGTGCGGAGTACCTGGATTGCTATCACTTGACCGCGGACGGTTCAAAGGGCGCCTCATTTGTTTCCGGAGAAAGCGTTACCGCAGGAAACGCGTTGGTTCTCCGCTGTTATTCCACGCCGGCCGGCAGCGGCGTCTACAAGATTTCGTTCACTGGCGTTGAGAGCGGCGAAGAATTCAGCAAACAAGTCACCTCCAAGGTTTATTCGGGCGACCCGGCGGTTTATTCCGCGACGCCCTTGGGCCGCGTAGCCTGCCCGGACCAAGCTAAGTGCCTGCCCATACCAGAAACCGAGGATGGCGAGGCTGCAGTTGTAGGGGAACCGCAAACCGCTTACTCTTACGCGGATCTTCAGTTATGCGGTAATTATTACTGCACGTTCTCACAGATGGCGTCAGCTTACGGGGCGTTCCTTAACGCCGAACTGGCGGTCTTGAACGACGGCTTCGCAACCGAAGAAGACTACCGCGATTACTGGGTTGCATTCGGGAACGGCGAACGTCCGTTAACGCGTAGCGCGGTAATCCACATGACAAACACCCGTGTTTCCACCGAGCAATTCGCGAAAGTAAGCGAAGTTACTCAAGCGTTGAGCCAGCTCGCCTCTGGCAGCATGGGTTTGCAAGGAGTGAGTACCGCTGGAGTCGACGAGGAAGGCGGCCTCGACGCCTCGCTAGCTTCGAACTTCGAGAACGAGTTACAAGGCTGCGGGGTATACGTGGTAACCGCCTCGCCTTACCTCTCGATTTCAACCGGCACGGTGGCGGAGTTGCGTGCTAATACCCTTTTGCTGGTTACCATAAAGAGAATCGCGTCGTGCACGCCCCCCGACGACCCGGAGCCCGACTTGGCGAATGCCGCGTTGTTGATGCCACCCGACGAGACGCTCGTTTTCACGGGCAATGACGTGATTCCCTCGGGCATCAAGTTTTCCGGTTCAGTTTTACCGTTGATTAACATAGGCCGCTACGGGTTCGAAGATAATTCCGACGCTAAAACAATGCGGGCGTTGTATTATGCTTTGTATAGGATCGAACCTGAAGACACAGCCATACCCTCGGCGGAGCCCTCGCGTTACGACGACAAAGGTTTCTGTTTTACCACTACCGGCGGCGCTTTAGCAACTTCAGCGGGCACCTTGGCTACCGGATGTGTTGCCGGGTTAGCGTTTATGGGCACTGGAAATGTTTTTGCAGGCAAACTGGCTTTTTCCGCTTGCTCTGGCTTCGCTAGAGCCGCTGGTTGCTACGCCCTGCCCGCTGGAAGTTATGGTTCCTGCAGTCAAACCAACCGCTGCCTTAACCTGGCGTTCGCGAGCCTCGCGGAATCCACAGTAGGTCTAATCGGGCCCGGCGCACAACTTGCGGGCGGCGCAATAATCAAATCCTCAATTGTAGGCTTAGGTTCTACCGCACTCGCCACGGGCGCTGGGGAATTACTCGCGGGCGAAGATGCAAACCCGACCTTGATTTACACCGGCGGACGCTTGGCTTCCGGGGTTTGGAACAGTTTCGGACGCGCTCCGGGAAGCATCGCGCAAAACGTGTTATTTAGGTCTCCCCTTACCACGCTCTCCACTTCCCGTGCGTTAGTTCCATACGACCCGGCTTTCGCTGCGAGACAGGCCCCCTTAAGCAGTCGGTTCTCCGTTCGAAACATTAACTGGCGGGCGGTCCGCGGAATGGCTGCGGGTGCAGCTGCCAGCCTGCTCATAAACGTGGATGCCGAGCCAGTGCGCGCAGAATTTCCCATACAAATTTACAGTAATTACCTGCTTGCTTTGCACGAGGAAAACAACGACGCCTCGATTCGCGAATATTGTTATTTGGAAGAAGACCCCGAGGTTTGTTCCGGCGAAATCAAATTAGGCGGCGTCTGCGATGACGATTCCCACTCGGGTTGCCTTTACATGACCGCCATTCCCGACTCGCAGCTGCCGGATTACGCTGGATATTTGGGCGGCTACCAGTTATTCGCTTTCATGAACAATCAAGCCGCCAGCGAGCAATCCCGCGAAATCTTTTTCAAATCCATTTTTGATCCCAACACCGAACCACTGTCTCAAAGCGATTACACGCGCATTTTCGAAAAGGGTTTGGCTTCCGGATTCAGAGAAGACGGCGTTAACGGCCAGGATTACGAGAATTACGATGAAGACGCAGGAGAAGTAGCCGTGCAAGCCGCCCAAAACCAACAGGCGCTGGACGAATCCTTGCAAGTGGAGGCGGAACCAGCATGAGTTCGTTGCGTTACCTCATATTCGCCGCGTTACTCGCAGTATTAGCACTTGCCGCGGCCTCGTGGCTCGGCTTGTTCTCGCTCGCGGAATTCACGGGCGCGCCCGCGCAAAACTCCGCTCAGGAAGCGCTCGCCTTCGGCGAGGCGCACGCAGGCGACTTCATAACCTACGAGAACGCGAACTACTCACTCAAACTCAAGTACCCAATCGGGTTCTACGCGGAAGAGGAGCCGGACTTTTACACGGTCGCGCGCTTCAGCGCGGTATCCGGCGGCGCGGCTGAAATAATCGACTTGAAGGTTGCCGAAGGCGAATACGCATTCACGCAATCCGAGTTGAATGAAATGTTCGAGGACTCCGGGGACTTAATCTCCGCGAGCGAGCGCGTGGAAGTGAACGGCGTTGACGCCTGGGTTTTCAGCGCCACCCAAGGAGTAAACGGGGTGGATTTCGTAGTAAAGGGCGCGTTCTACGATTGCCCGGGTTATACTGCGTTCGTTAGCGTTACGATGCCGTCCGCGTTAGCCGCCTTGGACGCCCCGATGGCCGACTACGTATTATACTCGTTCTCGTGTTGAGAACAAGGCTTTAAAACGGGTTTACCTCTTATTTCCTATCATGGGGCTCAAGGAGTTTTACCTCTCGATAGAGGATAAATATTACGGCTTGATGGAGCGCATCGGTTTAACTAATTTGTTCGTGGCGCCCATAGAGTCGCGTGGGATACCGTCGCTTCCCGTGGCGATATTATTGCTGCTCCTCTTGACGGTCGGAGCCTATTATTCTGTAGCGGGAGCCATGCCCGGCTCTCAGGAGTTCACGATAAAGGTTTACGGGGACGACGTCAAACTCGACGGCGCCACCGTCCAGCTCTTGGACTCGGAAGGCAACGTGCTAAAGGAAGCCGAAACCGCCGCGGGCCTCGCCTCATTCAACCTCCCCGCGGGAGTATTTACGTTGCGCGTCAAGAAAACGGGTTTCCAGGATTACGAAGCGGAAATCGACACGCGCGAAAAAGCCGTGTTCAGCGCCAAACTTTACTCGGGACAGGGCATAATCATCCCCACGCCAACACCCGCGCCCTCCGAGTGGGCGTCCACCACTCCCGAGGCGGAATCGAACACCGGCTCGCTCAACATAATCGTGCGCGACAACCAAGGCAAACCCGCGTCGGGCGTAGCCAAGGTTTACAACGCGGAATCCAGCGTGCTAATCAAGTCCGTCGCAGTCCAAGGCGGCTCGGCGGTCGTGGCAAACATCGAAGTTGATACGGAGGTGTTCGCGAACTTCGACGGCACCGGCTATTACCCTTACTCGGGCGACGATAACCTGAAGACAATCCAGCCCGGACAGAACAGCTACCTCATCAATGTCCAGCTCGTCCAGAACGCGAGCGGGAATGCGAGTGCGAACCAATCGCTGGTTGAAACAATAATTCAAGTGAAGGACTCGAACGGAGCCTACCTCGCGGGTGCGAGCGTGAACGTTTACGAGCGCGGTTCCCTGACTCCCGTGTCCGCTGATTTGGTTACGGGCAACAACGGCGAAGTCGTGCTTGCCCTACCCGGAGACCAGGATTACTACGCGAGCGCGGACAAGGCGGGCTACTTCCGCGGATACTCGGGAATTTTCCAAGGCGCGGATGCGGTAACTATTACCTTGAGTGATTACGCTGAAGGCGAATCCGCTGCACTCAACATCACAATAATCGACGAAGAAACGGGCGTACCGATGGCTGGTGCGGGAGTCGCGTTGTTCACTATTGTTTCAGGCGAATTCCGTCCGCTGGCGGACACCAAGACCACGGGTTTGAACGGCGCCGCGTTGTTCGAAGGGCTCCCCCGCAACCTCAACGTGCTCATATCCGCGAGCAAGGGCAGCCGTTCGGCTAACGTCACCGTGCTCACGCCCTCCACGCAGGACACGCTCAGCGTGCAATTGTTGATACCGTTGAACCCTGCTTACGTAATAGCAAACGCCTCGAATATCCTCACGGGCGCCCCCCTCGCCGCCTCGTTCCAAGCGGTTTACGGGGCGAGCGTGCTCGACTCTTGTACTGCGGCAGCGGGCGCTTCCTGCGTGTTGGAAATCGCAGCGCGCCGCGACGTCCAGCTCCGCGCGGTAGCCCCGGGTTACGAGCTCCGCGAGACGTTCGTTAACCTCCCAGCCGAAAGCGAATACCACTGGACGGCTGAGTTGCTCGAGTCCTCGGTGATGAACGATTCTTTCGTTGAATTCGACGGGTTCTACACGGTTCCCGGCGGACAGAAAACCGAGTCATTGATGCTCGGGCACGAGTACGACGCGCGCTTCTGGCTCGTCACGGACAACGCGAGCTTGAGCGGCTTGTTCTTCAAGGTCGCGGACGAGGACGCCCAGGAAGCCTGGCTCACGGGCGTGATGCCTCCCGCCGCCATAGTCAAGGCGAATTACGTGCCGGGACCAGAGTTCGCTGACGCCAAATGCAATTACTCTTCGCCCTGCAACTGGATGGAGGCGCAGTACGCGGGCAGCCAGAACCGCATCGTTTCCTTCCGCGTGCAAATCGACCCGAACATCGAAGTGGACGCGAAGACGCACAAGGCATCCGCCTCGTTCAGCTACCGCTCGTGGGCGGCACTCGACGAATTCACACTCATACGCAACCCGTGGGACGAGGTCCTTGAGGACCAAATTGACTCCATGCTCCCGTCGGGTTACTACTCCGCAACCTACGACTTCACCGCGGACATCTATTCGCCGGGCACCACGTGCACCGAGGGAGTGTGCGTGAGCCTCTCGTTCGCGCAAGGCGAACAAATCGGCCCGAACGAAGGCTTCTCCGCGACTTCGCTGTTGAACCTCGCACCCGGCGACGCGGAATGGGAGCCCCTCCTCGTTAGCTACTCCATCGAGCTGTTCCGCAACCTCGGAACCGAGAGTTCGTTTTCATTCGCCTATTGGCCCGAGAACTTCGAACTTGATTACGGCGACGTGCAAGTAGAAAGCTATTCGGAAGACGTTCTTGAATTGGTGTGCGGCACGAGCATCGTGACCCCGCTGGATTTCGCTTACTCGGCGGACTTCGAAGGCAAGCAAGTCGCCTCCGTTTCCCTATCTTCAATACTCAAGTGCACGGATTACGCGCCTTACTCGCTCACCGGCGAGTCGTTCAAAATCAAGGGCACACTCTACCTCAAGCCGTTGGGTTCCGCGCCCGAGACGTTCGTGAAGGCAGCGTTCTCCACGAAACGCACGCCAGTCAACGAGTCCATCGAGCTCCCGCCCCAGGTGACCGGAACGCACGAGACCTGGTTGAGCGTGGACAACCCGAGCGGCGCCTACACCCCGTACGGCTACGTTGAGATGACGCTCGAACAACGCAACAACGAGCAGGAACAGACTGCCGAACCGTGGGAAGCCGTGTCAATACTCGATTGCACGGATGCCGAGATACAGGACGAGTCCTGCCACCACGGGCTCGTTAAAGCCGTGATAGCATATACCGCCCAACGCGCGCGCGACGACAACGAAATCCTCCTCGAGACGATTCCCGCGCACCTCAAAGTCTTGAGTGCGTCGTACGAGAAGGACGGCGAAACGGTTTACCCGCAGCTCTACGAGCAGGGATTCCACGCGAACGTGGGGCACATGGAGGTCGGTGAAGTGGTTACCGCGACCGCCTGGCTCAAGCCAATCGGCAGCGACGTTTACTCTGCGGTGACCGCCCAGCACAAGTCAGCCGACCCGGGAGAGGCGGACGCCCAGCACGTGACGCGCCTTGAACGCAACGTCTTCGTTTCCTCGATTCCCTCGCAACGCGAATCCGAGTTCGCCTCGTTCGCGGGACTAGACGGCGACTGCGGCGGTTCGGTGCACGTCACCTTCGACCCGCGCCTCACCGGCTCTTCAGCGTTCCACCTCCAGACGGGTTGCACCAAGCTCGCCTTGATGGTCACCCCGATTTTCCCGGCGGACGCCGTGCCCACATTCGTTTCAACCGGCGGGCAGACCCTGCTCGCCTCAATAGAGGAGGACGACGGCTCTTCGGGCTGTTACGAATCGTGCAGCGCCGAGGGAGTTAACTGCGTGCAGGGCTTCGACGCGTTGACCGCGGACGGCGAACGCATCCTCCGCTATAACACCGAACTCAGCTCGTGCCCGGACGAATTCCGTCTGGCGGGCAACCGCATCAAGTCGTCGAGCGTCCTGCTCAAGCTCGCACCCGTTGGCTCCGAGTACACTGAAACGCTCAACTTGAGCGTGAACGGCAACCCGCTTGGTGCCGAGTGCTTCGCCGCCTGGCTCGACAATGCCGCTGACGCCCAAACGTGCCTTGAAAAATACCCTTCACTCGAGAACGAGCCGCGTTACCGTTACAAGTCGTTCTACGTGGGACCCGTAATCAAGTCGTACGCTTTCGAACCCTCGCCCACGGGCGAACAAGCGTCCTCGAACCTCGAGGCATCGTTCTCGGGCATGCCGTTCCACCCTGAAGTGTGGGCGCTGGTTAACCACAAGCAGGCAGGCGAACGCACGTTCATCGTGGTCGAGGCGTCCGGCGTGACGCAGGCGGACCCGAGCGCGAACTACGACTCGATTTACCCGTTCAACGGCTTGAACCCGCACTTCTACGCGGAATTCGACGGACCCGGCGTGAAAACATTCGCGTACTACCCGCAGAGCGGGAAGCGCCTCATCATCTACGAGAAGCTCGGAAACGCAGTGCCCGTGTTCGTGTACGACCCGTGCGACTCCAACGAATGGGAAAGCGTCGCAGGGTGCACGCGCCAGACGAGCTTCGCCTCCACTTACAACAACCTGTTCTTGACGGACGCTACCCCCGAGTACGCGGAAATATACGACGAATTTACCAGCCAGTCAGCGTCGACTACCGAATCGTACTTCGCGAGCCCGATTAATTTGGAGGGCTTCAAGCCGTACTCGTGGCCCGTGCTCCAAGCCGCAATAGAGAAGGGCAGGCAAGCAGCGAACTGGACTTCGTTCTGGCGCAGCAACTCGGTTGAATACTGGTGCGACTCGGACACCCTGATGTCGGACCCGTTCAACGAGAGCCAATGCCGCTTCACGCTCGACGACTGGCGTTCCATCGACGCCTCGAACATCACCCAGAAGCACGCGTGCACGTTCTGCAACAACACGAACAACGCGGCGTGCGGTGTGGAAAGCGAGGAACAACTCGCCTGCACTTACAACAACTCGATTCCCTCGGTTGACTGCGACGACCGCTGCTTCGCCACGGGCGAGAGCCTCGGTTCGGCATTCGTATCGTATGGTGAATCGTTCGTTGCGAACTTCTCGCAGTGCACTACCCTCCTCACCGCCACGAAGACGTACGACGGCTCTACGCCGTTGACCACGATTTCCAAGGCAGAGGCAACCGCCTGCTTCACGAACGCCGGCATCCCCGGCTGCCCGCTTGACTTCGTCGCGGGAACGAGCGCCGCGAACCCCCAGCCCTTGTGCTTCTTTGACGGGAACTACGACGGCTTCCGGGGAGGCGAAACCGACCTCGTGCCTGCAACCGCACAGTCGAACGGCTGGACTTGCACGGGCGGCATGGTGCTCTCGGTGCGCCGCCAGTACTGCAACCGCGAGGGACGCGAGTGCTCGCTCTCGCTGGGCTCCGAGAAATACGCCCAGAAGCTCACTACCATTGACGCGGCGGATGTTGACGCGTGCTTCGCGAACGAAGGCGCTTACTGTCCCCTTGAACTCGACGACTTGGGCAAGCCGTATTGTTACCTCGAATACTCGGGTGACTCGTTCTACGACGCGCAGGCGGACGCGGGCCCGCTCGGCGAACCCGTTGTCGTGCCTTCCGTGGCGAAAACGGATTACTACGAGTGCCCGATGGAGGGGCAACCCGCCAAGCAGTCCTACGTGCTCGTGCACTCGGTTTGCCTTGCGTCGTGCGACTCGTATTGTTTCCCGCGCAACGACTGCGACTTGACTTGCGGGATTGACGGGTTCACGGAGACGTTCGCATTCGAGTACAACACCCAGATTAGCTGGGACACCGTGACCGGCGCGAGCGACGCGCTCGTTTCCAAGCAGTTCGCTTACTTGCCTGAGGACGAGGAGTATGCGAATGCTAACTTGCAGCCGATGCGTTCGTTCCCCGAGTACGGAGTGAACTTCCGTTACAACCTCGTGGTGAACAAGTTCTTCGGTGCGGAACCCGACTTCCCCTATCCCGAATTCCTGTCGTTCTACGGCGACCCGAACTACGAAGTCGCATTGCGCGTTTCGGAAGTGACTGGTTGCACGGTGAACGACGACGAAAAATACGCTGCATACGACGAGCAAGGCGTGTACGGCGTTGAAATATTGAACACGCCGGACGTGGGCACCGGGCAGGACTTGTGGCTGGGCACGGCTTCGGTTCTTTCTCTTGAAAAGACCGAGTACCTGGGCATTCAATGCCGCAAGCCGGATGCCGCGTGGGGTTCGGTTGAATTGTGCGGGCCTTCTTACACGGACTACTCTGCGACTTACGGTTCGTGCGTTAACACGCTCTACCAGCACGACCCGGCGTTGCTCGCCCTGTTCAAGGACAAGGGTTACCTCGGGCGCTTCACTACGGGTGCGAACCGCGAGTACTCGAGCGAGGGTTGCGTGATTTCGGATGCCGGCTACATTGCCTGTCTCTCGAAGAGTGAGAAGAAGGATCAATCGGGAACCGTGGACGGCTGGCGCCAGGAGTTCGCTTTCTCGACGCCCACCGGCGAATATTCCATGAAGGCGAAGGAGTGGCCTACGCCTGTTTGGAAGACCGCCGCGATGTACGCGTATTACGGCGTGCAAGCCGCGAGCATAATCTCGACTGCGGGCGGCGCGTTAGGCATAGCTCCCGGTTTGATGAAGACGATCGGCACCGTGGGCAACCTCGGCATCAGTCCGACTGCATTCGGCGGCACTTTAGGCGCTAAAATGGGAGTCGGTGCGGTTCGCGGTGCGCTCAAGGCTGGAATAGGTTACGCTTCGACTTACGAGCAATGCTGGGGCGACGGGATAGCGGTTGTCAGTGCTGGAGCCGCAATCGGTGCGGGTGAAGCCGCGCTCGCCTCGCTCGTGGAACCGAACACTGAAACCGTTTCTACCACATATGGTGAGTCTACAACTACTGATATTGAGCCGGGCGCGTCCGGTGGCAGTACCGACCTTACCGTTTTTAATTCTGGAGATACACAACCCGCCTATGTTTCAACTAATCCTATTGGATACTCCAAGGGCGATTTGTGGGCGTTGACTGGCACGCGCGCGGCAACCTCGTTCCTCGAATGGCAAGCGTTCAGGGGAGTGCCTGGCGGTTCGGGCGGCTTGATTGACTTGGGCGGCTGCAGCGAGTGCTACCAACCCGAATCCGTCGGACCCGCGAACTTCCTGGACAAGGTTTGGGGCTGCAACGAGAAGGAGTCCGCCGTCTGGTGGATTCGCGCCTCGAACGCGGGCGAACCGAACTAAATTTCCTTTGTTTTTTCCCCGTTTTTCTCGCGCTAGTTGGTTGAATTGATGGACAAGCTCTTCTCGGTTGACGAAGCCGGCATGCGTCGAAAGGGGAACTGGCTTTGGTGGTGGTGGATTTTCTTCTTCCGCGAACCCCGCGGACACCCCAAACAGCTCATGGTGTTGTGGTCCACCAAGAACGAGGCGCGCATCCACTGCAATGATTTGGAAATCAAGTTGCGCGAGGACTTCGTCCGACGTCAAGGAGATTCTTTCAATCTCGACGGTGCGGTTGCCGCGTGGCTCTACGACGGCAAGAAAATGCGCGAGAACTACCTCCTCGAGCAGACGCCCGTAATCGTTTCCGAGAAAGGCGTTCAAACACGGAGTCCGGACTCACGCTTCACTCACTCCGGCAAGGGCTTCCGGGTTTCCCTCAAAGATTTTGATTTTCGCATCGGTGCACCCCCGGAAAAGGGTTTTTATGCGCCAGCCTATCACGAGTCGCGCTTTCCCCTTGGCTTTTCATATGATATACTCAAGTTCAACCGCGTGCCTTTCTCGTCGAACCAAGGCAACGGTTCCGCGTATTTCCAGCGCGTGCGCGTGAACGCACCCGCGCCCCCGTGGTTCTGGGGGCTCTACCACTTTGATTTCGGGGCGTGCCTGCATTATTACGAGCCGCACGTGGGCGTGACTGCGTTGACGGACCGCGTGGAAGACGCCTGGCTCGCTCCAGTGAAGCGCGAGTTCGAGTTCTACGACGGGCGCAAACTCCACAGGAACAAGAATGTAACCGTGAAGCCGTTCGACGGCGGCTTCCTCGTGGAGAGCGACGGGCCGGCGGGCAAGGCGCGCGTGGAAATCGAGTGTTACTCGCACGCGGCGTGGCGCTTCCGTAAAAGCGCGTTCAACCGCCTCACTTACAACGAGTACCCGTCGCGCGTGCGCGAGTTCAGTTTCCGCAACTCCGCCGGCGAGTGGACGCTCGACGACCTCGGCGAAGGCGTGGGGAACGCCGAGCACGCCACCGGGTTGCTGTGGTAAACACAAGTAATAAATAGGTGGTTACACACGAACAATATGTGGTTTTGAATGGCTAATTTGACGTTGTATGTGCCGGATTCCTTGAGGGCTAGGATGAATGAATTCAAGGGCGTGCGCTGGTCTGCGGTTGTCCGTTCGGTTGTCGAAGAAAAAATTTCCGATTTTGAGGCGGCAAACGCTTTAGCGGCCAAGAGCGTCTTGACCGTAAGCGATGTTGAGCGCTTAACGCGGGTAGTGAATGCTTCCGGCGGCAGGCATGCTGAGGAATTGTTGAATGAAACTAGTGGTTGACGCCAATATTTTATTTTCGGCGTTACTGAAGGCGGGTTTGACTAGGCGTTTATGGTTTCACCCGGGTTTGGAGTGTTTTTGTCCCGAATTCATTTTGAGGGAGGCTTTGAAGCACGACTCCGAGTTGCGGCAAAAGTATAAGGGCGGCGTTGGGGATTACGAGCGTTTGCGCCACTGCCTGTTGAGACAGGTTAGAATAGTTCCGGATGATGTTTTGAAGCCGTATTTGCCTGCGGCTGCGGCATTGTCCGGGGATAAGAACGATTGGTTGTATTTAGCGTGCGCGTTGGCGGTTGACGCCCCGATTTGGAGTAATGACAAGGAATTCAAAAAACAAAAGCGGGTTAAAACTTTTTCAACCGCCGAATTAATGAACGAAGTCGGGTTGCTTTAACCGCCGCTGGTAAACCATTAATAATGCTTTCAACCCTATTTTTTTCTTGTTGCCGCAGTAGCTTAGCCTGGGAGAGCGATCGGCTGAAGACCGATAGATCGGGTGTTCAAATCACCCCTGCGGCATTTTCCGGTTTTTGATGAACCTTTTTTTTGAAAAAGGTTCGTTCCCAAATCACCCCTGCGGCACTCTTATTTTTTTTAGAGTGTTCTTTTGATGAATCCTTTTCTTACAAGAAAAGGTTCTTCTGAAATCACCCCTGCGGCATTCACACTACCCGAATGCAATCCGGAAACAAGGAAAATATTTTTAAAGCAGGCTATCGTGTGATACTATCGAGAGCAATGACGACTACTCCACGAAAAAAGAAACATTGTAACCTCATGGTGCTGGGCGCGTCGGGAGGGGTCGCAAACGCATTTCTCCATCACATGAGTCTTTACCGAAAACTCTTTCATCGGTTTGTGCTCGTGGACAAGAATGACAAAGTTTTAAGGGACCGGTATATCGACCATGCCGCCATAGATTACGTGTTCGTGCACAAGCACATCAAGATTCCCGAAAAGGAGCACGAATACTTGGCGCTCTTGAAAAAATACAAGATTACCCTCGTACTCGATCTCACGGACATGAATAGCATGGAAATCCTCGAGGCTACGGACAAGGCGGGTGTTTCCTATGTTAATACCGCCATGAACGATGACACGAAAACCGTGAAAGAGCTGATTTTCGAGATTTACCCGAGGAAGAAAGAGTTTAACCGTGCCCCCCACATTTTGTGCACCGGCATGAATCCCGGAGTCGTGAACATGTGGGTTCGTTACGGAATCGAGCGGTTCGGCGTGCCCAAGAGCATCGTTCATTTTGAATACGATACCTCCACACCCTCAAGAGTTTGGCGTTCCATGATGACGTGGTCCATCCACGAGTTTCTAGTGGAATCCGTTAGGGACCCCTCGGGAGTCGCCCTCGGCCGTCGCGCGGTTAAGACTTTGTATCCTAACGCCCTTGAAAACCGGGAGGATATGACGTCAATCCTAGGGCCGGTTATGAAGCTCGACAAGTACCCCCAAGGGCTCACCGTCTTGCATGAAGAAAACCTTTCCATTTCCTACAAGTACGATATTCCCTCCAAGTTCATCTATGCAGTCAATCCCCGCACCATGGAACACCTTTTGCGGATTTACACAAAGAAGAAGAACGTTTTAAGGCGGGACTTGGAGATGGGGGACAACACGCAGACCGTGCTTGACGGGTCGGACACTATCGGCGTCCTCCTCGAATATCCCGATAAAAAAGTGTATTATCTGAACTCGATTCCGAACGGGGCGATTATCGGCACGAACGCCACTTACACGCAGGTGGCGATTGGCGTTTTCGCTGCGGTGTTCACGCTCCTTTACGACGACCTTCCGCCCGGCGCGCATTTCGTTGAGGATTTGTTCGATTACCACTTCAAGTTTTTCATGTTCGACAATATGCGCGTTCAAGAGTTCGTCTTTCGAAAGGGAATATCCGGCTGGCGGATGGCGAAGTACGCGCCCATGGTGTCCCTCAATAGGCGCGACCGCTTCGAGCACTGGTACATCGTTTGAGAGCGGATTATTTTGAGGATTTTTTCCGCATTAACCGCGAGCATTCCACGGGGAACCGCCATTCACATAGTGGCGCTTTTGGTTTTCTTCTGGGCAGTCTTCGACAGCATGCTCACCTACATAACCCCCCTGATCATGGCAAACAACGGTTTTTCGAACACCGCAATAGGCTTGCTAATCGGTAGTTCTTCGGTTGCAGGCGTATTTTTCGACTTCGCGGTTAGCCTCATATTCAAGCGGTCGAACTACCGTAAATTTTTCATGATAATGCTTGCCATATGCGTAGCGTACCCGCTGGTACTGGGCGGTGCCCGCGAAATATGGGGCTACCTTTTAGCAATGATTTTGTGGGGTATCTATTTCGACTTGTATGGGTTTGGTGTGTTCGGCTTTGTCAGCCACTTTGTGAAACGAAACCAGCACGCTTCGGCTTTTGGCGAGATTCTGGCATTCAAATCAATAGGCACCAGCATTGCTCCGCTCATTGTCGGGCTTTTGCTAGTGGGCGTGTTCGTCAACGTTTTTTTGGTGGCGTCGTTCTTCATCGCCCTGGCAATCGTTTGCTTTTTAGTTTTGGTTGCTGTGACGTGGAATCATGAGCCGTTGGTAAAACCCGAACGCGCCGGAATGCGGAGCATATTTCGCGAAATTGAGTTGTGGAAAAAAACAAGCATAAGACTTTGGGTGCCGCTTTCGATGACTTTCTTTTTATTTTTAGTCGATTCGTTCTTCTGGACGCTCGCCCCGCTGTATGCCTTGTCCCTCAACTTTTCCATCAATGGCGGAATATTTCTCGCCGCATACTGCATCCCCTTCCTTATTTCGGGGTTGGTAGCCGGTTGGGTGACTAAACGATTTAGAAACGTGCGAACCGCTTTTATTAGCCTGTTTATCGGCTCGCTGAGCCTTTCTATCTTCATGTTCGTGGCACAATCTTACGCCATCCTGTTAATCGTTCTCGTAGCGGCATTCTTCTTCGGCCTCTCGCTTGCGGCTATCAACGCCGCTTACGCCGATTTCATATCTGCCGCCCCCCAAATTGAGAATGAAATCGTTTCCATCGAGGACTCCTCTTTCAACTTGGGATACATAGTGGGGCCGGTTGCCGGCGGTTTGCTTTCCGACATATTTAGCATTCCCGTAGCTTTCTCGATTCTCGGGGCAATAGGGCTTTTTATCGTGCTTTTCGTAACTTTATTCTCAAGAAAACGCGCCACCATCTTCGACGCGTGAGCTCGTTCTCTTTTTCGTAAATTCCTATCACCCGATATGTATGGATTAGCACCGCGAGGTAGATTTGCAAACCTCAGCGCCCCCTGCCGCGGCACTCTTATTTTTATTCGCCCTCGCCTTTGTTTTTTTGTGTTCAAGAGGCCGCTGTTGTTCTTGTTGTTGTTCGCGGCGCTAGCCTCCTGCCTCGCGGCGAACGAGGCCGGCTCGTCGAAGCTCGCGGCGCGCATCGAGTGGACGGTGAACTCGCCGTCCGACTCCGGAAGCCAGTTTCTGGAGTCGTACGCGTTCCCTTCCACTCCTTTTCAAACCGTGTCGTATTACTCGGACGAACCGTACGTTGAATCCGTGGACGATTATGGGAACGCGCGCGTGCGTTTCTCGTGGAACGCGTTCAAGGGCGAGAAAACAACGAGTTTGCTTGCCTCGGCTTCGGTTGACTACTCGCGGGGCTTCGAGCCCGTTGAAGGGGACACGACGGTTTACGTTGAGGCGAGCCGCCGCGTCATACTCGATTCGCAAGTCAAGGCGTTGGCTGGTTCGGTTGCGGGGGGCGCGCGTTCGCGTTTCGAGGAGCTCGTGCTGTTGACGGATTGGGTGCACGGGCACGTGGAGTACGATTTGGAGTTCTTCGGTAGCCGCGAGCCGGATTCGAACGAGGTGCTCTCCGAGCGCAAGGGTTCGTGCACCGAGGAGTCGCACGTGCTCCTCGCGTTCCTGCGTTCGCGGGGCATTCCCGCGCGTTTCGTGGCGGGTTTCGTTTACTCGGGTGAAGCGTGGGGCCCGCACGCGTGGGTCGAGGCGTCAATCAACGGGGAGTGGGTGCCCGCTGACCCGGTGTTCAACGAGGTGGGTTTGTTGGACGCGTCGCACGTTAAGTTCTGCCACGCGCCCGACCACTCGTTCGTTTTCGAGGAGATGACACAGGGCATCGGGCTCTCGCGTTCGCTTTCGGTTACGGTTTCGGAAACGAGTGGGTACCCGAACACGTTCGCTTTCGAGTCCTTCGAGGCGCCCGAGAGCGTTTCCGGGGCTTCCGCGCTCTTCACGGTGGAGGCGCGCCTTGTTAGCCTGGTGGAGCGCGAGCAGGCGGTTGCCTTGGCGCTCTCGGTGCCCCAAGAACCCGGCTTCGTTGTTGCCGTGGCGGGTGGGAACGCCGAACGCCTCGTCTATCTTCCTCCATTCTCCGAGGTGCGTTCGGAGTGGACCCTCGTGCTCCCCGGGGAGTTGAGCGCTTCGACGGCTTACAACTTTTCAGTGCTCGCGCGTGCCCGGGGAACGGAGCGCGAGGCGTTCATCCAGGCGTTCGCAGGCGAGAGCCAGTTGTTCGAGCGCGTCGCAATCGAGGGCTTGACCGCGCGCCTCGAAGGCAAGGCGGTTTCGATTACCGTCGAGCTCGTCAACCAAGGGAACGCGGATGTTTTCGTGCGGGCGAACTGCACGCTGGCTGGCGAGTCGCGCCTCGAGTCAACCACGGTCAAGGTGGGTGGGAAGCGTTTGGTGCAATTCCTTTTCCCCGAACCGGAAGGCGGGGCGAACGGCTCGCTAACCGTGGAAACCACTGGCAGCACGCTAACCCAACCCTTTTCCCTGTCATTCGAGGAAGCGGTTGCACCCGCGTCGGAGGACAACGCCCTGCTCTTCGGCGTTGCCGCGTTGTTAGTCGTTGTTTCCGCGGGTTGGCTGCTCTCGCGGCGCTAAACATACGCCAGGGCAAGGACGAGCAAGGCGGCTGCCGCTGCGCTCGCGAAGTTAACCACGTCGTTGTCCACCCACTTGAAGCCGCGCGCGAAACCCGTCTTGCGTCCGCACGCGTGCACCGGGCGTTCGGTGAACTTCCTGCACTTGGAACACCAGTACATGCGTTGGGCTAGCGCCCCGACCGCGCTGTCCACCAGGCAACCGAGGAAGCCAGCCAACGTGACTATGGCGACGAACAGGAGTGCGTCCTGCGGCACGGCTGCGGCCGGGTTGAACGCGCTCTCCAACCCGTAATTCGCCTGCGCGAGCAACGCCCCCGCCACTGCAATGGCTAGCGCCCCAGCGAACGCAACGCCCAACCCGAGTCCGCTCACCGCGCCCGAAGTCCCCTTGGGCACCGGCTTTCCGGTAGTCAAGAGCACGGGCTTCTTCTTGCTTAACACCCCAAGTTCGGTCGCCCACGTATCCGAGTTCACCGCGGCAACGCTCGCCGCGAACGCAGCGTAAAACCACGGGTTCGGATGCAAATAGAATGCCAACGCGAGCGCCGCGGGCACGAGCGCGTTAGTAGCCACCTGCCAGAAGTCGCGGACGCCGCCCTTCTCAAACTCGCGGGAGACGCGCTCCTTCTTCTTCGCCTTGTAACGCGTGAGCAGGGTGGAAGACGCGAAGAACAACGCCATCAAAACGAACCAGTACCAGCCCCCGTAAGCGAACAACATCAAGCCCGCCACGATGGCTGCGAGCGTGCCCGTTTCGGTGAGCGCGCGCTTGGTGAACGCGTAAACCGCGAACAACAATGCGACAATCAAACCCACGAGGAGGTTGAACTCGGAAAACATTAAATACGACTTGAAACGAAAGTAGTTATACCTTTTCCCAGCCATTACTTTTACGGCTCGCGCCTCCGTAACTCAGACCGGCAGAGTGTCTGTTTCGTAAACAGAAAGTCGGGGGTTCAAATCCCTCCGGAGGCTCTAGGAAGCTGGTGGAAAAAATGAAAATACTTGTCGTCGGCGCGGGAAGCATGGGACGCCACCACGTGCGCGTCTACTCGGAAATGCCCGAGGTCGAGCGCGTGCTCGTAGTCGACCCGAACCCCGCGGCAGCCGAGAAATTCAAGGACAACCCGAAAGTCAAGTTCTGCGCCAGCGTAGCCGAGGCACTCGCCGAGAAACCCGTTGCGGCTTCCATCGCCACGCCTACCCCGTTCCACCTTGAAACCGCGCTCCCCGTAATCAACGCGGGCGTGCCCTGCCTGGTAGAGAAGCCGTTGTGCGAAACCGTGCCCGACGCAAAGAAACTCCTGGATGCCGCACGCGCCAAGAACGTCCTCGTAATGCCCGGGCACCTCGAACGCTTTAACCCCGCCATCCTCGCGCTCAAGAAGAACGCGGGTTTGCTCGGCAAACTCGTTTACGCTTCCACCCACCGTTACGGCGTGCCCTCGTTCAACCGCCAACTCGGCGACGCACTCGTTGACCTCGCGGTACACGACATCGACTTGCTCTCGTTCATCACCAACGAACGCCCCAGCCTCGTGAGCGCGCTCGAACGCCGCCTCGTGGAGGGACAGGCGAACGACTTGTGTGCCGCACTCTTCGAGTTCGACGGCTTCACCGCCGCAGTGGAAGCGAACCGCGTCTCCCCCATCAAAGTCCGCGAGTTGACGCTCGTGGGCACCGAGGGCTTGGCGCGCGTGGACTACACGAAACAGGAATTATCGATTTACCGCCTCGAAGTCGCCCCCAGCTACCACGAGTACAAGACATTCAACGAACTCGTCACGCGCGCGGGGCAGGGCAGCGAACTCAAGATATTCATCCAGAAGGACGAACCCCTCAAGCTCGAGTTGCGGCACTTCCTGGATTGCGTTGCCGGTAAAACAAAGCCGCTGGTGACGGGCGAGGACGGACTCTACGCCTTGGCCTCGGTGCAGGCCGCGGCGAAGGCCGCGAAGAGCGCGAAGAAAGAGGAAATACGCTTATGAACGCCTCGTACGACGACTTCAAGAAACTCGACTTGCGCGTGGCAACGATAAAAACAGCCGAGCGCGTGCCCGGCGCGGACAAACTGTTGAAGCTCACGGTTTCGCTCGGCTCCGAGGAGCGAACGCTCGCCGCGGGAATCGCGGAATTCAAGACGCCCGAGGAACTCGTGGGCAAGCGCGTGATAATCGTGGCGAACCTCGAACCCCGCACCATACGCGGCATTGTCTCTCAAGGCATGATGCTCGCGGCGTGCCCGGAGGGCGACTTCACCAAGCTCGTGTTGTCGGGCGTTGGCGAAGGCGCTGAAGACGGTTGGAAACTATATTAAGAGCCCAAACCCAGAAATCTTGTTTCGAACGCGGCCGTAGTCTAGCCTGGTAGGACATGACGTTGCCAACGTCAAAACTCGGGTTCAAATCCCGACGGCCGCACTCCCGTTTTCAAACCATTCGCCGAAGAGTTCATTTGATTTCTTGCGTCCATCGTTCAACTTGAAGTGGTGGTCGACGCCCTCCAGTTCGACGAGTTTCCCGTTCGGGAGTTCTTTTACGAGTTTCCTGCTGTCTTCGATTAAAACCGTAGTGTCTCCCGTGCCGTGGATTACGAGCACCGGACACGTGATGTTCTTGGCTTTGCCGTGCATCACGTGCTTTTTCGAGTCCTCAAAAGACGAATAATTCACCTTGTGCTTGCGTCCATCCTTGCTTTCATAAAACACGTATCCGTTCTTCTTCCATTCGTCCAAGTACGCTTGGCCATAATACTTCAAACGTTGCGCGGGGGAATCCGAGACCGGCGCTTTTAAGCCGATGCGGTTTATTTCCGGGTGCTCCAACGCGGCAACCATCGCCGCCAACCCGCCGGCGCTCGAACCGAGCAAGTCGATTCGCGCGTAACCCCGTTTTTCCATCAACTTGATTGCCGAACCGACATCGTCAGCCGCGCTCGTGATTGTCTGGTTTTCAAACGCGCCCTCGCTTTCCCCGCAGCCGTCCAAATCTATCCTGAACGAGTTGATTTTTCTTTTCGCCAATTCTTCCGCGAGTCCCACAATTGAAGATGCATTTTTGTTGGTGGAGTAACCGTGGACGAGAATGACTACTTCGTTGCGGCTCTCGTTCGGCTCTTGTAGTATCCCGCAAAGCCTCACGCCCTGTGAATTCTCGAAGAACACTTTTTCGACTACAGCCTCTCCCACAGTTACCTTGGGTTTTTCAGTCATTTGGATTCACTTGCCCTTTTTCGCGTCCGTCGACTCGCGTATCCAGTCGAGGAACGCGCGGTTGCCGTCCATTTCAAAGAACGCGATTACCGGGCACTCGTCGGAATGCAGTTTCTCGACTTCCCGGATTATACGCTGCTTGTTTTTCGCCAGCGAAAACACGCTGACGTTGTAATACTCTTTTTCAACGATTTTGTTGTTCCACCAGTAAACCGACTGCCCCTTGGTTAGGTGCGCGCCCGCAACCAACTTTTTCGACACTAGCGCGGAAGCGATTTTTTCGGCTTCCTTTTTGTTTACCGCGCTTATCAGCGCCCGGCAAAACAGTTTTTTCATGAGTAAACCACGCTGCTCTTGTTTAATATTTTGCCGCCGCCGGACGTCAGCGTTCGCGGGTTAACTTAATCTCTGCCGCGTTGTTGAAACCGAATTTGCGGAGCGTTCCAGCGAACGCTTCGCGTGGCAATGTTTTTTTGCACCAGTCAAGCGACGCTCCGAGCCGTTCGCCCGCCTTTTCCGCGCCGATTCCGGTGAAGAACGGCTCGTTCCTCGCTACGTCGCAGGTCCTCGCGAGGTACCACTCGGCGGTTCGGACTTCGTTCCATTTCCGGCCCTTGCCGAGGCTCAACGCCCGTTTCACGCCTTCCGCGCCCAAGCCGTCGAGCTTGTCGGCGTCATAGAGTATCTTGGCTTCAAGCGTTTTCGGGCTTTCGGTCGGCGAACTCCGGGAGTGCGTCAGGATGGCTTCCCGGATTTCCATTGCTTCGCTGTTCGAATAACCGAATTTTGCGAGCACGCTTTCCGCGAAATCCGCGGACAACCGCGCGTGCTCCCTCTCCCCCGCCTCGTCGCCGGGGCGTATGATGTCGTGCAACAGCAGGGCGGGCTCTAAAACCTCGAGGTTCCCGCCTTCCCGCGCGCTTATTTCGAGCCCGGCGCGCCATACCCTCAAGACGTGGGCTAGCCCATGGCTCTCGCACCGTTTTCCGTCGGCTTGGATTTCGCGCAAAACGAAATCCAGTACTTTCTGGGCGCGTTCTGTTTGTGTTTTCAAGTTGTTGGTCATGCTACACTACCAAACCTAACTCATTTCCGGATGTAGAACTCGTTCCGCAGGTAATTCTCAAGGGCTTCCGCGCTCGGCTTGTAAAGCGGCTTCGGGAGCGCCTCCAAGTCGAACCACCGCCACTCCGTGATTTCGTCGGGCTCGCGCGCCTCGGGTTCGCCCGTGAAGTCATCCGAAAACAAGCCCACGGTGACGAAGTGGGCGTTCTCGGCGAAATCCTGGTTAACACAGAACACCCTCGCGTTGTTAAGCGTCAAGCCGGTTTCCTCGAGGACCTCGCGCGCCGCACCCTCCTCGAACGTCTCTCCGTAGTCGAGTTTTCCGCCCGGCATGGTCCAGGTCCCAGCGCCGTCCAGCAGGCTCGACGCCTTCGCCGGGTCGTCGTGGCGTTTCCCGAGCAGGACGCGCCCGTTACGCAAGAGCAGCACGCCGAACCCGACGCCCGGCCTCCTCTTTTGTTCGAACGAAATGATTTGGAACCCGTGTGCGTCAACGTCTTCCTTGCTCCAGAAAGGCAAGCCCTTGGTTTTCAACGCGGCTGAAACCTTCTTTTCAACCGAACGCCCGGTGTATTCCTTGGTTTCAGGGTTCCACTCGCGCAACACGAGCACGTCGCCCGTAGCACAGGGGAAGTCCGCGAGGCGCAACTCGAACGCCTTGCGCCCGTCGAGGATATCCTGGAAGTATTCGGGCCAGGTTTTCTTCTCGATTTTCATGTGCAATTACCACAACAAACGGATTATTCGTTTCCTAGTTATTCGCCTGGTTTCCCGCGTTTTTAAGCTCTGCCTCGGTACGCTCTTCTTCGGGCATCGCGGGGGTTAACCGGTCAACCGTTCGATTCAAGCCCGAACGGATGCGTGCCCTTACATTTTAAGCAAAACGCAATAGTTTATAAATATGTAATGGTAAACAAATCGTATGACTACGATAAAAACCAAAGCCGTCGGGACTAAGAAGTACTATTATCTGCAGCACACCGTTAGGACGGCGAGGGGAATCGAAACCCGCCAAAAGTACTTGGGCACCAAGCTTCCGCTTCCCGCGAAAATAAACGAGCTCAAAGCAGGATTTCTATCCGGGATTTACAAGGAGCGCTGGTACCCCAAACTGGATAAAATCAGGCAAAACTACGCGAGGGAACAAAAGGGAGTCCCGAAGAGCATGCTGGAAAAGCAGGTGCGGACGTTTTCAGTCAAATTCACTTACGACTCGAACCGCATCGAAGGCTCGAAACTCACTTATCGGGAAACCGCGGACTTGCTCGAGCGGGGCTTGACTCCGCGTTCCAAGCCGGTTGAAGACGTCAAGGAGGCGGAAGCCCACGAGAAAACGTTTTACGAAATGCTCGACTACGGGAACCGCGGAAAGGATTTGAACGAGCGGACGATGCTGTACTGGCACAAGAAACTTTTCGAGTCCACCAAGCCGGACATCGCGGGAAAAATCAGGGGGCACCAAATCGCGATATCGGGTAGCAAATTCCTTCCTCCTGCGCCGTTGGAGGTTCCCGTTCTTTTGCGCGAGTTTTTCCGTTGGTACGATAAACACAAGAACGAATCGCATCCCGCCGAGCTGGCGGCACTGGCACATTTGAAGCTCGTGACCGTTCACCCGTTCGGCGACGGCAACGGCAGGATAAGCCGGTTGTTGATGAACTTCATCCTCGAAAAGCACGGGTTTCCGATGCTGAACATTCCTTACGAGAACCGAAGCGGGTATTACCGCGCGCTCGAACGCTCGCAACTGACGCGGAACGACGGTGTTTTCGTGCAATGGTTCTTCAAGAAGTACGTGAACGAATACGCGGTTCATGCGAATTAACGCAGGACGCCAAGGTGAAGTGGAACGCAAGTAGGAGTCGAGTGCGGCTGCCGGGAATCGGACCCGGATCGCGAGCTTTCTCCGCGCTTTTTAGTGCAGGTTTTTACAGCAGCAAAAAAGTGCTTGGGAAGCTCGAATCATACCACTAGACCACAGCCGCAGCCTACGAAACAATTTGGGGCGCGCGGTTTTTAATAAATGCGCAAGTCTGACGCGCGGACGCGTCGGGATAAGCGGTTATAAACCCCGCGCGCCAAAGTAATATCAGCTAAAATAAAGGTGGATATACAATGAAAGGTAAAGTAAAGATGTTCAACGACGCGCGCGGTTTTGGCTTCATTACCGGCGACGACGGCAAGGATGCGTACGTGCACACCTCGGCTGTCGAGGGCGGCGTTGCGCTCGCAGTCGGCGATGTAGTTGAATACGAAGTCGAGTCCGGCGAACGCGGGCCTCGCGCGAAGAACGTAAAGAAAGTTTAAGCGCCTGCGAACAGTGTGCTGCTTTAACGCCTAGCCCTTGGCTTACGCGTTATTTTTATTTTTTTTATTTACTAGCCTTGGCTAGCTTCTTAGCTTGCCGGCTACGCCGAGCATATGGCTACCTTTGCAATAAATGTTGTTTTTGTAGCCATTATGTCCACAAAGCTTAAATATGCTAATATTGTAGCCATATTTGTAGTTTGAGTGAGGACTTCGTTTATGGCGTTCATCGAGAAGCAAAGGCACGGCAAGCAAGATTATTATTATCTAGTCAAGAGCGTGCGCTTGTCCCCGGTGAAAGTCAGTAAAATCCGGGTTTTTCTCGGGCGCAAGATGCCTTCGCACGAGGCGCTTAATGCGAGTTTTAAGGAGCTTGAGAAGAAAACACCCAAGCCGTATGCTGCGGTGTGGCTGTCGCAGGACGCGGTCGAACGCCTCGAGGACCTGCGCGTTTCCGCGAAAAATTTCCGTGAAATAGAGGGCGAAGCCCTGCCCAAGGATTTTCTCGTGCGTTTTACTTACAACACGAATGCCATCGAAGGGAATCCGTTGACGCTGCGGCAAACCGCCTTGATTCTCGCGGATGGGGTAACCCCGCAGGGCGCTAAAACCAAGGATATACTGGAAGTGCTGAACGGCAAGGATGCCTGGGATTTCATCAACGCGTTCAAGGGCCCGGTTAACAAGCGGTTCGTTTGCGGGATTCAGTTCGAACTCACAAAAAACACGGATTGCAGGATTCAAGGAGATTACCGCGAAACGCAAGTCGGGATAACCGGTTCGAACTGGAAGCCGCCTGCCGCAAAGGAAGTCGCCGCCTTGTTGAAGGACGCGTTTAAGAAATACCGGCTGGAGAAACGCGCCCTACACCCCGTCGAGCTCGCATCGTGGCTGCACAACCGCGTAGCCCAAATACATCCGTTCACTGACGGAAACGGGCGGACCGCCCGGCTGTTAATGAACATGGTTCTTTTGCGTAACGGTTTTCCGCCGGTCGTAATCGAAGTGAGCAACAAGGAAGAATACTATAGCGTAATCGAAGCGGCTGACGAGGGCAAACCGAAACCGTTCTGCGATTTCCTTGCCAAGCAATTGCTCCAGCAATACGCTGTTCTTAAAACCGGAAAGCCGGAGTAATCTATTTTTTTAAATTTGGTAACTGCCCGCGCGCCCGTTCTTGCGGCATCAGGCGTTTGACTCGATTTTTCCATGAAAGTTAACGTACCAGCCGCCTTCACAGCTTGCAACCCACCTGCCAAACGGAGCCCAGTTGACATTGTAATCACAAATCAAGGCGCCGGTTTCATCGATTGTCCCATCAACCCTGCCTTTTTCTTGTAGCACCAAATCGTGGATTTTATCATCATCCAGCCAAGGAGCCCAAGCGAATAATAACAGCATTATCGAGCCAGCTAGAACCGCAAAAATCAAAATCGGGCTTAGCGGACGGTTGGTGTTTTGCGCCGTTCAGTTCGCCTGGTAGTCCTTGCAGGCGGACGTGGTTGCGTCCATTGCCCCGTAGAACTCGGTTTGGTTCACGAAACCCGTCTTCATCCAGAGCTGGTAAACGTCGCACTTGAATTCCAGGTAGTGGATTTCCTCGCCCGAACCGCGCTGGTCCCAGGTGACTGTGTAACCGTTTGAAACGCGGATTTTCCCGTACTCGCTCCGGTAATCCTTCTTCGAGCGGACTTCGAACTGGTATTCCTCCGGGTCCGCGGGGGACGCGAAGTGCGAGCCGCTCCAGCGGTCGTTGTAATAGAACTCTTCCTTGGCCATCGAGACGTCCGCGCCGAAGTATTCTTCGAGCGAGAGTTCATAGTAGTATTCGAGCTTGTCGAACGCATCCGACGGAATCACGGGTGAAGGAGTCGGGTTCTGCATTTCCGTCACGCAGTCCAGCGTGTCCTGGTCCCAAACGCAGTTGCCTTGAACGCAGCCGCACTCGCTTGCCTGCCAGCTGCGCTGGTAGCAAGAATAATAATCCGCCCACTCGCAAGTCGAGATGCCGGATGCATCCCTCAAGATGCACAATTGGTTACTGCAGCCCCCGACAACGCAGTCCGAGTCGGTTTCACACTCAGTCAACAAGACAACGGCGGGTGACGGCGAAGGCGAGGGTGCAGGGCACGCGCCGTTATAGTAAGCCCACTCGTCGCATTTTTCGCCGGTGGCGAGCGTGCAAACGCCGGACTGCGAGCCGTCTCCTGCGGTGATGATCTCCAGGGTGCCGCCGCGGGCAACGCAGAACTCGCTCGCCGGGTTTGCAATCTGTGCGGGGGGTTGCGCGAGGCAACCGAACAACAGCAAGGCAGGCAATAACAGCGATAGTTTATTCATTTTTTTGTTTACACCCGAATGTTTTTTTAACCCGCCCGCCCTTTTAATTCTTGTCTAAAGGAGGTTTTCTCGTAATGGATTACGTGTTCGTTTTCAATGCGGCAGACAAGGGCAAGGTCCAGGCGGTCCTCGACGCGGACTCGTTCGGTGCGGAATCGTTCGCGCGCCTGGGCTATGATTTCAAGGACGCGAAAGTCCTCGGCTTGCCCGCCGGGAAATACGTCTTGCACTTCAAGAAGGAGGGCGACGCCTCCAAGCTCGTTGCCGCCCTCAAGGCGGTGGAGTCGTTCGCCGAGGCGACTGCGGACGAGAAGAAGCGCGTGCTCGCCGAGTTAGAGGCGGGTTTGGATAACGCGGCACAGGGTTTCGGCTCGATTTTCGGCTAGGCGAAGAACGCGGTCAACGCCATCGCGGCGGTTACGCCGCCGATTAGTCCAATGCCCGTGAGGTGGCTGTGCCCCTGGGCGTGCGCGCACGGGAGGAGCTCGTCGAGGGTTATGAAAGTCATTACGCCCGCGGCGAACGCGAGCGCGAAGGGCACCGCCCCGCGCACGGTGTCGAGTAGGACGAACGCGAGCACGGCGCCGAACGGTTCCGCGAGCCCGCTCAACAGCGCGAGTTTGAACGACTTGCGTTTGCTCGAGCCGCTCGCACAGCAGGGCATCGCGATTATCATTCCCTCTGGGATGTTGTGGAGGGCGATTATCGCGGCGACCATCAACCCGAACGAGGGCGCGTGCGCGTAACCCGCGCCCACCGCGATTCCCTCGGGGAGGTTGTGCAACGCTATCCCGATTGCGATGAGCAAACTCGTTTTGTAGAGCTTGATGTCGAACACGCTCTCTTCTTTCACGCGGAAGCGGATGTGCGGCAAGCCGGCATCCAAGAGCAGCATTATTGCCGCGCCCACCGCGAACCCGGTTACCGCAACGGTGAAGCCGCCGAGCGCCCTGGCTTCGGGAATCAACTCGAGGAAAGCCAAGCCGAGCATGATGCCCGCGGCGAAGCCCAGCGTGACGCCCATGCTCTTTTTTCCCGGGGTGCGCAGCACCGCGAGTGCGCCCCCGAGCCCGGTAGCCAGTCCGGCGGCGAGGCTCAGCAATAAAACATTCAAGAGTTCCTGCATTTCTTTTCACGGGTGCTCCAGTTTTTGGCAGTGCCCGCGCCAGGTCTTCTTTACGCTGAAGTAACGCCAGACCACGTACGCCAAACCGGCGAGCGAGGCGGCGATCAGGAACAAGCCGAACGCAGCGTTTTCCGGGTAAAACTTGTGCACCACCAGCCCGATGCCCGTCACGCTGAGGAGCACGCTTATCTCGGACAACCGATTGCGTTGCCAGGACAACAGGGTGCGTTCGCGGGCGAGCAAAACGCGTTCATCTAGTTCCATACGCTTGATTTAAAAACATGCGGGGAATTTATTGTTTTCGTGAACAAGCATTTCGCAGTTGTTGCGGTTTTACTTTTGAGTTTCCTGTTACTGGGTTGCATCCAGCGCGAGGAAGGGCTAGAGAACTGGACTCCCGCCGGCTCGACCATCCAGCCGAACAAGGATTTGTACCCCTCGCCGACCCCGCTCGCGAGCGCGCAGCCGTCCACCGCGCCGGCTGCGACTCCGTCCACCGCACCCCACGCCACCCCTTCGCCGCTGCCCAGCCCGTCGCCGAGCCCTGCCGCGTTGTCGTGCACGGTCTCGTCGTCGCCTAAATCCGGGGAATCCTATTTGCAACGCCAGATCATCGTCCGATTCACCCAGGACGTTTCAGCTACCGTGAAGTGTTATTCCAGCTCGTCCACGCAGTCGGTTGACTTGACCCTCGGCTCGGCGGGCACCTATAACGGTTTCACGGACTGCCTGTACCCGCAGGCAAGCACCTACACCGTAACCGCCTCGGGCGGCGGGGCAACTTGCTCGAGCCAGTTCACTATAAGCGCGCCCTAGGGTTCGCGGACCTTGAACTCGAGTAAAACGAATGCCACGAGCGCGAGGCAGGCGCCGAACAGGAACGTTGCCTCGAGGCCGTAAGCGTCCGCGAGCATTCCCGCGGCGAGTCCGCCCGGCAACGCGGCTACCGACACCGAAGTGTGGAAGTAGCCCAGCGCGGTGGCGCGGTTCTTCTCGTGCGTGCAGTCGCTCACGAACGCGCGCTGGACGCCGTCCACGCACGCGTGGAACACGCCGTACAATGCGAAGAACAACAGCAGGGGAAGGAAGCCGGAGGTGAACGCGAAGCCGAGCGTGGTGAGGGCGAAGCACGCGTAACCAACGCCCAAGATTCGTTTGCGTCCGTACTTGTCCGCCAAGTTGCCAACGGGTATCGCGGCGGTGGAGAGCACCAGGCTGTAGAACGCGTAAAGCGCGAGGGGGAAGAGTATGGCGTCCGCGCCTTGGAACGATTCGCCTGCCTTGAGTATGAGGAACATGTAGGAAAAGTTCGCTACGGCGAAAATCGCCGCGGCGAGGATAAACCACTTGAGGTTGCGGGGTAACGCGTTGAAGTTCCCGAGCAAACTCAATTTGTTCTGGGGTTCGTGTTCGGCTTCCTTCACCAGGAACAGCGGGAGGAGTCCCACGAATGCTATGGCTGCGGCGACCACGAAAATCGTTTGGAACGATAGCCCGAGGTAGAACCAGAGGTAAATCGCCAAGAGCGTGCCGAGTAGGGCGCCCGCGGTGTCGAACGCCTTCTGGATTCCGAATGCCTTGCCCCTCAAGTGCTTTGGGGTGCTGTGTGCTATGAGCGCGTCGCGGGGAGCCACGCGGATGCCCTTGCCCACTCGTTCGAGCGGGACTATGAGCGCCACGTGCGTCCAACTCGTGGCGAGGGTGAACAACAACTTGAGCGAGGCGGACAAGCCGTAGCCAGCGATTACGAACGGGCGCTTTTTCCTGGATTTGTCCGCGAAATAACCCGAGAATACTTTGAGGAGGCTCGCGACGCTTTCCCCGAGCCCGCCAATCAAACCTATCGCGGTTGCGCCGCCGCCTAGAGAGGCGATGAAGAACGGGAGGATGGGGTTGATTACCTCGCTGCTCGCGTCCGTGATGAAGCTCGTCAAACTCAACAGCCAGACGTTCCGGTGGATTTTCCTGGTCATGAAATACCCGCTTAACTGAATTTGCGTTACGCCTCATTCCAGTCTATTTTCGTGTTGTTCCGCTTGGCATCCTCTATCGTGAACCCTTCGGGATACCTTTTTTTGAGTTTTCCGATGTTCTCGTTTAATACGTCTTGCATGCTCCAGCCGAAGAAATTGCATATCATCGCGGCGTACCACAACGTGTCGCCGAGGTTCTCCCTTATGCCCGCCCGTTGGTCGTTTTCGTGAATGAACGTCTTTTTTATGCAGCTCGCCACGTCCCCGGCTTCGCCGGTTATGCCCAAACCCCAGGTGCATATCTCTTTTCCCGGGTTGTCGAATTTCTTTGCCGTAACCTTGCAAAGTTTCTGGTATTCATTTAGAGACAGTTCGCCCATTCATATCGCCCCGAACGGCTCGCGCGCCGTTGTTATCATCGAATACAATTTCAGAACTCAAGGTCATCTTCACCGCCCGAATGGGCTCCGAACTCTGACTCTACTTCATCACGCTAAATGTTTAATTGTTGAAAACTTTAAAATCAGTGCTTGGCAAGCTCCGCTAGCGCTTTCTTGTTTTTTGTCATGATTTTATTAACGAGTTTATCGAATTCTTCGTCACTCATTTTAATCACATTTATCGTGTTTGGCTTCGTTTTTTAATTCTTTGTTCAAGCCATTTTTTCGTGTTTCTTAAGGAATTGTTTCCTTTTGATACTTCTAAAACGAATTCCACTAATTCGTCTTGGTTCTCAGTATCGATTACGTACTTATTTAGTTCTAAGGCGGCGATTGTTGAAGTTATGGCCGTTCGCTTGTTTCCTTCCGCAAAAACATGCCCTTTGTTAGCAAACATATCCAGCCAGTATGCCGCCTTTAAAAATAAGGCGTCTTCTTTTCCCTCGTACTTGTATTTGACCGCGTTAATCGCGTGTTCTAAGTTGCCTTTGTTTTCTACGGCAAACGGGTCGTTGGAGTCGCGGGTCGTCTTCTTGTTAATTTCGATTACTTGTTTCGCATTCAAATACTTGATTTTCATGCGGGTATTGCGCCCCCTTAATTTCTGCCGTTTTTTATTCAGAACTCAAGGTCGTCTTCACCGCCCGAATGGGCTCCGAACTCTGACTCTACTTCATCACGCTAAGCACTAGGTTTTAGGGGCTTTTAATTTCACGCTTAACCGCTGCCAAACCAGTCGAAATTATTTGTACTTGAATTTTTTGTCATACTTCCGGTGGTCCAGGATGTCCAGCACGAACGCGATTATCTTGATTTCACCGTTTGCGGTCAAGGTATAGAGCATTCTCCAGCCGTCCGGAAGCCCCACCCAGAACAGGTTGTTAACCCCGTATTTCCGGACGTATTCCTCGGGTATCTTTGATTTGGCAATCGCTTCGCCGTAATGGATGTTCGCCTTGATGAGTTCCTTCTTCTTGTTGACCGCGTTCAGGATTGAACGCTCTATTTTCGAAGTCGGGGCTTTCTCGTTCAAGTAATTGTAAGCTTCTTCGGCCTCGGGGGAAAGAACGACTTTTACCGGTTTCATATTTCAAGCCCTTTAGCGATTGCCTTTCTCAGGTTCGCATTCGAGTTGTGAATCCAGGTTATGCCGCTTATGCTCACGGCTATCTTGTTGCCTTCTTCCAGGTAAATCAGGATGGACTTCAGAGTGTTGTGGTTGACTTGTTTCGGAAGCATCCGTTTTAGCTGTGCAACGGTAACAACGCTGTCCTTTGCTTTCGCGAGCGCATTCTCCACCATCATCACGGTGTTCAAGGTGGGTGCGTGCTCGAATTTCATTACCTGAATCGCTTTTGCCATGCAAATCACTTTTAATTACTAGTTGATAACTAATTGTTATTGCAATGTAGCTTTATAACTCTTTCTAGGACGCCGTCTTTTGAATTGTTTCAACAGACGTAATAGCCGCGCGCCGCCGCCTGCACGCAATAATCGCTCGCTCCGCCGTAACTCTGGGGCGACGGGCTAGAGTATTGCGGGTAGCCGTACGACTGGTAGGCATACGACTGGCTCGAGTAGCCGCGCGAATACGAGTAGCTCGAGTAATACGAGGATGAGTAAGCGGGCTGGTAAGCGTAATACGCGGGTTGGTAGTAAACGGGCTGCGCGTAAACCGGTTGATAGTACGCCGCGGGATAGTAGCGCGGCTGGGAGCCGAAGCCGACTTGCACCCACCACGCGCTCGCGACCGCAGCGAAAAGCACGAAAGCCAGTAAAGCGTTTTTCATATCCCAAAACCCCCTGAAAACAATACGGGTTGGGGTGCTTAAAAAAACGCTCGTTCAACGGGTTACGCTGGTTTTCGAGTAAACTTCCAATAGTTTCGCGTGCTTCTCGAAGTGCTTGCGCACGGGCGCCACCGCAGCATCCAAGCCCGCTGTCACGGCAGCCTTGAGGTCCGCGGCGTGCAGCTTCCCCGAAAGGTAATCCGCCTCGATTTTTTGGTAGTTGTCGTACTCTACGTTGCCCCCGAACTTCTCGGGGCGCTCGACGCGAACCGCGCCGTTCCTGAAACAAACAACGCGCGCCAACGCGAGCACCGGGTTGCCCTCGCTTTGCGCGGGGCAATACGCCTTGTTCAATTTGCGTTTTATCTCTTCGGGCGAATCGTGGATGAACACCCCGCTGTCCGGCTTCGACTTACTCATCTTCGAGTCCATCTTGCCCGCCTCGCCCTCCACGGGCTTGAGCAAACTCGGCAATAATTCGTGGTGCAACGCAACGGGCGGCTTCCAACCCATCTTCGGGTAGGTGTCGCGGGCGAGCATGTGCGCCTTGCGTTGGTCCATGCCGGCGTGCGCCAAATCAGCACCCAAGTGCTTTATGTCAACCGCCTGCATCGAGGGGTAAACGTACTGCGCAACATCAAGCGCCTCGCTCTCCGAACGCCCGAGCGCCTGCATGCACCGCGTGGCGCGCGCGATGGTGACGTGCTTCGAGAAACGTATCACGTCGCGCCAATAATCGTCGTTGTCATGATAGAGTTCGCTGCCGCGCACGATGCGTACGCCGGGGCACGCGAACTTGAATGCCTCCTCGTAGTATTTCGCGGCTTCGAGTATCGCGTCCCAGTCCCCGCCCAGCTTGTTGTTGATTATCGAGTGCCAGTCAGCCAAGAAAACCGCGGTATTGAAGCCCGCTTCGTGCAAGTCGTTAATCTTGTAACTCGAGACAAGAAGAGAACCAACGTGCAGCAATCCGGATATCTCGAACCCGATGTAATGCACCGGCGCCCGCTCGCTTTCCAAAAGAGTCCGCGTTTCCTCGCGGGTGACGAGTTCCTGTGCGGGCGGCCTCGAGACGAGTTCGAGCCGCGTTTCCAAATCCATGTGTGCTATCAGAATTGCTTGGACATTAATAAAACGGTTTTGTCCCAGAGCTTGTAGTCCAGCGTGCCTGCGGACGCGAAGCCCCGCGACTCGTAAATCTTCTGTGCGACTGCGTTGTCTTCCGCCACGAGCACGGTGCACTTCTTGGCGCCCCGGGCAATGGCGCGCTCGAGGGCTTTGTCCAGGAGCGCGCTCCCGTAACCCTTGCGGCGGTTCTCGGGGAGCACCGCCAAGCCGAGGACTTTCGCCTGCCCGTCGGGTTTGGCTTCCACGTCGGTAAAGCCGACGGTCGAGTTGCCTTCGAGCGCAACATAGTACTCGATTTCCGGGTTGTTCAATCGCTCGACAACCTGCGGATAGCCGATGCCCGTGTACGGGAAGAAGCGCTGAGTGAGCACGGCGAGCGTGTAGGCGTTCTTCAAGGTGGCGCGCTCGATTTTCACGAGGCCACGCTCCCAGCATTCCAGTCCGTTTCGAATGCATCCGTGAACTCCGCGGCAATGCGTTCGTCGGTTATCACAACATCCGCCTCGCGGTTCGAGTTCATCGCCTGCTTGGACCAGTTCGCGCTCCCCACGATTACGATTGCGTTGTCTACGACTGCGTATTTCGAGTGCGTGTTCGTGTAGTCCAGCGTAGCCCAGCGCACCTTGACTCCGCGTTCAGCCAAAAATTGTGCGGTTTCGTAGTTCGAGTCCACGCGCGGCTCGAGTATCACGCGCACGCGGACCCCACGCGCCGCGGCTGAAACAAGTGCGTCCTTGAAGTCCGGGTTCGAGAACTGGTACAACTCCACGTCGAGCGTTTCCTGCGCGGAGTAAAGCACGGGTAACAGGGCGTCCCCGGCGTCCGGCGAGAACACGGCGTACGCCGAACCGGAAAGGCAGGCGCACGGCTGGAAGCCGCCCGCAGCCCAGACGAGTGCGAGCGCACAGGCAACCCCGGCAACGAACAACGCGACGCGCTTCAAATTCAAATCCTCTTGGCGCAGGCGCACGCCTGTTTCTCGGGAGCCGCCTTAATCATCTCGACTACGAGCGACTTGAGTTTCTCATTGTTCGCAACGAACACGCGGAGCACTTCCTCGTGCGACACCGGCGCCATGCCTTCGAAACCCGCGTCATAGTCGGTTATGAGTGAGATGTTGGCGTAGCACATTCCCGCTTCCGCGCACAGGAACGCCTCGGGCGACTGCGTCATGTTGATTACTTCCCAGCCCTGCGCGGAGTAAAACCGGCTCTCGGCGCGCGTTGAAAAACGGGGTCCCTCGATTACGACCACGGTGCCTTTTTCTCGTATGGACAACCCGAGCTTGTGTCCCGCCTGCACGGCTGCCGCGCGCAATTCGGGGCAGTAAGGGTCGCCGGATACCAGGTGCTTGACTTCGGGTCCGTCGAATAAAGTGTAATCGCGTCCTTTCGTGAAATCAACGATTTGGTCGCACACCACGAACGTGCCCGGCGGCACCTCTTTTTGGAGGGAGCCGGCGGCGCACGGCCCGATTACGCGCTTGATGCCAAGCGACTTGAAAGCCCAGGCGTTCGCGCGGTAGTTTATCTTGTGCGGGGGAATCGAATGGTTTTTCGCGTGCCGCGGCAGAAAAGCTACGGTGCGTCCAGCGATTTCGCCGAGCGTCAGGGCGTCCGAAGGCGCGCCGTACGGCGTGTCCACCCGGATTTCCTCGGCGTCCTTGATTAGCGAATAGAAACCGCTTCCCCCGTATACTCCGAATTCCGCTTTCACGCTGCATCCACCTCGGGCAAGTTGTTCTCGAGCTCGCGGAGTGCCGCGAGGCGCTTGAATGTAAGCGGGTGCGTTGACAGGAGTTCGCCGATGCCGGCCCACGCGTTCGTCTTCTCCCACTCGATTGCGTAATCGATTTCGCGTTCGCGCGCCTTGTCCCCCAGTTCGGCGGCTTCCGAGGGGCTCGCGATGTAGAACGCGGCTTTGGACTCGTAGGCGCGCGGGTTCACTCCCGCGAACCCGTAGCTTATCTTCTTCAACGCGTTCGCGAGTGAGGCGGGTTTGCGCGTGGCAGCGGCGCTGAACGCGTCCGCGTAATACTCGCGCGTGCGGCTCAAGTACATCACGAGGAGGCGCGAGAGGAACTGGGCGAGGAGCGCACCGAAGAACACGGCGATTCCCGAGGGCGCGCCGCGGTCGTTGCTCTGGCGCGAGAAGAACAATACTATCAGGTAGTAGGCAAGGAGGGGCACCATGGAGGCGAGGGTTATCACCGCGACGTCCCAGTGCTTCACGTGCCCGACTTCGTGGGCGAGCACCGCCTTGACTTCCTCCTTGTTGAGCACGCCGAGCAAGCCAGAGTGCACCGCGACGTTCGAGTCGTTCGGGGTGCGTCCGAAAGCGAAAGCGTTGGGTGTGCCGTCCATCACGAGGAACAGGCGGGGTTTCTTGATTCCCGCCTTGCGCGAGAGTTCCGCGAGCATCTCGTGTAATTCAGGGTACTCGTTGGGCTTGAGTTCGCGCATGCGCGTGGTGACTTTGATGAGCCAGGGGCCCGCCCACCACTGCACCGCGGTCAAGAGGACGACGAACGCGACTATGCCTGTGAGCATGAGGTTGGATTCGAGGGTGGCCCCGTAGTACCAGACGATTAGCCCGAATATTCCCGCGAGGAAGCCGAACAACAGCGTCATCGTGGCGAGCATCGCGAACCTGAGTTTCAACAAAGACATGATACTTCCCCTTTAAGCGTTCCAGCTTAAATTCACTTCTTTTCGAGCTCGAGGAACTCGTGGTCTTCCTCGAACGGCGCCAAGTCCAGGCGCCGCGTCACGTTGAATGTTTGCGAGACCTCGCGTTCCACCTGCTCGTAAACGAGCGCCGGTTCGACGGTGGAGTCAACGCAGCGCGCCTTCACGGCTAGGAGCCCGAGCCCGCCCTTCGCGAGGAAACGGCTGTTTTCAACCATTATCCTACCCTGCTCAGGGTCCGCCACGTCCTCGAACACGCAGTCCACCGAGCCCACTTCCTCGTAGTCGCGCGTCTTTCGGGCATCCGCGAGTATGGGTACCATGTTCTCGCGCGCCTCGCACACCCGAATTAAGTCGCGCATCGAGCGGGGCGCGAATTCAATGCAGTAAACGATGCCGCGGCTGCCCACCAGATCCGACACGAACGAGGGCGTGGCACCGTTCGCCGCCCCCAAGTAGAGTATGGAGTCGCCTTCCCGAATGTTGCATTCGAGCCCCTTCATCAAGGCGGCTCCGAGCTTGGACTGGTAAGGGTTCCATTCCCGCCATTCCACACCGTTCTCTGAGACGACGCGTTCGCCGTGCACCCGGAAGCCGCGCACCAGGTTTCTCGTATAGAGTTTCCCAGCTTTTAACAACAAGTTCGCGTTTTCCGCCATTTCAACCGCGGTCCGAATAGAACGCGAGAACGCCAATCAAGAGCACCACGGCAACGATGAATACTGCGATTTCGCCCACCGGGTCGTCCGCCAACGACTTAGCTAAGTAATCCTCGTCAATGAACGGGCTCGCCTGCACCGGGGCGCGCGTCACGCACTCGCCCTGGATGCAGCCCTGCCTGCAGTACTCTTGGTAATACGCGGGCGCACTTGCGGCGCAATACGCCTCGTTGAGCACTTGGGCGTCCAGGCAGCTGTCGTTCAGCGTGGTTTGGTTGCCTTGGGCGTAACCATAGTAATCGTAATTCAAGCCGTTGTCCGAGTCGAGGCAGTAGCCCGCGACAAGGGTGCAGGCGAACAACAGGAAGAGGACCGGCTTCACGCTAATTTCAGGGGAAAACGAATATAAAAAGTAAGGGGAAGGGAAACCGGGTTTCCCGTTTCGTCGGGCTTAATCGCCGATCAGTCTAAGGACGCAGTTACCGCAGCATTCCCCTGCAGGCGCGCCGGAGCCGTAGCAACCGCAAGGCGGGCAAACGTCTCCACTGCTCTTGGTGGCCTTCTCAAGGTAGTCGCCGCCCGAAACGAATTCGCAGAAACCGGACTCCGCGTTCGCCGCGGAAGCGCAACCGAATTCGGCGCCCTTCAAAACGTACTCCGTGTTGTTCTGTTCGCTAAAATAGTACCCCGCCAAGCCGCCCACAATCAGGCAGACTGCGGCGATTATCCAGATTTTGTTATTGCATTCGCACTTCATGAAACGCTTCGCCTCCGAATATACCCTTGGTTACTGCTTTTTTTAACCATTGGTTTTCAGGGTGGGGTCGCCGTAGAGCACGTACTGCACTGCCGTGAGCTCGTCCGCAGGCACGCCCGCGAGCATCTCGCTGCGCGCCGCCTTAACCGCGTCCCCGATGCGTTCGCCGTCCCGCAAGCCCCGGAGGATGCGGTAGTGGAACGCGGTGCTCGACCCAAGAGCGAGTATTTCCGCCTCGTCATCGAATTCTTGCGAGGATACCTTGCGGTTCGCAAGCGCGCTCGTGGTGCTCCCAACGAACGCGAGCGCGCCGTTATTCAAGAACAACAATGGAAGGCTTTCGTTTTCGAGGCGGTAGGGGTTCGCGCCGTAGCATGCGTCCGTCAAGACGATTTTGCCGGTGTAATCCATGCCCTCGACTTCCGGCAGCCCGCGCGTCAAGACATAATATTCACCCGCGCCGTCGCTCGCCGAATACACTTGGGTGCCAGGCGGGTTCGAGCCGTGCAAGGAAAAGAATAAGGCGTTCGCCCCGTTGACTGCGTTGATAATCGTTTGGAATCCTCCTTCAATGCCAGAGGCGTCCGCGTAATACGCCGGGGGCGCGTCCACGATTTCGTTCCCCAATTCTTCATAGACAAGGTGCTTCAAGTGTTCGCCGTACGAGTCCATTGACACGACGCTCGCCATTTCCTCGAGTGCGGGAGGGGAAGCGTGCGCTGCGATTGCAGCATCCAAAAGCCCGAGGAGAAGGGGTGAATCGCTTTCTTCCTCCCAACCATCCGGCAGCCGCCCCACTGCAACGTCGGGGTGGCATTCCACGCACTCGTAACGCGCGGCTGCGAGCATCCCGTAAGCATTGTCGCTGGGCACGCGGGGGTCGCTGCGCGCCAAGAAGGCGAACGCACCACCCGCATCCGCAAGGGGCGTCGCAAACTCTTCAAAGGCAACGATGCGGGGACCCCCGACTATGAGCAGGTAAGAGGGAGTCAAGTCGTTGA
>JBAZPG010000007.1:0-57835 GCA_041648335.1 Candidatus Micrarchaeia archaeon
TTTCTGGGTTACAACATAATCATCCCGATAGTCGTTTACCTGTTCGGCTCGATGATAGTCGCGGGTAAGCCGCCCACATACACGCCGCCCAAGATTGACGCGGACTACCCGGGGTTGCCGCCAGCCGGACGCGTGCAATTTGCGGGAATGAGCGTGCCCTACAAGTTCGTTGCCGTCGCACTCGTGCTTGGACTCGTGTTCGCAGGGTATTACGCGGACCAGGGACTCGCCCAAGGCGCGTTGAACGCAATACTCGTACCCTTGAACGGCGCCGTGCAATCCGTCAACGAGGACTTCGACTTGTTCAACGGCGAAAAAGGCATAACAATCCTGGGCACGCTCGGACAGGTGCCACCCTATTTGAGTCCGGGCTCCGAGGAATACGCCCGCGAAATCGCTAAAATAGCCCACCTGAGTTTCTTCGACAAGTACGGCCTGTTCATCGGGCAGTTCACTATTTTCGGCGTGCTGTTGGGCATCTCGCTCGCGGTGAGCGTCTGGCTCTTGAGCAAGTACGGCCCGCGCAAGAAGGCGCAGGACGAAATCCGCGCGATGGAAACCGAGTTCAAGGACGCGATGTACGTGCTAGCCTCCCGCCTCGGGGAAGGGAAGCCCATAGAGGACGCGTTGAAGAACGCCACCGAGTTCCTACCCAAATCCAAGGTGGCGAACCGCGTGTTCAAGCGCGTGCTCCAGAACATCACGACCATGGGGATGACGCTCGACGCGGCGGTGTTCGACAAGACATTCGGCGCCCTCAAGGACCTGCCCTCGCGCACTATTCAAAGCGGAATGCAGTTCCTCGTGGGCTCGATTGACTTAGGGGTGGGCGTCGCCGCCAAATCCCTAATCAACCTCTCGATGCAGCTCCGCAACTCCCAGAAAATCGACGAGTCACTCAAGCGCCTGCTCCAGGACGTCACCCAGATGCTCTCCACCATGGCGACCTTCGTGGCGCCCATCGTGCTGGCGGTGGTGAGCGCGATGCAACGCCTCATAGTCAACTCCCTCTCAACCACGAGCTCGAGCGAAGTCGCGACCGAGGCGGCGGGCACCACGGGCTTCCAGCTCTCGGGGATGTTCACGGACAGCAAAGCCCTCGAATCGAGCGCGGACCCGGGCACCTTCATCGCGATAATGGGCGTCTACGTCATGGAAGTAGTCATCCTCCTCACTTACTTCAACTCCCAGATAGAGGAGACAAACAACGAACTCCACACTTACACGAGCATCGCGAAGGCGCTCCCCCTCGCGGTCTTCCTCTACTGCACCGTGGTTTACTTCGCGAGCACGATGCTGGGTGGATGACATGCGCGAAGGCATCCGCTTCCTCGCGACAAGCCTAATCCTTCTTGCGGCATTCTATTACGCGCTCGGCTTCGTAGCCGAACCGCTCGCAGGCGTAACCGCGGCACTATCGCAATTCGCTTTGGGCGCCTTGGGCGAACAAACCCAACTCGAATGGAGCGCGGGAACGCCGCACCTTGTGAACGAACGCATCGACGCGGAAATCGGGGAGTTGTGCTGGGGGCGCCTCGAGCTCGCCGTGCTCGCCGCGACGATACTCGCGAGTGTGGACCGCTCGCGTCGCCAGCGACTCGCGGGCGTTGCGTTGGGCGCCGTGCTCGCGTTGGGCGTGTTCAACCCGCTGCGGATAGCAGTGAGCGCGCGTTGGGTGAACGAGTTCGTGCACGACGTGCTCTTCCGCGCGACCCTCCTCGCGCTGCTTGTGGGCTTTTACGCGCTATGGTATCTTGCGTTGACGCGCGGGAACGGGGTGTTAAGCCGTGCGTAAGGGCTTCGTTGCCGCGCCCCTCCTGGGAACGATAATCTTCCTGGCGAGCATATTGTTCGTGGTGAACCTGAGCAAAGCCGAGGCGGGCGAAATCGCGTTGATTTCGAGCGACGCCTACCACAACCGAATCGTGTCCATGCTCGAGGTTTACCGCACGGATTTGGGTTCCCAGTTCCGCGAGAACCTGAGCCGGGTAATCGAGGACTTCCTCACGAGCGAGTGCTGGGTGAACCTGTTCAAGATAAGCAACTTAGACGACGGAGGCAACCCGCTCACATTGGAGGAGGCGCGCTTCGCGGGCTGCGAACGCGTCACCGACACCATCCATCAGGTGATTTGTTCGCTCCCGAAAAACGTGGAAGAACAAGGCGGCGTCGAGGAAGGCGACCGCAGGACTTACGGCTTGCCCCAGTGGATGGAACAGATAGCCCAGCCGTTCACGTTCGAGGGAATAAAGTTCACGATAGCGAACCCCGAGCAATTCAGGGTATTCTACGAGTACAGCGACGATTACGTGGCGAACTGCGTGCAACTCCTCGAGGGAAGCATGTTCGACTGCGAGGCGTTCGCCGAAGACGGCGTATTCCAGTGCATCGACGGCGACAAAATAATTCCGGGGTGCGAGGAAGGCAACTTCTTCGTTAAAGTCAAGATACTCGACCAGGACATTTACCCCAAGCTCCCCCGCGTGTTGAGTGCGGACGCCACCGGGAACGAGGTGCGTTCGGGCGCGGTGAGCGACGCGGACTTCTACCTCCCAATCAACTACCCGCTATTCAAGTATTACGATTACGCGTTCGGGGCGTACAATGAACTCGCTTACGGACAAGACAGCGGCGGTTCCCAAGTAAGCGGGGTAATCAAGGGCTTCTGCGCCGAGGAAAGCGACGGAGACTGCGAGTACGCGGACAAGTACGCGGACGAAGGATTCCCCGCAAACGGGGACAACGTTCAAATCGCAGCCCGCGACGCATTCTACGGGAACGCGTTCACCCAGGCGTGCGTGAAATACTCTTCCCCCGAAGAGGAGTTGAACGCCGTGCTCGAGGAACCGTACCAGGAAACCCTGCATGGTACGGGCGAGGGTTTCCGTGGGGACGACTTGATTCTCCTCGAGGCGTGCGCCACCTCGCCGTGCAGCGCCTCGTCCGCAGAGGGCTGGGTTAATTGCACGGCTTCCTCGGCCGAGGACTTTTTGCCGGATGCGTTCAACATAGAAGACGAACAATGCGGCGGAGACGACGATTCGCAAGCAACCGATGCGCGCTGTGCGTTCATCGACTCTTACGCGGGCGGCGCCCACAAAATGCGCTTCATCGACTACGACTTCCGGCTCCAAGTCAAACCCGATGCCCCGAACCAGTTCTGTTGGGTGGGAACCCCGGTGCACGACCCCGCGGTAACGTGATTTTAAAAGCCGTAACACCCTCTTAAGTAAGGCATGGACGCCCTTACACGGTTAAAAGGTTTTTACGCGCGCGCCGAGGACTCGTTTTACGCTTTCGCGGGGTCCCTGGAAGCCCGCGGCTTGCCCGCCATACGGTTCTTTGTCGAGCCGATTGAAAAGGCGGGTTTACCCTCGTTCCCCATAGCCATCCTGTTGCTTCTCCTGGTTGCCGGAGGCATAGGCTTCGTGGCATTCGGCTCCGGAGCGCAGGAAACGTTGAGCGTGCGCGTGTACGCGGACAACGCCGCACTCGCGGGCGTGAAGATAACAATTTACGACGCGGGCAGCGTGACGGTGGCAGAAGCGCTTACCGACAACCGGGGTGCAGCCGAATTCACCGGACTGAATCCCCAAACCGACTACCAGGTGAAGGCATCCAAGGAAGGTTACGGGGTGGCTACCGAACGCGTGCGCCTCAGCGAGCGCGCCTCCCTGCGCTTCGACTTGAGCAAGGGCGGGCTCGTGCTGCCGTCGCCCACGCCCGCCGCCGGAGCTTACTCTTACGGGGACGCGCACGCCGAGGACGACCACGGTAAACTCTCGGTGCGCGTCAAGGAGAAGGGCGGCGGCGCAGTAGACGCGACCGTGCGCGTTTTCTCGAGCGAATCGCGCGTGTTACTCGCGGAAATCGAGGCGAAAGCGTTGCTCGGCGGGTTCGCGATAGTGGAGAGCCTGCCAGTGGATTCAGTGGTGTTCGCCACCGCGAGCTCGGACGGTTTCCTTCCGTTCGACGGGAGCGCGAAAACCGTGGAAATCAAGACTGGAACCAATAGTTACGAAATCGAACTCGAACCGACTACGGGAGGAAACGCAACAAGCGGAAACGCCACTGGTGGAAACGCGACTTACGGAAATGCAACGGGAGGCAACGCAAGCGGAAGCAACATTACCGCGGGCGGCTGGGGGCGTTCGGCGGTTAGCGTGCACGGCGAGAACGGCGCGCTTTCGGGTGCGAAGGTGAGTGTTTACTCGCTCACTGCTTCGGGCGCGGTGTTGTTGGTTGAAAAAACAACGAATTCCACGGGCGTTGTTTATTTTGATTTGAACGCGTCGACGGGTTACTTCGCTTCGGCATCGAAGACGGGTTACCACTCGAATTACTCGAACGTTTTCCAGGCGGGCGACTCCGCGAGCTTGGAAATCGCAAAGTCGAGCGCGAACAACTCGGCGGTTCTCACGCTGAATGTGGAAAGCGAGTACGGGGAAGCGGTGGAAGAGGCGTCCGTGCAGCCGTTCGGTTTGACTTCGTTCGGTTACGCTTACGCCCTTGCACCTACAAAGGAAACGGACGAGGACGGCTTCGTGGATTTCGGGGGCTTGCCGCGCGGCTTGGTTGTGCGCGTTAATGCCACCGTAGGCGGAGGCACGGGCTCATCCACCGTGACGCTCGCGGACGAGAACAACACCGCACAAATAATATTGTATTGGGAGGACGCGTTCATCGAGGCGAGCGCTGCGAACCTGTTGACTAACGAGAGCGTTTCCGCTTCGTTCACCGCGTCGTGGGAGGGCGGTTCGTCGAGTTGCTCGGGAACGGAGTGCACCTTGGTCGTGAAGCCGCGGAAACCATTGAACATCACCGCGAACGCTAACGGCTTTGAGTCGTTCGAGGGAATCGAGAACCTCGAACCCAACGAAACCATTGCAGTCACCTATTATTTGTACCCGTCCAACGCGTTGGAGGGTTCGGCGCTCGTATTCTTGAAGGCGACTAGCACGCAGGCGCTGCATTACGGGGAAACGGTTTCGAGCCTCAAACTGGGAGGCGTTTACACGGTTTACTATAACTTTTACGCGGCGGACGCGGACTTGCGGGGCGCTTACTTCCGCGCGGGCGGGGATGCGGGAGCGAACGGTGACGCGTTGATTACCGGACGCCACCCGCCGGCTGCAGTCGAATACGCGGGCACGGCAGCGTGCGACGCAAGCGAATACGAGACGGGCGAGGAGTACGCGTGGCTGGACTTGGGTTACGCCGCGAACGCGCCCGCCCTGCTCGCGGTTAACATAACGATTGACGAAAACGCCGAGCTGGATGAATATACGCACGAGAGCGAACTCGTGTTCTTCGCGCGGAGCTACTTGAAGCAGGGCGCGAACTGGCTGCGTTCGCCGTTCGACCCCACGCTTGCGGCGGACGCGGACGCCCCCCTCGAGAGCGGGTGCTCTTCTCCGGCGAACAACGAATCCTTTACTATATTGAGCCCGAAGACCACGTGCTCGAACGGGGCGTGCGTCACGCTCGAATTCCAGCAGGGCGGCGGGAGCCTCGTGGGTGAGGGGTTCGAAGCCGAAACCATGCTGGGTGTGAGCGCCCAGGATGAGGGATTCGAGCCGCTGTTGATGCATTACTCGGTTGAATTGTTCAAGGACCTCGGGGACGCCAGCGCGTTGTCGTTTAACTCGCTCGCGGCGAACACCGAAGTCATCGCAGTTACCGTGCCGAACGCGGATTGCTCGGGCGAGGAAACAATCGAGTTGAACGGGGGCGCGTTCGCGTTGGACGTGTCGCGCCTCAAGGCGTGTCCGAATTACCACCCTTACGCGCCGGAAACGTATCCAGAGAATTTTGTTTTCAGCGGAGTGATTTACACGCGCCCCCTAGCGCCCGTGGAACAGACGCCCGTCGTCCTAGAGTTCGAGACCGCGTCCGTGAAGTCGCGGCACGACTCGTGGTACTCGATAACCGAGGGTGGGAGCGGGGAGGGCGAATACGCTTCCGTGGCGCTCGAGGGTTTCAGCCAAAAGGACGCGCTTGGATACGAGGTCATAAAGAGCCAGTCGCTGCCGCGCGTTTACCCGTTGAACGATTGCACCAACGAGGACGTCTCGGCAGGGGAATGCCACCACGGTTTCCTCTCGTTCGAATTCACCGTAAGCGTGGAGAAGGGAAGGGAACAGAACGCTATTGACTTGAACGTGGACCCGCGCCTGGAAATCGTCTCAGCGCAGTACCGCCTCCCGGGAGACGAGGGCTGGCGCGTTGCACTTGTTTCGGGTAACGCCGTGACGCTCGTGCCCGGCGCTTTCGAGGACAACGACAACGTGCAAGGAAAAATCATTGCGAAGCCCGCGCTCTTCGACGGCGACGGTTTGAGCGCCTACGCCGCGGTTTCGTTGAAGCACACTGCAACGGACGAATTGGGCGCGCACGAAACCAGCGTGGAAGCGAGCGTGATGATTGCTTCGACGCCCGGTGATATTGAGGGCGTCTGGCAGGGTTACTTCCTGGAAGGAGAGGACAACTGCCTCGGGCACGTGAACACCACGTTCGACCCCAGCCTACCCGCGGGCGGACGCCTCCGCTTCCAAGGAGGCTGCACGGATTTGGGCTTGCGCGTGACCTCGTTTTATCCGGTGGACGCGGTGGCAACCGAAGTTCACTCGAACGGGCAGGCGCTCGCAGCGAAAGTCGCGGAAGGCAGCTTGGGTGAATTCGATTACGATGCCGCGGGGTGCTTCGAGTCGTGCGAACGCGACCCGGCAACGAATGAAGTCGGGTATTGCATGCAGGGCTTCGCCGCCGCGCTTACCGAAGAGGGGTATTGGACGCTACGCTATAACACCGAACTCGACTCGTGCCCGGACAGCTACCGCACGGTGGGCGACCGGATCAACGGCGGGTTCATAAAATTCACGGTTTGGGCGGTTGGCGACGACGAGAACGCGGGAATCAACTTCACCGCACACATAAACGCCGAGAGCACCACGGGGAGCCTGATGATTTACCCGGTGCTCACGAGTTACAAGCAGACGGGTGGGAACGATTACGGCTTGTTCGGGCCGCAAGTCTGGGTCATCGCAAACCACAAGCAGTACGGCACGCGCACGCTCTATCTTGTCGACGCCTCGGAGGGCACGGGCTTCAGCGACGAGGGAATGAGCAACTGGAAAATCATGGAGTTCGACGGCCCCGGCGTGAAGACATTCGCTTTTGCACCCGCACCCGGCAGGCGCCTCGTGGTTCTGGAGAAGCTGGCGAACACGCACGGCGTGTATGACTCCGCGCTTACTTCGCAGGAAGCCGCACAGCAAGGGTTATTGACGAACGTATCTGATTACGCGACCGCGAAAGTCGTTCTGGCGCGGGCGTTGGCCGGACTCGAAAATTGTCCGTCCCAGAACCCGTACTGCATCCAATTACAAGAGTATTACGACGCGCTCACGGCTGCGCTCGCCGAGGTGACGCAAGGCAACCAACCGTACGACACGGAAGTGGCAGGCCTCCTGATTGAGAACGCGCGCTTCCTCGCGAACTACACCATGTTCTGGCGCAGCAACGCCCAGTCACTCTACTGCCAGTCGTACGAGGGCGAGAACTACTTCACGCCCGAGGCGGGCGATTATGTGGACTGCTCGCAATCGTGGGGCGCCACGAACCCGTACTGCTGCCGTCACTCGATTGACGAGTGGCGGAACGTGACTACGGAGTACCAGTTCGAGGAGACGTCGTGCGCTTATTGCAATAACTCTTACAACCCGGACTGCAACGACGGAAGCGAAACGCATTTGAGTCAATATCTCGGCTGCACTTATGACGCGGGCTTGTCGTGCGGGCAGACGGGCGCCACGCCGTCGTGTTACGATTGCGACCAACGCTGCATGCACCTCGCGGAAGGCGAAGGGCAGGCGCTCGTGGAGTACGGTTCAACGTTCAAGGACGGTTCGGGTGCAGGCGTCTGCAAGGGGCCAATAGGTCCGGGCGTCAACGTCACAAACCCAGCGTTCTGCACCGCAAGCGACCCGTACTGCGCGCTGTTGTGGGAGGACGGAAGCCCGTTGTGTTTTGACGACGCGAACGGAAACAACTTGTACGATTACGGTGAAGACGAGGAGGTCATCGGCAAAGCGTATCCCCTGCTCTCGCAGGACTACTATTGCTTGAGCGGCGTGCTCGCCACCACGGCGTACTGTGAGATACCGTGCACGAGCTGGTGCTTCTCCGCCGCGACAGAGGCGAACTGCGACTTGTCGTGCGACGCCACGGGAACGAACCTTTCGATTACGGGTTCGTACGAAACGCAAACCAGCTGGCTGAACGCCTCGCCGTTGACGCTCGTCACTTTCGCACCCGACCCGCTCACCCAGGCGCAGGAATACCAGGCAAACCTATTGATGCCCGCGCGCTTCTACGACGACGAGCCAGCGTTCGGTTACGAGTTCGTTTTGAATACATTCGGCTTCACGGCGGACGCCGCGAGCGCGCCGTTCTACAACGCGGAAATCGCGGTCCAGGAAGTCACGGGTTGCGAGCCGTCCTCGCAGAACCTCTACGACCAACAGGGCTTGTACGCGTTGCGCGTGTCGAACAACCCGGACATCGGGACGGGCGAGGACTTGTGGAGCGGCTCCGCTGAGTCCCTCAAACTCGCAAAGACGGATTACGTTGGTTACCCATGCTATAAGGGCGACGCTTGGAGCGAAGTCGAATTGTGCGCCCCGATTTGGGCGGATTACTCCACGGATTACGGGGCGTGCGTGAACACGGTCTTCTTGTTTGAGGACAACAAAGACGCAAAGCCGTTTAGCTCGCTACCTCCCGGCGGACGCATTGTCAGCGGGGGAGTCGCGGACAAAAACTACTGGATAAGCCAGGCGGGTTACGTGGTGCGGTTGATTCGCTCGCAAAAAATACCTAAGGACTTGGCGCCGGATGGCTGGCGCCAGGAATTCGAGTGGTGGCACCCGGACGGCGCGTACGGCGGAACTTCGCTACTGGAATGGCAACCCGATGCTTGGGATTACGTGTCCTTTTACGCATTACCGGTTGCCGCCGGCGTCTTAATGTGTTTGGTACCCGCATTGGCTACGGGAGGATTATTCGGCGAAATGATTATCGGAGGTGGAATAACCTTTGGCGTTGGAGAGTTAGCCGTGGTAGCCGCCGCAGGAGTATTACAAGCAATACTAAACCACAATTTGGACAATTGGCCAAACATCAAAACCGCCTTGGTTTTAGGAATAATACCTGCGGCATTCCATACAATTGACGACTGCAGCGACGAAAGAATAGCAATAGACCCGGCAGAAGCGGACATTCGGGTAATCGGCTGCCGCGGCGGAAATTATTACAATATCGAAGAAAAGTGACTTGCCAAATGCTGTTCGAAGAACCGCTAGTCCACGCCTTACTGCTGGGAGCCGCGCCAATCAGCGAAGTCCGCGGCGCGGTAATCTACGCGTTCGGCATCAACCAACCGTGGCTCATCCTACCCGCCGCGCTCGCGAACATCCTCGTAGGCGTTGCGTTGATGGCGTTCTGGGACTTGTTCGGCATCGAAGCGTGGGGACGCAAAATACTCGGCGTCGGCTTGAAGAAAAAATTGGACGAAGGCGCGGCGAAGTACGAGAAATACGGTTTCCTCGGTCTCGCGCTTTTCATCGGCATTCCCTTACCGTTAACCGGGGTTTACACCGGAGTGCTCGTGGGAAAAATCCTCGGGTTACGCAAGCGCGTAATCTTCGCGGCGTGCGTGCTCGGCGTTGCCTTGGCAACGCTCGTTTCCGTCGCGGTTGTGGGCGGGTTCGCCGCGCTGTTCTGAGGGTGCGAAGCGTTTAAATAGAAGGCAAACGAATAGTTTTTCGTCTTAAATCACTTTTTTCCCTAATAGCGTTTTTGCGAGTTGGTTTAACGGGTGGGTCTTAATTGCGTGCGGATTGCTCAAGCGGGGTTGATGGGTTAGTGGACGAAAAACAATTTTTGAAAGGAACCACGACGGTGGGCATAACGTTCAAGGACGGCGTAGTGCTCGCGGCGGACAAGCGCGCCACAATGGGCACGTTCATCGCAGCCACCGACGTGGACAAGGTCCACATGGTCGGGGACCGCATGGCTATGACCATGGCGGGAGGCGTGGGCGACGCCCAGAGTTTGATGCGCCTCTTGAAGGCCGAACTCGAGTTATACAAGTACAGTAAGGGACGCGAACTCACCGTAAAGGGCGCCGCAACGCTCCTATCCAACGTCCTCCAGGGCAGCAAGTATTACCCGTACTACGTCCAACTCCTCCTCGCGGGTTACGACACCCAACCGCGCCTGTTCGATTTGGACATCATGGGCGGACTCCTCCCGCAAGAATACGTTTCCACGGGGAGCGGGAGCGTAGTCGCGTACGGCGTGCTGGACTCGGGCTTCAAGAAGGACTTCAAGGAAGAGGACGCGGTGCGCCTCGCCGTGAAGTCGGTTGCAGCCGCGATGAAGCGTGACAACGCGACGGGCGAAGGCGTGGACGCCGTGGTAATCACTAAGACGGGTTACCGCCGCATCTTGCCTGACGAAACCAAGAAAATCATTTCAGTTTAATTTTCCAAAAGACCGTTCAGCGGAATAACCCGTCCAAACCCGAAAACCCGGGTTGGCTGACTACTGGTTTGCCAACCGATTTTCCGGCCCGCCGGCCCATTCCAACCCCCTGTTTGCAAACACAAAAGGTTTACGATTAAATGACTAACGACAAGCTCAAGGAATTACGTCTGGCGATAGAGGAAGTCCTGCCCGTGGAGTGCGGTTTGACGAAAGTCGAGCCCGAGGGCCCGCAAATCGTAATCTACCTCAAAAACATCCGCGTATTCTACGAGGACGAGAGCCTGGTCACGCGTTTGGCGAGCCGCGTCCGCAAGAAAGTCCTCTTGCGCGTGGACTCGAGCATGCTCAAGGACCCCGAACTCGCGTTGAAAGAGGTAACCGCGATGATTCCCGTCGAGGCGGGCGTCCAGAGCGTGCGCTTCGACCCCGAATTCAACGAGGTCGTAATCGAGGCGCTCAAACCCGGGCTAGTAATCGGCAAGGGCGGCATGATGCTCAAGAACATCATCCTCTCCACCGGGTGGAGCCCGCGCGTCCTCCGCTCGCCCACCAGCCCCAGCGAAGTCGAACGCGCGTTGCGCGGCGCCATACTCAAGGTGAGCAAGGAACGCAAGAAGTTCCTCACCGGCCTCGGCAAGAAGATGCTGCTAAGCCCCAAGGGCGCAACGGACTGGGTGAAGATAACCGGGCTCGGCGGGTTCAAGGAAGTCGGCCGCTCCTGCCTCCTCCTCCAGACGCCGAACAGCAACGTGTTAATCGACTGCGGCATTAACGCGGACACTAGCGACGCCCAGAACGCTTATCCGTACTTGAACGCGATGAACCTGAGCCTCGACCAGATCGACGCGGTCATAGTCACGCACGCCCACCTCGACCACTGCGGGTTCATCCCCTACCTCTACAAGTTCGGTTACGACGGTCCGACTTACTGCACGCCCCCGACGCGCGACTTGATGATAATGCTCCAGCAGGACTGCATCAATGTCATGAACTCCGAGGGAGCCGGCGCGCCTTACGGGGAACGCGAGATAAAGAACGAGTTGGGGCACGTAATCACGCGGAACTACGGCGAGGTCACCGACATCACGCCCGAAATCCGTTTCACGTTCCACAACGCCGGGCACATCCTCGGGAGCAGCATCGTGCACCTCCACATCGGCGAGGGCGTGCACAACCTGGTGCACACCGGGGACATCAAGTTCGGGCACACCAATTTGTTCGAACCCGCGGACGTGCGTTACCCGCGCATCGAGACGCTACTCATCGAGAGCACGTACGGCGGACGCGGGGACATCCAGCCGCGCCTACGCGACGCCGAGCAGGAGCTCGTGGCACTCATCAAGCAGACCCTCGCCCGCCGCGGCAAGGTGCTCATACCGGTTTTCTCCGTTGGCAGGGCACAGGAGATTATGCTCGTGCTCGAACGCTACCTCGGGAGCGAGAACGCCCTCGTCTACTTGGACGGGATGAGCCGCGAGGCGTCCGCAATCCACACGGTTTACCCCGAGTACCTGCGGCATAACCTCCAGCGGCGCATACTCCAGAACAACTCGCCGTTCGAGAACCCCATGTTCAAGAACGTGGTTTCTTCGCAGCGCAAGGACATAGTCGAACGCGACGAACCCTGCGTGATACTCGCACCCTCGGGCATGTTGAGCGGGGGCCCGAGCGTTGACTTCCTCAAGATGATGGCGATTGACGAAAGGAACGCGTTAATGTTCGTGGGCTACCAATCCACTTCCTCGCTCGGCAGGCGCGTCCAGCGCGGGGAACGCGAGGTGCCCATATTGTCTGACGGCCGCAAACTCGCCTCGCTCAAAATCAACTTGTCCGCGCACACCGTGGACGGTTTCAGCGGGCACAGCGACCGCCCCCAGCTCATGGCGTTCTGCCGCAACCTCCACCCGAAGCCCCAACGCATAATCACCATGCACGGCGACGATAACAAACCCGAGGACCTCGCGCACGGCTTGAACAAGATGCTGCACTGCGAGACGCGCGCCATAATGAACCTGGATACGGTCAGGTTGAAGTGAAACTCGTTCTCACGGGCACGCCCGGCACTGGGAAAACCACGCTCGCCGCCAAGCTCGCGCGCGCACTCGACTGCGCGCTTTTGGACGCCAACGCCCTCGCGAAGGCGAACAAGCTCGTCAAACGCGACGGCGAAACGGACGTAAAAAAACTCGAAAGCATACTGAAAAAGAAAATCGCGAAACTCGACTCGTTCGTTGCCGAGGGGCACCTTCTCTGCGAGTTCCCGCTGGAGTGCGACGTTTGCGTTGTCCTGCGCTGCAACCCAAAAACCCTCGCCAAGCGCCTAGCGAAACGCGGTTACGCCAAGCGAAAAACCAGCGACAACGTGCTGTGCGAGGCGCTCGACTACTGCCTGGTGAACGCCGAACGCGGTTACCGCCGCGTCGTGCAACTGGATAACACGCATTCCCTCTCGTGCGCGCGCTTCCTTGCGAAAACCAAGGCGGGTGGGGACAAAATCGCGTGGCCTCTCGCCGAGTGCGTGCCCCGGACGAAAACGCGTGGAAAGGTATAAAAAGGGGTTCGGGCAACGCCTTAACAATTCCGGATTTCGTATTCCGGGGTGAAAACACTTTTGAAAAAATCCAAGAACAAAAAGAAGGACAAGGACTCGAACTGGGAAGACGACGAGGAGTGGGACGAAGAAGAAGATTGGGATGACGAGAGCGACTTCGACGACTCCGAATGAAACGCGTACCGCTTGTTTTTATTTATTCCATACCCTAGTGTTAGCGTTGCTCTGATCGTCCAGCTCGGTCAAGGACGCCGGCCTTTCAACTTCCATCCCGTAAAACGCGGGGCGGGGGAAGGCAAGCCGGCAACTCGGGTTCAAATCCCGATCAGAGCATCTACTTTTTTTAATTCGGATTGAGCGTCGGCTTTTTTAACGCCGAACGGGTTGCTTTTTGTCATGGATTCACGCAAGGAAAGCCAGGGATTGCTGGCTTTGACCCTCGTATTCGGTTTCCTCGCCTTCGCCTGGCACACCGCCGAACCGTTCGCGGGGGCGCTCGCGGACGGCACGCCCGCCGGACTGTTCCTATCGATTCTCGTTCTCGCGTGCCTCGGCTTGGCTCGTTTGGACTCCCCGCGTAGGCAGTCCCCGGTTTGGGACGCGTTGTTCTTCGGTTGGTCGGCATGGGTGGTGGGCGAGGGCGTTGCCCTCTCGATGGCGCTTGGGGCGAGCGGCTTGCCCGTGTGGGCGCCGGGCGCGTTGAAGCTCGTGTTCTACCCGCTCGCGTTCTACGCGCTGTTGCGCGCCAAGCAATTCTACAACGTGGGCGCGACCATGGCGGCGAAGTGGAACGCGTTCGGTTTGACTGCGGGCGCGGTGGCGCTCTCGCTTTACGGCTTGTACGGCCAAATCACGGGCTTGGATTTGGCGCGCCACGCTTTCGACATCGTGTTAATCGGGGCGAGCTTGTACGCGTTCTTCTGGAGCAAGGAAACCGAGGAAGAGGAGAAGCCGTTCAAGTGGATTGGACTCGGTTTCGCGTGCCTCGCGTCTTACGGGTTGTTCGTGCTCGTGACCACCGCGTTGGGCGTGTACGAGGAGCTGTTCTACGCCGTGGACGCATTGTTTTATGCGTCGTTCGCTTTCCTCGCGTTGGGCGCGGAGAAGCAGGTCAAGCTCGGGGCTTGAAAAGGCTTTTTAGCAGTTGTTTCGTGATTGTGGTTATGAAGGAAATCGACCCGTGGGGGAACGAACTCGTCAAGGACTACGGCTTCCTATTCGAGAAATTCGGCTTGCAGCACGTGAGCCCGGCTTTGGCGCGGAAGTTCGCGGACAGCCGGCTCTTCAGGCGCAACATCATATTCGGGCACCGGGACTTCGATTCGTTCGTTAAGGCGGCTGAGGCGGGCAAGCGCGTGGCTGCGATGACCGGCATCAAACCCACGAACGGGTTCCATTTGGGCTCCAAACTCACTGCGGAAGAACTGATTTTCATGCAGCGCGAACTCGGCGCAACGGTGTTCTACGCGGTGGCGGACAACGAAGCCCTCGCGGACAACGGGTTAACCTGGAAGGAGAGCGCCCCGATTGCAGTGGACAACGTGGCGGACTTGCTCGCCCTCGGGTTGGACGCCGGGAAGGCGCGCGTGTACAAACAGAGCGAGTGCCTCGCCGTGTTGAACTTCGCCCAGCTTGCGGCGCGGAAGGCCACCGCGGCAACGCTCGAGTCGCTTTACGGGCACCAGAACCTCGCGCTTTACCTCGCCGTCCTAACGCAAGCCGGGGACATCCTCCAGCCGTTGTTCAAGGAGAACGGTTTCGAACGCGTGGTCGTGCCCGTTGGCGTTGACCAGGACCCCCACATACGCTTCTCGCGCGACCTCGCAGCGAAAATGGGTTACCCTGCGCCCGCTGCGACGTTCCACGGTTTCTTCCGGGCGTTGAACGGGGAAACGAAGATGAGCAAACGCGACCCTGACGGCATGCTCTCGCTGGGCGACTCGGACGAGGAAGTCAAACGCAAAGTCAGCCGCGCGTTCACGGGCGGGCGCTCCACCGTGCAGGAACAGAAGGAGAAGGGCGGCGAGTGGGGCAAGTGCGTTGTCTACGAGCTGTTGGCTGTGCACTTCGAGGAGGACGACTCCAAGCTCGCAGCGTTGCGTTCGGACTGCTCCACCGGGAAGATAATGTGCGGGGAATGCAAACAGTGTTGCATCGTTAAAATCCAGACGTGGCTCAAGAAGCACCGCGAGAAGAAAGCGCGCGCGTTACCCAAGGCGCGCAAGCTACTCGAATGAACGGTTATAAATAAGGGTTAACGCGCTTACACTTAGGTGGTACTTGTGCCAGGCAGGATTTTTGTCAGGGAAAAAACAGGAATCATCGGCAGGACTTTTACTCGCAGCGCCATTACCAGCCATAAAAACGCGATTAAACTAATTGAAGAAATGCAAGCGCGCCTAGGGGAACCGGAAATGCGCAAGGCGTTATTGACTACGCAAGCGGAAAGAAACCTTACACAAAATCAACTCGTACATTCGGCACTTTGGGGACTTAGAACAATTGATCTGACAACGGGCTTAAGGGCGAAGTTAAGATTAAAGGGAAAAAGAATGGTGCAAGCCGGTGCACCAGTCAGTTTAGTAGCGGGCGTAACGGGAATGACGGCAGCACCTACGTCTGAAGTTATAGCCGTGACTGCTGCAGCGGGCGGACTGTCTACTATCTTTGGAGGAATATTTCACTTAATCGGGCGCACGGAGGGACCAAACTCGGCAAAAGCACTGCGCGAGTTCAGAAATGTAATGAAACTCGGCAAATCCCGTTACTCCTCGCCAGACACGCGGAAACAATTATTGGAAACAATTGAAAGCCACTTGAAACATCAAATAACCGCCCACGAAACGTACATTGAACAAGCGCAAAAACTTCTTAACAAACGGCAAACAATTCGCGAACAAAGACGCGAAACCAGAATGACTAAGCGCACGGAAAAAGCCGATGAACGACTAAGGCGCAGAATAGACCCGCCGCTTTAAGGAATATCCCCCGCGCTAACCCTTGACGAGTTCGACAAGCGTTATCTCGAAGGTGAGCGTGCGCCCGGCAAGGAAGTGGTTGTAGTCAACCGTGAAATTCTCGGCGCCCACAACAACGACCTTGCCTTGCTGTCCGGAACGCGACATTATGTACTGCCCGACTTCCAGGTTCGAACCGTTATTCTGGAAAACGCTCTTCGGGTACTCCATTACGAGCGACTCGTCCCGGTCACCGTAGCCGTTCTCGGGTGAAATCGACACGGTCTTGAATTCTCCCGCGGACATCCCGAGCACCGCATCATCGAAACCCTTTATCACCGCGCCCGAACCTACCACGAATTCGAGTAGCTCGTACTTCGGACGCAACGGTAAACCCGCCTTGATGGCCTCGTTCTCGAGGGAGGTGTCGAACACCGCGCCGTCCTCGAGGCGTCCCACGTAATTGATTCTCACCGTATCACCTGCCGCAGCCAATTGGGCGGCGGGCGGCGGCGAACCCTCGCTTCCGATGCAACCCGCGAACACTAGGCAAGACAACAATGCAACCACCAACTCGAATTTCATGAGTTTAAACAACGCAATTGAGTTTTTTTAAGGCTTCCCCGGCAAGGTAAAGCGAACCGCAAACCACTGTGAAACCCTTTCCAGCCAACGCTTCGTCCAACGAGGAGGCGCGCGCGGGCAGCCCGGCGGCGCACAGGGCAGCCGCCCATTTCTCACTCGCAAGGGCGCGCGGGTTGTCCGGCTGCACCGCAAGGCACTCAACCACTCCGGTTATCTTGGCGAGTTCCCGTGCCACGCCTGCACAGTCCTTGTCCGCGAGCACCCCGACAACAAGGCGCTTTTCCCCCGGAAAAATCTCGTTCACTGACTCCGCAAAAACTCGTGCGCCGTCCGGGTTGTGGCAGCCGTCCACGAGCACGTCTCCAATCAAATCCATCCGGGCGGGCCAGCGCGCATCCGCCAGTCCGGCGCGCATCGCCTCTTCACTCAACCCGATAATCAATGCCGCTTCAAGTGCGGTGCACGCATTCAACGCCTGGAAATCCCCGAGGAGGTGCGTTTGCCAGGTTGAGGCGCGCCAAGCGAACGCCGTGCCGTCGCGCGAGCAGGCAACGGATGAAGGCGGTTCCACGGAAACCACGCGCGTGTTTTGTTCTTTTGCCTTCTCTTGCATTACCTGCAATGCTTCGCCGTCGCACGCGCACACCACGGGCGCGCAGGACTTGATTATGCCGGCTTTCTCGCGGGCTATCGCTTCGATTGTATTGCCCAAGTGTTCGGCGTGCTCTATTGACACGCCGGTCACGACGCTCACCGCGGGCGTCACGATGTTCGTGGCGTCTAGGCGTCCGCCCATGCCGACTTCCCAGACCACCCATTCGGCGCCGGAGTCCGCGTAAAACTTGAGCGCCATCATTGTGAGCGTCTCGAAGTGCGATGCCTCGCACGCCTCGGCGAACGGCTTCACCCACTCCGCGAGTCCGGCGAATTCCTCTTCAGATATTTTTTCGTTGTCCAGGCGGAAGCGTTCGGTTATGCTAACCAGGTGGGGCGAGGAATAGAAACCCGTCTTGAATCCTTGAGCGCGCAACATTGAATCGAGGAACGCGCAAACGCTGCCCTTGCCGTTCGAACCCGTGACGTGCGCGAACTTGATGCGCGAGTAATCCACGCCCGTCGCGTCCGCAAGGAGCTGCATGCGCTCGAGGCGCCAGGACGCGGGCGTGGGACGCGAGTCCAGCCACTGCACTGCCTCTTGGAAGTCCATTGAGTAATTAACTGTGATGAAAGTTAAAAACGCGCCAGCCGGTTCAACTAAGAGTATTATTATACCCTAAACAAACTTTCATTTCATAGGTGACTACCAAATGCCCGCTTTTGAACGAATTGAACGCTCCGGTTACGGAAATGCGAGAATAAGCACGGCTCGCGGAATTCCGCCAATTGAATTAGTTGAGAAACTGGAAAGAAACGGCAAAAAATATGTAGTTGAATCGATTAACCACTTTCCAGAGTTAACGGGTCGCGGTTTGACGGGCGCAGAGCGTCTCGCGGCATATGGACAAATGACGGGGGAGGAGCGGCGCACCCGAGCAACTTATTTAGGTGCCTTACAATTGTTGAGGACGTACTTCCCGCGTGAGGAAGCGCCGCCAGGGGAAATGCTCACGACAAAACAGGATTTACTAGCGCAAACCGCGGAAAAGCGCGACATGTTCCTGATTGGCTTCGTAATCCGAAAGGAAACCGATGCCAAACCGTTGCTGATGGCTACTGCGGAAGTTTCCGAAGCCGGCGGCACGGGTTTACTTGGCTACCTTGCAGGTGCTGAAGCGAGCCGCAGAACATACCGCGAAACCGCGGAAAAAAACCTGCAAGAAAAAATGCGGCTAGGCAAAATCAGCGGACTTTCACGGGAAGAATTCGAGAGAACTGAGCGAGCGAACATCGCGGATGTGGAGAAACGCATGTTTTCTGAGCACGCCGATGAAACCGGGCGCGTCGCCGGGACGTTCATAGCGTCGATAAAGAAACACCTGGCTGAAAGATACCCCAATGTGATTTGGACTGCTGAAACCGAACGCGTGGCTCCGGGAACGAAACTCACTGAAGACCAGCGTCGTAGGCTGCCGTTCTTCACTTACTTTAGAGTAGTCACGCCCACCGTGAACGGAAAACCGCTCGGTTACTTTGACTCGTGGACACCTTCAGAGAGATACGATTTGCATATGGCTGTGAACCCGGAAACCGCGAATCTGAATGCACAAAAACTGGAAAACCTAGTATATTCTCTCTCCAAGAATCACTACGGAATCGAAAGCGAAAGGAAAGCCCGTTCAATTGCCGGACGCACGGTTTGGGGCGGGCCGCTTTGGCGCGCCAAAAAGTTTTGGACGACCAAGGTAATCCGCCGCGAACCGGAAATCGGCTTCACTAACCCCAAGAACCTTTTGGCTTGGGCTGACGCGCCGCGGCCCTGGTGGCGCCGCGTCTTGGGATTGACTGGAAAACCCGCGCAAGTCGTAACTCCGGCTATGAACCAAGCAAAAGCCGCCTAGACTTGCGAAAGCGTTAATAATTCCCGCACCGTCCGAAAAGCAGGGTGGATAGCTTGAAGCCGAAAGTCACTATTCTTGAATGCAGCCGGGACGCGGACGAGTTGTGCGCGCTGGCCGCGCGCCGTTCGTTCACCGCGCAGCCCGTGCAAGCCGTGCTGGACGAGGTGAAGGGCGACCCGGAGAAGGCGAAAAAGCTCTTGAGGAACGTGGTGCGCATGGGACACCATTCGGTAATCGAACACGCGAACTTCACTTTCGCGTTGGAGGACGCCTCCGTATTCGTCGAACAATTCCTCATTGAGTTCCGCTTGGCGGCGTACACCGTGAAGTCAAGGCGTTACGTAAACTACAGCGGGAGCGGCTTCGTCACGCCTTCGAGCTTCGAGGCGCCGGAAATCAAGGAAAAGTACGAGGCGTTCGTGAAAACTTGCTTTGACACCTACAATTATCTGATAGAAAACGGGGTGAAAGTCGAGGACGCGCGCTTCATCCTGCCGTACTCTTTCAAGACCGCGCTAATCTGCACGATGGACGCGCGCGAGCTGATGCACTTCATCCAAGCGTGCACCAAGGGGCGGGGCGCACGGTTCGAGGAAATCCGTGCGACGGGCAAGGCGCTCCTTGAAGCGGTGAAGCCGTTGGCGCCCGTGCTGTTCAACGAAATGGACGCGCTCGAGGCGCTGCCCGACGACAAGGAACTCAAATTCAACGCCATATTAGGGGAAGGCAAAGGGCAGGCGCACGCACACTCGGTGGAACTGTTGGCGTGCACCGAAGACCCCGACGGAACCGTTGCCGCAATCGCGGCGCGAAGCCACCTCGGTGAAAGCGTCGCATTGGACGATAAACAAAAAAAGCAGGTGATTCGGGCGTTGGTGGAAGACGCGCGCCCCCGCGAACTCGAGCAGGCGTGGTTCACGTTCCGGTTGAACGGCATGACACTGCCGATACTCACGCACTTCACGCGGCACAGAATGCACTCGCTTCTCGTGCCCTCGTTCACCGAGTTCTCCAAGAGCAGTAAATTCGTGGAACCGCCCTCGGTTTACTCGAAGCCCGAATTGAAGGAAAAATTCGAGGAAATCGTCGAGGCGTCGCGCAGGTTCCACGCGTTCCTCAAGGAGGAAGGCGTGCCGCGCGAAGACTGGGTTTACGCTTACTTGAGCGGGAACCTCGTTGACGTCATCACCACGATGAACTGCCGCGAGCTCTTGCACTTCCTCAAACTGCGCACTTGCGCCGTCGCGCAGTGGGAGATAAGGGATTACGCCGAAGAGATGCTGCGCCTGTGCAAGGAAGCCGCGCCCGTGATATTCGAGAACGCGGGCCCGTCGTGCGTGCTGCGCAAGGTCTGCCCCGAGGGAAAACGCTCGTGCGGGCGCTGGAAGGCAATCGAGGGAGCGAGGCTGGCCGCGTGAAGGACTCCATCGTTGCGGGACTCGTGCGCGCCGAAGAGGAACGCCAGGAACGCGTGCTCGAATTAATCCCGAGCGAGAACCTCGCGTCGCGCGACGTGCTCGAGGCGCTCGCCAGCGTGCTCGCGAACAAGTACTCCGAGGGTTACCCCGGCAAGCGCTATTACGGGGGAAACCAGGTAGTCGACGAAGTCGAATCGCTCGCAATCGAGCGCGCCAAGGCGTTGTTCGGGTGCGAGCACGCAAACGTCCAACCCTACTCGGGGAGTCCGGCGAACCTCGAGGTTTACTACGCGCTACTCGAATTCAAGGACAAGGTAATGGGGATGAGCCTTGCCGAAGGCGGGCACTTGACGCACGGGCACAAGGTGAACTTCTCGGGACGCGCCTACTCGTTCGTCCAATACGGCGTGTCGCAGGAGGACGAACGCATTGACTACGACGCGGTGCGGCGCCTAGCCGAACGCGAGAAACCCAAGATACTTCTTTCTGGAGCAACCGCTTACCCGCGCGAAATCAACTTCAAGGAGTTCGCGGAAATCGCGAAGGATGTCGGCGCCGTGAGCATGGCGGACATTTCGCACGTTGCCGGGCTGATTGCCGGAGGCGCGCACGCGTCGCCGTTCCCCGAAACCGATGTGGTCACCACGACCACGCACAAGACGCTGCGCGGTCCGCGCGGCGCCATGATATTGTGCAAGAACGATTTTGCCGAACGCATAGACAAGGCGGTTTTCCCGGGAATGCAGGGCGGGCCACACGAGAACTCAATCGCGGGCATCGCGGTCTGTTTGGGCGAGGCGCTCGCACCCGAATTCAAAACGTACGCCAAGCAAGTTGTGGCGAATGCGCGCGCCCTCGCTGACGAACTCCAGGTGCGCGGCTTCCGCCTCGTCTCGGGCGGCACCGACAACCACCTTGTGCTCGTGGACCTGACGGACAAGAACGTGACGGGCAAGCAGGCGGAACGCGCGTTGGACAAGGCGGGCTTGACCGTGAACGCTAACTCGATTCCGTTCGACTCCCGCAAGCCGTGGGACCCCTCCGGGGTGCGCCTCGGCACGCCCCTGCTCACCACTAGGGGGATGCGTGAAAGCGAGATGCGCGTGGTCGGCGAATTGTTCGCGCGCGCCGTCGAGGCGTGCGAGGACGACGCGGCTCTCGCCGAGATTCGCGGGGACGCGCGCGAGCTCGCGACCCAGTTCAAGTTCTACTGAATTCATCAAAAGAAAACCGGGAGCGGGCCCAAAGGGATTTGAACCCTTGACCTACTGGTTAGAAGCCAGTCGCTCTATCCAAGCTGAGCTATGGGCCCGTAAACAATAGTTTGACGGACGTTCTTTAAATTGCCGCGTCAGATTTCGAACAGGGCTTCCTTTACGCCGGGCACTTCGCGCTTGAGTTTGCGTTTCAAGGCGGCTACGGTCGCCTGCGCTTGGGCGACGGATTGTTTCGGGTGGAGCTTGAGGCGGGCGTCGATGCATATCCGTCCGTCAATCGTGCGGCTGCGGAGGTTCTCGAAGCCATTGATTCCGCGGAACGACTCAATGCACTCGCGAATCTCGCACATCTTCTCTGGGGAAGGCGAGGCGTCGAGTAGCTCGTCCACTGGCTTCTTCGAGGCGACGACTACCACGCGGAACATCAACGCCGCGACGAGCATTGCGGCGAAGGAGTCCGCCTGGGGGAAACCGATTTGGACGAAGAACAAACCCGCGAGGACCGCGGAATTCTGGAGCACGTCCGAGAAATAGTTGTTCTTCGCGGCTTCGAGCGCGGCGCCCCCGTGCTCGGCGTGCTCGCGCGTCAAGTAAAAATACAGCCCGAGTGGCGCGATTACGGCGACAACCATCAACGCGAGTTCGGTTCCGTTCACGGTTATCAGTTCGCCCGAGTAAAGCCGGCGAAGCGCCTCGAGAACGATGAGGAACGAAGTCACCCCGATCAACGCGAGCTGCCCGAGGCTGTAGAGGTTCTCCACCTGCTCGTGCCCGTAATGGTGGTCCGCGTCGCGGCGGACCCCGCCTTGCTTGATGCCCAGCCACGCCAGGACGCCGCCCAGCAAGTCGAAACCCGAGTCCACGAGGGTGGCGAGCACGCTGATGCTGCCGGTTATCAAGGCGACGTAACACTTGACGAACAACAAGGCGACGTTGACTACGACTACTGCGTTCGCAGCACCCAACCGTCCCTTGAACATACAAGAAGCAGTGCGTGCGTGTCCTTTAAGAATTGCGGTTCACTGTCTATTCCGGGAGGTGGACCGCGTATTGAAGACGGTTAAACTCGAAATAAAGGCGCCCGCGAAAGCGAGCCGCTGGGAACTCGCCGTGCGGCTGGTGTACTGGATTCCCTTATACATCGTACTCGTGATACTCGGAATGCTTGCGGGCTTGTGCTGGTTCGTCCAACTTTTGCTCGTGGTATTCACGGGTTCAAGGAATGCTACGCTCGCCAAGTTCGTGAAGGCGTTCGTGGAGTACCACGTGAAGTTCACGTCGTACTACCTGCTTTTGACGGACGAGCGCCCCGAAGTCATTCCAGAATTCTGAAACCCGTTTGTTTTTTCTTTAATATTTTTCAACGCCCAGCCTGCGGCGGGTTAGCTACGGAAAAATAGTCTTAACGCACTTAATCCTCTGCGGAATAGCCGTAGAGCTTCTCCATTATCAAGCCGTACACCGGGCGGGTGAGGGTGACTCCGATTATCACGCCGATTATCGCGGACAACGCGAAACCCGTTATCTCGACGATGCCGCTCAACAACAAGGGGAGCATCGAAGCGATTGCGATGCCCGCCGCGGTGAAAACAATGTAGAACGCCTTCTTCACGCGCTCGGTGGCGTCCGCCTCGCGCTGCTTCTCGCTCGCGTCCTTGAGCTTGCCGCGGTTCTTGAGCATCTCGTCCGTTATGATGAGCTGGTCGTTGATTCCGGTGCCGATGAGGGTGATTACGCCCGCCATCGCAGCCAAGTCGAGCGTGCCGAACGAGCCGATGACTGCGAGCGTGAGCAGGATTTCCATGGAGTTCACGAACACGATGGGCACGATGAGCTTGAGTTTGCGGTAACGCGCGATTATCAACAGCGACACCGCGAGGATCGCAACGAACGTCCCGATGACAGAGTACAACAGGAACTGTTCCCCGAGCTGGGGCGCCACATCGTAATAGCTCCCCACTATGGTGCTCACGGGCAGGCGCCCGCCGCTCAACACGCTCTTGAGCATGCGCACCTCGTTAACCGCCTGCTGCTCCGCGTTATCGCCCGCGGGCACCGAACCGCTAATCGTGTACTGGGTGATGGACTTCTGCTTCACGGGCTCCACGCGCAACGTGGGCGCGCTCATCAACCCGATTGCCTTCCAAGACGAGAGAACGGGCTGGGCTAGCGCGCCGCCCGAGAAGAATTCGGCTGTGAACTCCTCGTCCGGCGTGAACGCCAGGCGCTTCCCGGTCTCGCCTTCTCCGAGCGTTTCGGTGAAACCCATCTCGCCGAGCGCGGCAACGAGTTCGGGTTCGGATTCCCTGAAGCCCTCGGGGAGAACCACAAGCGAACGGTTCGCCACCGCCTCGCGTTGCGACTCGAATTCGTCCGAGTAAACCAATAAGATGTCGTCGCCCTGCTTGCGGAGCGCATCGTTGAGTAGGGACTCGCCCATGACGCCGGAATCGCCGAGAATCGCGGCGCGGCTCCCGATTACCGCCGCGTTCTCCGGGCGGTCCAGGAACATCAGCACCGCGTAACCGTACTTGCCGGAGGCGACTTCGGCGAAGTGCTCCTGCCCCTCGCCCGTAATCGCGAAATACAATTCCCACTGGTAGCCGCCGTCCTCGACCTGGTTAACGAACTCAGCCTGGGCACCGCCCACCGCGCTCGAAATTATGGCGTCACCCGAGAGCGCCTGCACGCCGTCGATGACGGCCTCGAAGCGCCCCTGTTCGCGCAAAATGGATTCCACGCTCTGGATGACGCTGGAATCCGCGCGGGGAATCTCCACGATTATCTCCGTGTTGCCGAGCGGACGGACTATCGCCTGCTTGAGCCCGAACTTGTTAACGCGCGTCTTGATGATGTCCACCATCTGGGACATTGTCGCCGCGTCCACCGGCTTCTCGAGCGAAATGGGTATGCGCACGCCGCCGATGAACTCGATCCCGAAATTCAAGTCCACGGTCGCGGGGTTCCAATCGCGGAGGAAGATGAGGAACACGCCGCACACTATAGCCAACGCTAGGATTTGCACGCGCCTGTCCTTGAAAAGCTCGCGAATCACTTCAAGCCCCTCTTGTCCGCGTCCCACAATATCACGGGCGCGTTAAAGCACCACGTGGCAACGAAGTCCACGCAGGCGCCGAGCACCGCCACCATGCCGATCTGGTAGTAAGTCGGAATCTGAAGGTAAGCCGCGAGCAGCGCAAGCACCCCGAACGCCGTAACCACGGAGGCGTTCATCATGATGCCCGTCTTCATCGCGTCGAACGCGCGCTCGCGCACCGTTCCCTCGGTGCGCTTGTACACGCGCACGGTTAGGAGGGCGTCCGTCTCGAGCGAGAACCCGATGAGCATGAGCAACGCGGCTATCGAGGCGAGGCTCAACGGTATGCCCAACACACCCATCAAGCCCGCGGTAATCACGATGTCCGCCACCGCACCGAATACTACCGCAAGGCTCGGCACGATCGAACGGAAAATGAAGAACACCACTATCGTCGAAAGTATGAACGAGTAAACGAGGACTTCCTGGACCTTCGAGAAGAACACCTTGGAGAGCGACGCTCCGATTTCCTTGAACGAATACGATTCGATGTCCGCTGCAGCGGAAACCTCAGCCAACAGGCGCTGGCGGTACTCGCTCTTCGCCGCATCGAACGCCGCGTCAGCAGACGCAACGGCGGCGTGCGCGTTCCCCGAGGCGGGCGCGGCGCCCGACGCTTCGAGCACCGAGTTCGCCGCGTCGAAAACCGACTGCGTCAACGCGGTGACATTCGCCTGGGCTCCGGCGAGCTCGCCGGGCGTGGCGTTCTCGTCGCCCTGGTAGTAACTCAAGGCTATCTCGGCGCGCGTCAACTCCGCCTCCAAGTCGTGGAGGGGTGCAAGCGACGCTTCGGCGGATTGGAGGCGCGCGTCGACGGGGATTTCAACCTCGAAGCCGCTGCCCAACGCGTTCGTGAAAGCGCGCACCTCGGCGTCCGGGTAATCGGCGAGCGCCGCCTTTATCACGGCGGAGTCCACGGGTGCGTTAGTGTACGCCGTGAGCAGTAAGCCTCCCTTCAAATCGATTCCCTGGGGGATGTTGGGTACGAGGAAGAACGCGGAGAACAAGACGAGTAGCACGGGGAGTGCCACGAGGTAATTGTAACTCTTCCACTCGAAGGGATTGGGTAGTTTCAAATTGAAAGACACCGAAGAAGTTTCTCTCTAAGGAAACCAAGGGCGGGAACGCATTTAAATAAATCGGTTTTGCGTTCCGTCCCCTTGTTTTATAAGCTTTTGAACACAAGAAAATTACTCGTGCAGGGGTAGCGAAGCCTGGTCAAACGCGACAGATTCAGGGTCTGCTCCCTTAGGGGTTCGAGGGTTCGAAAGGCACTTTTTTGTCTCCGGACAAAAACCTGCACTAAAAAACGAAAATCCCTCCCCCTGCACTTTATTTTAATTAACGAACAAGTGCTTCAGGTGGATCGGCATAACGCCCGAAGTATTAAACCCGAAGCCGGAGATTTTCGAGATTACCTGTTTAGCTTGTGCCAAGCTCGGACCGGGGTGACCTTTAAGCTCGCGATAACAAAACGCACAATTAGAATTGCATTGGCTCGTAACGCGAAAATAAATGTTTACCTGTTCTAAATCCGTATTAAGATTCACCAGCCGAGCAGGTAAGCAAACATCAGGGGCGCCACGATAGTGGCGTCCGACTCGATTATGAACCGCGGGGTGCCCGCGTCGAGCTTGCCCCAAGTGATTTTCTCGTTCGGGTGCGCGCCCGAGTACGAACCGTAACTCGTGGTCGAGTCGCTTATCTGGCAGAAGTAACCCCAGAAGGGTATCTTCTGCTGCAAGTCCTGGAGGATCAGCGGGACAACGCAAATCGGGAAGTCACCCGCAATGCCTCCGCCAATCTGGTAGAAGCCGATGCTCGAACGCGCGGACTCGGCGCAGTACCACTTTATCAGCTCCTGCATGTAATACAAACCGCCCTTCATCGTGTTCAGGTTCTTGATGTTGCCCGTCACGTGGTTCGAGACGAAGATGTTGCCGAGCGTGGAGTCCTCCCAGCCCGGCACGAATATCGGAAGATTTTTTTCTGCGGCGGCAAGCAGCCAGCTGTCCGCCGGGTCGATTTGGTAGTGCTCCTTGAGCGCGCCCGAATTCAACAGTTCGTAAAGGAACTCGTGCGGGAGCTTGCTTTCGCCCGCGGCGTCCGCCTTCATCCACAATTTGAGTATCTTGTGTTCGATGCGGCGCATCGCCTCCTCCTCGGGGATGCAGGTGTCCGTAACGCGGTTCAAGTGCCGGTCGAACAACTCCTTCTCTTGGGCGGGCGTGAGGAAACGGTAGTCGGGCACGCGCTCGTAGTGGTTGTGCGCCACGAGGTTGAACACGTCCTCCTCGAGGTTCGCGCCCGTACAGCTGATGGCGTGGACTTTGCCTTGGCGTATCATTTCGGCGAGCGACTTCCCGAGTTCGGCGGTGCTCATGGCACCCGCCATCGCGACGAGCATCTTGCCGCCCTTCGCGAGGTGCTTCGCGTACGCCTCCGAGGCGTCCACGACCACCGCGGAGTTGAAGTGCTTGTAGTGACGCTTCATGAACTCGGTTACGGGCGCGGGCGCGCGCTTAGACGAAGAATCCATGGTGTTTGCCTTGTTTTTCATCGTGAACGCTTGAACGCGTTCCGCGAATAAAAGCATTACGGGCGGAGGCGGTGGCGGTCGCGCGGGAACAACGCGGCTTCGCGTATATTCTTGAGCCCGCACAACTGCATCGTGAGGCGTTCGGCGCCGATGCTCCAACCCGCGTGCGGCACCGCGCCGTAACGGAAAGCGTCAATGTAGGACTCGAAATCCGCGGGCTTCAAACCGCGCGCCTTCAACTGCGCGATCAAGAGTTCCGGGGTGTGGATGCGTTGGGCGCCGCTCGACATCTCCATTCCCTTGTACACCAAATCGTAGGCGCGGCATACTTCCGGATTCTCTTCGAGGGGCATGCTGTAGAACGCACGCACCTTGGTGGGCCAACGCGTAACGAAGAACAAGTCCGTTCCCAACGCCTCGGGAATCTTGGCTTCCGCTTCCTTAGAGAAGTCCTCGCCCCACGTCATCGGGAAGCCCGCGCTTGCGAGTGCGTCCACGACTTGCGAATAAGTGTAACGGGGAATGGATTCGTAATCCTTGACTTCCGCGCCCAGCAACGCCAGTTCAGGGACGCAGTTCTTCTTCACGCTCGCCAGGATGTGAAGGAAGACGGTCTCGAGGCAGTTGAGTCCGTCCTCTTCGTCCGCGAAACCGATTTCAACATCCATCTGGGTGACTTCGTTCAAGTGCTGGGTGGTGTTGTGTTTTTCGGCGCGGAACACGGGCACGGTCATGAACACCTTGTCCATTCCCCCGATTACCGCGAGCTGCTTGTACAACTGCGGGGACTGGGCGAGGAACGCCTTTTCCTCAAAATACTTGACTTCGAACAAGTCCGAGCCGCCTTCGGTGCTCGACGCAACCACGGTGGGCGTGTTGATTTCCTGACAACCCAACGCCAACGCGGCCTCGCGGAACGCGCGCTGCGCCTCGGCGCGCACGCGGAACACCGCGGCAACCTCGGGGCGGCGCAAGTCGATGAAGCGGTTGTCGAGGCGCACATCCAAGTCCGCGGGCACCGCGCCAGTCACGTCAACGGGCACCTTCTTGTGCACCGCGCCGACGACTTCGAGGCTCGACGGGAACATCTCAACGCCCGACGACGCGATTTTGGATTGCTCCACGCGCCCCGTTGCCACTACGGCGGTCTCCTTCACGAGTTTCCCGTAGGTTTCGAGCACGTCGGGAGGTGTCGAGGCGTTCTTGAGCGTGAGCTGTATCGTGCCGGTCTTGTCGCGGAGCACGAGGAACTTCACCTTGCCGAGGTCGCGGAGCTCGTGCACCCAACCCGCCAGCGTTACGGTCTCGCCGGCGGGCGCGTCCTTCACGTAGTGCGTGCGCATCATTTCAAATCAGTAACTCCAATCGCGTTCCTTACGCGCCGCCTTGCTTTCCTTCCTGCGTGCTTTGTGTTCTTCCCTGCGCGCATCGAAACGCGCGCCCATGCCGGTCAAATCCTTGACTACCTTGGTTTCCACGCGGGTCTCCACGTAAGCCTCCCCGAAACTGGCGAGGGTGTAAAGGGCGACACCTATACCTATGAACGCGTATGCCACCGTGAACAGCTTGCCCACGTCCGTTTTGGGCACGATGTCCCCGAAACCCACGGTGGTGATGGTCACCGAGGAAAAATACAGCGCGTCCACCCAACTCCAGTTTTCAATGTAGTGGTAACCGACGGTTCCAGCTGAAACTATGAAGGCGAGCGAGAATATCGCGGCGAATAATTTAGTGCGTGCTTCGGCATCCATTTTTTACCAGTAACTTGTTGCTTCTTTTTCGTTTTAAATGAGGTTGTTTTTAGTGGGGGAACCGTGATTCGAACACGGGTCGCCAACTCTTTCGCCCAAACGCGTTTTCCTTCCGCGCGCATCCTTCTTTTTTAAAAGAAAGAAGTGCCCCGAAGCTGGCAGGATACCAGGCTACCCCATTCCCCCACTCGAATTGTTTGGGTAGGCGAAAATATTTAAGGGGCGCGGGTGTTCGTTGAATTCAGTGAATATGAAGGCCCCCCGCATCCTAGTCATCCGTCGCCCGAGCCCGCGCACCCTCCTCGACTACGTGGAGCCCCGCGCCGAGCCGACCTACCACAAGGTGGCATACGATTTGGACCCGGATTTGAAGCGCGAGGCGAAGAGCCTGTTGAACGACAAGGACGTGCTCTCGCTGTTCGCTTGGGCGTTCATCTCCCCCGCCCTCGCGTTGGCGGTGCTGTTGTGGAAGAAATACAAGAACCTCCGCATACTCGCGATTCCCTTGACCGTGATAAGCATTTTCCAGTTCTGGATGGTTTGGGGCGGCTCGCTGGGCGAGTTGTGGCGCATACTCAGCGGTTTCTGGCTCAACAATTGAGTTACTTGGTTTTCTCGGCGCCTTCGCGCATCTTGCGGCCTTCCTCGGCGCGCGCGTCCATAATCTTCAACAGCTCGCCCTTCTTCTCTTCGCTCAACACCTGTTCGAAGATGTATTTCGAGTAGTCGTTCGCGAGCTTGGAGACGTCGAGGAGTATGCCTTGCACGTCCCCGGTTGCCAGCTCGAATTTGGAGGGCTTCTCTATCTCGACGCCGATGGGGCCGTAACGGAAGCACACGTAAACCAGGATGTGGAGCGCTTTGGTGAGCACGCGGACTTCCGCGTTCGAGGACCACACGCCGTCCTCACCCTTGATTGGAGCGTCGACTTCGCCCTTGCAGTAAAGCATTCCCTCTTCCTTCGAGAGGTTGCCCACGAAACTCACGAGCGCGTTAGAAACGCTCGCCTCGTCCTTGCCGTGGGCGTCGAAGTGCAGCGTCGCAAGCACGGCGCCCTGTTTGGCTGCCTCGTCGAACAGCCGGTTTAAGTCGTCGCCCTGGTTTTTGTCGAACTTGAATTTGTCGAAGAACATTTTTGCTTCCTATACCCTGTGGAGGTTTCCGTCTTTAATAAGATAGGCGCTCTTGCAGCGGGGGCAACCCCACTTGCCGTCGCGCGGTTCGAGGGGCACCGCGTATCCCTCGTGGGAATAGCACTGGCGGCAGCTTTGAATCAGGTTGTCTCCTATCACGGTCACTCTAGTTCACCTCGGGTTGTACTTGCGGGTCGCGCATTTTGGTTCTGCGTGCGGGTTTAAAAACGTGGCGCACGCGCCTCCGGCGACGCGGTTTTATATTGCCGTTCCCGTCTTTTTGTTTATGCTCGACTTGATGGAGCTCGTGTTGCTCGTGCTCCCCGCCTGGGTGGCGAACGCAGTGCCCGTGCTCCTCGGGGGCGGCCCCAAGCTCGACGCGGGAGCCAAGGCGTGGGACGGGAAGCGCTGGCTCGGGGACTCCAAGACAGTTAACGGGCTCGTCTCGGGGATAGCTTGCGGTTCGGCTGCCGGCGCGGTAATCGCCGCGTTTGCCGCCAACAGTTACCTTCCCGGCTTGGATGTGCCCGCGAAAGTCGGCTTAGCCGTCCTCTTGTCCGTGGGCGCGCTCTTCGGGGACGCGCTCGGGAGCTTCATCAAACGCAGGCGGGGCATGCCTCCCGGACACCCGTCGCTCGTGGTGGACAAGCTGTTGTTCATTTTCGTCGCGCTCGCGCTCGCCCTACTGGTTTACCCTAATTTGTGGAGTGCACTCGGTTGGGAGGGCTTGGCGTTCGTCACCGCAGCCACGTACGCGTTGCACGTTTCCTTCAACTGGCTCGCCCACGCGTTGAAGATGAAGAAGGTGCCCTGGTGAATTCAATCCGCTTCCTCGCGCTCTTCGCCCTGCTCTTCTTCGTGCCCTACGCGTTGATGCATTTTGTTCCGTTGAACTTCGCGTGCGAAGCCGTTGCGGGCGTGGAAGCGTATGCGTTGCGGGCGCTCGGCTACCCCGTGGCGTGGGACGGCGTGTCGCTCGCAATAGGTGAAACGAGCTTGTTCAAAATCATACCCGACTGCACCGGGCTCGTGATGGTGTTCCTTTTCGCCGCACTATTGTGGGCTGCGCCCCTCAAGCGCCCCGCCTCGCGCGTGCGCGAGCTCGCGTTCTACACCCCGTTCTTACTCGCGTTCAACCTCGTGCGCCTGCTCGCCACGCTCCTCGCGCACTACCACTTCGGTCCAACGGGTTTCGACGCAGTGCACGCCGCGTTGTGGTTCGCGGACTCGGGCGTAGTGCTGTGGTGCTGGTCGCGGGCAAGCGGGGTACGCCTCCTGTGATACGCGTGACGCGGAACGCGCTCGAGAGCGCGCTCCAGGGCGCGCGCGAGTCGCACCCGAACGAGTTCGTGGCGCTCTTCGACGGCTCACGCGACTCCAAAGGAGTCGCATTGGACTCGCTCGTCATACCCCCGCTCGCGCACGGCGATTCTTACTCGTCGTCGTTCCAGCCGTGGTTCCTTCCCGCCTCGAGCCTCGGTCTGGCATCGTTCCACTCGCACCCGTCGCGCTCGAACAAGCCGTCCAGTCAGGATTTGGACTTTTTTTCGCGCACGCGGCGCTGGCACTTCATCGCGCGCTACCCCTATACCGTTGAAGACGTTGCGGCTTACGACGCGGACGGAACGCCCGTTGGGTTCACGATAGTTTGAGTTTGCCCACGCGTCCGTTCGACTCGCTGATCACCGCCTCGTGTATCTTGGCGCGTCCGGAACGGAAGCGCTCGAAAAGGGCTCGGTCCGAAGGAATCATCTTCTTGGGCAACGCGTCGAGGGGGAACCACACGACTTCGCCTTCCTCGCCAGACACGGGTTCGCCTCGCTCCGACTTGACGTGGGTGAACAACAAGAGGAAAGCGTGCTTGCACTCCCTGTGCTCGGTTATGCGCTCGTGGACTATTGCCTTGAGCCCGACGTACTTCAAGCCGTGGAGCCCGGTTTCCTCAGCCGCCTCGCGGAGCGCGTTTTCGGCAACGCTCTCGCCGAGGCGCATCTTGCCGCCTACGAAACACCAGTAACCGCGGAACGGGCGCTTGGCGCGCTTCAACAAGAGCACGCGCTTGCCACGGGTTACGAGCACGACTACAACCGGAACCACGATTGCCTCGCGTTGTTCGAGTTGCTTGATGAACGGGAGCAGGGACTCGCCTTTTGCGGTGAGGCAATAGCGTTCGCCTTGTTTGCGGAGCACTCCCTCGGTTTGGAGGAGTTTGAGGTTATAGGCGAGCTTGTTCGATTTCGTGCCGAGCGCGCGCTCGATTTCAGTGAACTTCAACGAACGTGCCGTTGCGTAGAGCTTGAATACTTCCCGGCTTGCATCGTTCATGGTAAAACCGTGCGCGCGCGGGGAATAAATTGCTTCCCTCAAAAAAGTTTGACTCGCGCTAAGCGTTCTCGACGCGCGGCGCCAAGTAATAACAGCGAACCTTTTTCAAAAAAAGGTTCATCAAAAACGCGGCTCAAGCGTTCTCGACGCGCGGCGCCAAATAATAGGCGAGCTTGGCTTTGCCCACCGGATAGGAGATGCGCACCGGGGAGTCCGACTTGAGCTCGATGCAGATTTCGCCGTCGTCCGGGCAGGCGCGCGTCAAGTCGTCGAGGTACTCGAACGGGAACATCGCCATGCTCTCGGTTTTCGAGTCGATTTCGCCCACCGCGTTCGAGTCCTTCTTGAGTTCGATGAGCAGTTCGCCGGAGTCGCCGTGCGCTTTCACGAGGAATTCCGTGGGTTTCACGTGGAGGGTGACGTGGCTCGAGAGCATGCCCGCGTCCTTGAGCATTTCCTTGAATTCGCCGCCGTTCAACTTCACTTTCGAGTCGAAGGTGATGCGGGGTTCGCGCGGGAACGCTGCGCCCGACTCGAGGAGGGGCATCTTGAACGAGCGCTTGGATTGCCCGCCCGAGAACTTGAGTAACAAACGTGATTCCTTTTCGTCGAGCCCGAGCGAGAGCTTCTCGCCGGCGCGGGCGCGCGAGAGTATCTTGTTGAGGTCCGCGAGGTTCAATCCGATGCTCGACTTCTCGGTGACGTTCGCCTTCGAGAACGCCTCGGCGGGGAGCGTGAAGTCCACCATCGCGATTTGCGAGGGGTCCATGCTGCGGAGGCACAAGCCGTCCTTGGATACCTCGAAAACGCCTTCGTCGATGAGGTTGGTTATGGCATCGATGCACTGCTTGAATTCCTTGGCGTCATCGAGTACGAGTTCCATTTGCGTTAATCCCTCCCCCAGTTGAACTTTTTTGGGCGCGGATGATTAATATACCATTCGCTCAAGCGAGCACGTAATCGCAGCCCTGCGGCTCCTCGAACTGCCAGAAGAAGAAGAGCTTGAGATAGCCCAGGAGGGGGACGCGGAAAAGGACGCGCCCCTTGACGTCGCCTTCGGGCACGAGTTGCATGACGGTGCGCTGGTCCGCGAACTGGTTGTTGTCGCCCTTGGTGAGGTAGTAGACGCCGTCGCGCGCGTTAATCCTGAGCAGGGCGCGGTGGATTATTGCACCGTAACTGCGCGGCACCGGGTCGAAGATGATTATGTCGTTCCCCGCCGAGGAATAGGATTCGCCCGCGAGCGTGACCGAAGGGGAACAGGGCACGCGCGCCTCCGTTCCATCGCGGTAGTTCACCGTGCACGCTTCGAGCGGGTAAACGAACGGGTCCACGCCGTCCACGGTCACGTTCTGGAGCGTCACGACGAAAGACGACGCGCCGTCCGTGACTCCGTAAGAGTGCTTTTCGTAAGCCGCCTGCGAGAGGTCCGCGTCGATGCCCGTTTCACGAACGGAGTAAGATCCCCCTTGGAGTATGATGAGGTCGCCGCGCTCGAGGTTCGGGAGCATGCTGCACGAGGTCACCACGTTGAGGGGCGCACTCGTGTTTAACAGCACGCAGGCGATTAGCCAGGCGGCGCCAGCCGCGCCCAACGCAAGGGCGAGCTCCTTCAAGGCGTTTTTTGTAGAGACGGGCTTGCCGCGCCCCGTGGGCTTCACGAAATCCAAACCCAGGTAGGCGATTATCAGGAAGAACCCGAGGACTCCGAGGAAGGCATGCGGGTAACGCGAGTAAACAACTATGTCGAGCGCCAGCAACGCGCCCAAAGCCAGCGAGTAGCGGTGGCTTGACGCGTACGCGCGCATTCCCTTCAGGAAACGGTTCACTTGAGTGCCTTCTCCACTTCCGCGAGCTTGAGCGCGGTCTGCTTCACCGCCTTCTCGAGCGCCTTGCGGGCGTTCGGCGCCTTAACGTGGATTATCACGCGCCTCTCGAGCGGGTGCGAATACGAGGCGGCGGCGTACTCCACGCTCTTGTCCTCCAAAAGCTCCTGGGCGACCAGGTTAGCAAGCCCCAAATCCAGGTTCGGGAACTCGAACTTGACTTCGTTCTTCGATTCAATCAAAGCCTTCAATTCAACCACCGTACTTTTGTTTTCTCCTATAGGAAGCGTACTTGTCCGCAGGCGAATACTTCGCCGGGTGCGGCTGCGCGGACTCGGAACCGCAATGCGACTCGGCGAGCGTGTACACGCCGCACGCCCTGCATTTTTTCAGTTTCAAAAAGTTCACCGTTCGAGCGCGTACTCCGCGTTGGCATTCCCAGCGAGCGCCTTCTCCAGGAACGCGTTCGCGTCGTCGAGCGCCTTCTCAGCCGCCTTGTACTCAGCGGCAACCGACTTGATCGAGTAAGCCCCGGCGGAAACATAGTGCGCCTTCAAACCCGTCTTCGCCTCGAGCCCCGCGATTGCCGCCTTGAGCTCGTTCAACCCCGCACCACCGTAAAACTTTAGGCGGAGCACCGCCGCGACTTCGACGTTCTTGTGTTTTATCTCGTTCTTCGCGACCTGGGTGAGCGCGTCCAGCCACTTCTTGGGAATCTTCGCCTTGGGTAGTGCGCCCTGCGAGAGCGCCTCGAACGCGGAATACAAGTCCCCGTACTCCTCGACGAGCGGTTCGCCCGCCTCCTTGAGCGCGTCCTCCGCCTTGCCTTTCGCGAGGATGGCCGCGCGCTCGAGGAGCTTGAGGGCGCGCTTCCCCGACTGGAAGGCCTCGAGCTTGGCGCGCTTCTCGCTCTCACTCACGCTCTTGAGGCTCGCGTCGATCTGGCGCTTGTCCGGGTCCAAGCGGATTACGCGCACCACGGTCTTCTGCCCGGGGCGCAGGTACTCTGAAACGTTCTTCGTCCAGCCGCGCGACACTTGCGAGATGTGGATGAACGCCTCGGCGCTATCGTACTCGTCGAGCACCACGAGGGCGCCGTACGGAAGCAGTTTCTTGACGGTTACGAGCACGAGTTCGTCGAGCGACGGGTAATTCATTTCCTTGCCAACCTCACTATTTCCCTTGCGACGCCCGCCGCGTCCAGCGCTGCCGCGTCGATGCGCGCGTCCACGCGCGGCTTCCTCAAGTCAACACCGTAAATGCGGGCGTAACGCGCGGAATCCAGCGCGTCGCGCTCGCGCGTCTCCGCGAGCACTTCCTTGAATGCGCGCCCCTCGCGTTCCGCGATGCGTTCGGCGCGCACTTCCAACGGGGCATCCAGCCAGAACTTGCAATCGAAAGCGAACGCGTCCTTGGCGAGGTCGAGGCGCTTGAGCACGCCCGGGGTATCCAGCCACGCGGCGAGCCGCGAGCCCACGATGCAGTCCTTCTCCGCGAGGACTAACTCGATTTGCCGCGAGTCCAAATCCAGGTCAACGTTCGGAAAGTCGCGCTCGGCTTTCTGCCGGAGTTCGTCGAACGAGATTCCGCGTTCGCGCGCCATTTCCCGGAACGTGTAGTTTACGCAGGCAAGTCCGAGCGCCTCGGCAACCCGGGTGACTGCCGTGGTTTTCCCTGACCCCGACATTCCCGAAAGGGCTATCCTCATTTCTTCAGCTGCTCCAGGAACTTCAGGCGGTCGAGCGGCACTTCCTCGCGCGCGAGGAAACCGTTCTTGAGGCGCGCCTTCTCCTTGTAGATGACTGCAACGCACGCGCCGCACAGCACGCCCGCGAACGGGCGCGTGGGGGCGCGAGAGCTCCTCGCGAGCTTCTTGAGTTCGGCGGGACGCCGGTTCGGCACGCCGTGGAGGACGCGGCTGCACAACGCGCACGTCTTGCGCGCGGGCTTGCCGCGCTTGTACTTGTGCACCTGGTTTCCAGCGGGGCTCCTGCGCTTGCGCGCGCGCATGCATCTTTTTCCGGGTTCAACCATGTTTTTGCTTCAACTCCTTTTTTCAGAACTTGTCCTTCTTCAAAATGTTCGTGAACACGAATTCGAGCGAGAGGCTCGCGAGGAAGAGCGTGTAGATGAACACGCCGCGGTAGCCGAGGTAATCCTTCCACGGCGCCCAGAAGGCGACGCTCGAGGGCACGTTGAACGGCAGGTAGACGATGAACGAGGCGGGAAATAACACGGGGAGGAGGAACGAGTAGGCGATCCAGAAGAGCGGGAGGATTACTATGAGGGGCTTGAAGGAGAGCTTCATCATCTCCATCATCAAACCGCTGAGTTCCTTCTCGCGTTCGTTGAGGCGCTCGACTTTCTTGGCGTCCCCGGACTCCGTCGCCTTCTTGATTTCCGCGTTGAAGTCGTTCACCTGCTTCTGGATTTCCTTGACGCGGGCGCGGTTGCCGAACGTGCGGTTCACATAAAAGCTCACGAGGGCGAACGCTAACGCGACCAGCGAAACGCCCATCCAACCATCCGGAAGCAAACTCATTTCCAACCAACCTTTCTTGATAACGCCAACTAAGATGTTCAAACTACATTAAAACAGGCTAGTTAATTTTAGCGAAGCCGTTAAAATGGATTTTCTTGTCACCATCAAACACTTCAACGACCTTATACCTGCCTTTTGTCCAAAGCACATCGTCAATAATCAAGTGCGTGGCTTCAAGGATTATTATGCTAGCCAAAGGCGCGGAAAGCTGCGCGTTTCCCTTTGTTTCCAAGAGGGGGATTTCACCTTCAAGCCAATAATTGCGCTGGCCTTTCTTCAGGAAATCGTGAATTTCCCCGGCTTTGATGCGCTTGGGCAGGCATTCCTCCTTTTTCCGGACACCCTTCTCAAACTCCGCGATGTTTCTCAACGCCAAGTCGGGATTGTATTCCGTTTGAATGCCCACATTATCCACCGTTTTGTTTGAGTGCAGGGGGAGGGATTTGAACCCCCGAACTCCTGAGAGACAGGATTTCACAAAACCCCTTCCGCCTAAAGAAAATCTTTCGGAAAGGAAAGAGTTTCCTTAAGTCCTGCGCCTTTGACCAGGCTCGGCCACCCCTGCAGTCCTACTTGCCTTCCTTCTTCCTCGCGCGTTTCGGCCGCAAGTGCGGGTAATCGCATTTCCTGCAGCGAATCGCGCCCTTCGGGTTTAAAGTCTTGCACTTCATGCATACGACTTTCCTGAGGAAGTGTTTCTCCGCGACTGGAAACTTCGAAGCCATTAATTTTTCAACTCCACCCGCCAAGCATTTCACGGTCCAAACCGAAAATGCAGAATAGCGCAATGATTTAAGAATTGTGCCGCGGCTAGTATAATAAACATTTGGGTTTCGCTTTAACGGCGAAGGTGCCTCCGTAACTCAGCATGGTAGAGTGCGTGCATGGTAAGCACGAAGCCGTGGGTTCAAATCCCATCGGAGGCTCTCGAAATGAAAACAAGGAAAGCAGCGATAACCGGGGCGAGCAGCGGAATCGGTTTGGCGACTGCCAAGCTGTTGTGCGAAAACGGCTGGATGGTTTACGGGCTGTCGAGAACCGCACCGAAATGGAATCACAAGAATTTCGAATTCGTAGAGTGTAATGTCACCTCTTTTGACAGCGTTCAAAAAGCCGCGGAAAAAGTGGGCGGGGGCGTGGACTTGCTCGTCGCGAACGCAGGCATTGCTTTGACGGCGCCACTCGCTGAATTGAACCCCGAAGACTTTGAAAAGCAAAACGCAGTAAACTACAACGGCGTTTACTATTCAATCAAAGCGTTCATTAACGGGATGCAGGAAGGAAGCACCATCGTCGCGGTCGCATCGACTGCAGGCCACGGGCCAGTGCCCAGTAGGCCCGCTTATTCGGCGACCAAGCACGCGGTTCGAGGGTTGTTGAAATCCATTAGAAGCGATTGCGCGGCAAGGGGAATCAAGGCGTCAATAGTCAGCCCGGGCGGGGTTAACACGCTGATTCGCGAGAAGCGCCGCGAGGATTACCTGCCAGCGGAAGAAGTCGCAAAAACAATATTGTTCATCGCCGAGCGCCCGGCGGGAACGGTAATCGATGAAATCAAGTTGGAGCCCCTCGTGCAGGCGAAAGCTGGCACCAACTAGGGACGCGCTTCGGGCGTTCAAAACCAATAAATACGGCGCGCGAATTGCGATTATTGGAATGAAACGCCACGCGTTCGCCCTGCTGTTCTTCGCTTTGCTCGCACTACCCGCGCTCGCCGAAAACAAAGGTTACCTGGACGCGATTCCGCCGTTGACTGTTGCCGAGAAGGCGGATGCGCCCCTGCTTTACGACGGGGACGTCTATCCCGCGTGGGGAGTGCCCTGCACCAACTTTACTTACTTCGTGACTTACGAGGACGGGGACGGGCGCGCGCCCGAGTACGTGCGCATCAATCTGAACGGCGAGTGGCACGCCATGCAAAAAGGCGGGGGAGATTACGCCGAGGGCGTTTCGTACACTTATAATTTCGTCCCGGAGTCCGGCGAACAGCTGTTCTATTACTATGAGGCGAGCAACGGCGCGGGAAAGGCGAGGACATCACTGATCGACACGGCGGACCAAGGACCTCTGTTGTTCTCTGAGAAACTCGACAACAACGAGATAATACTCCTCGACGAGGGCGGGGGCGTGCTTTGGGAACACGCATTGGGCCGGGAGTGGGTGGAAGGCGTGGCGCTCTCGAGGGACGGGGAATACGCCGCCGCGGTGACCACCACGAGCGTGCTCTTGTTCTCGCGCGACGGCGAATTGTTGTGGCGCTTCTGCACCGAATGCGAGCTGCCGGCGGTGGTGCAAGGGCAGATGGATGGCGTCGCGATTACCGCGGACGGCGGGTTCATCGCGGCGACGATGCACGGACGCCTCTACTACTTCAATAGGGATTCGAACGAACCCATTTGGTCCGCGAACATCCAAACCGGCGCAGTCGGCATAGACCTGTCCGACGACGGGAAGGTAATAGCCGCGGGAATGGCGCAAGGCGGCGGCGACACCGGCGACAAGCTGTTCGTGTTCGACGGCGACGGCAACGCGTTATTCGAGTACAAGCCGGAAGTGCCGGGTTACGACGTGACCGGCGACTTCTACCAGCCGGACGTGACGCCGGACGGCGAATTCATTTCCAGTTCCACGGGGTGCCCGGACCGACGCGCTTACTTCTTCACGAAGAGCGGGCTCGCGTTCAGGAGTGCGCCACTTGCCGAGGACTCGCCAGTGCACAAGTCCTCGGTGTCCGACGACGGCTCGCTGATCGCTTACTCCGCGGACCACATGCAGGGTTACCCCGTGCTCTTCCTTTTCGACTCGAACGGCGAAGAATTGTGGCGTTTCTCCAGTTCAACCGACTCCACGGCGCGCGCCGTCTCCCTATCCGGCGACGGGAAATACGTGGCGGCGGGAACCACGGCGGGCAACGTTTACCTGTTCTCGAGCGGGGACAACGAACCGCTGTGGAAGTTCTCGGAAGGCGGCGCGTTCTCGTCGCTTGCGGACGTCGCGCTGAATTACGACGGGAGCCTCCTCGCCACTGCGGGCGCGTCCAAGAAAATCCACTTGTTCTCACGCGGTTCCAACGAACCGCTGTGGACTCACGAAGCGAACACTTGGGTCACGAAAATGGATTTCAACGGCGAACTCGTGCTCGCGGGCACCGGGCCGCGCGAGTTCTACGGGGAAGGGCAGAGCCTGCCGGACGCGGACGTTGAATGCGGGGGAAACATAATCCAGCCCCCGCCGTTCGCGGAATCAATGGACAACATAATGGGAAACGATGAAAACAAGACGACCGAACCAGTAAAGGACGACGGCGCGATGGACGGGGTTTGCGGGAACACTTACTGCGAGCAGCCCGCTGAATCGCACGGCAACTGTCCGCAGGATTGCTGTCCCGAGAGCGGGTGCACCGGCGACGGCTTCCAGCCGGGCGAAGCGTTGGCAACCCCAACCCTTGAACCTGCCGTAGTAAATGACGAACCGAAATCCTTCCTCGACGAAATAATCATCTTCATCCTCGGCTTGTTCGGCGCGTGAAAAAATTCCACCGCAACTTATTTATGCGTGGGACGGGTAATGAAACACAGAGTGGGGGATTGAATACGCTTATGGCTGAATTATTCGTTTGCAAGATTTGCGGGGAACCGTACTTCGGCGGGAGCGCGCCCGACGACTGCCCGTTCTGCGGGGCGCCCAAGGCGTTCATCGCGAACGCCCGCGAGTACGCGCCGTTGTGGGGCTGTGAGTTGAACGAACAGGACAAAACGAATTTGAACGAAACGCTCGCCCTTGAGGTGAACGCAACCGCGTATTACTTGAAAGTCGCGAAGGCGAACAAGAAGTACTCACGCATTGAACGCTTGTACAAGCAGTTCGCACGCGTGGAGAACGAGCACGCGGACGTCGCAGCCAAATTCCTCGGGGTTGAGGTGCCCGCCTTAGTGGGCGAAGAACCCAAGGGCTCGCTCGAAGCGGACCTCGCGCGCACGCGCGAACTCGAGGCGCACGCCGTCGAGTTATACAAGGGTTTCGCGCAACGCGCCTCGAACGCAGCGTTGAAGAAGCTCTATGCGGCGTTGGTGCACGCGGAGAGCGGACACCACGATTTCGTGGACGCGGAATTAAACGGTGCCTGCAATGACTGACTTGGAAAAGTACGAGGGAGAGTTCGCGAAACGCGGTTACCTCCCGGTGCGCCTCAAGCGCCTTGAAACGCTCCTCAAGAACATGCAGGATTTCACCCAGTACGCTGCGGTGAACCAGTACCACGCCGACGCGCACAACCGCAAATTATTTTTGTTGAGCCTCGAAGTCGAGGCGCTCGCGCTCGACTACGAAGAACTCGCGGTCGAACAGGCGGGTTACCAAGAGGAATTCCAACTCGCCCAGCAGACGAAACGCAAGCCCCGCGTAGACGAAAAAGAATTCAAGGGTTTCGTGAAACGCGTGGATGTTTTGGGGGCGCGCGCCCTCGCGGCGAAAACGCGTGCGGTCGAACTCGTGGGCAAAATCCAAAGCGAGTACGAAAACGGGGGCGCGTGAAGCCCGCGTTTTGGAAACCGAGCGTTTTCCTTCCGCCGTTAATGGCTAAGGGGCTGTCGGGAAAGGTTTATTAATATTCTTTTTCCAAGTATTTTTTCCTGTTGCGCGGCAGCAGGTTTTTTGCATATTAGAATAGGCTGTGAAAAAATGTACGTTTGTCCGAAGTGTGGGAAGAAGTTCAAGACTGACGAGTTGGACTTCGTGCGTTGCCTGTACTGCGGAGCAAAGGTTCTGTTCAAGGAGACGCCGCCCACGGCGAAGAAAGTGAGTACTGATTAGGTATGGTCGGTCGAACAGGTCCTAAACGCGGTTCTCGTGCTTATTGGCACCGGAGGCGCGCCTCGCGCATTGTCCCGCGCATCCGCTGCTGGAAATCGACTTCGAAGCTTTCGGGTTTTCCGTGCTACAAGGCGGGCATGCGCACCATAACAATTATCGACGACCGCGAGTCGCCCACGAAGGGGCAGGAAATCGCGCGCGCCGTGACCGCGGTGGAAGTGCCTCCGGTTTTCGTTTACGCTTTGACGGGTTACCGCTCGACGCCGCTGGGTTTGAAGCCGGTGGGCGAGTGCGTCACCTTGAATGAGGCGCCCAAGGAACTCAAGAAGTTCGTGCGCCTCGCGAAGAAGTCGGTGAGCAAGCCCGAGGACTTGGCGGGTTGCACCGAGTACCGCGTGAAGGTTTACACCCAGCCGTTCAAGACGGGAACCGGGAAGAAGACGCCGGAACTCGTGGAGCTGGGTTTGGGCGGAACGCCTGAAGAGCAGTTCGAGTACGCCAAGACGATTCTCGGAAAGGAAATCGCGTTCGGCGAGGCGCTCACCGTAGGCGAAACCGTTGATGCCGTGGGCGTCACCAAGGGCAAGGGCTGGCAAGGCGTTGTGAAACGTTTCGGCGTCGCGCTCCAGTTCCACAAGGCAACCCAGAAGCGAAGGCACGGCGGCACCATCGGTCCCGAACGCCAGGCGAAAGTCATGTACACCGTCCCGCGCGCGGGACAAATGGGTTTCCACCGCAGGACGGACAAGAACAAGCGCATCCTGTCCACGGGTTCGAAACTCGATTACGCTTTCCACTGCTACGGCCCCATCAAGGGCGATTACCTGTTGTTGGACGGGAGCATCCCCGGTCCCGCGAAGCGCTTCATGCTGTTGAGGAAGACCGCGGACCCCGCGAAGAAACCCGAGATAAGGCAAGGTGTAGTTGAATGAAGGCCGGCGTCAAGGGTTTGAACGGCAAGGCACTCAACGAGGCAGTGCTCCCCCGCCAGTTCTCGGAGGAATACCGTCCGGACTTGATTCGCCGCGCGTTCCACGCCGAACGCTCGCAACTCCTCCAGCCCAAGGGAAACAACCCGGGTGCGGGATTGGATTATACCACTGCAAAGTTTTACGGACGCAGGCACTTGATGCGCTCGGGCAACAACGCCGGCTCGGCGCGTTTGCCGCGCGAGAAAATCGCGGGCGGACGCCTCGGACGCGTGCTCATGGTTCCCCAAGCCCGCAAGGGCATGAGGGCGCACCCGCCCAAGCCGTGGACGTGCATAATCGAGAGAATCAACTACAAGGAGAAGTGCAAGGCAATCCGCAGCGCGATAGCGGCAACGCTCGACCCCGCGCTGGTGAAGGCGCGCGGACACCTGTTCGTTGGTGAACTGCCGTTGGTAATAGAAGAGGGCTTCGAATCCGTCAAGCGCGTCTCGGACGCCGCGGACGTGCTCGACAAGCTCGGGCTCGAGAAGGACCTCGAACGCGCGCGCCTCGGACGCCGGCTCAGGAGCGGGCGCGCACGCCTGCGCAAGGGCGGCTACCGGCAGCCGTCGAGCGCGCTCATCGTGTACGCCAAGGACGACGGCATTTCAAAAGCCACGCGGAACATTCCGGGTGTGGATTGCGTTAACGTGAAAGAGTTGACTGCCGAATTGCTCGCACCTGGCGGGGACGCCGGGCGCCTCACGGTGTGGACCGCGGGCGCGTTGCGCGAGCTCGAGAAGCAGGAATTGTATTGCGCGTGATATTCACATGAAATTCATCATAAGCCCTGTTGCAACGGAAAAAGCGGTCTCGGGCATCGAGCGCGAGAACCGCATGACCTTCCTGGTCATCCGCGAGGCAACCAAACCCGCGGTGAAGCGCGAGGTCGAAGAGGACTACAAGGAGAAGGTCGAGAAGGTCACGATAATGATTTCGCCGAAGAACGCGAAGAAGGCGTTCGTGAAGTTCAAGCGCGCCGGAGCCGCGGCCGACTTAGCGGCTAAACTGAAGGTAATCTGAAAATGGGCCGAATGCTTATCAACCAGAGGCGCGGGAAAGGTAGCCCCGCCTTCCGGACGCCCGGGCACCGCTTCGTAGCGAAAGTGGAGTACCCGCCGCTCGGCGATAAGCTCCGCGCACAGGTGGACGAGTTCATCCTCGACCCCGCGCACTCAACGCCCCTCGCGCTGTTGCGTTTCGAGGACGGACGCATGGTGCACCTGCTCGCGGCCGAAGGGCTCGCGCTCGGGGACGAAGTCGAAGTCGGCTACAAGGCGGGCGCGCGCACCGGCTGCGTCTCGAGCCTGGAGTCGCTGCCCGACGGCACCTCGATATTCAACCTCGAACTCCACCCGCGCGACGGCGGCAAGGCGATGCGCGCCACCGGGACTACGGGAATCATAATCCTGCACGACGAGGACACGGGACTCGTCAAGGTAAAGCTCGGCACTTCTTCCAAGCGCGTGCTCGAGTTGTCACCCGAATGCCTCGCCACGGTAGGCGTGGCTGCGGGCGGCGGACGCCTCGAGAAGCCGTTCAAGAAGGCGGGCAGCAAGCGCAAGGCAATGGAAGCGCGGAACAAGTATTACCCGATCGTGCGCGGCACCGCGATGAACGCTAACGAACACCCGCACGGCGGCAAGAGCATGGGCAAGCCCAGCACCGTCGGCAGGGACACCCCGCCGGGCAGGAAGGTAGGACACATCGCCGCGAGGCAGACGGGCCGCAGGAAGCGGCGCGAGAGGGTCGGTGAATAATAATGGTGCGCCAGTTCGGTTACAAGGGAAAAAGCCTCGAGGAGTTGCAGGCGCTTAGCTTGGACGAGTTCACGAAACTCGTTTCCTCGCGCGAGCGCCGCAGCCTCAAGCGCATGGGGCACTCGTTCAAGGCGATACTGGCGAAGCTAAAGAAACACGACCGCAAGAAACCGTTCCGCACCCACGTGCGCGAAATGGTAGTCCTCCCCGAGATGGTGGGGTTGAACGCGGAAGTTTACAACGGCAAGGACTGGGTAAAGTTCACGATAAAACAAGAGATGATCGGGCGCAGGCTCGGCGAATACTCGCACACCTGCAAGCTCGTGCGGCACTCGGGACCAGGCATAGGCGCCACCCGCGGCAGCAAGTCCGTGGACCTGAAGTGAGGATGAAATGTACAAGTACTCGGCAAAGGTAGGCGAAAAAGACGCGTGCGCCCAGGGACACGACTGGGACGCGAGCTACAAGGACCTCGTGAACATAGCGCGCGCGATAAAGAACAAGGATGTTGCCAAGGCGCGCATCGTGCTCGACGAGGCAATCGCGCTCAAACACGCGATACGCTACACCAAGCACAACACGGGCTGCGGCCACCGCTCCGAACTGGGCGGGAGGAAGGGGCGCTACCCCATGAAGGAGTGCCGCCTCGTGCGCAAGCTCCTCGAGAACGCGGTCGCAAACGCCACCGGCAAGGGCATGGACGAATCCAAGCTCATGGTGAAGAGCGCGCGCGCATTCAAGCAGAACGAGTTCCCGCGCTACCGCCGCTTCTGGGTCGGGAGCGTGACGCTTGGCTACGGCAGGCGCGCGGTTTGGGCTAACTACATAACATCGCGAATGGAGATAGTGGTCTCGGAGAAGAAGTAAATTGGCTGTTGAAAAGAAATTCATAATCAAGGCGCTCGACGACTTGGAAGTCAAGTCGTTCCTGTTCAGGGAACTCGAACGCGCGGGCGTGTCCACCATCAACATCCAACGCACCCCCATAGCCACCCGCATCAGCATCTGCGTGCGCAAACCCGGCATGGTGGTAGGCAAGCGCGGCAAGGCAATCAAGGATTTGTGCGACGACTTACAGGCGCGCTTCAGGATAGAGAACCCCCAGATTGAGATAATCGAAGTCATGCAGGCGGACTTGGACGCCAAGCTCGTTGCCGAACGCATCGGCAAGCAAATCGAGTTGCGCCCGCGCGTCAAGCCAATCGTGCGCATCGCACTCAACGAAATCATGGACGCCGGTGCAATCGGCGCGGAAATCCGCGTCGCAGGCAAAATCGTGGGCAAGGGCGGCAAGGCGAAAACCGTGAGCGTCCGCAAAGGCTACCTCAAGAAGAGCGGGGAACCCATGAACCTCGTGCGCGTCGGACGCTACGTCGCCCACCTCAAGGCGGGTTGCATCGGCGTGACCGTCAAGATAGTCGCACCCGAAACCGTGTTCCCGGACAAAATCAAGATCAAGAGGCGCGCAGCCGAACCCGTTGCACAGGCAACGCCGGCAGCGGTTGAAGCGTCCGCTCCCGAAGCAGAGGCAAAGGAAGAGGTAATTCCATAATGGCATTCATCCGCAAACGCGACATACACGCGCTCGACACCGAGGGGCTCGAGAAGAAACTCGCCGAGGTAGAAGCCGAACTCCGCGCGGAAATATCCGCGCTCAACTCCATGGGCAAACCCAACAACGTGGGACGCATGCAGGAACTCAAGAAGGCGCGCGCACGCATAAACACGGATTTAAACCAGAAGAAACCAAAGCAAAGCGGAAAGGAATAAAATTTACATGTCTGAAATCTGCAACAAATGCGGCTTGCCAAAAGAGATTTGCGCCTGCCAAACAATCGAGAAGGAAACCAGCAAACACATCAAGGTTTACACTACGAAGAAGCGTTACAACAAGCTCGTCACCATCCTCGAGGGACTCGAGGCGGACGAACTCAAGAAGGTCGCGAAGGACCTCAAACACGCACTCGCCTGCGGCGGAAGCAGCAAGGACGGGTTCATGATTCTCCAGGGAGACCACAAACGACAGGTCGTAGAGCACCTGGTGAAGACGGGTTACCCGCGCGACGCGATAACAGTCGCATGAACGCGGTTTTAAAAAGGAGTTTATGGAAAAGAATAATACAGCGCCGCCCGAGGCGCGTCGAAAGCAACCGGACGCACACGCAACCGAATTCGTCGGAAAACGCGTGCGCGTCGCGAAGAGCAGTTGCAAAGACTTGCGCGGGTTGAGCGGCGTGGTTTTGGACGAGTCAAAGAACGCGTTCCTGGTCGAGACCCCGCGCGGGGGCAAACTCATACCAAAGAACTGCTGCGTCTTCGATTTTGACGGAATCCTGTTCAACGGCGCAGCACTGTTGCGGCGCCCCGAAGACGCTTTCAAAAAGGTGAAGAAAAAGTGAAGTGCGAAGACGAAAACTGCCCGGTCCACGGCTCCCTCAAGACGAGGGGCGCCATACTGGAAGGCGTGGTCGTCAGCACCAAACCCAAGAAGACCGCGGTAATCCGCCGCGACTACTACCAGCGCGTCCCAAAGTACGAGCGCCTCGAAAAGCGCCGCGGGAAGCTCTCGGTACACGTGCCGCCCTGCATGGAAGTCAAGGTCGGCGACAGAATCACGGTAATGGAATGCAGGAAGATAAGCAAAACGAAGAGCCACGTCGTGCTCCCGCAAAAAAAGAGTGAAACCAAATGATAGGATTGAGCGCGCGCGTAACGAAGCCCATAACCATAGGCACCCGCCTGTGGTGCGACGACAACAGCGGCGCCAAGATAGTCGAGGTAATCGGCGTGAAGCGCAGCAAGGCGCGCCACACCCGCTACCCGAGCGCGGGAATCGGCGACGTCGTGACGGTTGCAGTCAAGAAAGGCAAACCCGACATGATAAAGAAAAAGGAAACCGCCCTCATCATACGCCAGAGGCAGCCCTATAGGCGCGGCCTGGCGCGCGTGTGCTTCGAGGACAACGCATGCGTCCTCGTGGATGACAAGAAGCTCCCGAAGGCAACCGAAATCAAGGGTTGCGTGGCGCGCGAAGTAAGCGAACGCTTCCCGAAAGTGGTTGCGATTGCGAGCGCGGTGGTTTAAGCTCAAATGAAATTCAACACGCGCGTAACGAAACAACCGCGCAAACAGAGGAAAGCGCTCTACAACGCGCCGCTCCACGAGCGCGCGAAACAAGTGCACTGCCACCTCTCGAAGGAATTACGCGCCAAGGAGAAGACGCGCGCAAAACGCTTACGCAAGGGCGACCGCGTGAAGGTCGTGCGCGGCAAGTACAAGAACCGCCAGGGCGCAGTCACCCGGGTGGACCTCAAGCACGCCTGCGTATTCATCGAGGGGGTAGTACTCAAGAAACAGGGAGGCAAGGAGATTCCCGCCGCGATGAACGCGTCGAACCTCATCCTAATCTCGCTCGTATCGCGCGGCAAGCAGACGACGCAGGAGAAGCGCCCCGCGGAGAAGAAGGACGCGAAAGAAGAGAAGGCCGCAGCCGAGATGCTCGCGGCCGCGCAAAAGTGATATTGAAATGGCTGGACACGGTAACACTCGGCACATGAAGCGCCTCGCCTCCCCCTACGCTTGGGGTGTGGGACGCAAGACCCCGAAGTGGGCGCCCAAAACCGTGCCCGGCGCGCACAAGCAACTCGAATGCATGCCCCTCGTAATCCTGTTGCGCGAGAAACTCCAACTCGCCGCCAACGCGCGCGAAGTCAAACGCGCCTTGAACGAAGGACTCGTCCTCGTGGACGGACGCAAGATAAAGGAAGGCGATTACGGCGTGGGATTGATGGACGTCATCTCCATCCCCTGCCAAAACAAATACTACCGCATACTCAGCCGCGGACGCCGCCTCGAAATAACCGAGATAAGCGAGAAACAGGCGAACGTGAAGTACGCGAAAGTCCTGGACAAACGCATGGTGCGCGGCGGGAAAGTCCAAATCAGTTTACACGACGGACGCAACCAGCTCGTCGAAAAGGAAGAGGACCGCTTCAAGCCCGGGGACACCATAAAATTCAAGGTGCCCGAACAGAAACTCGAGGGCTTCGTGAAATTCGAAAAAGGAGCCAAATGCTTTGTCTACCGCGGAAGGCACGCCGGCGAATTCGGGGAACTCGTCGAAGTAATCGAGCGCGCGGGAAGCAAGGACTCGGACGCGCGCATCAAGACGCCCAAGGGCGAGATAATCACGCTTTCAAAATACTTGTTCGTGGTGGACGACGAATTCGACAAGGGTAAGACGAAATGACGGTAATGAGCGAACCGCGACTCGAAAAAGTCACGGTGAACATCGGCGCGGGCGCCTCGGGGCAGCCCATAGAGAACGCGCGCACCCTCCTAGAACGCCTCACGGGCGGTAAACCCGTGACCACGAAGGCGCGCCGCAGGGACCCCGCGTTCAAGCTACGCAAGGGCGACGAAATCGGCGCGAAAGTCACGCTCCGCGGCGTCTCCGCCCGCACGTTCCTCGACAAGGCGCTCGAGACGCGCGACCGCGAGTTGTCCGCAAGGAGCTTCGACAACTTCGGGAACCTGTCGTTCGGCGTGAAAGAATACATTGATTTTCCCGGGGCCAAGTACGACCCCAAACTGGGAATGATCGGCTTCGACGTGTGCGTTTCGCTCCGCAAGCCGGGTTCGAACATAGCAAAACGCAGGATTGCGCCGCGCCGCCTGCCCCGCAAGCAGCGCGTGAGCGCACCCGAAGCACGCGCGTTCATGGAACGCGAGTTCAAGGTGAAGGTTGGCGAATGACGCAGAAATTCGAGACACGGTTCAAGAAGCGCATGAAACGCATGTGCCGCATGTGCGGCGCCAGCAAGGGCTTGATACGCGCGTACGGGCTCTACGTGTGCAGGAAGTGCTTCCGCGAGAACGCCGGCGAAATGGGCTTCAAGAAGTACGGTTGATGATTTGAAATGGACACGCTCGCAAACGCAATAAACTCAATCAAGGTCGCGGAAACCAAGGGCCGCCCGCAGGCGCGCATCAGGCCCGCCTCCAAGGTCATAAAGGAAGTTCTGCTCCTCCTCCAGCGTGAGGGTTACGTGGGAGAATTCGAGGTCGAAGACGACGGCAAGAGCGGGGTAATCAACCTCAAGCTCGCGGGCAAGATAATGAGCTGCGGAGTCATAAAACCGCGTTACCCCGTGAAGAAGGAGGACTGGAAGAAGTTCGAGGAACGCTACCTGCCCTCGCGCGACGCGGGACTCCTCGTCGCCACGACGCCGCAAGGCATAATGACGCACAAGGAAGCCAAGGAGAAGGGCGTGGGCGGCCGGCTGTTGTGTTACGTTTACTAGAAAAGTGAATTGATTTGAAAATTCCGGAAGGCGTGAAGGTGGAAATCGCAAACGGCGTGGTAAAGGTAGCAGGCCCCAAGGGCTCCCTTTCCCGTGCCTACAACAACCGCCTCGTTAGCGTCACAATCAAGGGCAACGAAGTGGAGTTCGAGCTCCTCGAGAAAACCACGCGCGCCAAGAACGCCTCGTTCCACACCGTGCAGGCGCACGTACGGAACATGTTCGCGGGCGCGAATACCGATTACGAACGCAAACTCAAGGTCGTCTACGCGCACTTCCCCATAAGCCTGGAAGTCAAGGGCGACAAGGTGCTGATAAAGAATTTCTTCGGAGAAAAGACACCGCGCGAGGCAAAAATCCTGCCCGGCGTGAAAGTCGAAATCAAGGGACAAGACGTAATCGTGAAAGGCGCGGACAAGGACGCAGTCGGGCAGACCGCCTCGAACCTTGCCAAAGCGTCGTACAAGGGCAAGCGCGACGAACGCGTCTTCCAGGATGGAATATACTACGACGAGTGATTGATTCAAAATGGGCAAACACTTCATACGCATAAACTCGAGCAAGTACGTGCGCGTCAAGCAGACGTGGCGCAAACCGCACGGCATAGACAACAAGCAGCGCGCCCGCCTCCGCAGCAGGCCCGCGGTTCCCCGCATCGGTTACGGGAAGCCCGCCGCGGATAAGAACAAGCACCCCACGGGAGTCCGCGAGGCACTCGTCGCGAACGCGCGCGATTTGGAAGCCGCGCCCGCCGGCGTGGCGATACGCTTCATCGGGACCCTGGGCAAGGCGAAACGCGCCGTGCTCGCGGCGAAGGCGCGCGAAAAGGGATTCCACGTTCTTAACGGGTAATTTTTATGACATTAAAGACAGTGAAAAGGCTCGCATCGCGCGCATTCGGTTGCGGCAAAAAACGCGTGCGCATAGTCGACCAGGCGCGCGCCGGCGAGGCGTTGACCGCGGACGACGTGCGCGCCCTCGTGAAGGACGGCGCGATTGAAATCAAGCGGACGCGCGGCGTGGGGCACGCGAAGGCAACGCGCAAGGCGAGCCGCAAGCACGCGGGACGCCGCCGCGGCGAGGGAAGCAAGAAGGGTTCGCAGTACGCGACTTACGATAAGAAGGACCGCTGGATGTCAAAAGTGCGCGCCCAACGCGCGTTGCTCCAGACGCTCAAGCCGCGCCTCATTGACGGCGCTTACGCCAAGCTTTACCGCATGGTGAAGGGCAACAACTTCAAGAACAAGCGCCTGCTCGCGGCGTACGCGGGCGAGAACAAGCTGTTGAAGTGATGATTAAGAAATGACCAGGGCAAAGGGACCGTTATACAACGTGCATTACAAGAGGCGGCGCCTCGGGAAGACGGATTACGCGAAGCGCCTCGGCTTGCTCAAGTCGGGTTTGCCGCGCCTCGTGGTGCGCAAGACGAACCGCGGATTCATAATTCAGGTGACCGAGTACTCCGAGACCGGGGACAAGGCGCTCACCCAGGTGACTTCGCGCGCATTGTATGATTACGGTTGGATGCCAAAACGCAACGCACCCACCGCCTACTTGACGGGTTACCTGTGCGGCATCAAGGCGAAGGCAAAGGGCGTGGAACGCGTTGTCTTGGACATCGGACTCCACCCCTCCACCAAGGGCGGCATCGTGTTCGCCTGCCTCAAGGGCGCGGTGGACGCCGGGCTCGCCTCGAATTACGGCGCGGAACAGCTCCCCTCGGAGGAGCGCATGACGGGCAAGCACTTGAAACTCGACGAGGCGTTCGCGAAGGCGAAGGAATCAATAGGTAAAGGGGTAAAATCTTAAACATGGCTCGCGGTAATTACAAGAAAAGCAGCCGGGACCGGCGCAGGGACAAGGAAGAGGCGAAGCCGTGGATTCCCCGCACCCAGCTCGGCAAGCGCGTGTACGCCGGCGAAATCAAGTCGCTGGACGAGATACTCGAATCCGGCGCCAAGGTGCTCGAACCCGAAATCGTGGACTTCCTCTTGCCCGACTTGACTGAAGAAGTCATCGAAGTCACGAGCACCCAGCGCATGACCGCCTGCGGGCGCAAGATGTTCATGCGCGCCATCGTGATACTCGGGGACAAGAACGGGCACATCGCGCTCGGCTTGGGCAAGGCGCCCGAAACCCGCGACGCAATCGCGGAAGCGATGATGGACGCCAAGAAGAACATCGTGCGCGTCCGCCTCGGCTGCGGCTCTTGGGAGTGCGGCTGCGGCGCGGGACACAGCGTCGCCCTCCAGGTGACCGGGAAGAGCGCGAACACGGTAGTCACGATTCGACCCGCCCCGCGCGGCGTGGGCATAGTCGCGGGTGCAACGAGCCGCAAGGTGCTCGAGCTCGCAGGAGTAAAAGATGCGTGGACCATGGCGCTCGGGCGCACGCGGAACGCGCTCAACGTGGTGTCGGCAACGATAGACGCTTTGAACTCGCTTAACAAACAGAAGAAAGGCAAGATAGTGGCTGAGTGATGCTGGAAATGAAAATAGCAGTTATAAGGGTTCGTGGAATACAGGGCGTGCGCAACGAAGTCAGCCGCGCCATGCGCGAAATAAAGTTGACGCGCAAGCACGCCTGCGTCATCGTGGACGAACGAAGCCAGGGCGTATTGCACAAAGTCAAGGACTACGTGACCTGGGGCGAGGCAACGCCTGAAACGGTTGCGCTCGTAGGCAAGAAGAAGAGCCTGCACCCGCCGGTGGGCGGCTGGAAGGGCAGCATAAAGCGCTCGTACCCCGAAGGTGCGTTGGGCAAGCGCAAGGACATCAACGAACTAATAAAAAGAATGTCGTGTTGATTGCATTTATGACCGTTCGAATCAAATCACGCAAGAGAAAGCTTTACGGAAACCGCACGTTCGGCGGCGGCAACAAGAAGAACCGCCGCGGGAAAGGCTGCAAGGGCGGCAAGGGACGCGCGGGCTGGCACAAACACAAGTGGCTCCTCACCATAAAGAACGGCGAGAACAAGAACCAGAAACGCGGCTTCCACAGCGTGCGCGCCCGCCTCGAAACGATTTCACTGGCGGAGATATCCCGGGGCATCGCCAAGGGCGAGTACAAGTCGGGCGTAGCCGAATTCCGCGGGTGCAAGGTGCTCTCGAACGGCTCCCTCTCCGCAAAGTTGACGATTAAGGCAACCGCTTTCTCGAAAATCGCCTTGGAGAAAATCAAGGCCGCCGGGGGAGAAGCGCTGACCCTATGACTTGGATCGATGCAGTAGCACCCCTGACGACGTACCTCCCGGAAGTCAAACGCCCCGAGCGCGCGCCGGGACTCAAGGAAAAGCTCGGCTGGACGATAGTCGCCTTACTCCTGTTCTTCATACTCGGACAGATTTACCCCGTCGGGGTGGATCCGTCGCGCGTCCAGAGTTTCGCGCGCCTCGACATACTCCTCGGCAGCAAGGCCGGCTCGCTGATTACAGCGGGCATCGGCCCCATCGTGCTCGCCAGCATCTTCCTCCAGCTCGCGGTGGGCGCCAAAATAATCGACTTGGACCTGTCGCAGGCCGAGAACAAGCGCAAATTCCAGGGTTTCCAGAAGCTCCTCGCGATACTGTTGAGTTTCTTCGAGGCGGGCATCTACACCTTCTCCGGCTACATACCCGCGGATCCAACGAATCCGGCGTTCGGCTCGCTTTTTGCGGCTCAACTGCTGATAATGCTCCAGCTAGCCGCAGGCTCACTCATCCTCCTCTACCTGGACGAGGTCGTGCAAAAGTACGGCATCGGTTCGGGCATCTCGCTGTTCATTGCCGCGGGCGTGAGCCAAGCCGTGTTCACGGGCGCGTTCAGCCTCGCAGCCTCGGCAACGGGCGCGCCGGCGGGCTTGATACCCCAGGCGCTCTATTACCTGTCCGCGGGCGATGTTGCGAACGCGGTGTGGGCACTCATGCCAATCGTGTTCATGATAATCGTGTTCCTCATCGTGGTGTACGCCGAGGGAATGAAGATAGAATTGCCGCTCGCCTATGGTAGGGCGCGCGGGCTCGGGGCGCGTTACCCGATAAAATTCCTTTACGTTTCGAACATACCCGTGATACTCGCGGCAGCCGTGCTCCTCAACGTGCAGCTCGCGGGAATGTTCATGGCTAACGCAGGCATGCCTCTGCTCGGCGGTTACGAAGGCAACCAACCCATCAACGGGCTCGCGTATTACACCACGGCGTTCCCGTCCCCGCTCTTGATGCCGGGCGGTTACGCGTCCTACCTGCAGTACATGATGCAACCCCAGGAAATCGTGCACGCGTTGGCTTACGGCGCCATACTCGTAGCGTTGTGCGTAGTGTTCGGCTGGTTCTGGATAGAGTCCACGGGTATGGGTGCGGCTTCGGTTGCCGGGCAGTTACAGCGCGCTGGACTCCAAATCCCGGGCTTCCGCCAGGACCCGCGCATCACCCAGAAAATCCTCGAGAAATACATTCCGATAATCACGATTCTCGGCTCGATTTTCGTGGGCGTGCTCGCCTGGTTCGCGGACTTGTCGGGCGCACTCGGAACGGGAACGGGCATCCTCCTAACCGTGGGCATACTCTACCGTTTCTACGAGGACCTCGCCCAGCAGCAGCTCTTCGAGATGTATCCCGCGCTCAAGAATTTCGTTGGTTGAACGCGCCTTTCTTTTTTGTCGGGATGCAGGCTTCCGCTTAAAAGGCAGGGCTTGTTTTTTAACCGCCGCGCGCGTTATGTTTTGCGGTATCAAAAATGCGAGTGGCGTTAATCGGCGGGGGAGGCGCGGGCAAGAGCACGCTCACTTATTCCTTCGCGAAATACTTGGAGAAGCGCGGCTTGAGCTGCGCTTGCGTGAACCTCGACCCGGGCTGCAAGCACATAAAGTACGACGCAGCCGTGGACATCCGGAGCCACTACTCGCTCGCGAAGATAATGGCGAAAGAGAAGCTGGGCCCGAACGGGGCGCTCAAGCTGGTTTACGCGGAAGCCAGCCGCAACCCCGCGTTCGTGAAGGAGTTGAACGCGTTGAAGGCGGACTTCGTGCTCTTGGACACCGCGGGCTCCCTCGAGTTGTTCCTGTTCGGGGGCGCGCCACTCTTGTCCGAGTTCTGCGATGCCGTGTGCTTCTTAGTGGAACAGGGGAATGCGGCGAGCGAGAAGGACTTGACCGTGCTCAAGGCGTTGAACGCGTTGCAGCGCCTCGAGTACGCGTTGCCCACGCTAACCGTGGTGAATAAGGCGGACCAACCCAAGCCCAAGCAGAAGAAGAGCGTGCTCGGGGGATTCCGCGCGGCGAACGGGCACCTTAACGCGCTCCTCGCCGAGTTGGGGGGGCGCGAGAAGCTGTGCTTCGTGAGCGCCATGGACCGCCGCGGCTTCGGCGAACTGTTCGACGCGCTCAACGAGACGAAGTGCTCGTGCGGGGACTATTCGTAGAGAGGGGATGAACATATGGATTGCCTGACTGTTGAAGCTTTGTTGCGCGTCGCGACCCTCGTGCTCGCGCCCATCGTGCTGATTTACGCGTTCTTCGTGTACAAGGGCGAGTACTACTCGCGCTCTCTCATCTACTTCCTCGCCTCGGGGGCGTTCCTCTCGGTTTCGGCGATACTCGGTTTGTGGGCGGATGATTACGGCGCGTGCGTTTCCGTCGCACGCGAGGCGTGCCTCTTGGGGGCCATGGTGGTCGCCCTGTTCGCGCTCCGGAATTACGTGCACTCGGAGATAGAATTGGCCTCCGCAGGGAAAAGAATGAAGCGCGCGAAAGCCAAGAAGCTGAACGCGAAGCTCAACGCACTTTCTCGTAAGTAGTTGCCGCGCGCCCGAAGAAGTGCGCGTTCACCCAGTTCCCGGCGTGGAACAACGTGAAACGCAGGTAACCCCACTTGCGCACCCGGCGCGGCGAGACGCGCGCCACCGCCTTGGGCGCGTACACTATGCGTCCGTAACGCGCGAGCTTCTTCTGCAAGTCAATGTCCTCTGCCGTGACGAGGTCCACGTTGAACCCCCCGGACTTGCGGAACGCATCCGCGCGGCACGCCATGCAGTTCCCCGCGCCCGTGGGCTTGCTTATGAGCGCGGTGAAGCCGAAAACCAGTTTTAGGACGTTGGATAGGAACGCCTCGAGCCACGTTGCATCGAGGAGCTCGAGGGAACCGAAAACGCACACTACGCCCGGGTCGCGCAACGGCGCGCACAACTCCTTCAACCAAGAACGGTCGAGGACCGCGTCCGCGTCCGTGAACGCGAGGATGTCGCCGCGCGCCGCGAGGCAGCCGCACTGGCGTCCGGCTGCGATGGTGCGTTCGTGCTCGACTACCACGCGGCAGCCCTTCTTGCGGGCGATGGCGCGCGTGGCGTCCTTGCTTCCGCCGTCGGCTACCACGATTTCGAACGGTTTCAACGACTGCCTCTTGAGTGAGTCGATGCAGGCGGCTATGCGCTTCTCTTCGTTCAATGCAGGGACTACGACGGATATGCGCATATTCACAAAACCTCAGTATTTCACGATTATGGAGTCCCCGATGTTCGAGATGTGGTCGAACTCCAAATCGATTTTCTGGTTCTCGTTCGTCTTGATTATGAACGCCTGGGCGCGCTTGTCCACGCCCGCCACCTTGCCCACGAGGGAGCCGAGTTCGGTGTACACGTCCTTGCCCACTATGTTCATGCGCGAGATTATGTTCTTGCGGAATTCAATCGAGAGGTAGCTCACGAGGTACATTGCGAGGACGCCGAGTATGAGGGAGTAGAAGAACGAGGAGAACGGCACGTTCCCGAGTATCCATTCGGCTGCGTTGTTCAACACGAGCCAGAACAGGAGCACGCTGCTCCCGTACATGATGTAGTTGGGTAGGAGGTAGTTCTTCTTCTCGTTCACGGCGCGGAGGGTGCGCCCGATTATTATCAGGAGCAACGCGACCGGAAGCAGGAGGAGGAGGTCCTTGAGGAACCACGCCGAGAGTTTGCTCACGTTCGACTCGCCGGCGTAGCCGAGGGCGGCGACGCGCGAGAACGCGAGCCAGAGCGAGGCGAGGAGGAGGGGCGCGGCGGCGAAATAAAACGTGAAGTCGATGCTGTCCAAACGGAGGCGCCAGTCCACGGTATGCTTGAGGAACGCGTCCTCGAGCCCGGAACCCTTGAACAACAGGTAGGCGCCGAACAACCCTATGAACCAACGCAACCCTATGTCCCCGAGGAAAAAGAAGAGTATCAACGCGAGCCCGGGCAAACCGAAGACAATGCGCGCCATCTGGGGCTCCTTGAGCTTGTCGAGCACCACGAAATAAGTTTTCTCGAGGTCCTTCTCCTGCTTGATGTTAACCGCCTTGACGCCGTCCACGCGCACGCGCGACTGGATGAGCGGGAGGACGCGTTCGTCGCTGGCGCCGTCGCTCACGAAGATGCAGCCTTCGGGTTGGAACTTCTTGAGCACGCCGTCCAGCTGTTTGGCGATTTCCATTTCGGCGTGGAAACCGAGTTTGGAGCTGCCGGTAATCGTGGCGACTTCGACTTCGTTGTCTTTTCCGAGTTGTTCGGCGGTGCGCACCGCCTCGAAAACAGTGTTCGCGTCGGCTTCCTCGGGGTCCGCGAGCGCGAGCTTCGTGGCCGCTTCAATGTTCGCCGCCCTGCCGACCACGGGGCCGCGCACGCGCGCCTTCTCGCCCAAATCGTTGTCTACGTCAACGCACAGCACGAGGATTCGCTTCTTGGGCATAACACGGGTTAAGCGCAGCGTGGTTTAAAACCCTTGCAAAACGGGCGCCACCGAAAGTATAAAATGCTGGTTTCCCTCCGCATTATGCCATGGACAAACAAGCCGTGGTATTCGCCGGGGTAATCGCCGCCGCACTCGTGGCTGCGTACGCCGGACTGTTTATTTTACACCTCCACCCCTTCGTGCTACTCGCATTATTCTTGTGCATCGGATTCCTCCCGTCGTTCGCACCCCAAATCGTTGAATTCAAAGAGTACGAACGCGGCATCCTCTTCCAACAGGGACGCTTCAAGCGCGTCGCAGGCCCCGGCTGGCTTATCGTC
>JBAZPG010000008.1:0-41514 GCA_041648335.1 Candidatus Micrarchaeia archaeon
CGCGAGTAACAACGGAAGCAGGATGCCGAAGTAATACAGGTAAACCGTGGGCTGCTGGAGTTTGCGCGCGTACAAATCCATCTTCTCGCGCGTGCCCTCGAGCACGTCCGCGCTCGCCTTCTCGAGTATCTCCTCGCGGCGCTGGACATTCCCCTCGAGCACGCTCGCGCGTATCAGCATGAGGGCTTGCTTGAAGTCGTCGTTGTAGTCCCCCCACTTGTACGCCAAATCGTCGAGTCCCTCCTCGATGCTGTTATAGCGCCCGATTTGCACGTCCCAAACGATTTTCTTCAAGTCCTCGGCTATCTTGCCTTGCCCGTGGCTCGCGGCGAACGCCACCGCCTTCTCGAGGTTCGAGGTGAGGCGCATGCTCATAGTCAAATAGTTAACTATCTCGGGGATGTAGGCGAGTGCGAGCATCTTCTCGCGGTTAACCGCGGACTTCGGGTACTTCAGGTAAGCGAAGCTTGCGGCAAGCGGGGCGAGGAGGCACAACGCCATTGCCACCAAGCCCAGCGTGGAATCGAGCTTCAACAGGTTGACTGCCACGAAGTAAAGCAGCCCCCCGAGAGCCGCGCCCGCCGCGAGGCCCAACAGGAAAAGCGACTTGTAAGCGGCGTAGAAGTCCTCCGCCCCGATTTCCCAACCCAGGAACGAGAACATCTGGGCCTGTTCGTCCGTGAATTTTGCGCCGCGGCCGAACGACTTGAACCTGCCCGCGAGCGCGCGCGTCACGCGCACGAATAGGTTAGGCTGATTCGAGCGCGGAGCTTCGGGTTTGCGCGGCTTGGCGTCAAGGAAACTCTGGTAGAGCCCCTGCTTCGCCTGCTCGCCCGGGCGCTTCTCTTCTTTCTTCTTCGGCGCAGCCATGTCAGTGTTAAAAAATCGAACGAGTCCCAAGTATTTAAACGAACGCGGGCGAAGGGTTTATTAATCGCGGTGAGCCCTTTCTTACTCGTAAAACCTATTTGTTCAGAGGGGTTTGTTTGAATTGGTGCAATACCACAAGGCAATGAAGACAAAGCAAGGCGGCTCGGGAGCCCGTCGGCGCGCGAACCGCGACAAGCGGTTGTGCCACTACGGCGGCTTCTTCGCCAAGACCAAGCTCGCTACGGGAGACAAGGAGAAGCGCACGTCGTTCAGGACGCGCGGCGGCTCCGCGAAGACCGCAACCGACTCAGTGGTTTGGGCTAACCTCTCCGTGAAGGGCGTCACCAAGAAGGTGCGCATCAAGAACGTGCTGTTGTGCCCCGCTAACCGCCACTACGCCCGCGAGAACATAATCATCAAGGGCGCCCTCATCGAGACCGAGGAAGGCAAGGCGCGCGTGACGAGCCGGCCCGGACAGGACGGCGTAGTCAACGCCTCGCTAGTGAAAGAGTAGATTTTCGCGCGCGACGGTTTTTTCACAGGGTTACGCCGGCGTCGGCTTTAGAAAACAATTTTAAAAAAAAGGGTTGGGGGCGTGGTTAAGCCCCGTTTTTATTTCAGAGACCTGGTTTCTTCTTGGTTGCGAAATAGGCGATCGCAGCCAAGACCACTGCCAGGAATATGACGGGTAGCGTCCAGTTGAATCCGCCGGCTTTTGTTTCTGCTGGTTGGTTAACCGACAGGAGAACCGCCTGCGCCTGTTCGGCGTACGCCTTGGCGTTCGCGTAATCGCCCGCTTCCAAAGACGCCATTGCCAGGTCGATTAATGCTTTCGCATCGGCATTCGTGGAGGCGCCCTGCATTGACTGCGCCGCCTCTATTTCGGCGTTTGCCTCTGCGTAAGTCGTGCCCGTAACTTCCGGCGCTTGAGTAGGGTTAGCCGTTGCCTCGGGTGAAGGCGCAATTGACGGTTCGATGGTCGGTTGCGTAGTCGGCGTTTGAGTGGGTGCCGCAGTCGGCTCCGCAGTCGGTTCCGCTTCCTCGCAGTCCGGGTCGATTAATCCGATTTCAGCAGCGCAAACGCGGCAAATCCCGTCCGAACCGTATTCACACTTGGTGCACCCGCCGCTCAGGCAATAGTAACCCGAAGAGCATTGCGAGCTAGTTGTGCAGCCCGTGCCAGTTCCGCCCGACGAGCCTAATACCGGCGAGGCGATGAACGAGTAATTCGCGGTAGCGTTTGCGGTTTGGCTATAGCGGTCCATGCATTGGAGATTCCAGTACCAGGTGGTTGTGTCCACCGCTGGAATATAGAATGACACTGAAAACGCCGTGCCGTTGGTTATGGCTGAAGTGTTGGCATAGCTGATGTAGTCCGCGCCAGTTGAACGGTACACCCAGAACCTGCCTCCGGTTAGGGTTGAGTTGCCCGTGCAATTGCCTATAAGGCTTACTGTGTTACCCGCGGTTTGCGCCGATGCGTCCGCCGGGCTGGTCAGCATGCTCGTCAGGTAATAACTCGTGCGCAGGTTGAACGTCAGGTTGCTTGATAGCACCGGGGCGCTTGCGGTGTCCGAGCATTGAACGTACCAAGTGAAGTTGGATTCGTGCAAGGGCGAAGCGAACGAGATGTTGAAGTTCGTGTTGTTCGCGATTGCCGATGTGTTGCTGTACGAGCCGTAGTATGTCGCGTTATTGTAATAGTATAGGTACGCCGTGGCGTTCGTCAGCGTGCCGTTGCTGCTGCAGTTCACTTGCAAACCTATAGACAAACCAGCGGTGAAATTCGAGTTGTTCGCCGGCTGGAGCGCCGCCGCAGTCAAGTTCGCCGCGTTAACGAAAGGCAAAGCCGCGAAAGCGACTAAAAACAGCGCAACGCGCCAATTCAACAAGCGTTCCAATCCGAATCCAGCCAAGTGCATCGCCCTCTCAATCAATTCAATACAGTAACCGCGCGCGCTTTTTAAACCAGCTGGAGCTTTTAATGCCGAAAAAACGCGTTGGTTCCCCCTAGGCGCGCCTGCTCCCACGGTTTCACTCTTTCGAGAGCTTGTTTTCCGCCAAGCCGTACGCCCCGAGGAACAACGCCGCCATGCCGACGAGCGCGGTTCCAACGAGCCAGTACTGTACGGACGCTTCGGCGTCGCCCTTCACCATGTAAGTCAGCTGGGTCGCCACGCCGCCCTGCACGAGCCCCGCGGGCTGCGAGCCGTTGCTCGCGAGCAGGAACAGGGACGAGTATAGTACGACTATCCCGAAAACGGTTAAGACCAGCCAACGGTTGTCGTTCGCCATTAGCATTCTCCTTCGCGCGCCGGGGTATAACTAGCTTTCGCATTAAAAAACCGAAAAAGGAAAAGAAAAAATCAGGGGTTGGTTTTCAGAGGAACTCGATTTCGTCGATTCCGTGTTGGCGTCCGCGCTGCGAGCGTTCGCCGCCCGAGCGGTTCCTGCCCGCCAGCACGTAAGGCGACTTGATGCCCGTGAAAATCGCGATTGCCTCTATCTTGCCCTCGAAGTTCGGGTCCACGCGCGCGCCCCAGATTACGGTGGCGTTCGGGTCCACGCGTTCGGTCAACCCTTCGCCGATTTCGTTGCATTCGCCGAGCGTCATGTCGGGTCCCCCCGTGATGTGGAGGAGGACGCCGCTCGCACCCGTGAAGTCAATGTCGAGGAGCACGTTTTCGAGCGTGTTCTTGATGACGTCACCAACGCGGTTCGTTCCCTTCGCTTCGCCCACGGCTATCATGGAGACGCCGCCGTTGCTCATGACCGCGCGCACGTCCGCGAAGTCCAAGTTGATCAACGAAGGCGTGGTGATTGTCTCGGTAATCCCGCGCACGGCGCGCGCGATGATTTCGTCCGCCACGTTGAACGCCTGGTCTATCGGGAGGTTCGGCACGATCTGGACGAGGCGGTTGTTGTCGATTACGATCAGCGTGTCCGTGTTGTTCTGGAGCGCCTCGAGCCCTTGGTCTGCCTTTTCGAGGCGGGCGCGTTCGAGTGCGAACGGGTAGGTGACTATCGAGATGACTATTGCGCCCTGCTTGCGGGCGAGTTCGCCGATTATGGGCGCGCTCCCGGTGCCCGTGCCGCCACCCATGCCTGCGGTGAGGAACACGAGGTCCGCGTGGTCGAGCATCTTCTCGAGCGCGTCGCGGGAGACGTCCGCGGCTTTCGCGCCGATTTCAGGGTAGCCGCCTGCTCCGAGGCCGCGCGTGATGCTCGCCCCGATTAAAACTTTCTTGACGCTCTCGCTTATTGTCGTCAGGTGGAGGCGGTCGGTGTTGATGGCGATCATTTCCGCGCCCTTGATTCCAGCCTTGGCGAGGCGGTTGATTGAGTTGCAGCCGCCGCCGCCCGTGCCTATTACCATGATTTTCGGGGTTTCGAAAAAGTTTTCGCCCTCGATCTTCTTGCCGCTCGCCGAGCCCTTGCCCGATGTCCGCAGCGCGTCCTTCAATATTTCTTCCATTTCACAAACCACCCGGAAGCATTAAGCTTTAGAATTCTAAGCCCAAGCCGTTTTTAAAACCCTTCGCCTTCGGCAACCGCCGCCTTCTTCTGCTGGACTTCCTTCACGAGCGCGTCATCCACCCATTTTCGCCAGTCGGCGAGCACGCTCTCGTGGTTCACGACTCCGTTCGCCTCGCGGCTCCTCTCGCACAACAAGAGGTATTTCGAGTGCGCGCGCACGGTGTACTCCGCCTCAAGCAACTCCGGGAGCGCGAGCTTGCGCCGCGCGTCCACGAGGTACTGCTTCGTTTCGGCGCGCGTCCGGATTTCCTTCCAGATGTCCTCGTAACTCAAGCCGCGCACGCGTTGGACGCGCTTCACCCACTCGCTGTTCTCCTTTATCGCGTTCTCGAACATCTCGAGCTTGTCGGTGTTCGCGTCGTAAAGCGACCAGTTCAGGAAACCGTTCTCCTTGCCGGGGTCCTCGGTCCAGTGTTTGCCGACTTCGGTGACCTCGATGACGCGGCGGTTCCGCTTGAGCGAGCCCTTGAACCGAATGGGTGCGGCGACGATGCAGAAGTCGGTCGCCTTGAACGACGTGGTGGGGACGCCGAGGTCGTTCACGACACGGTCCCAGATGCCGTAAGCGCTCTCGCCGTGAATCGTGCCCATGACTACGTTGCCCACTGCGCCCACGCGCATTGCCTCGTACAACGCCTTGGCTTCGCCCGAACGCACTTCGCCCACCACGAGCACGGAGTCACCCAAACGCAGGGCCGTACGGAGGGCGTCCTCGGCGCTCACCTCGTTCTCGCTTCCGCCGCCGAGCGGGGGACGCGTCTTCATGCGTTGGATGCTGAACCCGAGGTGCTTGAGGGCGGGCACGGGAATCTCCTGGGTGTCCTCCTGGACGAGTATGCGCGAGTTCTGGGGAATCTCCTGCATGAGCGCCTGCAGGAAAGACGTTTTGCCCGCGCCGCGCGAGCCCACCACGAGGAGGCTCGCCTGGGCGTCGATGAAGAACGAAAAGAGTCCGGCATGCAGTGAGTCGAACATGCCGCCGTCCACGAATTGGCAGAGCGTCCACGGCGTCTCCTTGTGCAAACGGAACACGAGCGCGATGCCGTCGCTCGAGAGCGGGGCGCCGATGGTGCAGATGCGCGTCTGTAGGTCCGGCAAGTCGAAGTCGAGAATAGGATGGGCTTCATCAAATGCCCGTCCCGAGAGCGCGCGGAAACGCGAGACAATCGAGCGTGCTTCTTCGCTGCTGAAAATCACGTTGGACTGGCACTGTCCGTACTTCGAGTGCACCACGTACACGGGTTTCTGCCCGAGGGGGGCGTCGATGTAGACGTCGGTGAGCTTGCGGTCGGATAGGAAGAGCTCGAGTATCCCGTAACCGATGGTGTAACGCGAAACTATTGAAGCGAGTTCGTCTTTTTCCTCGACGCTCAAGCGTATGTTGTTCTTTAACGCGAGGTCGGAGATGGTGGCGACGTAAACCTTGTGGAAGTATTTGCGCGCCTGCGTGATGTTCATGAACTCTACTTCATCCGGGCGGTGGGCGGCTACGACTTCCTTGGTTTTCTCGAGTAGGAAGTATTTTTCGGGGGGTAGGGCATACTCGGGCGGGTCGATGAAGTACATGCTCTCGATTTTGTCAGGGTGCTTGTAGATGTAAACCTTAGAATTGAGGACTTCGTACTGGTCGAGTAACTCCAGCTTTTCTACTCCCGTGAAGAATATGCGGGAGCCGATGAACGACGGCTTGATTGCGGCTTCGAAGAACGAGTGGTAGATTCCGCGGTCCTCGGGGATGCTCCCCAGCTGCTGTAAATACTCTTTCATGCGCTTGATTAGCGGCGTTGCCTCGAAGCCGTCCCGCATGAACTTGAGGGTGTTGAGGTAAACCTTCTCGTCCTCGGCCGCGTCGCCCGGCAGCGAGGGGAGCTTGGCGAGTTCGTGCTTCATCTCGCCGAGCAACTCGAGGTAGGCCTTGAACGGGTCGCTCTTGAGCAGGTTCAGTATGCGGAGCACCACGTCATGGCGCGGGGAGAGCGTGCGGCTTTCCGTAGTCAGTCCGAGGTGCGAGGGCGACCAAACCGCGTCCGACTCGAGCCGGGCGGAGAGCGCGGCTATGCCCTTGAGGAGGCGCGTCTGTTCCGCGTCGTAAATGCGTTCGTAGTACTCCGAGAGCACGACTTCGTCCGCATCAACTTCCGAGAGTTTCTCGACAACGTCCTTCATGGCTTGCGGGTAGCGCGCCACGTCCGGGCCGTAGGCTGAACCCCGGAAGTCCATCACGAGTATCTTCTTGTCGCCTTCCTGCTTGACGACGCTCCTGCCTGCCATACGAAACCCAGTAACCCCCTTGTTATTAATAAAACCCGCGCAGTCACCGCCAAGGGAAACGCTTTTTTAATCGCGAGTCGTTCGGGTTGCATGGGTTTCGTTTCGGAGTCCGTTGACTTGCTTCGCTCGCCGTCGCGCGCGCTTAACGCGCTTGCCAAAAAGCGGGTTTCGTGGGCGCGCGTTTTTGCGGAGTTCAACGCGGCGCTCCTGCTTTCAATCGTTTTGCTGCTTTTTTCAAATAACGGGGTTTCGATTGGTTCCGAGCCGTTTTTCGGCTTGCTGAAAACCCTTGGGTCGATTGCGGTCATCAACCTGGCGTTGCCGCTGTTTGCAGGGGTTTGCTTTCTTTACGCCAGGTTCTTGAAAGGGAAGCCCGACTTCAAGAAGCAGGTTTTCCTGTCCGCCCGCGTGTTCGGTTTGTTCGTCGTCGTACTCGCAGTCCTATCCTTCGTGTACAAGCACCTGTTCTCTTCAACCCTGGCGGAGTTGAATGCGGGCTGGCTGTTTTTCGTCGTCCTCTTTGCGGCGGTTGCCTGGCTTTGTTATCTGGTTTTCAAGGCGTTCGATGTTTTTTGCCCGTTGCGTTCTTTCAAGGCGTTCGCCGCGTTTACGGCATTGTCCATTTTCACTATTTTATCCGTTTGCTGCGTTTTGATTTCCACCGTATTTTTGGTTTCAGCGGTTAACGAATTCGAATTCACCGCGTCGTCTTTGAGCGTCCTCGTGGTGGGCTCGGCTTCGCCCCAACTCGAATACCTGTTGAAAGCCGAGGATATGCGCGTCAATGGGATAATTTACGCGGGTTCGATACGCCCGGACGCGGTGGTTCCCGGCGTACTGGATAATTTTGATGTGGTGATAATTTCCGGCGAACGCGAGTGCGATTTGGAAGCGCGTGACGCCTTCCGGGATTACCTTGAGCAAGGCGGCTTCATGGTGCTCGTCGGTGACGCGTGCACCGAGTACGCTGGGGAATCGGGTTGGTCGGTTGGCGATAACTCGTGGGGCGAACTGCTTCCCGTGACTTTCGTCGGGAACGAGCATGCGAACGGCAAGTTCAAGATTTATGACCCGGCGCAACCGGTTTTCAACGGAATCATGGATTACGCTTTCAGCGGCGCGATTACGCGGGTATCCCTCAAGGAGACCGCCAAGTTGCTAGCGTTCATTGACGCTTCCGATTCTGAAACGTATTCCCCAGATTTCCTGACCGCGATGGCTTGGAATGGTTGGTCTGCTGGAAACAATGAAAAAACAGAATTCAGGGTTTACTATTTCGCTTTCGACTTGGGAACTACCTCGCGTTTTCTGTTGAAGAACCTGATTTGGGAGTCGAGGAACTGAAATGACCGAACAACTCAAGGTGAAGATCGCGGGCGAAATCTCGATGAGTTCGAACCCCGGCGAGGCAATGCACAAGTGGCGCGAGGTCTTCGGGGTGAGCCAAGGCGAACTCTCAGAGCACTTGAAAATCAGCGTCTCCACGGTGAGCGACTACGAGGGGAACCGCCGCAAGAGTCCGGGCATCGCGGTAATCAAGCGCTTCGTGAACGCGTTATTCGACATCGACGTCCAGAAGGGCGGCGAACTCGTCAAACGCCTCCGTGAGGCGGAGCCCGAGCAGAAGTTCTTCGATGCAATCGACTTCGTGAAGAGCATCACGGGCCGCGAGTTCGCGGAAGCGGTCGGGGCGCAGGTGCTCACCGGGGAGAAGCGCCTCGAAAGCGAACAGATTTACGGTTGCACCATACTCGACTCGGTGAAGATAATCCTCGAGATGCCTTACGAGTCGTTCGTCAAGATTTACTCTTCCACGAGCCAGCGCGCCCTCCTTTTCACCGGTACCACGATGGGGAGGAGCCCGATGGTTGCCGTGCGCATCGCGCCAATCAAGCCCGCCCTCGTCTGCCTGCACGGCTTGACTGCGGACAAGGTGGACAAGCTCGCAATCAAAATCGCGGAAGCCGAGGGCATCCCCCTGCTCGTGACGAGCGCGAGCCTCGAGAAGGTCAAGGAGAAGCTCGCCCAATTCAAGGTTTAAATACGCGTTCGGAGTTCTCAATTCGGTTATGCCTTGATGGACGCGTTCTCAACACTGTTTTACGCGTTGTTCGTTCTTGCCGGCGGCTCCACCCTCGGCTACCTCGTCCTCCGCCTATCCTACCCGGACTTGCGCGTGCTCGCCACGCGAACCAAGTTTTATTACTCGCTCGCAGCCAGCGCCGCCCTACTCGTTGCTTCCGTGGCGCTCGACGAACTGGTGTTCTCGAAAGGGCTTTTTGCCGGGCACTACTTCGTGCTCCTCCTGCTGTTGTGCATAGTCCTGCTCGCCGCGTTCAAGGCGGTTCTCGCGAACCTCCTCGCCCCGGGCGAACTCCTAATCGCGCTCCCCACCGCGGCGTTCTTCGGCGAACCCGCGAAAATCCGGAAGATGCGCGAGATAAAGGCGCGCGTGCTCGCCTCCCAGCCGACTGTTGCGGTGGCAGCGGTGTGCGCGCAACCGATTGCATCCACTTCCTCGTCGCGCGCTCCCTCTGCGGTTCCGGTTGCTTCGGCAAAACACATTTCGGGCGCGCCGCACGCTCCAGTCCAAGCGCCGCACAGGCGTTACGAGGGCGCGAACGTCTTCGCCTCGCTCGGCTCGCTATTCACGCGCAAGCCCGCGCAACCCAAACCGATTGAATCTGCGGTGCAAGCAAAAGGCAAGCCCGCAGCAGCGCCAAAGAAAACGCTCGCCGGCGCGCCCAAGCCCCACGAGCTCACCCCCGAAGAGGAGGCGGAGTGCTTCGCCGAGCAATTCGCTTCCAAGACGCCGTCCAAAGCACCCTCGAAAGCCGGAGAGCAGCAGCCGCGTTGGATGCGGAACCGCGCGCCCGCCGCTGCGGCTGATACGCCCGAAATGCAGGCGTTCGTGGATGCGGTGCAGAAGGCGTACGCGGGCAAGCTCCCCGCTGCCGCGGCAGAGCCGGCGAAGCCGTCGTGGAGGAACCGCGGCACTACTGCAGTGAATCCGGCGGCTGCACAGAACCAGGAATTCAATTTACTCGTGCAGGATGTTTACTCGCAGTTGAAGGAAAGCAAGTCCGCGGGTATTGCCTCGAGTTTGAGCGTGGCGGCGCCGGTTGCCCAAGCGAAGCCGGAAGCCAAGGCAGGCAAAGCCGCGCCCAAGGCTGCTGCCGCGGACGCGGGACTGTCGTTCAAGGACTTGTTCGGGGACGCAACGCCGTCGGCGCAGCCCGCGCCCGGCGAAGGAAAGAGTTTATTCGACGAGTTGCAGGGAATCGCCGGGGGCACCGCGGTGGAGAAGAAGGCGGACTCCGAGTTCGTTGCCGTGAAAACCGAAAAGGGAATGGGTTGCCCGAAGTGCGGAGCCAAGGGCACGCGCGTCGTATTCTGTCCGTATTGCGGCACTGGTTTCTGCGCTAACTGCGCCACGGGTGTTGAACCCGGCGCGGAGTCGTTCTCGTACTCGTGCCCCAAGTGCGGTGAGAGCGTCACCGTGAAGAAGAAGCCGAAAGCAAGTTGACTTTTTTTTAGCTAACAGTTGATTTCTCGCTCGAGGGCCAGATGCACACGCGGAGGATGAGGCTCTTCTCGTCTTGGGGTTCGCCTTGCGCGTCCTTTGCGGGCGTGACGCGGAACGGTGTTGCAACCGAGAGCACCTTGTAACCCGCTTCCGCTGCTTCCTCGCACCCACTCACCCGTTCCCTTTCGGAGTCCTCCAAGCCGGTTCCGAGAATCGCGTCGTCCATCGAGTTCGTTATCTTCGCGCCCAGCGTGCGCACCGGGTTGCCGTTGGAATAAATATTGCTCTGGGACGGGTCGATTACCTCGATGTAATACTTGTAACCCGAAACCACGAACGGACGCAACAACTCCTTGGCTGCACAGCGCAACGCCAGCTTGCCTTTCGCGGGTATCCCCCCGTACGCGTCGTCGAGAATCATATTCTCGGGGTCCGCGAGGTCGCGTTTGAGCAAGTCCGTCACGCTCACGCTCCCCAGGTAACCGGTGAGCGACGAGCATCCGTCAACGCCGCCCAAGTCGCTGTACGCCCCTTCGCCCTTGCACTCCGCCAAGGTGCCTCCCGTCGGGTCCTTGCAAACGTCCGAGAGCGTGTTCACGTTAACGTAGTAAACCGCCTTGGTGAACGACTGCACGTAATTCAACACGTGCGCCGAACGCATCACCGCGTCCTCCTGTTCCCCGTAATTGCTCACCGCAACGAACAAGAGCCCGGTGCTGAACGAGGCGAGCAACAGGAAGGTTATCCCGTCGAATATGGCGGCCTGCCCGCGGGTCAACGCCACACCATCACCACCACCGAGCCGAGCCCGTACTGGTTCGAACCCGCTTCCGGGCAAGGCACTGCCATCGGGTAGTCGAGCACCACCGGATTTTTGCCCGCAACTTCACTCAAAACGTAGTCCTCTTCCTCGTCTCCATGCGAATCGCACGACGCATACCCCTCGTCGCCCCATTCGCCGAACTCCGCGTCATCGGAGTAAACGTAACCATCGCAACGCGAAACCAGCGTCGCCTTGAACTTCACGGCTTTCGAGCGCGCGAACTCGGTGGCCTGCTCGCCGCACAACGCGTCGAACTCCATCTGCGTCAAGCTCCCCCGTTGGGTCAGGGTGTAGCCGAGCCCCAGGCTCGCTTGGCGTATCTCGAAATACGCGTTCTTCTGGTCGACTACGCCCGCGGCGTAAGCCACCGTGCCTAAAAACAGTAGGACGCCCGCGACTATCGGGAAAATGCTGGGGAAGTCGTCGCCCAGCGGTCCAACGAATGCTTTCTTTCCAGTCACTCCAATCCCCCGTCCGCGCTAGCCATGGGGCACACCGCGCCACCCGCCGGCCAGCCGCAACAAGCATCGATTTCCCCTTCGCTGAGCGGCAGGCAATCTGTCGGGTTCTCATTCTTGCAGTCCTGGAGGAACAAGTGCCGAGTGAACGGATACTCTTTGGACTGGCATTTCACCATCACGAAATACCTGCTCCGGGCATCGGGGTTCGAGGGCTCTAAGGTGAACGCATGATCGACTACGGCGCCTCCGAGGAGGTAGACGCGGAAGCCGACCGGGGTTTGTCCGTCGTAACCAGTGAACGGCACGTTCTTAGCCGCGCTGCAACCCTGCTGCACCGCCGTGACTTCGACGCGCAGCGAGTGCTCCCCGTCGGGCGCGCGATGGGTTACGGTTATCTCGTAGCGTTCGTAATCCTCCTTGCCGGTGGAGAGCACGGATTCGAGTGGGTAAACCTTGCGCTCGTCTTCGAGGGGCGAGTTCACGACTTGGGCTATCGAGCCGCCGATGCCGTTCGCGACGCGCAACGCCTGCGTGTTACACAACCCCTCGCGTTCGCGCTCCGAAAAACTGAGCAAGAGCCCGGCGAGCGCCATGATGAAGAACACCATCGCGAACTTCGTGAGCATCCACATTGCCATTTGCCCGTGGAGCATTTTTGAGTGCGGCATCCGTTTCGCCATCTGGACACGGGAGCCGTGTTTAGTCATCGCGAGCGATTAGTATGCCGCGTCTTAAAAACGCTTAGGCTTGGTTCGCAGGGTTCACGCACACGCGTATGCCGCCGGCTTCCCCGCCCTCCGACTGGATGGGTGCGGTTTTGGTGAGCGTGATGGTGTAAACCCGCGAGCCCTCCTGTTTGCCCAGGGTGAGCCAACGCGAAGGCGAGTCCTGCGGGTTGCCGTTCCACACGCGTTCGGGTATCCCGGTGGTTTCGGCGGTGCACCCTATTGTCCCGGGCGGACAGGGCGCTTCCCCGAGGTCGATCGAGTCCTCGCATCCGGTCGAGGTGAGCCAGATGTCCCCTGACATTTGTACGCACGACACCGCGTCCACGACTACAGCGTACTGTCCTTGCGCGTTAACGGATACCGGAACTATTTGCCAGCAGCCCCCGTAGTGTGCGGGACAGAGGCGGCAGTCCTGGGGTTCCGAGTAGTAAACGAATTGGAGCACTTGAACGTTCACGTCCCCGCACCGGGGCATCTCGAACGACACCGTGCGGTAAGTCGGGGGCGAGGCGAGCGCAATGTCGAGCATCGCCGCCTGCAACTTCTCGGTTTCCGTCTTCAACGTTGCGACGCATTTTCCTTGGTCGGTCTGCTGCATCAAATAGAACGCGAGGCTCATGCTCGCGGTTAGGACTATCACGGCTACGAAGAGCTCGATGGGCGCGTCAACTTGCCCGCGCTTCATTTCCTTCCCTTCAAGGCTACGAGGAACAAGCCCGCGCCCGCCACGTCAATCGCGGCTTGCGTTTCATCGCTCGCTACTGCGGCGCTCTGCTGGAGCAGGGGCTTGACAAAGGTGATGATGAGCACTATCGCTATCGCCGCCACTATCATAAGGTAAATCGGCGTCCAATCCGTGCCAGCGCGCATGAACTAGTCCAGCCCGTCCGGGTTTAAAACGCTTTTCAACCCAGGCAGACGTCGCGGGTCTCGGTTATCTCGTTCTTGATTCCGAGCACGATGAGGTAAGCCCCCGTTTTATCGCTGTCCGGGTGCTCGCACACTGCCACCGAGGCGCTGTACTTCTTGTTCACCGCGATTCCCTGTCCTTCGCCTTCGTCCCCGATTATCTGGAGCGAGTTCTCGTCGCTGTCCCCGCAGATTTCGGCTTTCTCGGCGGACTCCGAGCATTGAACGTAAATAAGAATATCCGAGAACGAGTCCTGCGTCAACTTGTCGGCTTCGAGCACTACGCCGTCCTTGAACTCAATGGATTTTTCGACTTTCATGGTGCCCTGCGAGTAAACGTCCTTAACCATTCCGGGCAGCACTTGGGTTGCCTCGGCGCCGATTATGGATACGTTCCCCAGGAAACCGAGTAATATGCCTAGTATTGCTATTGCTACGATTACGCTGATGACTAACATCATTGTCTCGAATGCTTGACCTTTCTTCAAGGAGCGAACACCTCGCTAGGCATTACTTTCCCCCCTTTTTTAAGCGCTTTGTTCGCTTTGTCCGGGGAGCACGCGCAGGAATATCTCGCCAAACGTGTCGTCCTGCCAGGCGTGCATGCGTTCGGTTTGCACCAAGTGCATTATCGGGAGGAGGTGTGCCGCCACCTCGTCCATCGAGGAATCGTGGAGGAGCGCGGAGAACAAGAGCACGTCTTCCGCGTCCTTCAAGCCCGTCGCCCGCTCGAGCACCTCGGTCATGCGTTCGTCCATGGTGTTCTCGGGTAACTCGACTTGGAGGACTGCGGGTTTCACGTTGTGGCGCGGGAGCCGGCGTCCGCGGCGCATGACTTCGTTCATCGCGCCTATCAGTTCGTCGAGCGTCACGCCGCGTTGGCGCGGGCGGTTCGGCTTCAACACGAGTTCGGGGAGCTCTTCCTGGAGGAGCGCCCGCGTCTCTTCTCCCTCGGTCGGTTCGTCCAGATTGCTCCAGTCGAGTTTCAACGCTTCCGCCTTGAAGCGCAGCAACAACGCGGAGGCGAGTATGACGTTCGCGGGCAAACGCAAGTCCATCGCCTGCAGGTTGCGCACGCTCGCGAGGTATTTGTCCGCGACTTGCACGAGGTCGATGTCCCAGGGGTCCATTTCCTCGCGTGCCACGAGGTCAACGAGGAACTCGCGCCAAGTCGGTTTCGCGATTATCTTGAGTAAGTCCATTTTCTCTCTACGCGCGGGCCGGTTGAAAGCCCTTGCTTAAACGCAGGCTTCGCGAGTATAAAAACGTTTTAACGCGTTGCTTAAAAACTCGGTTTCCTTTAGGCTTCTTCATGAAGCGCCTACTGTTGTTTGCGTTGCTCGCCGCGTTCGCGCACGCCGCGTGCCTGGATGCGAACCTTGACGGGGTGTGCGACTTGGACAACTGTCCCGGCGTTTACAACCCGGACCAACTCGATTCGGACGGGGACGGTGTGGGGGACGCGTGCGATCCCGACTCGCTCCCGAGCGCCCAACCTTCAGTTTCAGTGCAGGCGACGCCTTCGGCGAGCCCGTCAATTGAACCCTCCGCGAGTCCGGCGGGCGAGGCGGCAGACGGGGAAACGGATGGCGCACCCCAAGAGGACGACGGGGACCAGAGCGTGGAAAATCCGGACGCTTCTGTTCAAGCCTCTCCTTTTGCGTCGGTGTCCAACCCGCTCGAGCTCCCGCCCAGCGCTTCGCCTTCCGCTCAGGCAGCGGGTGCGGCGGTTGGCGAAGAAGAGCGCGGCGTCCTCTCGTTCGGTTTGGGTGAACGTTTGGTTACGGTTCCGTTGCCTTTCGCGAGCGAACTCCCCTGGCTCCTCATCGCCCTCCTGCTCACCGCCGCGGTGGGTTACTGGTTCTACCGCCGCGAGAAAGAGTACGCCGAACAAAACGCTTGAACCGCACTGGAACGAGGTTTTTTTAACGCCCGAAGCGAAAAGCAAGAATATGGACATCGAAGAGAGCTGCCGCAAGCACGCCCTCAAGAACGCAGCCGACTACGGGAAAGCGGACGCGCGCTTCGTCATCGGCAAGGTCCTCGGCGAACACCCGGACGCCAAAGCCGACTACAAGAAAACCAGCGCCCTAGTCGACGCTGTTGTCAATGCAGTCAACGCGTTGCCCGCCGCGGAAGTCGCCCGCGAGTTGGAGGGCTTTGTCTTCGAGAAGAAAACCCAACGCGAAGGCCTCCCCCCGTCACCCATCTCGCCCGCAATAACCCGGATTGCCCCGAACCCGAGCGGGATGCTCCACATCGGGCACGCGCGCGCCATCGTCTTGAACGACGAGTACGCCCGCACCACGAACGGCAAATTCTTCGTTCGGTTGGAGGACACCGACCCCAAGACGAAGAAGCCGCTCCCCGAAGCGTACGAGCGCATCCCCCGCGACATCAAGTGGCTCGGGTGCAACATTGCGGAAATCGTGGTGCAAAGCGACCGCCTCGAAACGTATTACGAGTACGCCCGCCGCCTCCTCGAGGAAGGCAACGCGTTCGTATGCGATTGCCCGATCGAGGAAATGCATTCCCTCAAGGAGCAAGGCAAAGCGTGCCCTTGCCGCGCTCGTCCCCCGGCGGAGCAACTCGCCCGTTGGGAGAGGATGTTCGACGGCTACCCCGAAGGCGGCGCAGTGATGCGCGTGAAGACGGATTACGCGCACGAGAACGCGAGCATACGCGACTGGCCCGCCTTCCGAATCGTCACCGGCGAACACCCCCGCAAGCCCGGCGCGCGCGTCTGGCCCCTCTACAACTTCGCTTGTCCCATTGACGACCACCTGTTCGGCATCAACCTCGTAATCCGCGGAAAGGAACACGAGCTGAACGCGGTGAAACAGGCGTTCGTCTACGATTACCTGAATTGGCCTCAGCCGACGTTCCTCGAATACGGGCTCGTCAAGGTGCCGGGGTTGTTGAGCCACAAGTCCGAGATACTCGAAGGCATACGCTCCGGGGAATACTCGGGCTGGGACGACGTCCGCCTCCCCACGCTCGCGGCGCTCCGCCGCCGCGGCATCCAACCGCAAGCAATACGCAATTACATGCTCTCCCTGGGCGTCAAGCGCGTGGACTCGCAACTCGATTGGAACAAGCTCTACCACGCGAACAAGGACTTAATCGACGCTTCGACGCAACGCCGTTTCTTCGTGGAGGACCCCGTCTGCGTGAAGCTCGCGTTCGACGCCCCCGCATCCGTGGAACTCTCCAACCACCCCTCGGGCGCGCTCGGCAAGCGCTCCGTTGCAGTGGCGAGCGAGGTGTTCGTTTCAAGGAGGGATTTCGACGCGTTCCACGGGAAAACCGTGCGCCTCAAGGACTTGGCTAACGTGGTGCTCTCCGAGAACTGCGAGAGCGCCGGGAACGAAATCGTGCAGAGCATGCCCAAGCTCCAGTGGGTTTCGCACGGCACCCCGGTGCGCATACTCAAGCCGGATGGAACAATTGCCTCGGGGCTCGTCGAGCCGTCGTGTTCCGCGCTTAAAATCGGGGAGGTAGTGCAGTTCGAGCGCGTGGGTTACTGCCGCCTGGATTCCCCGGGTGAGTATTGGTTCGGGCACGAATGAAAACATGAACAACTGGACGAAACTCGCTTTGTCGCTGGGCATTGATGCAGTGGGCATGGCTAGCCTTTTCACCGCAACCGAGCCCACGGATTTGGTGTGGGCGCCTTTGAGTGGCGTGGCGATTTGGATGCTCTACCGCGACGAGCTCGCGGGCGTGGGCGGGTTCGCGGAAGAGCTGCTCCCTGGTTTCGATTGGATTCCCACCGCGACACTCGCGTGGTTCCGCAGCCGCAAAAAGCAGGGTTAAAACCGTTCCCGGCGTTAATAATAGCGGCGGCTGTGATGACACTGTCCCAGTCGGATTCGAAAGAACATGAAGACCGAAGTAGCTACGGAGCCGCCAATACGAACGCTTGCTTAATGTTTTGGGAGTGTTGGCGGCGACGAAGGAGCCGCCATTGTTTTCGTTCTTGTTTTAGCCCCAAGCTCGCGCTGCGGTTCCTAAAAAATTAAAAAAAGAAAATCTAAAAAAAACGGGGCTCAGAATTCAATGCTCTTCAGGTGGACGCACTCGTTTATCGCGTCGCGCTTGCGTTCCTCGCACGCGAGGAGGTGCGGGCTCGTCACACCCGTGACGATGCTCGTTACCACGACCTTGTCGCCGAGTTCGGGCTCGATGCGCGCGCCCCATTTCACGTAGGCGTTGTTGTCGAACGACTCCGTGATTCCCTCGCCTATCTTGATGGCTTCACCGAGGGTGAGCTGGGGTCCGCCGTGAATCAACACGAGCGCGCCCTTGCTTCCCGCGTATTCCACGTCGAGGAGCGGGTGTTCGAGCGTGCTCTTCACCGCGTCTTCCACCTTGTTCATTCCCTTGCCTTCCCCGATGCTTATCATCGCTACGCCGGCGTTCCCCATTATCATGCGGAGGTCCGCGAAGTCGATGTTCATGAGGGACGGGAGCGTTACGGTGTCCGCGATTCCCTTCACGCTGCGCGCCACGAGGGTGTCCGCGACTGCGAACGCCTGGTTCATGGGCAGGTTGGGCACGTAGGACACGAGGCGGTTGTTGTCGATTATCACTACGGTGTCGCACGCGTCGCGGAGCTGTTCAAGCCCCCAGTTCGCCTTGTCCAGGCGGGCGCGTTCGAGTGCGAACGGATAGGTGACCATGGCTACCACGATGGCGCCCTGCTCCTTCGCTATCCTCGCGATTACCGGCGCCGCACCCGTTCCGGTGCCTCCGCCCATTCCCGCGGTTATGAAAACGAGTTCGGTTCCAGCGAGGAGTTCACGGATGCGTTCGCGTCCGGCTTCCGCGCACTTCATGCCCACTTCCGGGAATCCGCCCGCGCCGAGGCCGCGCGTCATGCTGCCCCCGATTAGAATGCGCTTGTCCGCTTCGATTAGCTTCAAGTGGTTCTGGTCCGTGTTGATGGCGATGGTTTCCGCGCTGGTTATACCCATCTTCGAGAGGCGGTTTATTGTGTTCGTGCCGCCGCCGCCTACGCCTATCACGGCTATCTTCACGCTCGCGGGCGTGAATTCCTTTTTCTCTGGGGCCGCGCCCTTGTCCAGGGCAGCATCTAGGATTCCGCGCATTTTTTACTCCTCCTCTGGTGGGTCTACTCTTTTTTCCTGTCGGAAGCGCTTTTTTGGTCGCTTTTCTCAGCGCTCCGATGAACGGGTTGGGTTTTTGCCCGCGCAAAACAAAAAAAGCGCGGGACAGTTAAAGGGATTTCTCAGCCGAGCACTTCGATGTCGTAGCCGGGCTTGCGGACCTGGTCCTTCTTGGGGGTGGTCTTGCCCACGATGTGCGAGGAAGTCACGCCCGTAACTATGGCCGTGATCTCGATGCGTCCGTCGTAAGCGGGTATGAGGCGCGCACCCCATTTCACGCTCGCGTTCGCATCCATCTGTTCGGTGACCATTTCGCCCGCGCGAATCGCGTCGCCCAGCGTCAAGTCGGCTCCGCCCGCGATGTGGATTATCGCGCCCTTGGCTCCAGCGAAGTCAACGTCGAGCAGGCGGTTCTTGAGAACGCTCTCGACCGCGTCTTCGACTTTCGCGGGACCCTTGCCGCTGCCGACCGCAATCATGCCCACGTCGCCGTGGCCCATGATGGCGCGCACGTCCGCGAAATCGATGTTCACGAGCGACGGCTGGGTTATCGTGAACACGAGTCCGCCGATTGCCTTCGCGAGGATTTCGTCCGCCACGAGGAACGCCTGGTTCATCGGGAGGTTCGGAACGATTTGCACGAGGCGGTTGTTGTCCAGGATGATTACGGAGTCCGCGACTTCGCGGAGGCGCTGGATGCCCTCGTCCGCCTTGTTCACGCGCGCGCGTTCGAGTGCGAACGGATAGGTAACCATTGCCACGACGATGGCGCCCTGCTCCTTCGCGATTTCCGCGATTACCGGAGCTGCACCAGTGCCGGTGCCGCCGCCCATTCCCGCGCACAGGAATACGAGGTGGGTGCCCGCGAGCTCTTGTTCGAGCGAGCCGCGGTCGACTTCCGCGCACTTCATGCCCACTTCAGGGTAGCCGCCCGCGCCGAGCCCCTTCGTGATGCTCTTGCCTATGAGTATCTTCTTGACTCCCTCATCCAGCATGTTCAAGTGCTGGCGGTCGGTGTTCACCGCAATCAAGTCCGCGCCCTTCACGTCGAGGCGCTTCAAGCGGTTCACGGTGTTGTTCCCGCCGCCGCCCACGCCGATGACTTTGATTTTTATTTCTTCAAAGTCGCCTTGCACGGCTACAGTCGGCGAGCGGCTCATCGCATCCTTGACAATGTCTTCCAACTTTTCATCGCCTCTTTTTAACTAGAACAAAAAACGAACGCACCCCCCCTTTTTAAAGCTTTCCCCGTGAAAATATGTTAAACGATGGTAAACACGCGGAAAATAGGCGAAGTGGGGTTGTTCCGCTTTTTCGGTATGAAAGCATATGTTTAAATATGCTCGAATATTGATTGGTGTGCTTTTTGGGTGACGAAACACTTTGGCTGGAGATTCCGAATCGTTTTTAGTGACTTTCCCTGTTGACTGGGATATCAAGGCGTACGCTGAGAAGAAGCGTAAGTTCCCTAGCGTGCAGGACTTCATCCGCGAGCTCACGCGCCGGGACATGGAGGCCTTCAACAAGGAAGAGAAGGCCTCGGGCGACTGAAACGCTAAAATAGCTATAACTGAAATAGCTATAACTGATTTAGAGGGTTTGAATGCAAACCGTTTGCAAATCAACTAACTGATACTTTCGCGTCGGATTTTCTACTACTTGAAACATTTTTTCTACGTTATCCGGTATGTTTGTTTCACTGATTATCTTTTCGCTGTTCTTCTTGTTTTCAAGGTATTGGTGCGCGAATGAGCGGCTAATTGATTTAACTCCTTTGAAGTTCACGGTTATGTTTTTTTCTTTATACCGCTCCAGCTCGTTAAAGAACGCGTTGGCGGTATTCCTCAAAGCCAAATCTATTGAAACAACACGGGTTATGCTGATTTCTTTCATATCTATTTGATTATGTTTTGCCATTATTTTAATACCTTGCTTGGTCGTCCTTCCACATACGGGTAAATGTCCACTTGTTCGTCAGTAAACGGAATTTTTACGCTTACGAGCGTTCCATTCAACCTTTTTTGCTCGGTTAGATCGAAAACCGTTGGCGTTTGGCACTCATTGAACTGTATGGCGGCGCCAGCTGAAACTATCAAAACCTGTCCGTTAAGCCCTTTGGTTGCCAGTTGTATAGAACTGCCCAAGCCATATCCTCTTTCAGTTCCCGGCTTGGTTGACTCTCCGTTAATCGCTTCGGCTATTGCCGTCGTATCATCAACTCGTTTTCCCGTTTTATTGAATGAACCGGGAATGGTGATTCCATTGTCAAAAAAACAGATTTCGATGAATTTTATTTTGGGATATGTTTGCGCCATTACAAACGCTTCCGTGAATTTTGAGTGTTCGTAAATGTTATCCACTAACTCGTTGAGTATGTATTTGAATGCCGCTTCTCCACCAAATTTTGCGCCGTTATCCCCTAGTTTGTAAAGGTGCTGCATTGCGGAAACCGTTTTTTCTTTTTCAGGCGGCATTTGCACAATCGGACAAAAAGTGTCCGCGGAATCATACGCTACTGCACCAGACATGATTGTTTTTAAGTATCTGGCAACCGCGATGTTTGTTGGCGGCGCATACTCCAATCCGCTTTTATTTTCGCTTATCAAGTTTATCAACGGAAGCAAGGTCGTCGGATAAAACCAAGTTTCGTTTGCGAGGTTTATTTCGTTTGAATCGACTGCATTTTGACGGTACTCGCAGAATTTCAAATAATTATCAATCAATTTTTTATTCATCGTTTGCGTCACGTCCGTTGAACAATTAACAATGTGTTTAACCTGTTTTAAAACCCGTGAACTCGCCTTCGGCTGCACTCCATTTTACGTCTAGGGAATCCACGCGCGAGAGAAAACGCGGCGCGCGTATCCTGCGAAGAAATTCCTCGAGCGCCTCGCGCGTCCCCTCGGCAACAACAAACACCGAGCCGTCCTCCTGGTTTTTTGCATAACCGGCCAACCCGAGTGCGAGGCAGGCTTCGCGCACGCGCGCCCGGTACCCGACGCCTTGCACGCGCCCGCGTGCGAGGCATTCCGCGCGCGCTAGAGTTTCGTGAACAGGTACCATTCGGCGAACTCCCACATTACTGCACCCATTACGAGCGCGACGATGAACTCCAATTCGCCCAGGCAAATCATTAGCTTTCTTGTAGCTGTTCGGGGTTTAAAGGGCTCGCGCCACGTTAAAAAAAGCTTTTGTACTCTTATTTCAAGCCGGCCCGTGCGTAAACCTCTCCAGCCGGGTGGGTTTTGGTTTTGCCCGAGCGGATGCCGCGCATTTCCTCTTCCACGGCCTTGGATACGAGGCACTCTTCTTCGAGTTTGCCGTCGTAAACCCGCAGCGCTTGGCGGATTACCTCGGTTTGGTTGCCCGCGTAGCCTTCCTTGATTGCCTTGGCTATGATGCGTTCGTACGGCGCACCCAAAACAACATTCACCATTTAATGTTCACCCAATAATCATTGAGTAATCATTGGTTTTTAAGGTTTTTCTTGGCTCGCGCTGGATGCGTTCGGATACAAAAAATAGAAGCGGGGGGGCAAATGCCCCCCCTAAAGGGGAAAACGCTTCTCAGCGTTGTATGGCGTCCCTGTTCTCAGCCAGCCAGCTGATGAGGGAGTTCGCGGCGGCAGTCGTGTCCGCAGCAGTCCAGCCCGCGACGACGACCTTCGAGCCGATGACCTTAACCATGGGTTGGGTCGTCGAGTCGATGGTGACGCCAGTCAACGCTTGCGCGCTGACCGTGTTCACGAGTTGTCCACCGATGGAGATGACTTGGGCGCTCGACGATGCGAGCGGGTTCGTATCCAAGACCACCAACGGGGTCGAGCTCGTGTCCAACGGCGTCAGATCGTACGCAGTGTCCTGGGACGGCGCAAGGCTCTCGATGCCCGCAACGTCTCCGGAGCCGCCAGAGCCAGTCACATCCGTGACCTCGACGGTGTAACCGTCCTGGTCAAGGAGGAAGTCTCCAACGCCGGCGGTGACGCTGCTGGTCATTCCGTCGCCTTCAGCCGCACCCGAAGTCAGGGTGTACTGCCCGTGGGCAATGCTCGTCGCATAGTTCAACGATGCCGAAGTCGCGCTGATACCGGCGAGCGTGCTGCCGCGGTACGAGGTGAACTTGGCTTCGTTGCTCATGGACGTGGTGTCTACAACACCGCCTGGCGCCGTGGTCTGGTAGCCGATCTTGTCGATCGTCGTGGCAGCGAGTGCATTCACGAACTGCAAGCGGGCAGCGTTCTTGTCGAACAAGAGTGCCCAGAAGCGGTTCGCGCCTACCGTCGCCGTCAAGCCCGCGTTGTCTTCAGTCAACTCGGGGATTGCCAGCCAGAACGCATCCGACGTGTCGTTGTAGTCCTTGAAGTACAGCGTTGCCTTCTCCGTGGTCTTATACCAGTAGTCTGCAACGTCACCCTGGCTCTTGTTTGCGCCAACGATGGAGTTGCCGACGTGGTACGGGTTCGTGGAGTCCGCGTTCTTGTAATAGAACACAGTGCCTCCAGGGATGTACCCGGATGTCAAGGTGCAGCTGCGGTTTCCAGCGGTGGATGCGTTAACTACTCCCGTAATGTTCCGCACACCGTTTAACAGGGTGGCGTATATGGTGGTAGCGCTCGCAGGCATCACTACAGAAGCCGTCTGACCCGTCGTGCCTGCACCGTTCGTGTATGTAATGGTGTAGGTTACGGGCGCCGCAGTGGTTGCGTTACAGACGATGGCGATCGCGGGGTCGTACTTGCTGCCCGTGAACGGCACGCCGTTCCAAGTGTTAGTAAACACTTGGCCCTGAGTCCATTCAAGGAACGAACCGTACGTCGCGTTCGTGCTCGAGTGAGCGGTCGGTGCAGTCAATCCTGCGACAACGTAGATGTACGAGTCGCTGACAGCCGTGCTCTCGAACTGGAATGCGTTCGACCGGGCGGAGGTGACCTTGATGAAGTTCGTGGTCAAGTACTGGCTCGGACCAAGGGTTACCTGGCCGGGCTTCTCGACTACGAAGTTCAAGGTGTCGTACTCCACAGCTTCCAAGCCCAAGAAGTTGAACTTGTAGCCAGCCGCGTTCGTGATGAGGTTTATGGACTCCCCAGCCGCGAGCGTGTTCGTGGAGATGTCATCGTAGAGCGTTATGCTCTGCAATGCTTCCGACGTGCCGTAGGTGTATGCAGTGTTCGCTTCGCCGTTCAGGTATGCCTTCCAGTTGCCGTGGCCCGAAATCGAGGAGCCGTGCGTCAAGTCGATGACATCCGAGAACATGCTGACTTCAGCGTAGCTCGTGCCCGCGACACCGGTCGTTGCGTCGTACAGATAGACGTAGATGCCGTTGTCGTTGTAGGTTTCCCCAGGCTGCAAGATGGCCGTACCAATGTTCTGGTCGTTCTCATCGAAGACATCGAAGGTTACCTTGGGTTGGTTGAGCGTACCGAAGGCGAACGACGTGATGTCGGTCAACTTCGCCTTCACTCCGTTCGGTGCCGTGACTTCGTCACCGATGCTCATGAAGGGCTTGTACGCCGTTTCCTTGCCGAGCTTTACGCTCGTGAACTTGCCCGTCGAAAGGGTGAAGCTCATGACTACCCACTGGTCACCCAAGAAGTTTATCTTGGTGTGCGTGCGGTCGAGCTTCTCCGAGTTCGTCGTGCAGAGTGCGTAAGTCTTGGTGGTAGCCCAGCACGCGGGCAGGGGGTTCGAGAAAGTCGTCTCGTACAATACGCGCGTCTCCTTGGACTTCACAACCTTGTCGGTCGTGTCGTAGTAGGTGTACGCACCCATGTAGACCTTCTGTTCCTGCTTGACGTCCAGGTTCTTGGAGTTCGTTATGGCTCCATCGTTCGGCATGGACAACACGTTCGTGTGGTCCTGCGTGGCGAGCTTGGCGTTGTTCTTGGTCGCGGGACCATAGAACGGCCCGGTCAAGCTGCGGTTCGTGTCCGCAGTTACGTCCAAACGGTCTTCCACGTACGTCTTCATGAGGTACGCGGTAGCCGTGTTCACGCCAGGAGTCGAGACATCGGCAACGCATTCGCCGCCGGTCATGGCTCCACCGCACGACAGCCCGTCAGCGCCTACCACGTAAACATCCTTGGCTTCGTACGCAAGGTTGCCTATCATGGCGGCGATGTTCGCTGCCGATACGCCGTCCGCCGGTCCAGCCTTGGAGCCGACGACTATCTTGACGTTGGGCTCGCTGCCGGAAAAGAACTTATAGCCGGCGAGGCCTGCGTCATCTACCGCTACTGCTCCTGCAAAGGCAGCGCCCATCATGGCCGCGCCCGCAGCAACAGCCGCGATTTTCTTCACGTTTATACTTTTCACCAAACCACCTCGTGGTTACTTCTGGTTGTTGCCCCATCCGGGCAAACAAAGACCTATCGGTTGTTTGACAATACTTAGCCCTTTCCACGTTAAAAAAGGGTTGCTTACGCCTTATTTCCAGCGCTTACAAACCTCAATCAACGGCGGGTGGGAGCCGTTCTCGTCCAACACCCTACCCGAACCAGCCTTTTAAAGCTTACCCCCCGACTTCGGCGATTGACGAAGAGTAGGGGCGCGATGGGCGAACTTTCAACGCCAACCACCCAGATTTGTTACTACCGACAAGTTTATATATTATGGTTGCGAGTGTATGTGAGGGAGAGTGGAAAGATGTCGATTAGGCAAACCAATCTTGGGGAATTGACTGAGTTCGTTCACGGTAACAAGGCTAGCTTCGGCTTCACGCCCGCCAAGCAGCAGGAGTTCGAGTACTCACCCATGTTCATGCCCGTCTCTACAGAGGGCAAGCCGGTTCTCAAGGTGCAGACGCGTGAGAAGTTCCTGAAGGATGCGGTGAAGAGCTGGCGCAGCCAGAAGATCGGCTATGCCCTTGGAATCGCCTTCGGCATCGCGGCTTTGCTATTACTTAGTGTTAACTGGCTTTTCGCGGTTGCCGCGGGCGCGGCGGCGGGCTGGTTTTACGGCGGTTACGTGTCGGTTACGTTCTACTTCGAGAACCTGATGAAGAAGAGGCCCATCTTGGAGGCCACCTGAGGCGCTGAACCATGGTTAAGGACATGCTTGCACCGAACGCGGCGATTAAATCGCTCCAGGACTACACCTACGACAACGTGGGCACCAGCATGCTTCCCGTGGAAATCAAGCCCGGCACTCCTCCAACGTTGCGCCAGTCCTCGCGTTTCGACTACATGACCGAATACGTGGACTTCTGGACGCTCGGGGTGAAGAGCAAGGCGAAGTCAGTCGCTTACTTCGCGCTCGGTTTGCTCACGATCAATTATTTCGCGCCCGGGGCGCTTTTGATGTTCGCCTTGTCCGCGCGCGCTTACGATGTCGCGTGGATTTGCGAGTTCATCAACGAGAAGTTCGGGAAATACAGGACAATCATTACAGCGGATTAAGGGAGGTGAAGGTTTATGGCAGAGAAAAAGGTGGCATTGAAGCAGCCGGGGATAGTGGTAGAGTTCATGAACCTCCTCGAGGACGCCGGCGTAATCAACATCAAGGACAAGAAGATCGACTTCGACACCGCGATGTTCCGGACGTCGTTCTACCTGCCAGACCCGGTAATCAACTTGATAGTGGTTTTCAGCGTGGTTTACTCCGCGCACTTGGCGGGTTGGATATGACGACTTTGAGCGTTCACGAGTACGAGGGCTTCATGAAGACGCGGCTAGCGCAAGCAATACCCAAGCAAAAGGGCGGAAAGATGGGTTTGTGGAAGGACAACCAGAAGCCCAAACCCTATGTTTTCGTGCCCATGGCGTCGGTTGGCACCATGGGGGAAAAGGGCAAGGACGGGCAGGGGAAGCCCGCGCACGTCATGGACGTGACCACGCGTTCCAAGTTCCTGATGAACACGCTGGACGACTCCTGGCGCACCGGCGGCTTGGGCGTCTCCTACCGCGCTTACTTCTGGGGCACTATATTCTTCGCGCTCACCGTTGTTTCTTACCTCTACATTCACGCTTACGTGGCGGCTGTTTTCGCGTTCCTGACGGGTTACATGCGTTCGCAGTACCTGATGCAGCACGCTTGGACGCTCGGCTGGTTCAAGGGGAAGGCCTTGATTGCAACGACTTGAAAGGGGGATTGATGGTAAAATGGGTAACTTGAGGGGGGGTTTGAACGCCCCGTTGGACATCGGAACCACCGCAGTGCTAGCGGAGAACAAGGCGCCGTTGTTGTCAATGGACTCGCGGTACAACTACTTCATGAAGCACTTCGACACCTGGAAGCAGTACGTGCGTTACCGCCTCTACCTCACGGTTTGCACGGTTTTGACGCTCTACCTGGTGTTCACCCAAACCCTGCCGTTGGTGGCGGCGTGCACCGCGTTCGGCGCGACTTTCTTCTACCGCAGATACCAGGCGACCGCGCATCGTTGCGTCGGAAGCCAACGCACGGTGATAATCGGGCACTGAGTCACATCACGAGTACGGGGGCAAACGGGGTATAACCGGAAAGGTCAAGTCACTCTCCCTTTCGACTTCTCCAAACAAAGCCGGTTCGCCCCAAGCCCCCTACTAACCTTTTTTATTGTCCCGCGAGCCAAATCCGTTAATGCTTTGCGACGACCACTTGCACACCACACCGCTTTCTCCGGACTCTAAACTCGGTTTGGATGAGGCGTGCCGCGCCGCAACTGCAGCGGGGTTGAACCGCATTTGCATCACGAACCACTTGTCCGACAAGAAATACTATCCATTCACCGAACAGATTCGCGGTTGGACGTACAACCGTTCGGTTGACGACTTGCTCGCGTTCAAGGAATTAATCGAGAAAAAACGCGGCGAGTACCCGGAACTGGGCATTGGTTTCGGCATCGAGGCGGATTACGACGAGGGCACGGAAGGCGAACTCAAGGATTTGTTGGATGGCACGGGTTTTGACTTCGTGCTGGGGAGTGCGCACTTCCTCGATGGGAACTTTGCCATGCAATTAAACCTGTTTCCGCACGCCCTCGAGCACTACACCCCTGACGAATTAGTCGCGGCTTACTTCGCGAAACTCGAAAAGGCAACGCGTTCCGGCTTGTTCGATTGCCTCGCGCACCTCGATGTTTTCAAGCGCAGGTCCCCGGAGTCCGTGGCGAATGTTGATTGTCGGGAAGCCGTGCGTTCGCTTGCCCGCGTCATGAAAACAAAAGGGTTAGCCTTCGAGTTCAACACCGCGAGGTTTCAACATGCTGCGATAGACTTTCACCCATCCAAGGAACTCCGCAAAATACTATTCGAGGAAGGCGTTCGCACGGTTACAATCGGTTCAGACGCGCACCACGCCGAGCACGTGGGGTTCAAGTGCCTCGAAGCGCGCGACACCGCAAAAAAAGAAGGGTTCCAAACCGTTTACTTCGAGAAACGCAAGCCCGTGCCTTATTGAAAACACTTTTTCACGGCATCAACTGTCCGTGCGGCGCTCACCGCGCGCTTGACGTCTTTTGCGTGCGGGAGTCCTGAGGCGAAAACCATTGCCTGGCGCGTGACCTGCGCGAGCGGCGGTTCCCCCGCGTAAGCAAGCCACTTCGCGAACGCGGCGCGCTTGTCCATCTCCTTCCCGAAAACACCCGGGTTACCTAATGCGGCGCGCCCAATCAACACCCCATCCAAACCCTTACCGGTTTGCAAAGCTTGCGCTTTGCTCTTGATGTCGCCGTTCCCGAATACTTCGCAGGAAACCGCTTTCTTGGCTGCGTAAATCGGTTTCCAATTTGCTTCCCCAGAGTAACCCTGTCCTGCGGTGCGCCCGTGGATCGCAATGCGTTCCGCTCCCGCCTTGTCAAACGCCTTGCACAACGCCGTGCACTCGTTCGAGTCCCAACCCAAGCGGATCTTCACGCTCACCGGCTTCTTGGTTGTCGAAGCCAACGCGTTCACGAGTGCCGCTGCCTTCTTCTTGTCGCGGAGCAAAGCGGCGCCGCACCCGTTCTTGGTTAAGTCGGGCGCGGGACAGCCGAGGTTGAAGTCAATCCAATCCGTTTTCTTCTCCACGATTCCAGCGGCTTCGCACAACGCGCGTGCTTCCGCACCGAACAATTGCACGGCGAGCGGAGAGTCGCGTTTGCTTGTTTTCAAAAGTTTCGGGGTCTTTTGATTCCCGCGCACGAGGGCTTCGGCTGAAGCCATCTCGGTGTACGCGAGTTGCGCGCCGCACTCCCTGCAAAGCAGGCGGAACGCGTAATCCGTGTAACCCGCCATTGGTGCGAGTCCGATTATCATGTTCGCACGGTGGCTAGGTCGAAGTCGATTAGCTTGACTACTGGTTTTCCGTTCACGGTTTCCACGGTAAAATTGCCATCGTGATCGTGGCGGGTTTGGTGTGGGCCGTAATCTATTCCGAGTCGGTAAAGTGCCAACCTAATTTTTTGTTGTTGTGTTTCTACCTGGCTTTTTTTGCCGGGATTCTGAATTAAGTAATCTGGTACCCGCGTTCCTGCGTAACGCGTGTAAACGCGGTACGTCCCGTCGGGACGGACGTACGCGCGGAGTTTGCCGTTTTTTTCCAGGATTGGTTCCACGTGCCTTCGAAGTTTACTATCTTCGTATGCCTTTTTCCACGCTTCAAACGCGTTTGGGCGTATTATTCGAATTATGCCGCCTTTGTCGCGCCCTCCTAACGGAATTAGCATACCTGTTTTTTCAAAGGACAGCCGGTTAAACTTCCCTTCGGGGGGTGCGATCCTGCCAAAGTTTTCCGCAACCACTTTCCCGAAAAAATAGTCGCCGGGATGCCCTTCCAAGTAATCTTTCGCGTTTGCAACCATTTGCTCGAGTTCATCTTGTGCTGGATTTCGTAGAATTACCTTTGGTAAGCGGTTAAAGAAGGACGGGAGGTGTTCTTCGGGTATTGTTGGCAGTATTTCTGCGATTGTCGCCCAGGTTTGTTTTAGTTTTTCTGGCGTTGGTTTGTGTTTGAGTGTCTCTGGCAAGCTGCTTACAAAGAAACGCCAACGGTGTTCTTCGGGTATTGTTGGCAGTATTTCTTCGATTGCCGCCCAAGTTTCGAGTGTTGGTTCGTGTTTTAGCGTATTTGGCAAACCGAATTTCAAGAAGTGCCACCGGTAGTCTTTGGATATTGCAGGCAGGATTTTCTCGGTTATGACTCGGTTAACGCCCGGGGGAAGGTTGAACCGCTTCAGTGCGTTGATTGGGCGTTCCATTAAACTGATTTCAAGGGCATTCTATTAAAATAAACCGTCGGGTGCGGCGTTGTTTGGGCGGGGGGCGCGGAGCCCCCCGCTTGCAACGCTTTTTCTACCCACCCGAGTTTTTTACCCGCTTAATCGCGGGTTGAGCATATTCTATTTGTTCGTGTTCGGGAAAGCGAGGAGACGCAGGTTCCCGATTTTCACAGTGTAGAACTCGCGCCCCTGTTTCGAGACGTTCTTCCACATCGCGCCCACATCCACGAGCTTCTCGGAGCCGTCCTTCTGGCGCTGCGGCTGCACCAAACGCAAGTCCGGCCGCTCTCCCTTCGGCTCCTCGTCTGCCTCGGCTTTCTCGAGGAATTCCTCTAAATCCATTTTTTCTTTTCGCCTCCTAATCGCGTATTCCTTCTGGTGTGACGCGGAACACGCACTCCGAGTCCGGCAGGTTCGGGGAGTCCACGAGTTTCGCTATGCGTTTGTCCTCCTTGCTGCGGCGCACGTACACGCGGTAGGTTGAGATGTGCGCCAGGACGTGTCCGCCAATCGGCATGGTCGGGTCCCCGAATAATATGTCGGGGCGGTCCATCACTTGGTTCGTCACGTACACGGCGACGTTGTAGCGGTCCGCGTAACGCAAGAGCACGTGCATGTGTTTGTTCAACTTTTGTTGGCGTTCGGCGAGCGTGCCGCGCCCGATGTAGTCGCTCCGGAAGTTCGCGGTGAGCGAGTCCACGATGACCAGCCTGATTTCGCCTTGTTTGATTAACTCCTCGGCTTTTTCGGCGAGGAGCATCTGGTGGTCGCTGTTCGTTGCCCGCGCGACTTGGATGTTCGAGAGCACTACGCTTGGGTCCATGCCGTGCGCCTCGGCTATCTGCGTTATGCGTTCGGGACGAAAGGTGCCCTCGGAGTCGATGAACAATACTTTCCCGTTCAAACCGCCCTCCGACTCGGGGCGTTGGGCGTTCACGCACAATTGGAACCCTATCTGGGTTTTCGAGGAGCCGAACTTGCCGTAGCACTCGGTTATGGACTGGGTTTCAATGCCGCCGCCCAGCAGCGCGTCGAGTTCCTTCGAGCTCGTGGTGACGCGTTTGACTTTCTCGCGGCGTTTCATCACATCCATACCGGTTTCGAAACCCATTTCCATGGATTGCCGGCAGAGGTTGATTACTTTCACGGCCGTGCCGTCCCCGATTCCCCCGATTTCCTTGAGTTCGGCGGGCATCGCGTAAGCAATGGTTTCAATCGAGTCGTAACCCGCCTCGCGGAGCTTGTTGGCGGTTCCGTCCCCGATGCCAGGGAGATCCTCGATATCCGTGTACTTCTTCTGTTTTTTCTTCTCGGCAGGAGCCCCCGTACGGGCGGCATTTTCGCCTTCTTCTTCGGTCACAGTGGACCACCTCGTTTGTAAGCATACCCAGCAGTGGAGCGTATATTAAGCTTCAGTGACGTCGCTTCCAGTGCCCGCGCGTTGTTGTTATCCGGGAAACTGAAACAGTAGTTCGTCTTCGCGCCGGACGCCGCGCTCTTTTTCCGTTACGCCTGCGAACTCTGTTCTAATGCGTTTCCAGCCGCGTTGCTTTTTCAAGTTTAGCATGGGGGTGTTCGACGAACTTACGGGGCGCCTAACTGGTAAACCGGGCGCGCTCTGTCCTTCAACATAGCTGATTAAAGCGCGGGCTATTCCTTTGCGCCGATGCTCCGGTGACACCACCAGGGAATGCAATAACAAGTGGTCGGGTTTTCTTTGCAGCAAAGCGAATCCGAGCGGTTCGCCTTCATGGCTTTCCGCGATTATCCAAGAGCTTTTGCTTAGGTTCCGGCGCGGCAATCCAAAATTGTCACCCTTGAATTCCGAAGCATGCAATTTGAACAACGTTTCGAACAACGCGGGATCCCGAATGTTTTTGTAAGCCACCACTTTGAATTGGGGTTTCATTTTAGCCGTGCCTTTGCTTTTTCCAAGAGCGCTTTCTCGTCTTCGTTGAGCGCCTGCAGGTACTTCTCCTCGAGCTCGCGCAAGTGATGCTTGGGTATCGCCGCGAACAAGTCCTGTTTCTCGCGCACCTGCCTCCCGAAGGTGGGCCCGCTGACGCTTATCGCCACACGCGCGCCTGCCTTCGCCTCGTCCACGGATTCGCGGTCGCTCTGGATTGACTTGAGGCGTCCCACGGTTTCGCCGGACTCGTTTACCAACTCGATGTCCTTCCGCAAGCGTCCCGCCTTGATTTCAACCCCGAAAATGCACGGGTCGTTCACGCGGAAGCAGTGGTCCTCGAGCACGCGCACGCGGCAGGGCAAGACGAGGCGTGCGAACGCCTCGCGTTTCTCTTTCTCCTTCTCGTCCTTGACCCAGCGCTCGTAACCCTCGACGAGGTTGTAGATTATTTTCTCGTCGAATATCTTCACGCCGTCCTTCTCGGCGAGCGACGCAATCTCGGAGTCCACTGGTTGGTTGAAGTTGAATATAACTCCCTTGAACCTGTCTTTTTGGGCTACGCTCGCGGTTTCGAGCACGTCGCGCTTGGACGGCGAGCCCACCGAAGCCGAGCGCACCGTGATGCCGTGCTTCTCGAGCAACCCCGTAATCGCCTCGAGGCTCCCGAGTGCGTCCGCCTTGAGCGTTGCCCCGAGCGAACCCCGCGTGAAGGTTATCTCCTTGAATTCCGCGCCCAACGCCTCCAACGCGCGCGCCTCTTCCTCGGCGCCCGAGTACGCCATTATCGTGGAACCCGCCACCGCCTCGTCCGCGTGCTCGCAAGAAATCTTGACACCGCTCGCAGCCGAAACCTCGTGCATCGGCGAAAACTTTTGCCGGGGGTCCCGCATCTCGTCCAGGGGTTTGGGTTTGAAGAGCGCCTTCACCTTCGAAGTCACCGGCGCCTCGCGGGTGTTGAACGCGATTTCGTCGTTCACGCGCAAGACTCCATCATACAATATGACATCGAGCGTTTTGCCGAGTCCCTCTTCCTCGCGGACTTCGAGTATGCTCGCGCGCGCGGGTGCGTCCTCGCGTATCTCGAGGTTTTTTTCGAGGAATTTTTGTGCGAGTCCCGCCACGTAGAGTAAGAGTTCGCTGAGTCCTTCGCGGCTGCGGGCGCTGCAGGGCACGATGAGTATTTGTTTGGTGTAGTCGGTTACGCGGTCGAAGCGTTCCGCGTTGAAGCCGAACTCGTAGAGCTTGCCCACGAGTTGGTAGACTTTCTCGTCGAGCGCGGCGAGGACGTCAACGCGCTGCTTCTCGAGGGATTCGCGGACGCTCGTGGTGTCCGCGCGTATCCAGCCGCTCATCGCGTCGACTTTGTTGAAGGCGATTACGAACGGCGTTTTGCGTTCCTTGAGTATTTCTATTGCTTCAATCGTTTGGTTTTGCACGCCTTGGTTCGCGTCGATTACGAGCACCGCGATGTCCGCGATGCCGCCTCCTCGCTTTCGTAAATTAGCAAATGCTTCGTGCCCCGGCGTATCAATGAACAAGAGCCCTGGAATCGAGAGTTTGATGCCCGTCTTCGCGAGCAACGGACCGCACAAGTCGGTTATCACCGTCGCGGGGACTTCGGAGGCGCCGATGTGTTGGGTGATGGCTCCCGCTTCCCGCGCTTGGACGCGTGTGTGCCGCACCGCGTCGAGTATGCTCGTATTGTGTACGATTACCCGTTCGGCTAGGAAGTTGTTCGAGTCGGGAACAGTGAAGTCGTAAACCCAGCCGTGCGGGTTGCCGCAAGTTTCAACGGATGACACCTTGAAACCGTTCAAATCAATTGAAACGAATTTTTTGACTTTGTCGCTTTCAGCGTTCGGTCGGGTAACTCGTGCGGTTATTTGTTTTAATACGCGCAAGGATAGCTCTTGCTTTTTTTCGTATTGGCTGAAGTAAGGCACTTGTTTGTTGGGCTTGCCGGATAACGATTTTTTTAAGCCGCGCATAGTCCTCTCGTTAACCGGGTAAACGTCCATTAGCCTGCTTGTAGATGCGTGTGTTAATGCGGCTTGAATCCGCTCCTTTTTTTTGCTTAACCTGGGCGAAAAAGACCGGTTGAACGCATTTAGGAAATCCTCGTTCGCTATGCGCAGCACACTGAAACCTTTTTTCTTATAGTAAACCGATTGAACGCCGCAAGCGATCAGCCTAACGCTCACTTGCCTCGCGAGTTCTTCACTCTTAGTGGTGAATTCAATGCAATGGTTCAAGCGCGAAACGTGACCGTCCGTATCAAACCAGCCCTCGACGAACCCCTTGAAACACGCGCCTTGAGTTTGACAAATCCACGGCAAAATAACGCGGGCACTCTTGTTCTTCGCCGGCAATTCTAGAACATCGTATAAAAATCGTTCCAAGGTCCGACCTGCTTTTGGAAGAACCATCCGGCAAGAGTGCCCCTCACACACGCGACTGGACGCGCCGAACACGCAAGTCAACGCTTGCTGATACGCTTTTTGAACTTGAACGTCGTTATTATGCAAAATCACTTGTTTACTCCCGTCTCCAACCCAAGCGCCAAGGAAGTAGCCTAGTTCATGCAGGTTTTCTTCAGTTGGCAAACGCAACGCAATGCTGGTGTGCCCGGCTCTCCACTTCGAACTCGAGTTCTTAAAGGAGTCAATCCAATCGTAAGACTCGGAAACCGAGAACCCGAAGTGCTTCACGAGTCCGACGAAGTCGCGCGCCCTAAATCGTTTACTTGAAAAAGTCGTGGAAAGCAAACCTCTCTTCATTAACCCGGTTTTACGCGTTTTTTTGAAGTTACGCAAGAATTTTTCGGCGCGTCCCGCGTTAATGAAAAACACGAAGCTTCCCTTTTCAGCCATTCGCTCTAAAACTTCTTGTTTCCAATCCTCTTTCTTCAACGAAAGCCTTGACGGCCCGAGTATTATGTCACCTACAGTCAATTCGCCGGCTCGCTTGTAATTAACGCTAAAATCGTCAAAGCAAAGGAAGGGGTGTTCTGGGGTAACCTTAATTGAGTCGCCGTTCGACAACTTGACGCTAACCAGGCGTTTTGCCTTCCTCTTCCAAACGTGAGTCGCCCGCTTTGAAACAGTTTTTCCGCAGTCAAAAGACAATAAGCTAGGACCTTTAACCAATTCAACTACCGAGCCGTCCCCCGTAGCGGTTTTAACGCCTTTCGACTCGAATTCCTCATACAACGCCCTTGCCGTTAGTAACCGTCCATCCGCTAGCCACACGCGCGTTTTCTCTTCAACGCACTTCCCGTGGTCGACATGACCGAGAACACATACGATGGGTTGCCTTAACATTTTTCCAAAGGATTAGTGCGTGCCGCGAAATAAAAAGGGTTTATTCGCCTTCGAATTCCACGAGGTTGAACGCCTTGTACCCCGCTTCCTCGAGGCGCCGTTTTCCGCCGAGTTCCGGCAAGTCGACTATAAAACAACATTCCACGACTTTGCCGCCGAGGCGTTCGACGAGTTTGCACGCCGCGAGCGCGGTGCCGCCCGTGGCGATGAGGTCGTCGCACACTAGCACGCGTTCGCCCGGTTGGATTGCGTCCGCGTGGACTTCAATAGAGTCCGTGCCGTACTCGAGCGCGTATTCCTCGCGCATTGTTTTCGCAGGCAGCTTGCCTTTTTTCCTCAGGGGAACGAAGCCGACGTTGAGTTCGTGGGCGAGGAGGGCACCCGTGATGAAGCCCCGGGCTTCTATGCCCGCCACCTTGTCGATGCGTTCGTCCGCGTAGCGTTCGCGCAGCGCGTCCACAACGTCGCGCACGCCTTGCGCGTCCAAGAGAAGCGTGGTGATGTCGCGGAACATTATTCCCGGCTTGGGCCAGTCGGGCACCGTGCGAATCTTGTTTTTTATCGAGTCGTTCATTTTTTCAACCAACCGTGAGCGCGGCTTCGCACTCGTAACGCGAGTAAATGCGTATGTCGTCCGCGGGGCGTGCGGTGCGGTAGGCTATCTTGTCCGCAGCTGCGGGGTTCACGAGGCGCACGAACGGAAGCGCGGCGAGGAGGAGCGGGTCGTTGAATCCGCGCCAGTACTCCGGGGTTACCGCGATTATGCGGGTGGGCGGGCACTTCTCGCGTATCTTGTAAGCGAGCGCCATGCTCGGGAACGCTTCGGCGTAGTCGGGTTCGTTGTAGATGAACTCCGAGGTTATCACGAGGTGAGTGTATTCCCCGGGCAACGCGGCGAGCGTTTCCTCGTTGAGTCCCGCGATGCTCTTCGAGGGCACGGGGTGGTAGGCTTGGAAGGGCACGTTGTTTATTACTCCCGTTGCGTTGAGCGCCGCCAGCGCGGAACCCGTTTCCTGGAATGCAGTCCACTCGAACGAGAGCATCGGGTAGACGAACGCAAGGCTCGCGAGCGCGACCACGGCGAGGAACGCGCCCAACGAATACTTTTTGATTTGCTTGGTGTTCTTGCGGGCTTCGAGGAGGAGTGCAGCCGCGGGTATCGCGAGGAAGGGCGCGAGCGCAACGAGGTTGCGGGTGTGGTTGAACCCCGCGAGTATATAGAATGCGGTTAGCGCGGTGAGCACCGCGAGGATGCGCAAATCGTTCTTGTCGCGGCGCACCAGGGCGAAGCAAGCGCCGGCAACCAGGAGGAGCGCGATTAGCGGGCCGTTCAGGCGGTAAAAGTAGTAACCGTAATAGAACAGCGAGTACGAGAGCTGGCTGAAGCTTGCGGTGGCAGTAGCCGCCTCGAGCCCGCCTCCCGCGGCGTAGTCAACGTGCGGCACGTCGCGGAGGAACGGGATGTTCTCGACGAGCGTCTTGGTGATTCCCGCGTTCCCCATGCGGCTCACGAAGTAGAACCCGTAGTCCATCCCGAACGCGGAGTAGAGTAGGACGAATGCGGCGAATACCACGAGGAAGCCGGCGGCGATTATCGCGGTGTTGTAAACGAACTTGCGTAACGCTTTTGCCTTGCCCCAGTCGTGCATTGCCTCGAGCAGGAATAATATGGGGAGGGCGATTGCGCCCACGTAACGCGTCTCGAAACAGGCGCCTGCCGCGATGCCGGCGGCGAACAACAGGAGGCGCGCGTCAACGCCCTTGCGTTTGGCGAGCGCGTACAGGTAGACGGCGAGCACGAGGAACAGGGTTTGGGTGACTTCGGTGAGTCCCGTGCGACTGTATTGCAAGTGCATCCCGCAAACTGCGAGGAGCGCGGCGGCGAGCAAGCCGATTTTTTCGTTCCCCCACTCGCGCCCGAGGAGGAACGCGAGGAGCACGGTTAACGCGCCTGCGAGCGCCGAAAGGAGGAGGACGGATTGGAGCGCGTCGCCCGTTAATGCGGTGAGTCCGCCGGCGAGCACGATGAATAATGGTTTGAAGCTCCCGAACGGCAGGCACTCTTCGGGGGTGCGCCAGTTCAGGTAGTCCGCGCATTCGGGGCAGTCCGGTTGGGGTCCCTGGGTGAAGCACTGGGCTTCGAGCGCGTAAACGGTTTCGTCGCCTTCGCGAAGTCCAGCGTTCGGGAGGTTGTAGACGCGGAGAGCGAGCGCGGCTAGGAGGATTAACGCGAGGAGTGCGAGCGTCTTGTTATCCATTTTTTTCCACTTTTTACTTGTTCTGGAGGGAGTCCTGCCAGAAGGCGAACAGGAGGAGTTGTAGCCCGGTGGTTAGTGCGAGGGCGTCGATTACCATCCAGCCCACGCTGTAGCTCACGCCCGCGGCGAGGCTCTGCCAGGCGAGGAACGCGCCGCCCAGGGTTCCCGCGAGGAACAGTAGGAAGCCGAAGAAGAAGAACAGGAACACGGGATGGAAGTCCTCGGTAAAATATTTTTTCTTGATGCGCCAGAAGAAGCGCTTGGTGAGCAGCCAGGAGAGCTTGGGTGCGTACGAATGCAGGCGTATTCCCGACTTCTCTTTCCCGTACACGGGCTCTACTTTCACGTCGGTGACGCGGTAGTTGTGCGCGTTAAGCATGGCGAGCAAGTCGTTCGGGAAACCGTAACGCGGGTACAACTCGTCGAGTTCGATTCCCTCGAGTGCCTCCCGCGTTATCGCGGTGTAACCGCACTGGGGGTCCTGGATGTTCCAGTAGCCGCTCGAGAACTTGGTGAGTATCGTGAGGAGGGAGTTGCCGAAGTAGCGGAGTTGGGGCATCGCGTTTTTTACCGCGTGGTGCTTGAGGCGGTTGCCTTTCACGTAATCCGCCTCACCCTTCGCTATCGGTTCGAGGAGGGCGGGCAAATCAACAGGATTCATCTGGGCGTCCCCGGCCATCACGACCGCGGCGTCCGCGTGCAAGTCCACAGCCTTCTTGTAGCCCGCGACTATCGCTCCACCCACGCCCCGGTTCTTCTGGAGGCGCACGTAGACCAGGCGCTTGCCCAGACGCGGGGCGCAGGCGCGTATTTTCGAGGGAGTGGAGTCCGTGCTCGCGTCGTCCACGGCTATGATGTAGTCCACGAACTTGGGTAGCGTCAACAGCGTCTTTTGTATGAGCTCGCCGCAGTTGTAGGCGGGGACGACGACTGCGATTTTGAGTTTCTTGTACAAGCGGTTTCACCTTGCAGAATAATTACGGGTTCCTTTTGTCTTTAATCCCTGGCTATGCTTTAAAATCGGTCGGGTTTATACTGATTTCGGGTTTTTACTCAAATGCGCTACCGCCTCGTGGATTTGCTCGCTTGCCCCTACTGCGGGAAACGCCTCTCCGTGGAAGCATTCGAAAAAAAATCGAACGCGTTCGGCTTAAAATTCTCGAAGCCCGCGTGCGGGAAGTGGTGTGCGCGCTATTCGCGTTCCGCCAAGGGCATGCAGCCGGGCAAGTGTGCGGCGTGCTTTGACGAAGAGCTGGTTTCCGGCGCGTTGTCCTGCCAGGCGTGCAGGCGTTCGTATCCAATCATCAAGGGCGTGCCGCGCCTGCTCCCCGACGAGTTGCTCGGCGAGACCGTGCGCTACCACCCCGGGTTTTACGCGAAATACGGGAAACGCCTGCGCTTCCACGGCAAGGGTTTCGCCTGCAGCCTCGACGCGGCGGCTAAGAAGAAAATCGAGACGCTCGACAATTACAGTTACGAGTGGAACGAGTTCTCGGAGATGTTCCCCGAGTGGGAGTTGAACTTCAAGGAGTTCATGGCACCGCTCACGAAAAAGGATTTCACCGGACGCCTGGTGCTGGACGCGGGCTGCGGTTTCGGTCCCCACGTGAACACTGCCGCGGCTTACGGCGCGGAAGTGGTCGGGGTGGATTTGAGCGAGGCGGTTGACGCCGCCCAGCACAACCTCGCGAAGCAGCCGCACGCGCACGTTGTGCAGGCGGATTTGTTTCATCTGCCGTTCGAGCCGCGTTTCGACTTGGTTTACTCGCTGGGCGTCCTCCACCACACGCCCGACCCCGAAGCCGGTTTCAGGAGCATCGCGTCCGTGGCGCGCAAGGGCGGGCTCGTGTACGCGTGGCTGTACGGGGAACGCAAGCACCCCGCGTTCTACTTGATTAATGCGGTGCGCCCCGTAACGCGCCTCCTCCCTAACCCGGTGAATTACGCTTTCAGTTACCTGGGCGCGCTCGCTTTCTTCGCGTTGTTCGTCTACCCTTACCGCCTGTTCCGTTGGCTGGGCGTGCGGTTCAACACCTCCGGTAAATACGTTTACTGGATCGACCACTTCGAGAAGTACCCGTTGCGCGTGACTGCAGCCAACCTGTTCGACTGGCTCTCCGTTCCCTACCTGCGCCAGTACGGCCGCAAGGAGATGCGGGGCTGGCTTGACCGCGCGAAGTTAAAGGGCAAGAAAGTGTTGTTCTTTGCGGGCCGCGACTCGTGGAAGATTTTCGGAAGGCGTCCGTGAAAATGGATTTTTGGAATGCATTGGGTTGGGAGGCGTTCCGCTGGTACTCCGCGGCGTTGAGTTGGATACCGGGCGGCATCGGGGCAATCGTGCGCGGCGCGCTCCTCAAGCCGTTCTTCAAGCGCGCAGGAAGGCGCACCCTAATATTCGAGTGCTTCACCCTCGAGTACCCCGGCGGCTTCGCCTGCGGGGACGACTTGCGCGTGAACCGCGACTGCAACTTCTATGCGGGCGGCGGACTCACGCTTGGAAACGGCGTGATAGTCGGACAGCGCGTTTCGATAATCACCGCGAATCACGATTACTCGCACGCCCCGCTCTTGCGTGCGCCCCTCGTGCGCAAGCCCGTGAAAATCGGGGACGACTGCTGGATTGGTGCGCACGCGGTGATACTTCCGGGTGTCACCCTCGGGAAGGGTGCGATAGTCGCAGCCGGTGCGGTCGTGACTAAGAGCGTGCCCGCCAACACCATCGTGGCAGGCGTACCGGCGCGCGTCATAAAAAAACGTTTCAAGCGGGGTTGACGTTTGTGCGCCTGCTTGACTGCTTGTTGTTCGCGCTCGGCTTGCTCTTCCTTGCGGGCGTCGTCTGGTTCGCGGGCTTCACCGCGGTTGCCTCCCTGCTCGTCCATGCGCGTTGGGAGTGGTTCGTTGCCTCCGTTGCACTCTATTTTGTTTCCGCGTTGTTTTTCGTGGAGCGCTCGCGCGCCCTGCTCGCCCACGGCGGGCGCGCCCCGTCGTTCGCGGCGCTCGCGCCTTCGCTGGGAGCCAGCATGCTCGTGAACTTCTTTACGCCCGCGCGCTCGGGAGACCTCGCAGCAAAACCGTTGCTCTACGCCCGCCTAGGCGTTCCCAAAGCCCGCGGTCTTGCGCTCGCCGCACTCGAAAAATTCGTGGACTTGTTCTTCTTCTTTGTTTTCTCAGTGGTAGCCGCGGCGTTCTTTTACAGCGGTCTGCTTGCTTACTCGGTTGCCGCGCTGGCTTGCCTCGCGCTCGCGTTCTTCCTGCTGATGCACCTCGGCAAAACGCGTTTCGCGCGTTTTCCGTTATTGCGCGACGCATTGAATTCCCTCGTGGAATTCAAGCGCCTGGAGGCGGGTGCGTGCTGCCGTGTAGTCTGGTTGAGTTTCCTGCCTTGGCTTTCCTCGCTCGCCTCGTTCGCCGCAGCGATGGTTGCGGTTTCGGGGCCCGTGGACTTGCGGGTGTTGAGCGCGTTCGTGCTCTCGTCCACGATTGGAGTGCTGTCTGCGATTCCGGGCGGCTTGGGCGCCACCGAGGCGTCCTTTGCCCTGCTCCTCGGGGAGTGGGGTTTTGCGCCCGTGCTTTTCGCGGGAATGCTCTTGTTCCGTTTCGCGGGCATGCTCGCGTGCGCGCTCCTCGCGGCGCCGCTGTTCACTCGAAAGCGTCGATGAACTGGCGGTGCCAGAGCTCGAGCACGGTAAGCGAGACGATTTGCTTGTCCGAGAGGAACTTGGACTTGCGTGACGCGGGCGAGAAAAGCTTCTCGACGTGCGCGTAATCAAAGTAACCCCTTTTTTCTACGCTCTCGCGGGAGAGCGCGTCGTGCGCAATCGCCTTGATGCGCGCCTGGAATGAGTCGGTTACGGGCATGAAGAACGCGTGTTTTCCGCGCTCCGCGATTTTTTTGGGCAGGACCTCGCGCGCCGCTTTGCGGAGGAGCCACTTGTTCGTTCCCCCGCGGAGTTTGAAGCGCATCGGCAACGCGGCGGTGAATTCCGCGAGTTGGTGGTCCAGGAACGGCACGCGCCCCTCTATCGAGGACGCCATGGTGATTTTGTCCATCTTGAAGAGTATGTCGTCCGGGAGCCAGGTCTTGAACTCGTGGTGCGCCACCTTCTCGGCGGGTTCGTAACCCGTGCGCTCCGCGAAGTTCGCCTTCACGCGTGCCAACGCGGCGCCCTTGCCTTCGCGTTGGCCCGGGGCGAACAGCGTTTCCTTGTCCTCCTCGTCGAACACCGAGACCAGCCGCAGGTAAGCCGCGGCTTCGTCGCCGAGTTCGCCCGCTAGCTTGGCAAGACGCGTCCTGCCCTTGCGTCCCATTGATGCGGGGTAATCGAAGAACTTGTCGAGCACCGCCACGGGCGTCACCCCGATGAGGTGCCCCGCGGCTTGGCGCAAGGGACGCGGGACGAGGCGCGCGGTTTTCGCGCGCTGGAGGTTAGCGTAGTGCGCGTAACCGTAAAGCAACTCGTCGGCTCCCTCGCCGCTGAGCACCACGGTGACGTGCTTGCGGGCCAGCTCGCTCAATGCATAATTCGCTATCACCGCAGTGTCTCCTAGCGGGTTGTCAAGGTGCCACACGATTTTCTCGAGCCAGTCCGCGCCCTCCGCAC
>JBAZPG010000009.1:0-41386 GCA_041648335.1 Candidatus Micrarchaeia archaeon
GCTCAAGGGCTACCACGAGTCCATCAGCGTGGCAACGCTCTTCATGTTCCCGTTAGCGTTCGGCGTTGCCGGAGCGACAATCGGCGGTTTGTTCGCAGGGGCGTACAACCTTGTCTCGCGTTACACCGGAGGCGTGCGCTTCGAGTTACGCGAAGTGGAAGACGACTACTCCCGCTTGGAAAAGCCGGCGTTGGAAAAGCCGAAACTCAAGTTGAAGGGTTGAGCGCGTCCAAGCCCGGCAACGCTTTTCCAGTCAAATAGTCGAGCATCGCGCCACCTGCGGTACAAACGTGTCCGTAATTCTTTTCCTTCAAACCCAGCTTAAGCAGGGCAGCGCCCGAGTCGCCCCCGCCTATTACGGTGACTGCGTTCGTCTTCGCGATTTCCTTCAAGAGCATCTGGGTGCCCATCTCGAACGCCGGCTCTTCGTAGCGTCCGCAGGGTCCCTTGAAGAAAACCGTGCGTGCGTCTTTCAGGTAGCGCTTGAAGAGCGCGACTGTGTCGCGCCCGATGTCGAACACGGGCTTGGGTGCTTTGGAGGGCTCGCGCGTCTCCACGCGGAAGCCGTCCGCATCAGCGAACGCCCAATCCACGGGCAAGACGAGCTTCTGTTTGTACTCCGCCCAGAGCTTAGCGCACGCCGGGAGGTGCTTGGTGAACCCTTTTTCCTCGAGCCACTTCGCCTTAAGTCCCATGTCCTTGCCCGAGGCGAGCAAGAGCAAGTCCCCGAACACGCCGGAAACGAGCAGGTAGTCCGCCTTGTTCGCGGTCAACGCGTAATTCGACAGGTCCAGGCACTCCTCGAGCTTGGCTCCCCCGAGGCAGTACACCACCGGACGCTCGGCCGAACGCAAACGCGAAAGGAACTCCACCTCACGGGCTAAATGCGGCCCGGCAACCGAGGGCAGGACCTTCGGGAAGCCAACGAGGCTCGCCTGGCTGCGGTGGCTCACTGAGAAAGCGTCGTTCACGTAATAGTCGAAAAGCGGGGAGAGTTGTTTGACGAAGAGCGTTTGCGAGTAATCCTTCAGCACTGCGGCTTCCTCGGCATAGAACCGCGTGTTCTCAAGCAGGAGCGCCTTGCCGGGCGAGAGTTTTTTTATCGCAGCCAGCGCAACGGGCCCGAACAAGTCGGGAACGAACTTGATTTTCTTCTTGGCGCGCTTCGAAAGGAGCGCGGCGTGCTTCTCCAGGCTTGTATAATCGTTGTCTCCTGGACGTCCCTGGTGGGCGATTATGACAACGCGCGACTTCTTCTTGAGGAGCGCCCGAACGGTTTCCGCCGCCTGCGTGAAGCGCGGCGAATCCTGCGGTTCACCGTTTACAAGTCCGGTGTTCAAGTCCACGCGAAGCAGTATCGCCTTGCCTTCGGGGAGCTCGTCGAAAATCATTTCCTGCCCGCCATCAAAGCCGCGGCGTCCACGAGGCGGTTCGAGTAACCCCACTCGTTGTCGTACCAGCCGAACACCTTCGCGAGGTTCCCGCCGAGCACGTTGGTTTCGAGCGAGTCGAACACGCACGAGTGCGGGTTCCGCGTGATGTCCGTGGACACGAGCGGCTCGTCGGAGTACTCGAGTATCGCCTTGAACTTTTTGTCCGCTGCTTTCTTGAACGCGGCGTTTATCGCGGCAACGTCCGCATCCTTGGAGAGTTCGACAGTCAAATCCACGAGTGAAGAATCAACTACGGGCACGCGTATCGCTACGCCGTCCATCTTGCCCTTGAGCGCGGGGAGCACTTCGCCTATGCTCTTCGCCGCGCCGGTGGTCGTGGGGATTATGTTCACGGCACCCGAGCGCGCGCGCCGCAAATCCTTGTGGTCCGAGTCGATGAGGCGCTGGTCGCCGGTGAACGCGTGCACCGTGGTCATGTAACCTTTCTCGATGCCGAACGAATCCAATAGAACCGAGCACATGGGGGCAAGGCAGTTCGTGGTGCACGACGCCATTGAGACGATGGTGTGCTCTTTCTTTAGCGTCGCGTCGTTGACTCCGGGCACGAGCGTCGCGTCAACGCCCTTGCCGGGGGCGGTGAGCAGGACTTTCTTGGCGCCAGCAGCCAAGTGTTTGGAGGCGTCTTCTCGGTTCGTGAACGCGCCGCTCGCCTCGATTACCAAGTCAACGCCGAGGCGCTTCCACGGGAGTTTCGCTGGGTCGGATTCGTGCGAGTAAGCGAAATTGAGGGAGTCCACAGTCATGGAGGATTCGGTGTTCGCTACGCTTCCCGGAAAAGCGCCGTGGACTGAGTCGCGCTTGAACAGGTGGGCGGCGATGCGGGCTTCGCCGCGGCTGTTAACTGCGACGAGCTCGTGCTTGTCGAAGAAGCCCTGGCTTATCGCTGCGCGTAGGAAGCAGCGCCCGATGCGCCCGAAACCGTTAATCGCTATTTTCACTTTTGCGTCACCTCAACCGGCTAAGAACCAATCCACCTGGAGGCTCAAGAAGATTACGTACAAAAGCATTAAAGCTATTCCCTGGGTTGACGAGAGGCGCTTGGTGCTGTAGGCGAAAAGGAAGATGAGGAAGAAGCCCATTGCCATGAACCCGTAACCCGTTGCCGCTTCCGCAAAGTTGAACAACACGTCCCCTGCGAAGAGCGCCGAAGCGCCGAGCACCAGGGTGAGTTCGGTTATGAAGCTCCCGATTATGTCCCCCCAGATGACGTCCTCCTGTTTCTCGCGCAGGGCGGTGAGCCCGAGCGCTGCTTCGGGGAGCGTCAAACCCAATGATACCACGGTGAAGCCGATGAGGAGCGGCGGCAGGTTCATGCCAATGCTCAACACCATTGCGGCGTCCACGGAAATGTTTGCGAACAGGATGATTGCGCCGAGGAACGCCACGAGTTTTAGCGCCTCGCGGCCCGCGAACCACCGGGAGTAGGATTGGGGTTCGTCCCCGAGGCGGAGCTCGGATTGGCGTCCGGGCGCATTCGAGAGCGCCTCCTGTTCGGTTACGTTGTAAACGTACATCAGATAGACCACGAGGAGGATGATTCCCTCGAACGCGGTGAGCTTGTTGTCCAACAAAAGGAAGAAGGGGATGACTAGCACGAAGAAAATCCACCCGAAGTTCTCGAGTATGGTTTTCTCGCGCACCTGGAGCCCGCCCTTCAGGAACGCCAGGGCGCCGAGCACCACGCACAACAGCACTATGTTCGAGCCGATTATCGCGCCCAGCATGAGCGGGAACTCGCCGCGCGCGGATGAAATCGCGGCAACCGACAGGTCGGGGATCGAGGTGCCCAACCCGATTACCACGAACGAGAGGAAAAACCGGGGGAGCCGCCAGTAGAACGAGAGCCCGTTCAACGCGCGGAGCATGCGCGTGGAAGCGAACGCCAGGCAGAGCAGGGCGCCGATGAGTACGGTGAGGTGCAATAGCACGATTGGGGTTAGGAAAGAACCCATTTAAACGGTTGCGGAGGAATCACGCCGCCGCATTTTTTCGATTGCCTTTCTCGCTTCGTCGGCGATGAGAATGATTGAAGAGAATGCTATGCTTAACGCGAGTTCCTCGAAGCTCAAAGGCACGGTGTTCATGAACGCGGCGATGCTTGAAACGTATATGGAAGCAAGGAGTACCGCGAACGAGCCCGCAGCGGCAAGAACGAGCCACTTGTTCGAGAATGCATTCGATGAAAGCGAGGATGAGTCGCTCTTGCAGTTGAACGCGTGGAACAACTGCATGGTCACCATAACCACGAACAAAATCGTGTTAGCCTTGTCGAATTGTATTCCCGCGCCTTTCAGCCACCACATGAGCGCGAGCATGGCGGCAATCATTACTACCGCGCCATAGGCTATCCGGCTTAGGAATCTGCGGTCGAGGTACGGCTCTTTAGGGTTTCTCGGTTTGCGCATCATGACGCCAGGCGAGGCGGGTTCAACTCCGAGAGAGAGCGCGGGAGGCCCATCCATGATTACGTTAATGAAGAGAATCTGAACTGCAAAAAACGGCGTCGGGAAGCCCGCGAGAACGCCCGCAAAGACCGTGCCCATCAAGGCCGTCGTCGTCGTGAATTGGAAGCGCACGAAGTTCAATATATTCACGAACAGCGCCCGACCGTATTCGATCGCATGAACGATCGTGGCGAAATTGTCATCCAACAATATGAGCCCCGCGACATCCTTGGTTACATCGCTTCCCGTGCGGCCCATGCACACGCCGATGTCCGCCTTTTTCATGGCGGGCGCATCGTTCACGCCGTCACCGGTCACCACTATCACGTGACCGGCAGCCTTGAGTGCGGAAACGATGTCGTGCTTGTGAACCGGAGACACCCGATAAAATATGCTTTTGCATTCCAGCGCCCGGGTCTTCTCGGTCTCGGTTAGGGCTTCAAACTCGGCGCCACTCATGCTTTCTACCGTAGGAAAACCGGTTTCCTTCGCGATGTTCTCTGCCGTTTCCTTGGAGTCGCCGGTAATCATGAACACTCGGATGCCTGCGTGCGCGCACGCGGCGAGCGCAGCCTTAGCTTCGGGCCGCGGCGGGTCGTACAATGCGACAAAACCCAGGAACGTGAGCTTGTCTTCCACAATATCCTCTGCACTCGAAGCCGGCCTCGAGGCAATGCCGATGACTCGCGCGCCTTTCGATGCAAGTGCCTTCATGCCGTTCACGACGTGTTCCCGTACCACACCCGTAAGTTGAATCTCGCGGTTTCCATCAGCCACATGCGAGCACCGTTCGAGAAGTTGTTCTCCAGCCCCTTTAGCGTGGAGGACGAACGCACCATCGTTCCTGGCGATCACGCTCATCATTTTTCTCGTCGAATCAAACGGCGCGCGGTGCACGATTTCCGTTTTCTTGAGCTTGCGCACGTCTAAACCAGCATACGCCGCAGCCAACAGCAATCCGGTTTCAGTAGGGTCGCCAATTGGCTCGCCGTTCTTTCCGAGCGTAGCCGCATTCGCGATGACCGCGGAAACAAGCGCCCGTTCGTGAATCGCCAATACGCACGCGTTCGTCGCGCTTCCCTCGAATTCAACGAGCTTTCCGCCCGCGGATACGGCGAGAGGCCGCATGGTGTTCATGGTGAGCGTTCCAGTCTTGTCGGTGCATATCGCAGTGACCGCCCCCAAGTCCTCGACTACGCTCAATCTTCTCGCAATCGCGTTTTTCTTGGCCATACGAAGCATGCCCAGTGCGAGTGTGAGCCCTATGACTGTAGGAAGGCCCTCGCTTACTCCCGCGACCGCAAGGACGACGCTCGACGTGAGTACGCTAGCAAGGCTTCCTTTCAATATGAGCCAGCCGTACAGGAAGAACAAAATCGTCGCTGAAACGACGATGGCACTCATAACCTTGCCGACTTCATTCATGTTCTTTTGCAGGGGTGTAATCTCGTCGGTATCTTGCGATACGAGGTTGGCTATCGACCCCACTTGGGTGCGCATGCCCGTGGATAGCACTACGGCTTCCGCAGCCCCGCTAGCCAGCAACGTCCCCGCGAACAGAAGATTGTCCCCGCGAGAGGATGCATCTTTTTCCACGGGCAGAGATTCGCCGGTGAGCGCGCTCTCATTCGCCATGGCGTTTACAGACGTCAGCAATCGCAAGTCGGCGGGAACGTGGGCTCCCTCTTCAAGAATAATTATGTCCCCCGAGACGAGTTCGACGGAATCGATGAGGGCCTCCTCTCCGCCGCGCCGCACGCGAACGGTGTTACGCGTAAGCTTGGACAAGTGCTCGATGGTCTTGTCGCTACGGTATTCCATGATGAAACCGATGCTCGCGCTCAATAACACGGCGAAGGCGATGCCGATCGCGTCTTTCAGGTTACCTAGCGCGGCACTGACGATGGCCGCCGCGATAAGAACGAGCATCACAGTGCTCGTGAACTGGCGGAAAGCGAGAACGAAAACGCTGCGCGTCTTCGGTTTCTTGAACTTGTTCTCACCATCGCGTTCGAGGCGCGCAATCGCCTCTCGCGAGGACAACCCGTTCTCACTCGTCCCCAACTTTTTCAAGAGGGAGGTAGTATCAAGCGCGCGCTCGTCGGCATATGCCGTAATCATGTAATCATCACGCAAAAGCAGATTTAAATGGTGGGGTCGTCAGTCGTGGAAAATTGAACGCGGGCATATTGTCCTACTAGTAAACGCTGCTAGTCGCCGGACAACTGCTTTACCGCGTAATTCGAACCCGTGAGCACGAGCAAACCCAAGGCAATCGAGGCGAACGCCGCGAATATGCGGTGGTCGGGCAACACGTACTCCCAGAACAAATCGTAAATACACCACAACCCGCGCCAGTACAGAATCAAGGCGGCGCTAATCGCGATGCCGAACAACAACTGGTTGCGGCGCTTGAGCGCGCGGAAATCCGAGAACACGCCAACCGATTGCACGCCCTCCACGAGTTCGCGCTCGCTCTTGGGCATCTTGAACGCCTTCGTGATGCGTTCGACGCCCAAACCAACGCCCGCGGGCTGCGGCACCTTGTTCTTTTTCAATCAAAAAACCTCAGAATGCCCGCGCGTTCCGCAGGAGCACGCGCTTCTCCGCGGAAGCGACAACGCGCCGCGTCTTCTCGATTACGTCCGGGTTAACGCTTATACTGTCGATTCCCGCCTCGACTAGCATCTCGGCGAAGTCAGGGTAATTCGAGGGCGCCTGCCCGCACAAACTCACCTTCACGTTGTTCGCGTGGCACGACTTGATTACGTTCGCGATGCTCTTCACGACCGCCTCGTCGCGTTCGTCGAAGTCCTCCGCCACGATGGGCGAGTCCCGGTCCACGCCGAGCGTGAGTTGGGTGAGGTCGTTGCTGCCCACACTCATGAAATCGATTCCCACCTTGCAGAACTCGTCCGCGAGAATCACGGTGGAGGGCACCTCGCACATTATCCCGAACTTGAAGTCGTTCGAACGCAGCAAGCCCGCGTCCTCGGTAATCTGCTTGCACACGCGGAGCTCGTGCACCGTGCGCACGAAGGGAATCATCAGGTGGAGGTTCTTTAGCTTGTATTGTTCGCGCACGCGCTTGATTGCCGCGAGCTCGAGCTTGAACACGTCCGGGTCGCGCACGTAACGGAAGCAACCCCTGAAGCCGATCATGGGGTTCTCCTCTTGCGGCTCGAATTCGGCGCCGCCCTCGAGCCCGCGGTACTCGTTCGACTTGAAGTCGTTAGCGCGGTAGATGACCGGACGCGGGTAGAACGCCGAGCATACTTTCCGCATGCCGCGCGCGAGCGCGTCCACGAACTCGTCGCTCTTCCCCTCTTTTATGAGCGCCTTGGGGTGCTTGCCCAGTGCGGCAATCATGAACTCGGCGCGCATCAAGCCTACGCCGTCGCAGTCCCGCGCCGCGACCTTGTCCGCGAGCTCGGGTTCCGCGAGGTTAACGTAAATGCGGGTGCCGGTTGATTCCGCGAATCCGCCGCCTGTTGCGGGCGTTTCCTGCTTGGGCACGGCGATTTCCAGGCGCCCGTCGAACACCAACCCCCTCACGGCATCCACCGTGATGATTTGCCCTTCCTTGAGGACCGCAGTGGCGTTGCTCGTGCCCACCACACAGGGCACGCCCAGCTCGCGCGAGACAATCGCAGCGTGGCAGGTCATACCGCCCTCGTCCGTGACTATCGCAGCCGCGCGCTTCATCGCGGGGACGAAATCCGGGGAAGTCATGCGCGCGACCAGCACGTCGCCCTTCTTCACCTTGTAACCTTCATGGGCGTCGAGCACGAGTCGAACCGGACCGCTCGCAACGCCTGGCGACGCGCCCGCACCCTGAACCAGTTGCTTTTCCTCGTTAGTGTAAGACACTTGCTGGACAACCTCCTTTTCCTTTGCTTGCGTCTGAATCTTGTCGAGCGTGGTAATCGGACGGCTCTGGACTATGAACAGTTTCTTGCCCTCGATTGCGAATTCCAAATCCTGGGGCTTCCCGTAATGCTCCTCGATTTTCTTGGCAAAGCGCGCCAAACCGATTACCTCTGCGTCCGAGAGCTTCTGCTTCCCACGCTCTTCCACGGGAACTTCCTTCCACTCTATGCCTGTGTTCGAGCGCACCACCATGCGCGACTGGTTCGAGAGTTCGCGCGCCGTAATCGAGAAATCCTTTTTCGAGACAACGAAGTGGTCGGGCGTCACCGCACCCGAAACTATTGCTTCCCCGAGTCCGTAGCCGCCTTCCACGATTATTTCGTTGCGGTCCATGGTAACCGGGTTCGCAGTGAACATTATCCCGCTCTTGTCGCTGTACACCAAACGCTGGACGACAACTGCGATGCCCACCTTCAAGTCGTCGAACCCGTTCTGGGCGCGGTAGTAGATTGCGCGCGCCTCGAACAGCGACGCCCAGCAGTCGCGCACCGCTGCCACGAGTGCCTCAGCGCCCTTGATGTTAAGGAAAGTCGCCTGCTGTCCTGCGAACGACGCTTCGGGCAGGTCCTCGGCAGTCGCGCTGCTCCGCACTGCAACGGCGACTTCCTGGGAAGCGGCAGGCATCAACGCGACGCCGCACAGCTTGTTGTAAGAGCGCACGATTTCCGCAGCCGTATCTTGGGGGACGCGCGCCTCGGAGAGCGCCTTTTTTATCGCAACGCTCGCCTTGTCAAGCGCCTCCTCGTCGTTGACGTCCAAACCGTTTACTTCCTCGCGGATGAAATCGCGTAACCCGTTCGCATCCAGGAAATCAAAGTAAGCCCCGCTCGAGACAATGAAACCCGAGGGCACCGGGAAGCCGGAGTTCGCCATCTCGGCTAAACTCGCTCCCTTGCCTCCCGCTTCTGCGAGGTTCGCCTTCGAGAGTTCGTTGAACCAGTAAACCGTCTTCATGTGGAAAACAGTAACGCGGCAACGGTTTTAAAACTCGCGGAAGCCATCTGATAAAGCAATGAAGAAAGCCCTCCTCGTGCTGGCGTTCGCCGCACTCTGCCTGCTCGCCTGCCGCATCGACTACTCGAGCGTGCTCGGCGCCCCCGAACAGAAATTCACGCTTTTCCAGTTCATCGCGCCTGCAGCCGGAGGGCTTTTCGGTGCGTTCGCAGGCGGCTTGGCTGCTGCCTCGGCGCTCCTGGCGGATTACGCGTTGAACGGCGCCACGTTCGAGCCCCTGCTCTTCCTGCGCCTTGCCCCCGCGTTCCTCGCAGCATACTATTTCGGCGCCAAAAACAAAGCCGTGCTCCTCGCGCCCCTCCTCGCGATACTCCTGTTCGTGAGTCACCCCGAAGGCGGACAGGCCTGGATTTACTCCCTATTCTGGCTCGTTCCCTTCGCCGCCTGGCGCTTCAAATCGAACCGCCTCGCACGCGCGCTGGGTGCCACGTTCACCGCGCACGCAGCCGGCTCAGTCATCTTCCTTTACGCGTTCAACATACCCGCAAGGACCTGGCTTGCGCTCCTTCCCGTGACTTTAGCCGAACGCCTTGTTTTCGCAGGGGGCATAGCATTAAGCGCGCTTGCGTTGGACGCGCTTGCCTCGCGGCTTCCCCGCGCTTGGCGCCTCGCTCAGCCCGGCAAAGCCCGCCAATAGCGCGCGCGCCTCCTCGTGCGAGGCATCCGAGCGCGCGAGCACGTTCGCGAACGCTTTTGCCACGCGCGCCTTGTTGCGCACGCTGCTCCCCAGCCTTGCGGTGAAGAGCGTGTTGATTTGCTTCAAGTCAAGGCGCGAGGCGCGCTTGCCCTGCACCGAAGGCGCGCCGTACAACTCGTAGAGCACGACTGCCACGGCGTGCGACAGGTTCAAGACCGCATGCTCGGGGGACGCGGGAATCGTGGCAAAAAAGTCGCATTCCTTTGACTCCTCCTCAGTTAAACCGTTGCTTTCGCTCCCGAAAACCAACGCCACCTTGCGGCAGCCCTTGAGCTTCCCGGGAAGCTTGGGTAAGGGCACGCAGGCGCGGAGCCGGGAGGCGAAACGCTGCGGGGCGCCCGTTGTTCCGACCACGAGGTCACAGCCCTCCACGGCTTCCGCAAGGGACTCGTAGCGCTTGGCCCCGTCCAAAACGTCTTCGGAGTGTTTGGCGTATAAACGCGCCTGGAAGCCCAGGCGCGCTTCGGGTGCGACGAGGCGTAAGTCAGTGCAGCCGAAGTTCTTCATTGCCCGGCAGGCGCTTCCAACGTTCAAGTCGTGTAATGGTCGTACTAAAACAACGCGGAGCTCCATAAACTCAAAAGTAAGGTTTTAAAAGCATTTTAACCCTATTACCTGTGAGTAAAGACATACCTGTTTGCTTATAGGGTGGTTTCGTTGGCTGAAGAGCTTGAAGCACAGAAAATCGTAACAGAGGAAGAGGAAATCAGCGAAGCCGAGGACGAACACCTCCCGTTCCCGAACGCGCGCGTGGTGCGCATAATCAAGAGCAACTTCAAGAAAGAGCACCAGGTGCGTTCGGAAGTCAAGCTCGCCGCCAACAAGCTCCTCGGGGAAATCCTCGCTGATATTTCGCAGTCCATGGACTCCGAGGAATACTTTACGCTTTCAGTGGAGCACTTCAACAAGGCGGCGCGCAAGTACAAGGAAATCGCGTTGACCCAGAAGCGCATCCGCCGCATCCAGAAGGTTCTGGAGAAGCAGCGCGCGGAACTCGACGAGATAGTGGCTGAAATCGAGCTAGACTTGCCTACGAACCCTTCAACCTGTCAGTGAATTCTTAATATGACCGACGAACCAACTCCAACCGAACCGAACGCGGATGAAGCCAAGAAGAAGCGCGACTTGAGCGAGAAGGAGGCGCGCGAGCTGGCGAAGAAGAACCGCGAACGCATTGACGAACTCCGCGAGACCATGTCAACCTCGAGCGAAGCCCGCAGGAAGCGGGACGAGGAGAACGCGAAGGTCAAGGAGTACAAGGAGAAGCGCCTTGCAGCTGAAACCGAAGTGGACAAGGTCAAGACCGAGTTGGATGAGAAGAAGGAGAAGCTCCGCTTGCTCGTGGGCGACTCCAAGATGCCGTTCGAGAAGCTCCAACGCGAAATCGAGGAACTCGAGTGGATACAGCAGACCGAAGCGACTTCCGCGAAACGCGAACGCGAACTTTCCAAGCAAATCAACGATTTACGCAAGCAGCTGCCTTCGTCCGAGGAGGCGAAGAAGCTTTACACTGATGTTGGCGCGTTGCGCGAACGCCTCTCGAAACTGAACGCGGAGGCGCGGGACAACCGGAAGCTCATGGAGGAGCACGCGCGGGAGAGCGACGTGCACCACAACAAGCACCTCGCGGCTTACAAGAGCGGCAAGGCGCTCCAAGAGAAGATTAGCTCGGCTATGGGTGTCCTCGACGTTAAACGCGGGGAGGCCGATGCAGCTAACGGCGAACTCGCGGGAATCCAGCGCAAGAAGCGGGATGAGGAAAGCCAGGAGTACGAGAAGGAGCGGCGCGAAACGCGTGCGAAGGAGACGGAAATCAAGCACCGTGTGGAGCTCAAGGCGAAGGACATCCTCGAGAAGTTCCGTTCCGGGGAAAAGCTCAGCATGGAAGAGTTCCTCATTCTGAAAGAGTCCGGCTTAATGTAAAAAATAGTCTAAGTCAAAAACATGAATCAACTAGAAAACGACGACGAACTAGTAATAGAAGTAGACCAAGCAATAACTAGCTTACAGGCAACTCTTTTAAATTTGTGTCATAACCACGTGTGCAAATATTCATTAGAAGAGATGAAACAAAAACCGCTTTTAGAAACAAATGCGATTTTGATTTCAAAATTCTGTCACTTTTTGGATGGGGCTAAAAGAGAGCTAAAATATCACAACTATTACTCTCTAGCCGTACTAATTAGATCAATGAACGAAATATTTTATGCCCTTAGCTTTTTTTATAAAAAACCAGAAAAAATAAAAGACTGGAAAAATAAAAAAATCAAAATTACAATTAAAGAAATGATTCAAACCGCGTATTCTAAAGAAAAAGCAGAACAAACATACAACGAGAATTATCATTTTTATAGTTCGGCAGCACACCCTAAAACGAATTTAATTCGCCTCATGGGCAGCGTAGGGTATAAAGAACGAAAGGGTTACAACGAAGTCCTAATACTTTTCGAGCCAAAAGAAAATAAAGAAAATGAAGTGATGCTGCGATTAGATTTGCTTCTTTCAGTTTCTGAAATTGTCAATCTTGAAGGAATAATTTTTGAAAATAAATTAGAAAAAAACGAACGAACGGATATTGAAAAAAATATAAAAAAAACTAAAGAAATACATGGCTACTACGCAAAAAATAGGTATTGGAAACAACCTGGTGTTCAAGAAATAATAACGACCGCGAAAAAAGAACGATTAAAAAAACTTGAACTAGAGGGGTAGAGCGTAACAAATCTCGCTTTCAAGTTTCATACGGATAAGAAAACCTTATCTTCAAGGAATCCGGATTAATGTAGAGCTTAAATCTGCTTAAGAATTCGCAGTTTTACTTCTTCGGAAATAGTCGCTTCTTTAAATTTAGAAAATAAATTTTCCACTGCCTTTATGGCTTCTATAGCATCCACTTTACTCGGATTGAACCCGATATGATCCCCCTTATTTCTAATCAAAACTTTTTGAGAAACTTCAGTTAAATATCGTGACAATATTTGTTCATTTTTTATTGCAGTAATAACCTTTGAAATACCAATTGAAGTAATAGTTGTGGGAATATCGAATCTTTCTTTCAAAAAGAGTTCGCAAGCCGTAGTTAAATTATTAAAACAACCCGTAAAATCGTTATTATCAAAAGATAAAACAGCCTCTGCTAATTTATCATCTGCATTAGAAAATAATTTTTTTGTAGAGGAAACGACTAAACTTTTTTCGGTTATTGATATTAATTGATGTAGATAATCTAAATATTTTTTTGCATCAATCAAATAAAAATATCGCCCACGTACTCTCTCTTCAAATAACTCGAGGTACGCGTTGTGTTCTGGCAAAATAGTTCGAGCAAGGTATATAAAATCAAGAAAACGCGCTTGGCGTTCGGCATCAAATATCCGTTCATAATCAGTAACTTTTAATCCATTTACATCTGTTGTTAAATAAGCGTGCATTTCTTTTAGTTTTGCCAAGTCAATTGTGGTAAGCATGCGCGTTTCAAGTCCCGTGCTGCCAGCTTGACAGGTACTTCTTCTGCTCTGCAGTCAAAGAGTCAATCGAAACGCCCAAGCCGCCGAGTTTGAGCTTCGCGACCTCGTCATCGATTTCCTTGGGAACATCGTAAACCTTTGGCTCAAGGTTGTGGGCGTTCTTCGCGAGCCATTCACTTACTAGGGCTTGGTCACCAAACGACATATCCATTACTTCAGAGGGATGTCCCGAGGCACACGCGAGGTTCACAAGTCTGCCCCTGGCAAGCAAGTATACCCTGTGCCCGTTCTTGAGCACAAATTCATCCACATCCGGTTTTATCTCGCGGGAAGGCTTCGAGAGCGCTTCCAAATCCGGAACATTAATTTCAACATCGAAGTGCCCGGTATTCGCGATTACCGCACCATCCTTCATCGCCTCGAAGTGACGCTTCACGATAACGTCACGGTCTCCCGTGGCAGTAACGAAAATGTCGCCCACGCGTGCGGCGTCGTCCATTTTCATGACGCGGTAACCCTCGAGGTGCGCCTCGATGGCTTTCACCGGCTCTACTTCGGTGATTACAACGTTCGCGCCCATTCCGCGCGCCCGCAACGCCAAACCGCGCCCGCAGTAACCGTAGCCAGCGATTACGAAAACTTTTCCCGCGATTAGTTCTTCGGTCGCACGGATTACGCCATCCATGGTGGACTGCCCGGTGCCATAGACATTGTCAAAGAAGTGTTTGGTGGGCGTGTCGTTCACTGCGACCACCGGGAATTTCAACGCGCCATCCGCAGCCATTGCCTTCAAACGGATTACGCCCGTAGTCGTTTCCTCTTGTCCCGCGAGAACCCCGGGTAAAAGTTCCTTGCGTTTCGAGTGGATTAGGTTAATCAAGTCCGCGCCGTCATCCGTTGTAATCTCCGGCTTCCTATCCAAAACGGCGTTCAAGCATTCGTAATAACCGTTGTTGTCAACGCCGCGCCAGGCGTAAACCTCGATTCCCTCAGCGGCGAGTGCAGCGGCAACGTCGTCCTGGGTGCTCAACGGGTTCGAACCGCACAAGGCGACTTCCGCGCCCCCTGCGACTAGCGTGCGCATGAGAACCGCGGTTTCCTTGGTGACGTGCAAGCAGGCGGCGATGCGTTTTCCCTTCAACGGCTTCTCTTTCGCGAAGCGTGCGCTTATGGCGCGTAGCACGGGCATGTGGCTGGCTGCCCAGTCGATGCGCTTGACTCCTGCCTTGGAAAGGGATTCGTCTTTGACTTTGCTCATTGTTTTCACCGACCTATTAGGGGGTATTTGTACAGGAAGATTTGCGCCTTCATTACTTCCAGGAAAGGCGTGAGTATCATGGCGTTCACCGCCACACCCGCGTAAACCGCCCACCCGAACGAGTTCTGTAATACGAGGAACAGGTAGGCGTTCGACAAGAGCAGGATGGAGGCGAGGCAGACGTAGAACACGACGTACTGGAAGCGCGTGTACATCACTGCCGCGCCGCGCTTCAACGCTTCAAACAGGGGCACCTCCTCGAGGATGATTGCCTGGGGCGCGAATAGCACGGCGAACGAGACGATTAAGGTGAACAGGGTGGCGAGCCAGTGGAACGACGGAGCCGCGTACTCGAGGAGGGCGAAGTTCGCGAAAAGTGTTAAAATGAATACGGTAAGGAACACGAAGAACAGCTTGTACGTTGATTTTTCGATTACCTCGAAATCAATGCTCGTCACGCGGTTCAAGGTGCGCTGGTGGCGCACGATTACGTTCACCGCGGAAATCGCGAACGAGAAGAGCGCGAGGGAAACGAGGAGCGCGGCGGTTATCATGGCGGCGCTTTCCACGGTCAAGTCGTAGATGATGCTGTCGAACCGCAGGAAAACGCCCGATACGGCGATGAAGTTGGGTAATAGGAGCGCTAGCGGGAAAGAAACGAGGAAAGGTATGCTGAAGAGCGAGATGAGCTTGAAGTTGGACGCGTAAGCGTTAACCGAGTTCACCACGAGGCGTTGCAATGACATAAACGTATTAAGCGGGCGACTGTTTTAAAACCTGTTTACCCCGCCCCAATCCACCTCCTTTTTTAGCCAAAAAAACGTAAGTGGTTTCATGACCGAGTTACTGGAAACTTACGATTTGAAGGGCAAATTCCTAGGGGTAGTGGAACGCAAGAAGTTCTACCAGGAAATCAAACAGGAATTCAAGGAAACCGGCAGAATCACGCGGAAAGTCAAAACAATCCGCGCGCTTCTATTGAACTCAAACGGGCGCATTTACTTACAAAAAAGAAGCAAATTCAAAGACGCGAACGCGGGAAAATACGACAAGACGGTGGGCGGTCACGTCATGCAAGACGATTCTTTTGAACTAACCTTAACGAGAGAATGCGCAGAAGAACTGGGTTTTCCAGCCACGATAGTTTCAGAAAAAGAATTTGAAAAGGCGACTAAAAACACAAACCTATCCATAGTTGCAATATTCAAAAAAATAGACAATATCCAGAATTTCGAGTCAAAACGAACTATTGTAAACGGTACAATAATTCAACCGTACATTACTAACATTTACTTGGGCTACTACGAAGGACCGCTTCAATTCATGGACGGGGAATCCTCGGGAATCGAAGTGTTCTCACTGGACGAACTAAAACAGGAAATACGGGAACACCCGGACAAGTTCACGGAAGATTTAAAATTCATGGTCAAAAAGTACGAGAAGTACTTGAAACCAATTAAATGACGCGGCCAACCAGGTGCGCGCGTCCTGCCCCGGTTATCCACACCGAACAGAACTCGCCGAGCTTCACGCCCTCTAATACTACGGGGAAGTAATCCGTGGTGCGCGCGATGTACCCGCCCTTCGAGCCGCGCTCGACGACCACCGCGTCGAACTCCTTGCCGATTCGCGCCTCGTTCTCCTCCAACGCGATTTTTTGGGCAAGGGCACTCGCGCGCGTGCTCCGTTCCTTAACCGTTTTCGTGGGAAGCCGCTCCAAGCGCGCCGCGGGGGTGCCCGGGCGGCTGCTGTACTTGGATACGTTCACGACTACGAAACGCTGTTCCGCCAGGGCGTCGAGCGTTTCCTGGAAGTCGTCCTCGGTTTCCGTGGGATAGCCCACGATGAGGTCGGTGGCAGTCATTCCCGTGGGAAACGCCCTTCGGAAAGAACGCATCACCGACTTGAATGCCGCGTAATCATACGGGCGGTTCATGTCACGGAGAACAGAGTCGCTCGCACTCTGAATCGGCGCGTGCAGGAACTTGAATTCCTTTCCGTAATGCGTCCACAGCGAGGCGTCGGCAAGGCGCGGGTTGAGCATGCCCACGCGGCAGTAAAAACGCCCGGGAACCGCGTTCACCGCGTCGAGCAACTCGCCCAAACTCGAACCCGAGTCGAGTCCGTAGGCTCCCGCATCCTGCCCGCACAACTGGATTTCCACGGCGCCGAGTGCAATCGCTTCGCGCACCTCTTCAACTACCTCTGAAATCGGGCGGCTGGCGAGTTTTCCGCGCGCTAAACGGGTAAGACAGTAGGTGCAGTTGCCCGCACACCCGCTCGCGATGCGCACGCGCGCAACACCGGAGTGAACGCGGACGCCGAAAGCGGGTTTTGGCGGAAAGGTGGCGCGCGTTTTCTTCAAGGCGGATTCCACGGCGCGCAGGATGTTGCCTTGGCTTGCAATCGGGAGTATTACGGCGCGCGAATTCGCTGCAAGAACGAGTTCTGGATTCGCTTGCGAGAGGCAGCCGGTGACTACGAGAGGTTTGGTGCAGCGGCCGATGCTGGAAAGGAGCTTGTCTTGGGTGTTCTGCTTCACCGAACAGGTGTTGTAGACTAGGACGTCCGCCTCGCTTTCGCTTGCCAGAACGACGCTTCCAGCCTCGAGGGCGCGGGCTAGGGCGTCGGAATCCGCCTGGTTGTAGGCGCAACCGCTGGTCTTGAGGCAAACCTTCACGCTTTTATTTGGGTGGCGACGAGTAAATTAAGGTTAATTCTCAAAGGTGAAGCCATAGTGTCTAAGAGCGAGTTGAAGTGCGATCGTTGCGGGAGAGAGTCTCAATACCTAGAGTACTGCAATTACTGCAAGCGCAAGTCGTGCATGGCGTGCATCAAGTCCAGCAAGCGCGCCTCCAAGATTCGCCGCGCGGTCATCTGCAAGGACTGCTGGGGTAATTCCGACACGCGCTTCAAATACAAGCGAGAACGATGAAACTCCCGAAAGGCGTCCGCCTTTTGGAAGGACAGGGCTTATCTTCCAACGCTTACCTGCTGGACGGTCCCGAAGGCGTGTTGTGCATCGATGCGGGCACGGACGCTAACGCGTTCAAGCGCGCGTTGAAGGGCGCGAAACCGCACCTCTTGTTGACTCACGGGCACGCGGACCACTGGCTCGCGGCAACCAAGGAAAAGATGTGGTTGCACGCGGCGGACGTGAAACGCTTCAGTGACATTAACGCTATTTTCCAGGGTGTGGCAACGCCTTCGCTTTCGAAGCTCCCGAAGAAAATCAAGTGGGGTTCTTTTGTTTTGGAAGTGCTTGAAACGCCAGGGCACACGCCGGGGAGCGTTTGCTTCCTCGAACGCACGCACGGCTTGCTGTTCAGCGGGGACACCTTGTTCGCGCGGGGTTGCCACGGTAGAACGGATTTCCCTTGCGGGAACCACGAGGACATGCAGGCAAGCCTCGAGCTAATCGAATCGCTTGACTACGATTTGTTGTTGCCCGGGCACGACGAAATCGAGGAACGTCAACAAACGGAAAGAGCCTAGCGCTAAATCTCTATTTTGCTGGTTTTCCCGATGATGCTTGTGTAAGGCTTGAGGCGAGCCCGTATGCGCCGCGCCATAATCTCGGATTGTGCGGGCGCGTCTCCCACATGATGCGTCAAGGCGTCTATTGAAAGCATTTTACGGAGCTCCGCTTCCGGAATGTGTTCGGTGATGCGCCCGTCGCCTAGGACGCGCTGGACGAAGTCGTTTGGCTGACCGCGGGCTATTGCCGCCGACGCGGATTTCGCATGCTCCTGCAGCCAGTCGTACGCAACGGAGCGGTCGACCGTCTTGGAGAGTTTGGATAGAACGGGCTCGGACAAGCTGAACACGCCGTATTCGCGCAGGTTCTTGTTAATCACTTCCTTGTTAATTTCCGTGTTATTGAGCACGTGAATCGTGCGGTTCAACGCCTCGTCAAGGGCAAGGAACATTTGAGGCACGGCTATTCTCCTCGCGGAGGAATCGTGAATTGTGCGCTCCAAGGCGCCGAAGCGCACGGTGCGGTCAATCATGTCACGGAACCCGGCAACGATGTTCGTCATGCCGATTATGTTCTCCACCTTCGTTTGGTTGCGCTTGTGCGGCATCGCGCTGGAACCCTTTTGACCTTTTGCGGAGCCTTCGCGGTATTCGTTAAAGGGAGTCGAACCAGTGAACAAGTAATCGTAATTCATGCGCGCGAGAGGCACGGCAATGGTGTTCAAGAGGTCGGCCACTGCCAAGTCCTGACTGCGCGGATAAGTCTGCGTGGTTATGTCATGAGTTGGAAGACCAATTTCTTTCGAAACGCGCGCCTCCATTTCGCGCGCCTTCTTGTTTGAGCCGAGTAGGGTAGTGTAACTTGCGCGCGTGCCCACTGCGCCCTTCAAGCCCTTACCCTTTATGCTTGCCTCTAACGTTTCCAATTGCGAAAATGCGGATAGTAAGTCTTGCGCATAGCTGGCGTAGCGGTAGCCGAGCGTCGTGGGTTCAGCCACTTGCCCGTGGGTGTAGGCGTTTATGACGGTGTTTTGGTGCTCGGACATCTTTTCGCTCAGCACGCTCAAAACGTTGACCATGCGGGTCTTGATTACGCCCAAGGCCTGCAAATGCACCATGACTGCTGCGTTGTCAGTAATATCCATGCTCGTCGCTCCGAGGTGAACCTTTCCCTTCGCCTCAGGCGCGACTTCCTCAAAGTGCTCCTTGGCGGCAATCACATCGTGTTTCGAGCTTTTCTCTAGTTCGGTGATGCGATCCACGTCGATTTCATCGATGTGCGCCTCCATGGCTTCGACTACTTTCTTAGAAACCAAACCCTGCCGCGCCTGCTCCCGCGCTAGGGCAATCCACACGCGACGCATGTTGCGTTGCTGGTTAAAAGGAGAAAATATCCCGCGCATTTCTTCGCTGCCGTACCTTTCCTGAAACTCGTTCAAGTAATTCTGATGCCGCGGTTCAACACCCTTAAACTCGTACGCCACAAAACATCACCAGTAACCTGGTAGACGCCTGCAAATAAAAACTGGAGCGTCAGTAAGCCGCTGCGAGTTGGTTGAACCACGCGAAGAGGGGAAGGGCGAGTAAGGCGAATATCATTATGTCCTCGAGGCGCACGAAGCCCGCGAAAAGGAAGGACAAGCCTAGGAGCGTGTAAGCGATCACCGCGGAATCCAATACCATACTCTCTTGAACGGAGTGAAACCCGCTTAAATGCTTTTTGCCGCAAGCTAGCTTACCACGGTGCCGCCGACTGCCTTACCCGAGAATACCGCCTTCGCGAGCGCCAAGTCGCGTCCGTCCACGAAGTCCACCCGAATGCGCGAGCGCGCCGCGAGCTTCGCTGCCACTAAATCGAACGGAAAATTCACTTTCGCCTTGCGCTCGTCGAAACGCGACACCAACGCCACGAAATCATCCAACGAGATTCGCGAGTATTTCCGCGCGCCCTTCTTCACGGGATCGCGGTCGTAAATCGCAGCAGACTTGCTCAAGTTCACCAACCGCTTGATGCCCAGGCACTCCGCTAGGAGCACGGCGTCCGCGTCCGTGGTGAAGCCCGGCACCGTGCCGCCCATCACGGGCGTTTTCCCAGCAGCCCAGGCGCGCTCCGCTTTCGCGAAAGAGTCCTTGCAGTAAACTCCGTTTATGGCGCGCGCGACTTTCCGCGCGTTAATCCAGGTGACGCGTATGCCCGCAACGTCCGCGTGGAACTCTCCACGGTTCGCTGCGCGCGCGGCTTCAGCCGCGTTCTTCGCAGGCAAGCCGCCGCCCACCACCAGGGGTTTGCCGCGCAAGAGCGGGGCGAGCTTGGTGAGGTACGCCGAATCAAAAGAGCCGTCGGGGCGGTAGAGGAGCGAGCCGCCGAGTGAAACGCAGAACATAAACGCGGTTAAGCGCAAGCAACTTAATAAATCGCGGGGGACAAAACCGGTTAGGTGGGTTAAAACGTCGTTCCAACCGTGGATTGAGAAGTATCGTCCCGCGAAGCTAGCCGACATAATCGGGCACGCGGACATAGTGTCGCGCCTCCAGTCCTACGCCGAAAAGAAGAATTTGCCGCACTTGTTGTTCTCGGGGCGCGCAGGCATAGGAAAGACGTGCGCCGCACTCGCGCTCGCCCGCGAATTGTACGGTGACGATGTCGAGCAGTGCTTCCTCGAGTTGAACGCCTCGGACGAACGCGGCATCGACGTGATGCGTTCGAAGAGCCAACAAACGAAAGCAAACGTTACGTCGGTGAAGGACTTCGCGCGCACGCGTTCGATGAGCGGGGTGCCCTTCAAGATAATCTTCCTGGACGAGGCGGACGCGTTGACTTCGGACGCCCAACAGGCGTTACGCAGGACAATGGAACAGTATTCGGGGAACGCGCGTTTTATTTTGAGTTGCAATTATTCGAGCCGCATAATCGAGCCAATCCAGAGCCGGTGCGCGGTATTCCGCTTTTCGTCGCTCACGGATGAGGATATACGCAAGATAATCGCGCGCGTGGCGAAGGGCGAGGGACTCACGGTGGACGACGCGGGTGAGAAGGCGTTGTTGTATGTTTCAGAGGGGGACGCCCGCAAGGCAATCAACTGCCTCCAGGCAATAGCCGACGTTGCAAACGGAAAAGTCACCGAGGACGCGGTGTACAAAATCGCGTCGCGCGCCCGCCCCAAGGAAGTTGAGGCAATGATACAGCACGCGCTCAAAGGCGACTTCATGACCGCACGCAAGGAGTTGCACGAGTTGATGGTGCGCTACGGCATGAGCGGCGAAGACATAATCACCCAAATCTATCAAGAGGTTACGCGCCTCGACATAGCCGACGACGTGAAAGTCGCGTTAGTGGACCGCGTGGGCGAATACGATTACCGTTTGGTTGAAGGGGCGAACGAGCGCATCCAGCTCGAGGCGCTCTTGGCGCAGATAATGCTCGCGGGACAAAAGAAAGCTTAGAGTTTGTAACGCAAGAGCGCGCCCACTTGGAACGACTCGAACTCGAGCCCCGCCTCGCTCTCGGAATCCAGTATGCGCACGGACGCACCCGCCTTGCGCGCCTCGTTTGCAAGAGCGAGCGCCTCGCGGTAGTGCGGGTTGCCGCGCTTGAACAGCGAATCCAGGAACAAGAGGGATTCAACTGCGCGCGCGTCCATTGCCTCGCGCACGGAGTCGATGCCGTAACGCACCGCGCCGTTCTTGGAGAGGCGCTTCATGAATTCCTGTACTGCCTCGAAGTCCTCGGCGAGCTTGCGGTCCTCGAGCACGGCGTCCACGCCCCCGCTCTTCACGAGCTCGAAGACCCCGCTCTTTTCGGCAGTCGAGGCATGCCCGTAGGCAACGCGCGCCGAAAGCGTGCGGTGCTTGTCTGCGAGCCACTTCTTGAACTCGTCTTTGGCGAAGCCGGGACCCGCGACTAGGATGGCGTCCGCCGCCTGTCCTTCGAGCACGGTGGCGAGTTCCCCGAAGAATTCGGAGCGCGCCTTGTCGAATCCCTTGGGGTCGCGTTTGCTCGCGAACGAGTCGATTTCGCACACGAAGCGCACCTTGTCCGAGAGCAGGGCGACGAGCGCCTTGTGCTCGTCCATCACGCACAACGCGGCTTTCACGCGCTTGCGCTTCTTCACCGCCTCGTCGAGTAGCCCGCGTTCGAAAGCGTCGAGCTCCTTCTCGAGGCGGAGGAACTCGCGGGGCGCCACCTCGAGGGTGTGGTGTTCGCCCGCCTGCACGTACTCCTCGGGGGTGCCCGCGGTTATCACGCCCGTGAAACGCAACGCATTCGCCGCTTCCGCGAAATCCACTTTCTCCACGCGGAGCGTCACGCGGATTTTCTTCTTCTCGCCGGACGAGCCGCGCGTCAAATCCTGTGTTTTGAAGCGCCTGAACGACGTCCCGCTGACTAAATCACCCGGGGACACGAGTTTCGACAGCACGAGCAGGTCTTCCACCGAGTCCGGCGACAGTTCCACGCCTTCCTTGAGGCGTTTGAGGAGCTTCATGAACAATTGTAATTGGGGAAAGCGTTAAAAAAAGGGGGCGGTTAACCCGTATTCATGGGAGCAAACAAAACCGCCTTCGGGGCGATGTTATTCGGTTTCGCGATACTCGCAGCCGCGTGGTTCGTCGGTTACTCGTCGCTTGCGCCGCAGGCGGCAGTGACCGAGATGCTCTTGACTGCGCTCGCGGGTAGCATAATAACATTCGGCTTGTTCCTAGTCGTCGCAGGCGTCCTAGTCCTAATTGTTTAAGCCGCGCACTCTCGCTTGAGGAGAACGCCCATGCTGTCAACTGCCACCAGGCACGAGCCGGGCAGGGACGCGTCGCACGCGGCTGCCGGGCAGTCCGCCCACTGGGTTACCCAGACGCCTTCCTCGAGCCCGCGGGAGAACGCGTTGAACGAGTCCTCGTCGAACCACGGGCAGGACTCGCGCGCCTCTTCGGCAGCGTATTCTTTGAGTAGGAAAGCACAGCCCTGCGGCAACGCCATTGAGGCAACGGTGTAATCTTTTCCCGCGGCTATCAGCGCCTCTTCCGGGTAGATTATGGGCGAGGGCGGCACGCAATCCGTCAGGATGGTCTCGGGGCGGTAGCCGAACGGCGAGAAAGTGTAATAGCGCTTGAAAACCTTGGGGCAACGCGAGTGCGGCCCCTCGACTATCTTGAGTTCCATCTCCCACGCGTAATCCGCGGAAGGGCTGATGGAAACGAATGTGACTTCCGCGCCCGCAGCGAGCAAGTTGTCCAAATCGTTCAAAACCAGGTTGGTGGCATCCGCCTGGCTCAAAGCCGGCGGCTTCGGCGTAGTTACAACTGCGAACAAGAAGAACAGCGCCAGCACCACGACTAAAACGCCGATTTTACGAATCAAAGCCAGGTTACCCCGTTAACGGTTTTAGCCGCTAGGACATTATTAAGCTAACCGCACGCGAACCCGAACTCGTGGTAAACCGTGTCGGCAGGCGAACGCAAACGCAGGCTAAACAAGGCGGGTTCTTCCAGGGCAAGGTTAACGTCAACGAACGACGAGTTCGCTAGCACGCGGTGCTCCGAGACGAGCGTGGAATTCGCGAGCAGGACAAGCTCGTAACTGGCGTAAAACGAATTCGCGTACTCATCCGGGGCTACCACGGGCTCGCAGGACACGGTAGCGGAATAATTCACCGTAACCACGCCCTCCGACAACCCGGCTTTCGCGAGCACGAGGTAGTCGTTGAAACGCTTGGACAACCCGGTGCAGAACGCCTCCGAAGCGCCCTCGCACGGCGCGCTCGCGTAACCCGCATCAACCAACGCGTCCTTGAACGACGCGTCTGCAACGAGTGCGGCGTCAGAGGCGCGCCCGTGCACCACTTGGGACTCGAACCCGAGGAGCACCGCGCGCGAGTGCGACTCGCGTGCCTCCAAGGAGGCGAAAGCGAAGGCAAGGAGCGCCACTGCGAACGCAACGCCCACACTCGAGAGGAATCCTTTCATGGCCCGACGAACCTCCTGGTTTCAACCAAGCCGTCGAAAGCATGCAGGCACTCCTCGTTTGAACCGCACAATTCTCCGGGCGCGTAATGCGTTGCCGCTGCCGCGAACGCCCCTTCTCCAGCCACATCGGAGAACTCGAGTTCGGTCCACGCCGCGCATGTTGCGGGCGTTGCCCCGCGCGCAAGACAGTCGAACGCGAGCTGGCGGCTCGCGGCGAACGCTTCGGTTTCGCCCTGTCCGGCGAGCACGGCGAGCGTTAGCGGCGCGAGGCTAAGCAGGGCTAATGCGAGCACGGCGTCTACGGTGAAAATAAACGCCTTCATTCGCACGAGCGCACCTCCAACAGGCACGGCGCACCCGCGCAGGACACGATGCGGCGGGCTACGAATACGTCCGCGGGACAAGAGAATGCCGCACAATCGCCCGAGCCGTCCGAGTAAGCCGTGCAGAACGCAACCGGTGAAAGTGGTTCACCGCCGGAAGCAACTGCTTCGGCAATCGCTTCGGCTTGGCTCGAGTAAGAGGGTTGGCTGCGTTCGAGCGCCTCGAAAGCGTGCAACGCGATTGCGGAAGCTGAAAGCATCAACGCCAACGCGACCACGAGGTCGAGGCTGAAGAACTGGGCTTTCACGAGCACGAGCCCTCCGAAGCGTTCAAGTACGGCGCGTTCCAGGTTGAGGCGTTCAAGCACACGCCCGCGTTACCGTCAAGGGGCGTGTTTTCTTTGCTGAACGTACACCCCGCCTCCGCCTGGCTGAACGCGGGCGGATAATAATCCAGCGTATACACGAGCACGCGGTTCTCCGAAAAGTTCACAGCGTAATCCACTTCAGCATAGCCGTCCGTGAATTCCGGGAGCGCGTAGTCAACGGCTTGGAGGCGCGCGCACGCGAGCCCCGTAACAAGAGCCAGGTCACTTGCCAGCCCGCCAACCTGTTGCGAAACCGCCATTGCCTTTGAGGTGTCCTGGGCGAACGCCGCCTGGTTCGCGAACCAGTAGAGCGCGAGCACGAACAGGCTCAACGCAAGGAACAATTCAATCGAGGACTGCGCCCGCATGAAAAGAAAACGCGGAAAGCGCTTTTAATACAGGACGGCGAGCGCGAGTGCGTCGAGTCCGTAAAAGTAGAGGAGCGAGGGCACGAGGAGCGCGCCCATGGAGTTCGCGCGGGCAACGCCGAACGCAACGGGCAGCAAGCCAACTGCCGAAGCGGCGCCGAGCACGAACACCGCGTTCGGTCCGCCCAACGCGAGGTTCGCGAAGAACAGGAACGCCAGGAAGAACAAGTTGAACGAGCCGAGCCGCACGCGTTCGAGTTGCTTCGACAGCCAGGGCAGGAGGGCAAGCGAGAGCGCGAGGCAGGCGAACGCACCCACGCAGAAAGCAGCGCCCGTCTCCCACGCCGAACCCAGCGGCGCTTCGCGCACTACGACTGCGGCACCCGAACGCGCCACGCCAACCAAACGCGCGAAAGCCAAATCATAGAATCCCTTGGACGCGGCCAAGCTCGTTGCGAACGCGAGGAAGGGCGCGCCTCCCAGGAAAAGGAACGCTGCACCCGCGAGGAGCGCGGGGCTAACCGCGGGAAGGAATGGCGAGAACGCACCGAGGAGCGCGGCAATGAAAACGAGCGCAAGGGGGAACGAGTCGCTCCCCGACTTCACGAACGCGTTCCCCGCGAGCAGGGCGGGCACGGCGAACAAACCCGAAAGCAACGGAAAAAGGGGTTCGGCGACGAGGGGCGTGGAGAAAACAAGGAAGCCCAGGCAACCGGATAATGCGAAGCACAAAAACGCGAAAAAACTGCGTTGGGTGGAGAGGAAGAGCAAGGCAACTAGGAGGAGGACGTGCCCGGCGAACGGCTTGAAACCCGCGTACGCCGCAGGGGCGAACGCGAAGACAAAGGGCGCGAGGCAAACCGCAAAGAGAAGCCCCCAGAAGAGCGCGTGGAACATGACGCGCAACGCCTCCCCGGGTTTCGAGGAACGCGATTCCGCGGTTGCCGCTGCGTGCGCGCCGAACGGCGAAGCGAAGAGCACCGCGGGAAAAACCGAGGACACCAAATGAACTCCAGCGAAAACGCACACGCCTGCCAAGCCCGTGATGCCCGCGAGTTGGATGAGTAGGTTCGCATGCACGAACGGCGCGAAACCCAGCAGCCCGAGGACGAAGCCCTCGATTATTCCCGTCATTTTACCTCAATCGCGGACTCGGTTATTGCCACTAACTCGGGTTCGCCCTGGTACTCGCGCACGATTCCCTCGAACGAAACCCACGCCCCGGATTCGAGTTCGTCCAAATCAATTGTCTTTTCGTCCATGGACTCAGCGAGGCGGGCGAACACAACGCACTTCACGCACTCTCCCCCGGAACAGACGCTCAAGAAGTAGTTGTTATCCGACTCGCGCACGGATTCCAGGTAACCGGTGAAGCGCGCGAGGCGCCCCTCGTCCGCGAGCGTTACTTGTGAAAGTTGAACGGGTTCGATTTCGCGCGCGTAAAAAAACAGGAGGCACAAGCCGGCTAACGCAAAAAGTAGGCAGGCGGCTGCGAGCTTGGCATCCGCGCCTTCACGGGCAAACCATGCAGTAAGCGTAATTCAAGCCCTCCGTGCAACCCAGCGGGTCCGAGACGATTCCGGAAGAAGGCGAAAGCGTGGAACGCACCCCGTTCAACAGCGTCACGTTCAAGTCGCCCTGGCTTCCGGAATAATAGGGAACGAGTTCAATGCAACGCGTGCCCACGCGCTCGAAGCCGAGCGCTTGGAAGTCGCGCCCCTGCTCTTGGGACGCCCACGCCACGCCTGCGAGGCGCGCGCTCGACAGCGCGGTGCCCAGCTCAGCCTCGCGGATGCCCGGAACAGCAACGGTGACCACGAATACGACTACCATGGCGAAAATGAACGCGGCTTCCACGCCCGCCTGCGCCTTCAACACTCGAAAGCCACCCCATTCCCAACCGCGGACGCGTTCAAGTCCAGCCACTTGCCTTGCGGCAGCGGGCCCGGACACAAGGCGAACGACGCGGGCGCGCGCAACGCCGGACCACGCACTGCGTCGGACTCGGCAACCGAGTAAACCTCGGGAGACATAAGTGAGCAATAGATGCGGTTTTCTCCGTCAAGGTAAAAGCAGTTCACTCCCTGCGGGATGAAAACGCGGAGCGACGCGCGCGAGCCAACGCCCGAAAGGTAAACCAAGTCGGCGTTGTCCGAGAGCGAGTAAACCGCGGCTTTGGCGAGCAAGGCGGACTCGAGCACGCGCGTGCGCTCGGACTCCACCACCGACGACGTGTAGAACAACAGGATGAAAGCCATCACCACGGTGAGCACCAGGAAGAACTCAATGCCGAACTGGGCTTTCACGCGAACACCACCGCCAAAGCGAATCCCGCCGAGAGGAACGAGGCGAATGCAATGCGTTCGCTTCCGAACGCAGTCCTCAACGCGTAAGCAGTTGACAACGCCGAAAGGAACGCGAAGCCGGCGACGAACAACGCGAGGAACGCCGGAGAAACGAGGAAGCCCGCGATGCCCGCAAGCAGGAACAGTGCCTTGGGGAGGGTGAAGGCGAACGACGCGAGCGCGAACGCGGCGCCAGCGAAGACATTCAGGGAGGCTGCGCCCGCGAAACCCCAGGCACGGAGCGCGGACTCCACGAAGAGCGCGCGCCAGGGGGCGCGCCTCGCCTTCTTGGGATTCGCAAGGGAGAGCCAGACGCACGACAACGCGGCTGCAGCCGCGAGCGCGAACGCCGGACCGATGAATTCAATGCCGTTGAACAGGAAGTAGTAACCCGAGAGCACGGCGTAAAGCTTGGCGTCGCCCCCGCTCCAAACCTTGAACGAGTACAGGAGGTAGCCCGCGCACAGCCAGAAAAGCACGAACAGGGCGTAGTCCACGGCAACGCCAGCGAACAACGCGAGCTCGAAGCCCGCGAGGAAGCCGGCGGCGTTCAACGTATTCGGCACTATCCCACGTTTCCAGTCGCACCACGACGCGAGGAAAGCGTAAAGCAACGCGGCTGCTGCGGCTAACATTTCTTCTTCAACGCGTACAACGCGAGCAACCCAGCCAACGCAACAACAAAAACATTCGAGTCAGGCGTTGCAACCGGCTGCTGGGCAATCAACGAGAAAGACACGCGGTCCGACTTGCCCTCGCCGTTCGCAAGGACTTCGTACACGCCCGGCGCACTCAACTCCATCGAATAAGAATGCAACCCGTTACGCACATCACAACCCGTGAGTTCAGGGAAAAACAACTGGGACCCGCCCGGCGAATTAACGCTAACCTCCACGTTTGAACAATCCCCTTGCCCATCCACCTGGAGCACAACCCCGAACGCAACGGTTCCAGGGAGCTGGTTGCGACTCAAACCCACGATTCCAAGGTAAACTCCGGGCTCGGCGGGTGGCTGCGCCGCGGGCGGGCAATAACACAACAAACCCTCCCCGCACGCCTCGCTTAACTCGCACAGGTGGTCGCCGGGCAGCGCGAACGCCGCGCAATATGCGTCTGCCCCGAAACCCTGCGTTACCTCGCAGTCCGGGAAGTTCGCCTCGAGCAAATCCAAAACAAACTCGGAGTCATCCAAAACATTGAAATTGCGGGACGCCTCCCCGAAACCCTCGCCCGAAGCAGTGAATAGGTAGGGGTTGAACAACGCGGACTCGAAACTCAACACCTTGAGCCCGGCAGGCAAACTCTGAGAGCTTGAAAAGTCGAATAATCCTTCGGTAATATTGAACTCCACGAAACCCTCCTTGTCAGTTAACCCGTAACCCTTCTCTTCCCCATAACCAATCGACTCGAACGACGCGGAAGCGCCTACAACCTCTACCCCGTCGGCGTCGCGCACTTGAACGGTGACAACCCACTCGCGGTCCAACGTTGACGAAGCATCGTCGAACGAAACCGCACCCGTGGAGCCGCTCAAGTAACGCACCAACGCATTATCAACAAGAGTCAAACCATCGAATGAAGAGAAAGCAAACAACTCTCCTTGGTAACCCAAGGGCATCAGCAAACTTGTTGGCGCAACGAACGCCCCCGTTCCAGAGGATAAATCGTAGAACTCGTTGTTGCGCCCGCGGACAACAACATCGTAGTCAACCCCGCTCTCGCCGAACGACACGCGGCTTACCTTGTTCCCGGAACCCCAAACATTTATGCCCTGCGAGTACGGCAACGTGAAACCGTCGAGCACATTACCATTCCCAAGCACGTCGATTCCCACGTTCTTACCTAAAGCAAGCGAGAACGAGTTATTCTTGAACGAGGAATAATCACCCCGCAAGTAAACCAGTGCCTCATCCTGGAACGCGTTGTCCTCGATGTAAACCCAGTTCGAATCGCCTTCCACATCAATTAGAACGCCTTCCCCTGCGAACAACGCCCGCGTTATCCTCACGTTGTTCGAACCATCAACGACAATGAACGGAATCCAGTTCGAGACATTCAACTCGCCAATTTGTGCCATGCACTCCCCGGGTTCGCCGCACCACTCCAACTCTTCCTGTTCGAAACCCTCGGCAGGACACCAGCAACTCGCGGATTCGCCGCAAGCCGTGCTCCCCGAACACAATTCGGTGCCGAACGGCGGTAAAACGTTGCACAACGCGTCCTCGAAACCCTGTTCAACACACGACGAGTACGCTTCGCCGGGCAACGGACACCAACAACTCATCCCCGAACCGCACGGGTCACTTACCCCGCACGCCCCGTAACCCTGCGGCCCCGAGGCCTGGCACACGCCATCCGCGTAACCTTGTGTTGCACACGAATCGTAATCCGGCCACTCCACGGAATTACAGCAGAGCTTGTTGTCACCGCAGACAACGCCTCCAGTGCAATCCCACTGGAAACCAACGGGCTGAATCAAACAAAACTGTTCATTTGAACACGTTCCGTAACCGGGGTCTCCGCTGGGATTGTAACCCAAGGGCGGCCAATCGCCGAGAGCGCAATAAGTCACAGAAATCGCAGGATTACCCCAGTTACCGTAACACTGTCCGTAACTTTCAGAGTCACAGGTCGAACCGAACGGACCGAACAAATTAATGCAAGCCCACGGCACGGATTCACTATCATAGCACCCGCAAATGTTAACAGATGCACCCGGCGCGTACTCCCAATTGCAACCCGAAACCGCAAAACACGGCGTAAAACCGCCGCCACCCTGTCCCGCAGCGAAACTCACGCGCTTGACGGATTCCAAGCCAACACCGCCCTCGGATTCAGCGTACTCGTCACCCAGCGAGAGCTCTTCGCGTAACTCCCAGTTGACTTCGAACTTATCGGGCTCGAAAGTCACGTGTTCTACTAAAACATCCCCGGAGTTCTTCACGTACAAACCCTGCGACCCGCTTATGCGCGACTCGTTGATTACCGCGCCGTCCGCATTCTGAACGAGCACCCCGGTGCCGTTCTTGCTTTCCACCGTCGAATAATACAAACCCGGCTTGTCGCCCGTGAGCTTGACCGCGTAAGAATTCAATATTTGCGAATAATTGCCGCTCGGGTCGGGGCAGCCTCCAGTAACCCAACAACTCGAACCGCACGGGTCGTAACAAGGCAACAACGCCTCCGCAGTCACCCCAAACGTGCAGTTGTAGCACTCGGAGCCGTTCAAGTCAACTTTCGAGCTCGCCGAGAAGTCCACGCCTTCCACGCGCGAGTCGTCGAAACGGTAGTTCGTGCCCTCTTCGAAATCCATGTTAGTGACGCTCGAGTTCGAAATGATGCGCACCGTGCCCTGTCCGCTGTAAACTTCGCCCACACTCACCGTTCCATCGGCAACGCTTCCCAGCGAGGCGATGTTCGACATCCCGAACGGGAACTCTACGATACCCGTGACGCTCCCGCCCGAGTACTGGAGCCCGTCACAGTTCATCAAGTAAACGCTGCCGTCCACCACATTGCCCAAAACAAGGTTGCCGAAAGAGTAATCCAGAAGGCGTATGCCGTACTCTTCGACGCTCAAGTCGTTGTAACTGATTTCATTGAAACTCGAAGACAAGAACGAGAAGCCGCCAGCACAATTGGAAACAAAATTATTAGACGCCTTAGAAAAGTTCACGGACTCGAAAAGAACAGCATAATCCCCGCCACCGAATGAAGCGTTGTTATACGAAAAATTAAGATTATTAGGAATAGAAGTTAATCGAATAAGCTGTTCGTTGAACGCGAAACGGTTGCCAGTTACGGTAAGTGAGCAAAGTGGACCAGAACAAGCGTTGCTGACGCGGAGCGGGTAGTGATTGTACTCGAAAACGCTGTTTTTTACGGAAACGGCATTAGAGGCGTTCACAAACAAGCCAAACTGAATGGGAAAATCTGAAAGTTCGCCGCAGTGCTTCAGGGTGCTATCCGAGAACTCGAAGCTCGCACCGTCAACCATGAAATAGAATCGTGCGTCTGCGGGCGGCACGCCAGGATAGTAAACGTCAACCGTGGAACCGCGGATTATGAGCGAAGCACCAGGTTCAGCCCAAATCCAGCCAGCGTCCCCGACGGTCAAAGTTGCATCCTCTAAAACCAGGCTCGCGCCACTTTGAATTGTGAGGTTAGAAACATTAATGACTCCCGAACAGGTTTGAAGCCCCGAGACAATCCAGATACCGCCGCCCTTGCCGCACGGGGCGGCGAACGTAAAACTAGCCAACAAAACGAAAACTAAGAAATTCTTCGAGAACAACGCAAAACCCCTCCCCTGAAACACTAAGGTTTAGGGAGGTAAAGAGAGAATAAAAAACGAACGGCTTAGCCAGATAATCTGAGACACAGTTACGGACAGTCTACCTACGCTTGCCATACGCCCAATTCAAGTCAAGGTTCGCCTGGTGAACGCTGTCCGAATACTGGTAATCATTGTAGCTTACAAGAGGGCACCCAGCAGAATACCACGCGCCACTCGAAGGCGTCCAAGCACCCTCTTGAATCATAGTCGTGGCAACACGCACGAAATTCGAGTTAATGTTCAAAGTCGATTCCCAAACACCAGGCGACGCACGAGAAACACCCTTCGAAACATCATGCCAACACGAAACAGTCACATAATGCCCCGCAGCCGGACTCACATAATCAACAACAACATGCCACTTAGGATACGAACCCGCACCCCCGCCCTGGGCAGGCAACCACAACTGGCCGTGATTAGAACCCTGAACGCACAGCCACTGCTCATCATAAGAACCAACATAATGGATTTTAGCACAATCCAAAACGGCAAAACAAGAGCTAGCCAACAGAATAGGCAAAACGAATGCAAGTTTATTCAACGCCATTTCACCAGAACCTCCCTTTCCGCTAACAACTATGGAAAACCAAGTATTTAAATGTAACTATTCGGGAGTAACAACGAACGGTGTGGGCGCAAAACTAGCCAATAAAACAAACGCTAAAAACTTTTTCGAGAACAACGCAAGACCCCTCCCCTGGAACACTACGGTTTAGGGAGGTAAAGAGAGAATAAAAAACAACGGGTTACTCAACCCGCGCGCTTAATCAAATAGTCCGAAACAACACTGCTCGAACTCCAACTGCGCTTGCCGTAAGCCCAATTCAATTGTATATACGCTTGGTGCACGCTGTCCGCGTACTGGTAATTTATATATACTACACGAGGACAACCCGCCGAAGCCCACACACCACCCGACGGCGTCCAAAAACCCTCTTCAATCAAAGTCGTGGCAACACGCACGAAATTCGAGTTAATGTTCAGAGTCGACTCCCAAACCGAACCACCAGAACGACCGCCCTTCAACGGAGACGAAACATCATGCCAACAAGACACGGTAACATAATGCCCCGCAGCCGGACTCACATAATCAACAACAACATGCCACTTGGGATAAGAACCAGGCATACCCGCATCGGGAATCCACATCTGACCATGGTTAGAACCCTGAACACAATTCCATTGATACTCATAAGTTCCAACAGAATGAACTTTAGCGCAGTCAAGAACCGCGCCGGCGCTCAACGCCAAGAGAACCGGCAACACGAAAACCAACTTGTTCAACGCCATTTGAATAGAACCTCTCTTTCGATAATGATTAAGCACATCCAACATATATAAAAGTAACTATCTAGCAGTAACAACAGTTCAGCCGATGAGCATTTGGATGGTTTCGTTCCGGTTGAGGGCGACTTCCAAGAGCGTCGCATCCGCGAAGGTGCGCACGTAGAACGCGAGGGCGAACGCGATGACGAGAACGAAGAGTCCCAAGGCTATCAAGAGGATGTACTCAACTGCAGCCTGTCCGCGTTTCACGAATGGCTTACGCTGGGGGAGTATAAAAAACGAAAAGAAGGAAAAATTGGAGAGCTCAACCGGGCTGAGTACCGCACTCGCAGGTTTGGTCCAATACGACGCAATCGTAACCTGCGTTATCCAACGTGGCGTAACAAGAGGTGCTGACCGGCACTTGTATAGCATCCTGCCACACGCCGTCCGCAAAGCAGCCGGGCGCGGTTACCAAAGCATTCTGGCACGCGCTGAGCTGCACGTTCTGGCTGCTTGACTCGAACAAACCGCCGCGCAGCAATACAACCGCTAAAACCACTATCAACAGCACGCCTCCCAACAGTAAGACGTACTCGAACGCTCCTTGTGCTTTCCTCAAGTTTCCATCGACCTCGAAAAATTGCTTAAACCAACTAACCCGCTTGAGTTTAAAAAAGGCGGCGTTTCGAGGGCAAGGCGCAAGCAATAAAGCCACCCCCGCGGTGGTAAATGAACAATGGGTGTTTTCCGTTCCCTGGAGGCGTTGGAACCCGAGTTCGTGCCCGAGCGCCTGCCCGGACGCGAAGCCGAGTTGAGCGAAATCGCGGCAGCGTTGAAGCCCGCGCTCAAAGGCGGGCAGCCCCAGCCCCTGTTCATCGAAGGCAGGACCGGAGTCGGGAAAACGTGCTGCGTGCGCTACGCCTGCAACTCCCTTGCCGACGAGGGTAACGTCCGCATCGTTTATGTGAACTGCTGGCAAGTATACACGCGCCAGGGCGTGTTGGCCGAGCTCGCGCGCCAAGTCGGCGAAGCCCTCCCGCGCCGCGGGTTGGCTGGCGACGAGGTGTTCCAGCGAATCGCGCAGGCGTGCAAGAAGGAAGGCGTGATTCCGATAGTCGTGCTGGACGAAGTCGACCAGCTCCTTGCGCGCGGGGAAGGCGGCGTATTATATGATTTCACGCGCTCGCGCGAGCTCACTGGAGCCGCCGTGGGTGTTGTGTGCATCACGAACGACCACGAGGCGTTCTCGCGGTTGGACGAACGCGTGCGCGCCGCATTCATCGCGGGACGCGTCGAGTTCAAACCGTACACGCCAAAGCAGTTGAGGGAAATCGCGCGCGAGCGCGCAACCAAGGCGTTCAAGCCGAACGCAATGACCGACGAGGCGCTCGGCGTCTGCGTGGCGCGAGGCGCAAGGGAGGGCGGGGACTGCCGCGTCACGCTAAACTTGCTGCTCGCAGCCGGACGCCGCGCCGAGGCGCGGAACGCCGAGCGAGTGGAAGCCGAAGATGTCCCTCGCGAGGCAACGAACGCGTCCGTGGAAAAGAAGTTGTCGCGCTTGAATCAAGCCGAGGAAACGCTGCTCGAACTCGTGGGGGACGGCGTGCTCTCGGGCGAGTTATACGCGGCCGCCGAGAAGGCGGGGTTGAATCTGGGAGAGCGCAGCATCCGCACTTACTTGGACCGCTTGGTGAAGAACGGTTTCCTGGAGTTCGAGGAACGGGCGGACAAGGGACGCACGCGGTTCTACAAGCGCACTTGAATCGAGAATAGTTCCCCGATTTGCTCAAACCCGCGTACTAAAGTCGCTTGTAATTCAACGAAAGAGTGAACACCGGTTGGACAATCGTTTTCCACTTCGGGCCAAACCGCGTCAAACGCGTCTGGTAAAAGCGAGGCAACGGTCAAGTGGGGAATCCAATTAGAGCCCACGTACGGCGCGCCGTACTTCGCCAGATTCTCTTTCTCCGCATCTCCGAATTCGAATGCGTCCCAGCACGGTGAAAGTTTTTTGGACTTGAACGGGGCAAGGGCGTCAACCAAGGACAATTGAAGACGGCTCAATTGCGGATTTTCTTCGAGTTGGCAGGTGAGGACTTTCTCGCCGCGCTCTTCAAAAACACGCCAGCCCTTCAGCGAGAAATCGATTTTCGGAATGGGCGGCAAAGCAGCCGTAATCGCGTTGGCGTTGACTGGCCCGGTAAACTCCGCCAAATACAAAGTCAAATGCGGCTCGTGATGCCTCAATTGAATGTATTCGCCTGCAATCGATCCGATTCGCGCCTTTAATGATTTTAATTCTTGGTCGAGCAGTGCACTTGGCTTCAACAAAAAAGCAATGGAGGGCATTAGTTGTTCTCAGGAAGCATTCTCTCAACGAACCACTTGGCGTCGAACGGCTGCAAATCATCGTAACCTTGTCCCACGCCAACGAAGAGCACGGGAATGCCCGCCTCGTGGGCAACGCTCAACGAGGCGCCTCCTTTGGCATCGCAATCGATTTTCGTCAGGACGATGCCGTCGAGTCCGCCCACGGCTTCACCCATTTTCTTGACTTGTTCGATGAGCGCGTGTCCTGCAACCGCTTCGCCCACGAAAACCTTGAGGTCGGGGGAGAGCACGCGGTTGATTTTCTCCATTTCGCGGACTAGGTTGTAGTTCGTTTCCTGGCGTCCGGCAGTATCAACAAGAACAACGTCGATGTTGTTGGCTTTCGCGTGGGCTACGGCGTCGAACGCGACTGCGGCAGGGTCCGCACCGTAATCGTGCTTGACTACGCGCACGCCCAGGGCTTCGCCGTGTTCCACTGCCTGGTGGATGGCTGCGGCGCGGAAGGTATCCGACGCGGAAATAACGCTGGTTAACCCGCGCTTCTTGAGGTAGTGCGCGATTTTCGCGAGCGTCGTAGTCTTGCCGGAGCCGTTCGGTCCGAGGAACAAGATGATAAAGGGTTTCTTGGCGCGCGCGCGTTCCACCAAGTCGAACGGCTTCGCGGCAAGCAAGTCGAGGAGGGACTCGCGCACGGTTTGCGTCACTGCGGCGCTCAAACCCGACTTGGGGAGCGGGCGTCCCGAAAGGCGGGTGCGCAAGTCGTCGGTGAGGAACGCGGCGGTGTCGAATGAAACGTCGTTCTCCAAGAGCGCGACTTCCAATTCTTCAAGCATGGGCTTGAGTTCCGCCTCGCTCACGGTTACCGTGCCCGAGAACACGCTCTTGATTTTAGAGAGGAAACCGAGCTTGGGTAGAAGGGTTTTCTTCTCGGGTTTCGCCTCCACGGCGAGGAACTCGGTTGCCTCGCGCGCGACGTCGTCTTCTTTCACGGGTGCGGGCGCAGGCGCGGGTTTCGCGTACAAGTCCGGCTCGGGGACAATCGAAGCTTTTGGCGTAGGTGCGGGAGCAATCGGCTCGCGGACAAGAGACGGTTCGATGAAAACCGGTTTCTCCTCGACGGGCTTAACAGGAGGGGCAGGTTCGACTGCGCTCGGTTCGGATTCAATTGGTTCGGGTGCAGGCGGGACTGGCTCGATTGAAACGGGTTCAATGGAAAAGGTTTCAAGCTCAACAACCGGTTCTTGTTTTTGTTCAACGCGTTCTGGAATTTGTTGTTGAGGCGCTTGCGATTCGGATGCTGGTTCGGAAATTGGTTGCTCCGGGACGCGCGCTTCCGGTTGCATTTCCAGTTTTACCGGCGCGGGCTCTTGTTTCTGCGGTTCGGGTGCCTCCTCGCTCTTGTGGGTGATTGCGTCCACGAAGGAGGCGAGCTTCTTTTTCAGTAACCCGAACATTTTGACAAATTCACTGTGAAAGTTTTTCTTCGAGCCCCATGAGTTCGCGGCTGGCTTCCTCGAGGAGCCTCTGGACATTGTCGAACGCTTTCTCGAGTTGGGCGCGCTTCTTCGCTATGCTCGCGGCAGCCTCCTCGGGCGTTGCCTCAAGGCAGAAGCCCGAGCCGACTTCGATGAGTGCGCTGCCCTTTCGGGTGGTTGCGGGCACGAACGTCCCCGCGCCGATGGGCACGAGGGACTCGCGTCCCGCGTTCTTCAAAGCCGCCTCGGCGGAAATGCATTCCGCTAGGAGGCGTTGGATTGTCTCCGCCTGGCGTTGGAGTTCGGTTGCCCGCGCTTGGGCGTACTGGTAAGCCGATTCGAGTGCGTTGTTTTCCATGATTAGGAGTTCACGCGAGCGCTTCATAAATGCGTTGCGCTTCGTAACCCGTGGTGTGGTCGCCGATTATCGCGCCGCGCGAGTTCGCGATTATGGAGAGCGAATTGAAGGGAACACCGAAGTTGCTCGTGCCAATCATTGCAGGCACGCCGAAGATTTTTTCGAGGAACTTCACCTCGACTTCGCTCAACTCGTTGTAAGTGTAAACGCCTTTGTTGGTGGCAACGCTCGTGGCTGCGAACGCCGGACGTCCGGCGAAGGGCTGCTGGTGGACTTCCACGCCGAGCGCGTCCGTGATTTCCGCAACATCCTTCTTGCTTATACCCGGCGAGAGGAGTGCGGCGTGGTCGTTGCACAAAATCGTGTTGCCCGGCGCGTGGGGCGTGGACAGGACGACGACGTTCAACCCGGCTTCCTTGAGTATGCTGCGTTCGCGTCCGCCCGCCATCTTGGGGAGCACGCAACCCTTGGAGTTCAACGTCACGAAGAGTCCGAGGTAGGGGGATTCGTCCACGAAGAACCGCACGGGCGCAACACCGAGCGCTTCCGCGAGGCGGTCAACGTAGTGTTTTGGCAGGCGCGGTGGGGCAAGGAGGTGTTTTTCGCTGGCGCGAAGGAACAAACCCAGGAACGGGTTCTTGTCCACGTTCTCCTTGATTAGCTTGTAATCCATTTCTTCACGCGATTTCCGCGAGGACGATGCCTTCCTTGTCCTTTGAACACGAGAGCTTGATCTTCTTTGGAGGCCTGCAGCCGCCGCGCACGAACAACGCCTCGGACACCTTGGGGTCGAGCTTGACTTTCTTCAACTCGACCTTGAAGGCGCGGGCGACTTCCGCACGCGTGAGGCGCGCGGCGTAATTCGAGCGCGTCTGCAACGGCTTCTTGCACGCCGTGGCGAGCGAGAAGGTGGCGATGCGCTTGAGCACGATTTCCCGCTTCTTCTCCTCCTTCGCGGGGGATTCCTTCTTGGAGGCGGTTTTCTCCGCCTTGGGCTCGTGGGCGCGCGCGGCCTCTTCCTTCTTCTGGGATTCGACCGGCTTCTCTTCCGCAGTCTTCTGTTCGGGTGCCTTGAATTTTTCCTCGTCAGCCATAATTACCTAATCAACCTTCAAATCGAGTTTCCGCGAGCGCCAGTTCCGCGACTTCACGTTGCGGGTGACGCGGCGCCTGGTGCGCGCCATCACGAAGATGGGCACGCGGCGGTTCTGCCTCAACAGGCGGCCTAGCGCCTTCTTCTTTTCCTCGGTTTTTACGCGCGACATTTTTTGTTCACTTCCTGATTATCCTGGTTTCCCTGCGGGGCGGGAGGACGCGCTCCACGAGGCGCTTGAACTCCGCGTCCGGCATCTTGCCTTCGAGTTTGCCCGCACGCGCGAGGGCGGCGAGGAGCTCGATTATGCGGACGTAGAGTTCCGGGTTCGCCGCGCGGATGTTCGAGAGCCGCTCGAAAGCCTCCTGCGAGAGCGCCTGTTTCGAAAACAAGCGCATCTTCATCTCGGCTTCCCGCGCGCGCCTCAAATCCTCGGCGTTCCCGTTTTGCGGTTCCTCCAATTCAACGTCACTTCAAGGCTGCGTCCACGAACTGCTTGCCTTTCGCGGTTATCACGCGCCCGGCGTTCTTGCCCGCGCGCATTACGAAGCCCGCGGCTTCGAGTTGCATGACTACGCGGCGGATTACGCCGCCGCCAGCCTTGCGGTGGTGGGCGCGGCCCACCGTGTGGCGCTTGCGTCCGCCGTACTTGTTCCTCAGGCGTTCGACGCCCACTGGTTTCCCTTCGGAAAGATAAAACGTGCGGAGCACGCTTGCCGCGCGCTTGAACCACACCGTGTGAATCATCACGGCGCGCTCGTTGCACGGACCCATCTTGAGGGCGCCCGCCCATGCGGGCGGCTTCACGAGCGCTCCCCGCTCGAGCTTGTCCGCTATCTTCGTTATTGCCACGCCGGGCTTGGTTTTCATGAGCTCGCTAACCATATTATTCGAACACCTTGATTCCCTATTGCTTTCGCTTAGAATACGGGAACGGTTTCACTCTATTACAGGCTGAACAAATATATAAAGCCTTTTTCCCCGCCAGCCGCACGCGCAGCGTGACGCCCGGCACGAAGGGCGCGCCGCACGATTTGCAGAATTCCTTGGAGCCCAGGCGCACGCGGTGGCGCATCGCGAGGCGGCGGGCAATCGTGACGTAACGCTTGGCAAGAGCGGGCGAACGCTTCCACGTCTTGCACGCCAAGGCGAGGTAATAATTGCAGCGTTCGCGCGGGGAGCTTTCCATGAGGTAATATAATTTCGGTTCAGCCGCGTTTTAAAGCCGCTTGGAGCGCGTTGAGTGCGCGGTACGCAACATCCTCGTCGAGACGGGCGCCGTCGCGTTCGCTTCCCGCGAGTTCCACAAGCTGCCCAGAGTCAAACCAGGCGTATTCCTCGTCGCCTTTTCCCTCGGGCTGTTCGAGGGGCTCGAGTACAGCGTAGAAGTCAAAACCGAAGTGGTCGTGCTCGTCGTTAATCGGGTGGATGTGGTTGTCTTCGGGCACGATTAAGGGGGTGCGGCGTTCGCTGCGCGAGGGCACGCGTTTCCCGATGATGCGCACGTGATAGCTCGTTTCTTCCAAGACTTCGCGCACGGCCGCTTCCTCGGGTGACTCAATATAGTCGCCGCGTTCGTTGCGTTCGATGTGCCCTCCCGGCGGCAGCCACAACGAAAGCTTGCGGTGCTTCACGAGGAGCACGCGGTCGCCGCTGACCACGAACGCTGCGGCTGTGAAGTGGTAGGGCTTCAAATCAAAAACCTTGGGCGAGTTCTGCGCACGCGATTGTCTTCGCGAGTATCGCGGGGGCGGTGAGTTCTTCGGAGGCGAGCGAACAACGAGGCAAGGCATCCAAGACGTCGGAGAGGAAGGCGCCGTGCGGGAAACCCCCGATTACCACGAGGGCGTCGCCTTTCAATTGTTTGGAGAACTCCTTGAGCGTCTTGCGCTCCCCGCGGCAGTCGAGAACGATTTTCTCTTCCTTGAATTCCGCGAGCAAGTCCGCGAGGGTTTGCGTCTTGATTTCCAGCAGCGTCTCGCCGTCAACGGCGAGCTTGTTCTTGCGGTTCAAATCCTCCATTAACCCGACGAAGCGCGCGTACGAGCGCGGCAAACGGAGCGCGGGCGCAACGGTGATGACGTGGTCGTCGAAGCAATGCACGAAAACGCGGAGGAGGCCGCGCTTGTTGAGTTCCGAATCCAGGGAGAGCTTGAGCAAGTCGTGGACTATGTCCGGGCGTCCGCGCTTGTCCTTGTGTTCGAGGCGGGCGAGTTCGCGCCAGTCGCGGTTCGCGTCGAGCGCGCGTCCGCGGCGGAACTCGAGCGAGGATTCGGCGAAGACGAGGGTCAGCATTCAAGCACCTTTGCGGCGAACTCCTTCAAGTCGTGCACCACGTGTTCTCCTTTCTCGTTTTTCTCGCGGTCCAGGTAAAACGCGTTGACTCCCAAAGAACGCGGCGCTTGGTAGTCGAACAAGTGGTTGTTGCCCACGTGCCACAACTCTTCGGGGGAAACGCCCAAGCGCTCGCAGAGCGCGGAAAAGACAGGAGCCTCTTTTTTCACGGACTTGAAGTCCTCGGTAGCGGAGTAAACGCCTTCGAAGTATTCTTCGAGGAAGTCCTCCTGCAGCTTGAGGCGTATGAACTCGTGCATGGCGCCTGAGAAAATGATGATGCGGCACCCGCGCGACTTCAGCGATTCGAGTGCGGGTATGGCGTCGGGAAAAAGGCGCGACAAACGCGGGGAACCTTCGAGCAGGTGTTTTTTCTCGGATTCGAGCCCGAAAAGCGCGAGCCAGTGGTTTACGTCGTACCACCTGAGCGACGCGTCGCTTTCGAGGTCGTAGGCGCGCTTGCAGTGGTCGAGCGCTTCGGGGAAGGGCATGCCTTGCTTGCGGGCGTACGCCTCGGGAATCGCCTTGAACCACAGGATTTGGTCGAAGTGCGTATCCGCCAGCGTCCCATCCAAGTCGAATGAAGCCACCACCATAGTGGGCCTGCCGGGATTTGAACCCGGGACATCCAGTTGTCTCAGCAGAGCGCGTCACCTTTCGTGGCGCGCGCGTCGTATAAGACTGGCGCTCTAAGCCAAGCTGAGCTACAAGCCCCTTTAGTTTTTTAAGGAAAGCTCGTTTAAAGGGTTTCGTGAAACTCGCGCTAAAGGACTGGGTGACCCTCGCCGGGGCGTCGTGCGGCTTCCTCGCGATAGTCGCGGCGCGCTATTATTCGCCTTGGCTAGCCGTGGGCTTCGTGCTTGCCGCGGTGTTCTTCGATGCACTCGACGGACGCGTTGCGCGCCGCTCGAAACCGGACGCGTTCGGGCGCGAACTGGATTCGCTCGCGGACGCGGTGAGCTTCGGTGTTGCACCCGCAATCATAATTTTCGAGGCGGGCGCGGGCTTCCAAGGTGTCACCGGGGCGTTCGCGCTCCTCGCGGCTGCGGTTTGGTATTGTGGTTGCGCGCTCGCGCGCGTAGGGAGG
>JBAZPG010000010.1:0-34568 GCA_041648335.1 Candidatus Micrarchaeia archaeon
CCGCAACCCGCGATGACTGCACCCGAAGCGGGTTCAACAGTCAACCCTTTGACGCCCGCGAGTAGGGAGTCGTGGTTTCCCTTCACCACGGTTACCTCGCCCGCGGGCAGGGCGTCCACGAATTCCGCCATCATCTTCCTCTCTTCGGTTTCGAAACCGTAAACATCGTGCTTGGCGTCCCCTATGATGACCAGGCGCTTCGCCTTTGTTTCCGCAAGCAGGCGCGTCAACCGCTCGGCGGTGCGCAAGTGGTGGAGTCCGAGGCGCAACCCGCGCGAGCGGAGTTCGAATTCAATGCCCAAGTGCAAGTCCGCCGTGAAGAGCGTGCGCCCCACGCACGCCGCCGGCTCGCCAGCGACGAACTTCACTTCTTTCGTCCCTTCAGGCGCGGCGGGTTCCTGTGGAAGTATTTTGCGAGCGCGCGCACGGTGTGCGCGTTCCCCTTCTTGGCGGGAGTGCGCACGGGCGGGAGCGCGAGGAGTCCGCGCGTGAACCCGCGTAGCGCGCGTGCGAGGTAGGCGAGGGCGAACGCGGTGAACGCCACGGGTAACACGAGGAACAGGGGGGGCGCTGTGTTGTACGCTGCCGCGCACGCCACCGCACCCAAGAGCACGAGCACGATGCCCGTGAACACCTGGGCGCCGCGCTTGGCGGGCAGCCTGGCGGATGCCTCGGGGTAGGCCTTGAGGGTGTTGCGGATGCCTGCGTTCGTGAAGCCCGCGAGCGTCTTGATGGAATCGAACGCGGGCCAGGCGACTAAGAGGAGGAGGGCGGGACCGAGCGAGAACGCGCTCGGACCGGGTATGAACGGGAACGAAATCTGTAAGTCGAGAAGGTAGCTAACATACACTATCGCGACCGCGAGCGCAAAGTTGCGGAACAGGCGGCGGAACACGCGCGTCCACTCGCTCTCGAGCGCAGCACCCAGCTTGTTGCCCTCGCGCGCCGCCCCGTTGGCAAGTGCGGCTGAAGCCAGGCGGTAGCGTGCGGGATAGACGCGGGCGAAGAGCGCCGCGATTTTCTCGCGCTTGTCGTACAGCCAGGGTCCCATGGCTGTAGTCAGGATGACCAGGAGGAAAGCCAAGCCCATAACTTCCGCAGGGTTAGCCACGAGCCCGGACGCCGCCGCAGCGATTATCAGGCTGAACTCGCCGATTGGGGTCATGAGCACCCCGCAGTCCACTGCCGACTGGTTCGACTGTCCGAAGAACGCGCCGACCGAGCCGTATACGAGCACTTTGGCGACAAACCGGAGCGCCACGAGCGCCACCAGCAGGGGGACTATCGCGGCTGAAGGCAAAGCGACCGAGGCGCCGAACGAAACGAAGAAGAACAACACGAAGAACTCGCGGAACAACCCGAGTTCGCGCTTGATGCGTTCCCCGTACTTGGTTTCCGAGAGCGCGAAGCCCGCGAAGAACGCGCCCAGCACGCTCGACAAACCCAACAGCGTTCCGGCGTACGACACTAGTATGCCCGCGCCCACCGCGAACAACGCCATCTGCTCTTCCTGCCCGCGCTTCTCAAGGAAGCCGAGCACGGGCTTCGAGAGCTTGTTCAACAAGTAGAACGCCGCGATCACGAACAGCAAGCCGTTCAACGCGGTCGCGCTGAACGAGCCCCCGTGCGTGGAGAGCGTGGACAACAGCACGAGCACGAGTATCGCCGCGAAATCCTCGACTATCAGCGCGGAAACGCACACCCCTGCCTCGCGCGTCTTCATCAAGCCCTTCTCGAGGAGGAACTTGGTGACTATCACCGTGCTCGCCATGGGCAATAGTGCGCCGATTACGAGCGACTCGGTGAACCCGAAGCCGAACAGGCGCGCCGCCCCGAAGCCCACCGCGAAGGCGGCGAGCATCTCGGCGAGAACGAGTGCCACCGCCGCGGCGCCGTTCTCCTTGAAGCGCTTAACATTCAACTCGAGCCCCAAATAGAACATCAGGGTTACGAGCCCGATTTCCCCGAAGAGCGCGGTGAGCCAATCCGAGGGCGCGAGGTAACCGAGCGCCAGCGGGCCCAAAAGCACGCCAGCGAGTATGTAGCCAAGCGAGGAGGAGAGCCCCGTGCGCTTCGCGAGGTAGCCCGCGGAGAGCGCGGCGAGAACCACGCCTCCGATTTGCACTATCGGTAACATCAAATCCATGAGTCAAACGCTTAACGCGCGCCGCGAATAAAAAGGCTGCGGGGTTGGCGGCGGGCTCGCGCTACGAATGAAAAAAACTAAAAAAAGGTTTTTGCGTTTTTTCTATAGCCCGTATTTCTTCTTGTTGATGCGGTGCTGTTTGTAGGAAGCGTACGCGGCTATGAGCAACAGCCAGAGCGGCCAAGTCGCGGTGCTCGCGGTGAACAAACCGGTTTGCAGTCCGGGCGCTTGAGTCGGTTGCACCGTCGGCTCGACAGTGGGCTCGACCGTCGGTTCAATCGTGGGCTCGGGCGTAGGCGTGGGTTCTGCCGTTGGCTCCGCGGTCGGCGCTGCAGTCGGTTCGGGAACGTTCACGCGCACATAATTCGAGGGAGGCAGTATTATGTCGTGGCTGTTGTCCCCGCCGCCGCCTCCGCCCTGCGGCGTTGCCGTGGGTTCGGGAGTCGGACTCGGTGAAGGCGACGGGCTGGGCGTTGCGCATTGCCCGTCCTCGACTTGCCGGGTTAAAATCGTGCAATACCCGTATTGTAATTCACCCGTCTGCGTCCTGAGTTGCGCCATCAAGCCGTCGCCGGCGCACTCCGAATTCTCCCATTCGGTGTACTGGCAGGCGCATTGTTCGCTCGCTTCGTCCAGCGAGTAGCCTTCTCCGCAGTAGAGGTAATTCCAATCGTAAGTAATGCTCGCGGAGCCGTCGCTCATGCACATGCTCCCGGTTACCGAAGCGGCACAGGTGCATTCACTGTTTTCAACCGTGCGTTCTTCCCCGTAAGAATTCTGGTATTGGTCGGTGCAAACGCGCGACTGGTTCTCGACGCCGTTGGCGGTGCATCCGCCCAAACTGTTGTCTATCGCAGTCCATTCGCCGCACTCGTAACTCGAGTCGCAGGCAAAATCATCCTGCGTTTCAACATAATTTTCCCCGCAGTAATCCAGGTTCCAACCGTAAGTCACGTCCGCCACGCCGTCGCCCGTGCAGGCACGCGAGGACTCGACGGGCGCGCAGGCACAGCTCTCGTCTCCCACATTGTCGTAGGTGGTTGAACCGCAGTATTCTTGGTTCCAAGTGTACTCGTGTTCCCTGAAGCCGTCGCCGATGCATTCGAGTGACGCGTCCGACTGTTGGCAACCGCACTCAGCGTCTCCAACCTGTTGCGTCAAGTCGCCGCAGTATGCATAGCCGGATTCGTCCGTGCGAGTTTGTTGCATTAATCCATCCGAAGCGCACGCCGTATTCTGCCATTCAGTGTAACCGCAGGAACATTCGCCATCCTCTTCAGTCTGGGAGTAAGCGCTTTCGCAGTAACCGAAGTTGTATGCGTATTCCACGTTAGCCGAACCGTCGCTCTCGCAGGTGCGTCCGGCTTCCGAGGCAACGCAACCGCATTCCCCGTTGGCAACGGTCTGCTCTTCATCGTAATAATTCCCGTATTGGTCGGTGCAGGTGCGCTCTTGCGTCGCCTCGCCGTCCGCAATGCATCCGCCCAAGCCGTTTTCGATGTTCGTCCATTCCGTGCACTCGAAAACCGAATTGCAGCTCGCGTCATCGACGAAATCGTACGAAGTCGAACCGCAGTACTCCTCGTTCCAAGTGTACTCGTGTTCCCTGAAGCCGTCGCCGATGCATTCCAGCGACGCGTCGTCTTGCTGGCAGTTGCATTCCGCGTCCTCGGTTTGTTGCGTCAAGTCGAGGCAGTAGTTGAACCCGGATTCGTCCGTCCTGGTTTGGTACATGACTCCTTCCAAAGCGCACTCCACGTTAGTCCACGCCGTGTATTGGCAGGTGCATTCGCTTGCTTCCTCGTTCTGCTGGTAGCTTTCGCCGCAGTAGAGGTAATTCCAATCGTAAGCCACGTCGGCAAAACCGTCGTTCGTGCAGGCGCTGTTGCCCGCCGTTGCAACGCACGCGCACGCCTCATCGGTTGCCGTCTGGTATTCGACGTAAGAATTCTGGTATTGGTCGGTGCAGGTGCGCGTCTGGTTTACCGTGCCGTTCCCGATGCAGCCGCCGAGTTCTCCGACGTTTGTCCATTCGCCGCATTCGTAGACCGAGTTGCAGTTTGAGTCCGCCTCGTTTACCGCGTAAGCTGAACCGCAGTAACCAAAGTTCCAATCGTAATCAACGTCCGCGTAACCGTTGCTTTCGCAGGCGCGGCTGGTTTCCGAGGCGATGCAAGCGCATGTCGTGTCCGTCACGTTGCCGTAAGTCGTCGAGCCGCAGTATTCGAAGTTCAGGGTGTATTCGTGCTGCCTTGCGCCGTCGTTGATGCATTCGAGCGGCGTGTCCGTCTGTTGGCAAGCGCACTCCGAGCTGGCAACGGTTTGTCCGAGTTCGGTGCAGTACTGGTAGCCTGAAGCGTCGCTCCTGATTTGGTCCATTAACCCGTCCGAGGCGCACTCCGTGTTCTCCCACGCGGCGTACTGGCAGGCACACTCGCTTGCTTCCTCGTTCAGCGTGTAACCCTCGCCGCAGTATTCGAAGTTCCAGTTGTAATCCACATCCGCAAAGCCGTCGTTCGTGCAGGCGTTCGCGCCCGCCGCGGCGAGGCAGTCGCAATTCGCGTCGTCCGCCGTCTGGTATTCGGCGTAACTCGTATCGTATTGGTCGGTGCAGGTGCGCGTCTGGTTGGCGGTGTTGTTTCCAACGCAACCGTTGATTTCGCCGACATTCACCCACGCGCCGCAATCGTAAACCGAGTTGCAGTTTGTGTCGGGTTCGTTTTGCACGTGGCTTTCTCCACAATAGTCGGAATTCCACGTGTGTGCATATTGCCTAAAACCGTCGCTGACGCATTCGAACGGCGTGACCGTTTCCTGACATGCGAGTATCTGTAATGCCGCGGATGCCGATGCGGAGCTGTTCGCTTGCGCAGTATATACTCCAAAGCCGGTGGCGTTGTTCGTCAGGTTTCCGGCGGTTGCATTAGGGCCTACGGTAACGTTGAATACTATGCTAACTGTGGAGCCGTTCGAAACGTTCGGGAAGAACCACACTAGGTTGTTGCCGTTTATTGTCGGGATGTAATTCGAGGAATCGTCAACGTAACTCAACGAAAACGGCAGCGTGTCGTTTACGGTTATGTTCAGGGCGGTCTGCCCGGTGTTGTTTGCGATTATCGTGAAAACCGCGGTTCCGCCGAGGTAGGCACTGTCGGGTTGCACCGTCTTCACCAGGGAAAGTTCGGGAACGGGTAGGAACGGCGGGTTCTGGCCACCCTGGTTGGGCCAATCAGCTCCGCCCGACGGTTGCTGGCAGATGTTGTTCTCGCTTTTGTCCGTTATCCACCAAAGCGTCTGTGCGCCAGCGTTGTTTATGCTCGAAAGCTTTATTGCAAGGTCAAGGTAATTGCCGGTTATGCGCTGGTCGGCTATGCTGGTATTGGTAATTCGGTAGGCTGCCCAGTTGATGCCTCCAGTCTGGCACGGGTCCTGAAGCGGAATTAAGTATACTTCGGCAACGTTGTTCGGCGTAATCATGTCCCTTGCGACAAGCAGATATTCTGCGCCGACAATGCTCGCGCCCTGTACGTGTGCATCCCCGTTCTGGTCGATGAACCATTTGTATAGTGGATCATCACAATTGCTTCCAGACGGATTGAAGTTTGGCTGGACTTGGGTGTTAAGGCGGAGGTATAGATAATCTGAGTCTATTTGTGTGTAAGAATTGAGAACATCCATGTTTGCGCAGTTGGTGTCGTCCGTGTCGCTCGCGAGGAAAGTCCACGACGTCGGCCAGGTAACTGCACTAGCGAACGCGGCAAAGCCGAGGAACGCAATAAATACTAAGCTTATCCACCGATTAACCACAAAACACCCACTCCTTTTTCGAATGCTAGAATCTAACCGTCAAAAAATAAAGATTCAAACTTTACAAGTATTACTCAACCGTATTTAAAACCCTTTCCACCAAATTAACTACTTGTTAATGGTTTCATTTCGGGTTGAATATGCTTGTCCCGGCGGCTTTGAGCGTCCCAGCCGTCTTCGAGGTTATCGGGCCCGAGTCCGAGCCGTAGCCGAACCAGTGCGTTTCCCCTGCGTCGTAGGGGTAATCCGCGCCCGAGTCGCCGAACCCGTCGGCGTTCGAGTCGTAAATCGCCCAATCCAGGATGTCCGAATAATAGTTGCCTTGCGCCACGCCGCCGACTGCGGTGCTGAACGTGTTGCCCGCGTTCGAGTTGTTCACGTAGAACCCGGTCGGGTTCGTGAGTACGTTCGCGTAAACGCTGTTTCCACTGGCAGCCGCGCCGAAGTCAAAGCCGCGCGCGCTCGTGATGGTGTTGTTGCGGAACAGGTTGTTCGTCGAGGCTTCCGTCACCCAGAAGCCCGCGTAACCGTTCAAGAGGTTGTTGTACGAGAAGTTGTTGGAGGAGGACAGCCAAACGACTACGTCCAAGTGTTCGTTGCCCACGAAGTTGTTGAACGAAATCGTGTTGCCGGTGGTTGGAGCGCCCGAGGAAACATCGTGGATAAGGAGTCCATACCACCCGTAAGCCATGGTGTTTCTGGACACTATGTTGTTCTTCGAGGCGGACCCCACTTCTATCCCGTTGTTGTAGCCGTATGAGATGTTGTTGTAGGATATGTTGTTGTAGTCCGCGGAGTTGAGTAACACGCCGTTCTGGCAGGCGTACATCATGTTCCCGTAAACTTTGTTGTTATCGCCGTTCTCCCCGCTGAATTGCACTGCACGCGCAGTCAAGCCGTGGAACAGGTTGCCCTGCACCAACGAATTCGAGGTAAACGTGGCGGTGACTCCTTTTTTGCCGCCCTCAAAGGTGTTGTAGGATACGTTGAGTTGGTTAACGCCGTTCACGTAAACCCCTTGCTCGGAATTCGAGCCGAAGTAACCGCGGTAAATCGTGTTCGTGTCGCTGCCTTGCGTCACGTTCACGCCGTAACGGTTGTAAGAAGAGTTCACGTTCGACAGCGTGTTAAAGCTGCCCCCGTAAATCGAAACGCCCGTAGTCGAGTTGCGCATGGTCGAGTCGCGAATGACGTTCAGACTGTTCGGGTTGCTTTGCACGAGTACGCCCGTCTTGAGCGTTGCGAAAATACAGTTCACGACTAACGCGTTCTTGGATGTTATTTTCACGCCGTCAGGCGCGCCCGTGGTGCTGTAAACCGTGTAACCCGCGCAATCCAGGGTTTGCCAAGTTTTCGTCATTTCAAAGCAAGTGGTGTTCCCGTCCGCGTTCACGTTGGAATTGAGCGTTACAACGTCCAATGCCTTCTTGAAGCCCCCGCACGTTGATGCGGACGCGCTTGCCGACAACAGCAAAGCGAAGCAAGCCAACGAGACGATAAAACCGCGGATACCCAAGTTTACTACCACCCTCGAAAAATTCCTTACTGACTATAATAGTATTACGCCTAGTTTGGCTTTAAAAACCAGGCGGACGGTTCACTTCCGCGCGTGAATCAGGAACGTCACCGCAAGCGCGGCGAAAACAATGCCCGTTGCCGCAAGCGGGCTCGTGACGAGTATCGCGAACCCCGTGGGGTCCGGCAACTCGCGCGCCGTGGCGTTCAACGCGCTCGCGCACGCGGAAGCCAGTATGAGGAGCAACGCGTTCTTCATAAGCAATATTAACGCCCGCCCGCTTTTTAATGCGCTTGGTGGTTTTCCCATGAAATTATTGTGTGTTTGCGACTTGCACGGCGAAGACGCCTGCCTCGGCTACTTGCGCGAAGCGCTCGCGCGGGTGAAACCCGACGCTATACTAATAGCCGGCGACTTGACTGCCCCGGGTCCCGAGTCGTTCGGGAATGACTTGCTCGAATCGCTCGAAGGCAAAAAAGTTTTCGCGGTGCACGGCAACATGGACAACGAACGGGTAATCCGTTTGCTCGGCGAACGCGGGGTTTCAATCCACGGCAGGATAACAAAATTCAAGGGCTGCTCCATCGCGGGCATCGGCGGCGCGAACCCCACGCCCTTCCATACGCCCACCGAATACTCTGAAGGCGAAATCACCCGAATACTCGCGGGCATCGGGCGCGTGGACGTGTTCGTCTCGCACTTCCCGCCGTTCAACACGAACGCGGACCTTGTCGCGGGCGGGGCACACGCGGGGAGCAAGGCGTTACGCGACTGGATTCTCTCCGTGAAGCCGCGCGTAGTGGTGTGCGGGCACATCCACGAGAATTCGGGCATCGAGTCGTTGGGGGAGACGAAAATCGTGAAGCTCGCGCCGCTCATGAAGAAAAGCTTCGCCGTCGTGGAGTGGCCTTCGCTCGAAACGCGTTTAGAATAGCTTCTCGCCGACTTCGTCGCCCATGAAGTCGAGCGCTTCGCTTTCCGCTGCCTGGGTTTCCTCTTGCATGGGAGCCCCGCCCGGCATCCAGTCCGGCACTTGTATCGCTGCGGGCTGCATGGTGAGCGCCTTGCGGTGCGCCTCGCGTATCTTTTCCTCGGCAAGCGACGCGAACTCCTCGTCGGTGCGCCACTCGCCCTCGATTATCACTTCGAGGAATATGGGCTTGCGTTCCGCGAGCTCCACGTCGAGGAGCTTCTCCTGTAATAGCGTGAGCGAGTCCGCGTCCCCTTCCCTGGCGACGAGGAGGACGACGCACGCCTCGCAGTTCGACAAACCGTTCTTGGCGGCGAGCGCGGCCTTGAGCAAGTCGGGTGCGACGAAGAAGGAGTAATCCGTGCCGGACTCGCCGGCGCGCGCAGCCGCCGCCTTCACGGCTTCGCTGTGGTTTTCCCCGTGTACGAGCGCGATTCGCATGAAAAAACTAAACGCCAATAGCTTATTTAAACCGTTGGCGCGCCAATCCTTAACGGGGGCTGGTCGGGAGGCTAGAGGTCTCCTATCAAACGCCAATCCTCTTACGGCGGACGAACGCTTTCGAGAGGGACGGGCGGGTTCGATTGGCCCGGGAGTGCGGCGACGACGCTTTGCCCCGTGTTATGCCTTGTTTTTCGAAACGAGCCAGGCCGGAAGGAGCAACTCTAAGGCATTCAAGGCATGCTCGCGGGAACCAAGGCCGAGCTTGCGTCCGGATAACCAATCGGGTTAACCCGTTTCGAACGGAGGCAGCCCCCACTGCTCAAACAAAAAGGTGAAGGAAAAAATGCACGCGATACAAGTCGGAAAGAAGTACGTGAAAATCAAGGGACGCAAGGCTGGCGAGACGGTCGAGGTAACCAAGGTGCTCGACAAGAACTACGCCGAGATAAAGGACGAGAAGGGCAAAATCAAGCGCTGCAACTTCCTCCACCTCGAAAAGGTGGCTTGAAGCTTGCCTTGGAACGGCGAACAATTGCTCGCCCGCTTAAAACTTCCCTCTGTGCGGGAGCTCATGCAACGCGGGGATTACGACGAGTTAGTTGAGAAATATGGCGACACGCACACGTTGCTTCGCACGCCCATGCAAGAATTGATAGTGGGCTCCAGTATCCGGGAAATAATCGACGTAAATAAATTAACAAGAAAAAACCTTAGGAAACCGTTAGTGGACTTTCTTGACAACAGTCACCCGGATGTTCGCGCTGCAATCGAGAATGGGATTAAATGGTCCCGTCCGTTGACGCCTTTAATGTTAAAGCAACCCGAAGTGAAAACGATGCGCGCTTTTTTCCGTTACATGAATCGGCAAGGTCGCCTCACGCTCGAGGAGAGGCGCGCCCTCGAAAAGAACGGCTTCAAGCTGTGAACAACCCGTGATTACCCTCCAAAAGGAAAAGTTCGCTGCGGGAAAAAAGCCGTCCGAACGCCCTATGTCCGAATTCCTCGATTACTCTATTGTTCCAATCGACAAGCCCGTGGGCCCGACGTCGCACGAGGTTAGCGCGCACGCCCGCCGCATAGTCGGCGTCAAGAAGAGCGGGCACTCGGGCACCCTCGATGCCGATGTCTCGGGTGTGCTCCCCGTGCTCTTCGGGAACGCCTGCAAAGTCGCCGGGCTCCTGTTGCGCGAGGGCAAGGAATACGTTTGCGTTTTCGAGTTGGGTGCGCCCGTCGAACGGAGCGAACTCGACGAAGCAGTCGCACGCTTCCGCGGTCCCATCTACCAGTGCCCACCGGAGGCGTCCGCCGTAAAAAAAGAGTTGCGCATCCGCCGCATTTACTCCTTGGACGTGCTAGAGCACACCGGGAAGTGGGTTCTATTCACGGCGAGCGTCCAGCACGGTACCTACATCCGCAAGCTCTGCACCGACCTCGGGGAAGTCCTAGGCGTGGGCGGACGCATGGCGGAACTCCGCCGCACGCGCGCGGGCGGCTTCACCGAAGCGCATTGCGTTACGCTCCAGGCGTTGTCGGATGCGGTTTGGCTCTGGCGCGAGCGCGGCGACGAAACCGAACTCCGCAAGATGCTGCGTCCCGTTGAAACCGTTCTCTCGTTGAAGTGCGTGGTGGTGAGCGACGGCGCCCTCAAGCCCGTCACTTCGGGGGCGAACGTGGCGATTCCCGGCATCCTCTCGCTGGACGAGGGAATCGAGCGCGATGACATCGTGCAAATCCTTTCGGGGAAGGGCGAGTTGGCGTGCATCGCGAAGGCGCTCTATTCCACCGGGGAAATCAAGGCGCGCAGGAACGGCATTGCGTTCGACGTCGAGCGCGTGATACGCGCTTTTTAATTCGTTTCGCCAACAACGTATGATGAACGCGGAAATGTTCAAGGAGCGACACCCCGCGTTTCACGCGGCGCTATTTGTGAACGGCTTGACTTTCGAAGCCGCGAATCGCCTTAACTTGTGGCACGGCAAGAACCCCGAGCGGCCGGGCGCGTTCACCGCGTTTCCCGCGCCCGAGCACGCGCAAGAATACGAATTGGTGTTCAAGGGGGAACCGAGGGCTCCCGAGGAAGTCGAAGACCTTAGACTGCGTTTGGCGGCGTTGATTGAAAAACAGGCGGGTCCGGTGAATGGTTTGAAGATAAGCTCGGTTTTCCTCAAGCACGACTCGAAGGAAGGCAAGCCCTTCCTCCTTGCGAGCGTTTTCCTTAGGCGACCGCACGAATAGCTTTTAATTGCCGCTCGCAGCTTAATTCCTCATGACTCCGCCGCGCGAAATGCAAAGAGGCTCGAAATCAGTCGAAAGCTCGGAACCTGTCGAATTCCAGGAAGGCCACAATACTAATCCTCTTAAGCAAAAAGTAACGTTTGCACAAGTTTTTCCAAAACTTAACAACGCAATCCGGGGGACGGGACTCGAGTTAGATGGAGTAAAATATATTGCGCAGCGCGAAAAAGAACGAGTCGCCGATGCGCTAGTCCATCCCGATACGGTTATTGCAGTATACAAATTATGGGCTAACGACGGCGACCGCACGCCCATGAATGCGCAAGTGCCAGTAATGACCAATGCATTGTTAAAAATATTTCGCGAGCACAACCGGTCCGAACACGATTGGATGATAGAACATTCCGGGTTCGTTACTCCTCCCAAAGGGCAGACTGAACCCGAATGGGTTATAACCATTCGCAAGAAATTCCCGCAAGTGGAAAAGGGTTCCGAATAGAAACGCTTTTTAATCCGGCGCGACGCGAGTATTGAGTAAGATCGAAAGCTGGAAGCTGTAACCATTAAAAGCCTCACGGCACCAAACTGTTTTGGTTGCCGGGATGGCAGAGTGGTAATGCGCACGCCTGGAAGTCTTTTGATTGGATTGCCCCGAGTGAAAAGCGTTAGGGGTGTACCAACGAGGAACCGTAAAGCGTGTGGCCGAAAGGCCTCCTGAGTTCGAAAGCATCGCGTTCCTCCCGCGAAGGAAGAACAAGAGCCGAGCGTCTCAGTCCCGGCGCTCCAATTTGAAAGCGGACGAAACAATAGTTAAGAGGTAGCATTCAAGAAATGGCGAAACCAGGTGCACAGAAGGCTGCGGGCAAGGGTCCCCAAGCCCAAGTGATCTCACAAGAGCTCAAGAAACAGGAGAACGCGAACTTCAACGGCATCGTGCGCGTAGCCGGTCAGGATTTGAAGGGGCACTTGACGCTCGACCGCGCGTTCAGGCGCATCAAGGGCGTGGGACACAACCTCGCCTCGAACATCGCCATCGTCGCGCGCGAACAATTCGGTTTGAACGCGGACGAACTCGTGGGCAACCTCACCGACGAACAGTTAACCAAGCTCGAGGATTTGCTTAAGGACCCGGCAAAGCACGGGATTAAATCATTCATGTTGAACCGCCAGCGCGAACTCGAAACCAACAGGCAAGCCCACCTCGTGGGAACCGACTTGGATTTCGCGCGCAGGCAGGACATCGAACGCGAGAAACGCGAGCGCACCTGGCGCGGCTGGAGGCACTCCATCGGACAAAAAGTCCGCGGACAGCACACCCGCACCACGGGACGCAGCGGAATGAGCGTAGGCGTGCTCAAGAAAGCCGCGAAAGCCCAGAAGGGAGCCGCAGCCGAAAAGGCGCAGGATTCCGGCAAGTCCGCGGCAAAGGAGAAGAAGTGATGATGCATGGGTGACCCCGCAAAGAAACGCAAGACGTACGAAAAGCCCAAGCGCCTCTGGGATGCAAAACGCATCTCCGACGAGAAGGCGCTCCGCGAGGAATACGGGCTCAAGAACGCCCGCGAACTCTGGAAAGCCCAAACGATTCTTCGTAAATTGCGTCGCGAGGCGCGCCGTCTACTCGCCAAGAAGGGCGGGGACGCTGAGAAGCGCTCTACCCAGTTGCTCAAGCGCGTGCAGGGGCTCTTCGTGTCCAAACCCGGCGTCACAATCGACGACGTGCTCTCGCTCGAATCCCGCGACATACTTGAACGCCGCCTTCAAACCGTTGTCATTCGCAAGGGTTTCGCGTTGACGCCCAGCCAAGCCCGCCAATTCATCACGCACGGGCACATCGGTGTTAACGGCAAACGCGTTTCCGCGCCCTCTTACGCAGTCAAGTTCGTCGAAGAAGCCGGTGTTGACTGGTACGGCTCGCCGATTAAAATCGGGCAACCCGAACCAGCACCCAAGGACGCGAAAGCCGTTGAAAAGGACGACGAGGAAGACGAGGAAGAAGACGAAGCAGAAGAGAAAGAGGAAGCGAAAGTTGAAGCTAAATTGGAAGTGAAGACAGAATGAGCGACGACGCCCTCCCAGTGGAAAAGGAAACCAAAGCCCCGGCAGACGCCCAGCAAGCCGCGCAAGTGGAGCGCGCGTCCATGCGCCAACCGCGTGGCCGCCGCCCGTTTGAACAAGGCGAAGGCGCCCGCGCCGAAGGACGCTGGGGAGTTGCACACGTTTACTCGTCCAAGAACGACACGATAATCACGATAACCGACTTGAGTGGTGCCGAAACAATCGCGCGCTCGAGCGGCGGGATGGTAGTCAAGAGCCACCGCGAGGAAGGCGGGGCTTACGCTGCCATGCAATGCGCGTTCAACGCCGCGAAGCAGGCGCAGGAACGCGGGATTACGAACATTCACGTTCGCATGCGCGCCCCGGGCGGGCACCAGACAAAGACGCCGGGTGCCGGCGCACAGGCGGTCATCCGCGCGCTCGCGCGCTCGGGTTTACGCATAGGCAAAATCGAGGATGTTACGCCGGTTCCCACGGACACCACCAAGCGTCCCGGCGGGAAGCGCGGCAGGAGGATGTGAGTTAATATGAAATTCGTTCTCCTGGAAGACACGGGCACAAAAGCGCACTGGCTAGTCCAAGGCGCCACCCCCGCGTTGCTCAACGCCCTCCGTCGTGCGATACTCGCGGACCTCGAGGCATTCGCAATCGACTCCGTGGATATGTTCGAGAATACTTCCCCGTTGTTCAACGAGTACGTAGCGAACCGCGTCGGCCTCGTGCCGTTGACATTCGACGACTCGCTCGCGGACGACGCCCAGGTGATTTTCACGCTCGACGCCGAGGCAGTGGACGAAGACCGCACGGTTTACTCTTCCGAGTTGCAGACGCAGGATTCGGGCGTAATCGTTTACGCCCGCAACATCCCCATCATGCGCCTCGGGAAGGGACAAATCCTGCGCCTCCAGGGCACCGCAATCAAGGACACCATGGAGAAGCACGCCAAGTTCCAGTCCGCAATCGCGTCGTACGGGCACTTGAGCGACTACAAGCTCTCCGAGAAGTGCTCGAAGTGCAACGCACCAATCGCGGTGCGCCTCCCCAAGACAATGTTCGCCAAGATAAAGGAGAAGCCCGTGCAAAGCGAGTTGTGTTACAAGTGCGAGGACGCGGTTTACGCGAAGAACCCCGAGAAGCACGACAACTCCGAGGACTTCATTTTCTTCGTTGAATCTTACAACAACGTGCCCGCCGCCCGCCAGTTAGAGCGCGCGGTGAAGGTTTTGGAGGAACAATTGAAGGTAATCGAATGAGGCTATCGGTGCGCGTGAAACCGAACGCGTCCGCCTTCTCTGCAACGTTCGAGGAAGGCGCGCTCGTCTGCCGTGTTCCCGGGAAACCCGTGGACGGACAGGCGAACAACGCGTTGCTCCGCGAACTCAAGAAGCGCGGCATAAGAGCCCGCTTGGTTGCGGGGATGCGTTCGCGTTCGAAGACGCTGGAAACCGATGCTTCACTTGAAGAACTGGAAATCGCGCTCAAAAGCGGGGGTGGCAGAGCCTGGTCAAATGCGCTGGCTTGAGGGGTCAGTCTCTTAGGAGTGCTAGGGTTCAAATCCCTACTCCCGCATTAACGCTGCCCAAACGGTGAAAAACAAAAATGAAGAAAACGGGTCCGATGGACATTCAATCTCGCAAGCTCATAGCGTTCCTAGAGGAAACCGGACGCAAGAACAAGTCCGGCTTGTGGACGCGCATCTCCTTAGAGTTGTCGAAGCCCACGCGCTCGCGTTGCGAGATGAACCTCGCGCGCTTGAACCGCATAACCAAGGCGGGCGAAACCGTGGCGTTCGCGGGCAAGCTCCTCGGCGTTGGTGCGCTGGACCACGAGTTGACGATTGCCGCGTTCAAAGCGAGCGCCTCCATCAAGGGCAAGATAGGTGCATCGAAGCTGATGACGCTCCGCGAACTCGCCGAGAAGAACCCGACTGGAAGCGGCATCCGGATAGTGAAGTGATTTTTGATTATGAACGAAACGCTCGTAGTGAATGGGGATAACGCGGTAATCGGCCGCCTCGCGGCTTGGACCGCGAACAAGCTCTTGACGGGTAGCACCATCGTGATTTACAACACCGAGAAAACCGTTTTCTCGGGGAACGCCAAGAAAATCGCGGTGCGCTACAAGGAGAAACGCGACATCCAACTCAAAGGCAACCCGGATAATTCCCCCAAGATACCCCGTCGTCCGGACTTGCTCTTCAAGCGCGTGGTATTCGGGATGCTCCCCACCTCGCGCAGGAACACGCGCCGCGACGCCCTCCGCAAACTCAGGTGCTACCTCGGCGAACCCGACGCGTACAAGGGAAAAGGAGTGAAACCCGTGAAGACTGGCGACAAGCTCCACGGAAAAAGCACCACGATGCTCGAGATAAGCCAGCGCCTCGGCTGGGACAAAATGTGATTAAAAATATGACTGAACCCGCTGCACCCAAAAAGAAGAAAGCCGCTCCCAAGAAAAAGAAGGAGACCTTCGCGATAATCCAACGCGGCAAACGCAAGCGCGCCATCGCGCGCGCCACGCTGACCGCGGGTTCGGGCCGCATCACGGTGAACCGTTTCGAACTGAGTGCGTTGGAGAACCCTTACTTCGCGGCGGTCATTAACGAGCCGCTCGCGTTCTTCACCCCCGAAGAACTTGCGAAAGTGAATGTGGACATGATAGTCATAGGCGGGGGCGTGATGGGGCAGGCACAGGCGTGCCGCACCGCACTCGCGCGCTGCCTCTCCGAACACTACAAGGACGACGCAATCAAGCACGCCATGCTCGAGTGGGACCGCTCCCTGCTCGTCGAGGACTCGAGGCGTGTGGAGCCGAAGAAGTTCAAGGGCCCGAAAGCCCGCGCGCGCTTCACGAAGTCGTACAGGTGAAAACAACATGTTAATACCGGTTCGCTGTTGGACTTGCGGGAAACCCGTTGCCGAGCACTGGCGCGAGTACAAGGAGCGCGTGGACAAGGGCGAGTCCGCCGAGAAAGTACTCGACGACCTCGGTCTCGATCGTTACTGTTGCAGGCGCATGCTCGCGGCGGAACCGAACCTCATCGAGGAAATCCTGCCCTTCAAGCGCTTTTAGGAAGAGCTATAATTCCTGTCGTCCTTTATTCTTGAAACGGGGGATTGGGGTAGCCTGGCATCCTACCAGCTTGGGGTGTTGGTGACCCGAGTTCGAATCTCGGATCCCCCACTTTTTATTTTTTCTTTTAACGCGCTTACCTGGTTTTGACGCGCTTGCGGGTGTCCGGAATCTCGGCGCCCTTCACGGTGGGAAGCTTCGAGAGTATTTTATCGAAGCGCGCTTCGTATCCAAGCACCTTGATGGCTTTATGCAGGTTGTAGCGGGACAACGACAATTCGTTATTCTTGAACAATGCCCGTAGTTCCTCGCGGCTTTCAACCGGCAGGCGGGCGTCTTCAAGGCGCGTGTTGACGGTTGCCGCCAGTATGTCAACAAACCTACGATTAGTTCTATCCAGCGACTCCAAGTCGTCGTAGTGCAGGTAACCGTGGTTCGTGGTCGCACCCACCACTCGCGATGGATTCCGCGCGTTCGCGCGAGTCCGCGCCCGTCACGGCGACCACGAATTCGTCTCCTCCCTGGTGGAACACTTGGTTTTCGGGGATGTTGTGCGCGGACGCAACCGCGTCAATCACGCGGGCGGCGCGATCGAGCATCACGTCGCCGTAAGCGTAACCGTGCACCGCGTTCGTCTTCTTCAACGCACCCAAGTCAAGGTGGATGAATGTGACCCCGAGTTTAGGGTCAATCGGTTTGCCTTTTTTCACCAACCTCAATAACGGGTTCCAGAAGTTTTCGCGTTTCCTCTGCCACCGCGGCAAGAACGAGTCGAAGGACAGACGGTTGTCTATTCCGGTAACCGGGTGGGTGCCCGCGGTCTTCTCCGATTCCTCGGAATGCCAGTTCGAATCAATCAACGCGGTTTTTAATTTGTTAAGCCGTTTATTTGTTAAAAAGTAAAACCGTTTGTTGCCGAGTTCTTTCAAAAGTTCCTGGTTTCTCTCGCGTATAGCTGCGCCAGTAACCCTGAGCACGTGTAAGTCCGTGACTTCCCGTCGTTGGCGCGGCATGAATAAACCGTTGGCGACGCGAGTTTAAAACGCGTTTCCCGCCCGCTTTCAGCGCCGCATCCTGGGGCGCGAGATTCCCGACTCGAGTCTAACGGACGACATCAATTCCGTAGGAAGCTCGATTGCCTTCACACCCATGTTAACCGCCCCCCCGAAATTCGGGCTGGTGCAGGCTAGGGTAGTGCGGCCTCCAGCGTGCAAGACCGTAGGTGAAGCGAACAACCGTTCCCCGATGAATTTTATCGATTCGCATTCGTGGTTCTTGGTGGGCAGCAAGTTGAATCTTCCACTGTTTCCGAAGACGATTTGGGAGGAATTGTAGCTAAACTTTGGTTGGAACTCCTCGTCCAGCAAACGCCTGGGTTTCCGCGAACCCCAATCGTACCCCCCGAGGAACGAGTAGTCTGGACGATTAATCACCAAGTGGTCCTCCATTTCCGTGAACGCGTTGAATTTCAAATACTTCTTCAAGTTAGCCGGCAGGATGTCATCGTCCACTTCCACCCACAACGCGGGACCGCCGTTCGTCAAGGTGCGCGCGTAACACAGCGAGGCGTTCTGCGCACCTCCCGTTCCGAAACGCCGCGTTCCCTTCGGGGTGGTGTGTGAGAATTCCTTGCGGTTGAACACGTCGTGCGCCAAGTGCTTGGGGTTCATGTGGTGGACGAACACGCCGTAATCGTTCCCGACGCGGTTGAACGCCTCGGTCCACGCTTGGATTATCGGGGAATGCGATTTCTCGAAGCCGCGCGCGGCATCACTTTCGACTCTTTCCGACTTTACCTGCCCCCGGTAAAACGGGTTGTTGTCCACGATTACGAAGTGGATGTCCCCTGCGCGCACTTCCTGGAAACCGCCGGATGACTTGCCGCGCGGGTTTGGTTCCCAATCCCGGGTTTTCGCCTTGCCTTGTTGCATCCAGTTCGCTACCTGCGTCAAACGCCGCTTGACTTCCCCGCTCTGCGCTTCCGCTTCCTTTTCAAGCGCCTTGATTACCGCCGGGCGGTTTTCGGGTGTGGTTCGCGCCTGCAAGGCGTGTAACATCCAGCGCGAGAGCGTGCTCGTGACGCACGGGCGCACGCTCGGGACCGCGACGAACAAGGGAGTTCCCGTCGTTGGTTGAACCATCGTATCATTTAATCGGGCGAGCGGTTAAAAAACGTTTCACGCTTAACCAGTTCCGAAAAAACCTGCCAGTTGAAAGAAATGACCAAGAACCGCGAACGCGACTTATCGAACTCCATCAAGGACGGAGCCGCCTACTCGGTGGCAGCCGGCGCGGGCGAATCCTACATCGCGCCCTTTGCAGTAACCGCAGGCGCCAGCCCGTCGTTCATCGCCTCGCTCACCTCGCTCCCCGCGCTCGCGGGCGCCCTCGTGCAGTTGATCATCCCGCGTGCGCTCCACGCTTTCCCGAACCGCAAGAACCTCGTGCTCGCCGCCGTCGCGATAAACGCGTTGTCGTGGCTGGGCATCGCGGCAACCGTCTTCCTCGCCCCGGAAGCCGGGCTCCCCCTGCTCTTGGCGTTCTTCACGGTTTACGCGGCGTCGAACGCTTTCGCGAACACCATCTGGAGCAGTTGGATGGCTGCCCTCGTGCCCCTCGAGCTGCGGGGAAAATTCTTCGGGGACCGCAACGCGATAACCCAACTCGTAGCCCTCGTCTCGACGCTTGTCGCGGGCTTCGCCTTGGGTTTGAACCCCGAAACCACACTCACGTTCGCCTTCCTGTTCGTGGTTTCGTTCGCCGCACGCACCACCTCGCTGCTTTACTTGAAGAAAATCAGCGACCCCGCCGCAGCCGTACCCCCGCGTTCGGAGGGTCCGATTGCGTTCTTGAGGAATCCCGCTAACTCGGACACGCGCCCCGCGATACTCGGCATCTCCCTCTACCTCCTCGTCGTCTTGATTGCAGCACCCTTCTTCGTGGTCTACCAGTTCCGCGTCCTGGGCTTCGGCTACCTCGAGTACACGCTATTGTTGATAGTCGCGAGTCTGGCGCGCGTCGCAGGCATGCCGTACTGGGGACGCGTCACGAACCGTTTGGGGAACAAACCCGTCTTGACTACCGTCGCCTTCTTCGCCGTATTAACGCCGTTCGCCTGGCTCGCGACAGGCAACCTGTTCCTCCTCATCCTGTTGGAGGTGGCGAGCGGCTTCATCTGGGCGGGCTTCGACCTCGCGATATTCAATTACTTGATTTCCGCGACCACCCAGGACCGCGTCCCCGGCGTGATGGCGAACTACAACTTTTATCTCAACGCCGCACGCTTCGCGGGACCCCTGCTCGGCGCGTCCTTAATCGCCTCAACAACAATACTCGGACAGGAAGGCGTTTCCGCTGCGTTGATGGGTTCGGGTTTGCTCCGCATCCCGGCCGCATTCATCCTCCTCGTTGCCTTGAAGGAGAACCGCATCCTCGTGCCGCGCCGCGGCGCGCCGGCCATAATCACGATTGACGCAGCCCACCCCACGCGCGCGTTGACCCGCCAAGTCCACTACGTGGGGAACGCCCTGGGAAAATTCACGGTAGCCGGCGCCCGCCTCGTGCGCAAAAGCAGTTACGCCCTCAAGAACAGAATCCGTCGTTGAACTTTTTGGTTGAACAAAAAAACGCGTTATTAAGCCGCCCCGCCCCGAACAGGGTATGAACAAAATAATCTTGCTCGCGTTCCTCTTGCCCGCGTTCGCTTCGGCGTGCATTCCCGCACCCGGCGTGCTCGTCTCGCTCGAAGGCAACTATGAAATCAACTATTCCGCGCTTGACGCGCTCGGCTTCCCCTACACCTTCGAGAACAACACGATAACTTATTACTCGCAGTTCGACGACCGCGTTGTATTGGAGTTGAATGGACACCAACTCGTAGCCGCGCCTTTCTCGGAGGACTTCGAAACCGCTTACAAGCAGAACCAACTCATTGACTGGCCTGGCGTGCTGGCAAGCGAATTGAACGCCCTCGCAAACGCCGGCGTGCTCGTCATCCCGGACGCACTCGATGCGGCTGAATGTGCCGCAGCCTCAGTAGTCGTGGGCAAGAACCCTCCGGCTGAATACACTCCAGCTAAGGTGTGCGGTGAGTGGAAGCAGTACTCGGATGCGGGTTTGAAGGACGGCGCGGACCGCAACTTCGGTTGCGGCGGCACCCTCCTCCAGGGCACGCTCCCGACCGCGGAACCGTCAGCGGGCGTTCCCACAATCGAGCCCGCCCCGCAAAAAACAACGGGTTGGCTCGAACAAATAATCAGTTTCCTCAAGTCGCTCTTCGGCATCGCGTGAGTCAAGCGCGACGCTAACGGTAAACGTCGTCCCGCTTGCCGAGTTTAACAAAAGTTAGTTGGTCGCCCTCGACTTTGTAGATGATGCGGTAGCAAAGGAAGCGTTCACTATACCACCCTGCTTCCCCGCGTAATGGCTTGCCTTGCAGCGGGTTGACGAGTATCTTCTCCATGCGTTTGCCTGCCGCTTCCCTAGCGGGGTTGTCCAAGTTGCGCATTGCCTCGGTGAATCGTTTGCCGGGTATGATTTTGTAATCTGAAGCCACGAATTCCACACTCGCCGCCCGGTTTTAAGCGAAACGGGACGTCGCTTCCACTGAAAGCTTAAATACTAGTTATTATGCTAGTTTTAGTGATAGTAATGAACATGAATGTGAAATTGACTGGGATTCCCGAGCAAATAATGCAGGGCGCGATCAAGGCCGGGTTGGCTAAGACCAAGACGGACGCGTTGACCCTGGGTTTGCTGGAGTTGGAGCACAAGTACAAGCTCTTGGAGCAACTCGAGGACGAGGAGGACGTGCGTGACGCGAAACGCATCCTCGCGGACATTAAATCCGGCAAGGAGAAAACTTACACGCTAAAGGAGTTCGAGAAGCTCACCGGCGTTAAAATCAAACGCTAGCCTTCGAGTTTCTTACGCAACGCCTGCAAAACGTTCCCGTCCCAGGGATTCATATGTTTTTGGATTTCGTCCGCCTCGTCGAGGGTGAACAACCGCATTCCGTCGCCTTCGTTCAACACGAATTTATCCAGTTTGTCTCCTAGGGGCGCGATGTAAACAAACATTTGGATGCGCGTGCGCCCGCATTCTGAGTTGAACTCGCCGAGGAATTCTTGTTCTCCCTCGAGTTTCCAACCGAGTTCCTCTCTTGTCTCGCGCACTAGCGCGTCCTCTGGTGTTTCATTCGGTTTGATGTGTCCACCGAAGAAACCCCACGGCTGCCTCGGGTGCTTGGAATGCCTGTCCTGCAACAGGATGCGGTTGGATTCGTCGTAGAACACGATTAATGCGACGCGGTGGAATTCGCCCATGAACAACAAATGCCCGTAACAGATTTAAAACATTACGCCAGCGATGCGAGTATGATTACCGCGTTCCCCGCGCCATGAGCAATTATTGCCGGGAGCAGGTTGTTCTCGCGCACGTAAAGGAAACCGAACAACAAGCCCGCGGTGAAGTGGCTCGCCATTGCCAACGCCGAAGCGCCCGCGTAGTCGTGGGCGAGCGTGAACAAGGCGGCGAGGAAGAAAATCAAAATCATATTATTCTTGGCGCCCTTGAACCGCAGGAATTCGAGGAACGCCCCGCGGAAAACGGATTCCTCCCAGATGGGCGCACAGAACGCGCTCAAGAACAACAACCCTGCCACGCCTTCGAGGGTATTTTGTTGGGTGTGGAACCCGAAAACCGCGAACAAACCCAGTTGGAGGAGGACTGCCGCAAGCGCGGGCAATAAAATGTTGTTGAACGGCTTCTCGAACCGCAGGTTGAACAAGCGCGAAACGCGTTTCCAGTAAACGCTAGTCAACCGCGAGCGCAGGGCGTAGTACCCCGCGAAAATTAGTCCGAGGGCGGTTACGATGACTGCGGGTAGGAACTCCATTTTTCAATCACTTCTTCTTGTACCCGAAACGCTTCTCGTAACTCTCGTGGTCGAACCACTCGAGTATTATCGAGATTATTTCGACTTCGTCGCCCTTCAGCGTGTACGCGAGCCTCCACGCGTTCGGCAAATCGTACTTCCGCAAGTTGTCAATCTTGTATTTTTTCACGTAAACCGCGGACCACTGCTTCCGCGGCACCGCGACGCCCGCGAGCGGGTTCTCCTTTAAAACCGCGATCGCGCGTTCAATGAATCCGGCGAGTTGCTTCTCCTCGAAGCGCCCCGTTTTCAACTCGTCGAACGCCTTCTTGACGCCCTCGTCAGCAAAGGCGACGCGCTTGACTCTCACGCCACCACCAACCCCTTCAACTTCTTTACGCCCTCGGGGTCCCAAATCCAGGTGATCGTCCGGTCCTTTTCCACGTGAATCTTCCCCGTGTGTTCCAGGTAATCCAGAATCAATAGGAAGGTCTGCCACATCACCTTCTTGGGCAGCGAACGCCAAACCTGCGACACGGTCTTGTCGCTGCGGTGGGCGTAAACCGCCTTCTCCACCATCAGAACCGTGTCCAACCGCGGGTAACGCGACACGTTCTTCGGCTTGAAAATCATTTCCATATTAATCAACCGATTAACTATATCAGTTGATATATTTAAGGTTTGGTTTTGCATCCAGTTGGCGAGGAAAACCGCGTTTAAAACCATTAGTGGACCTAACTGCCAGTGCGGCATTCGGCGGGGAGGTTCAATCGTCTTGGAGCACGAAGTGGTGGTACCTGAACCCGGTGGCGTCCCCGATGTTCCACCTGCAACCGTTGACTTCGTAGTTACCCATGAGTTCGCCGGTCGCACCGTTCAGTTTCGTGACGAAGCTGCTCTCGATGTTCGACACCCAGACGTTCCCGTCGTAGTCAATCGAAATGCCTATAGGGTATTCTCCAGCAGGGTACTCGCCAATCTTGTTTCCGTCCGGACTGTATTTCACTACGCTCTCGGCAGTCGTAGCCCAAATGTTGCCTTCCGCGTCCACCGCCAAGCCGAGCGCGGCAATCCAGTATTCCGCGAGTATCCCGCCGTTGGAGCTCACTTTGGTGACATTGTCAACCTTGGTGTTCGCAACCAGCACGTTCCCCTCCTCGTCCAACGCCAGGAACGAGGCACCCGACTCGAGGTAGTAATCCCCGATGACTACTCCCTCCAAGTTAAGTTTCACCAGGTTCCCTTCGATTTCGCCCGAAGGCGAGCCAGTAACCCAAACATTCCCGTGCGGGTCCGCAATAATGTCCACTGGGTCCATTCCCACGGTGAAAATACCCAAAACGTTCCCGTCCGGGTCGAGCTTCTCTATCTTATCCCCGATGTCAAGCACCCAGACGTTCCCCTCCGGGTCTAGAACAACCCGCGGGTGCGCCAAACCAACCACGAAAGTCCCAATCAATTCCCCGCTCGCGTCGAGCTTGGTGACCTCGCCGTTCCCGTCGCTCCCATCCGCAACCCACACGTTGCCCTCGGAGTCCACCGCAATGCTCTCGGGCACCGCCCCCGCCTCGAACACACCCGCAACCGTGCCGTTCGACTCATACAACTTGGTTACCCCGATGCCGCTCGCAATCCACACGAAACGCTCCAACGAAGCCGACGGCGTTGTCGTTGGTTCAACGCTTGCCTCGACGCTTGGCGTTGTGCTCGCCTCAGGGCTGGGTAGAATGCTCGGCGCAACGCTCGGCGTTCCCCCGTCGCCCAGGCATCCGGCGAAAAGGAAGGCAACCGCAAGCAGTCCGACTAAAATAAAGCGTTTTGTCATAAAACCAGTAACGCGAAAGGGCTATTTAAAACGAGCCAGTTGATTCGCGCGTTCAACGCCCGTAAGCGTCGTCGTGGTGCCGCATGTACTCGAAGAAAATGAAATTGTGTGCCTTGTCCACCCGGAAAACGAGCACGAAGTTTCCCACGTGAACCCGTTTGAACTCGTTCAACGGTTTTTTCAAATTCTTGTAAAAATCGATCGTGTTCTCGTCCCTCGAGCAAACCTCCCTAACCTTCTTGCTTAACGCGTCCGCCAACGCCGCGTCCCTCTTACTTAACGATTTGATTTGCCGTCTTAACTCCTCTGAAAAGTCGAAGTCGAACATTACGCCATTAACTCATCCAATTCCTTGAAGGACATCTTGCGCTTGAAATCGTGCTTTTGACGCCACTCTTTGTCAATCCTAAGGACTTCCTCCACGAATTCTTTCCTCAACTCGGGTTCGAGCACGCTCGCGCCGTACTCGTGCGCCAACTGGTTCAACGCCTCGGACTTGTTCGACAACCCGTAAGCCGCCTTCACCATGTCCAGCACGCGGTTCGAATACGCGTCCACCCTCAAATTCAAAGTCACATCGCCCATAACAATCAATAACAACTACTAACTGGCGGTTATTAATCGTTGTGTTTTCACGGTTTGGGTTGTTTTGCCGGGCTTTTAACCGCTGCGGGACCTAACTGCCAGTGAACTCGAACAACTCGTCAACTGAACTGCCGATACCCGGGTGCATCCGATATATCGGATGGGTTGGAGTATCGGGTAACCGCGCAAGCCGCATAAAACTCAAACAACCTGCCAATCCGCGTGTCCAACAATTCAAATTGTGTGCTTTTACATCATCGCGATATGCTAATTGTTGCAATTATACTGTATTGCGATGCATTAAAACTCAAAAAGCTCGTCTAGCCTTGTTTCGAGCGCCTTGGCGGCAGCTCGGCGGGTTAACCCAGTTCGGCTAATTCCTTTTGGCTGAAACCCGCTTTCTTCAATTCCTTCAATGCTTCTTCGCGCGTCAACCCTTGCTCGAGGCGGCGGTTGAATGCTTCTCGCAGTACATTTCGCTTGTACAATTTGTCTACCTCGCCGGTTATCTGCGGCTGGATTCCGTGAATCTCGTTCAACTCCAACAACTTGTTGTACAGTGCGCCGTACCAATTGCGTTCGCCGCTCTGCCGCGTCGCCTCCTCGAGTATCACATCCCAATCAACACCCGATTGGCGGACTATTGCCGCAATGTCGTTTGCGTCGTCCGGTCGTTCGGTTATGCTCTTGAACAGGACTACGTCTTCGTTCGAAAACATTTTAATCGTCAGCTTGCCGTAAGCGCCCAGCAATTCGCTTCTCTTCGTGATGCTTGAATTCAGTTTCAACGCGTTGCAAACACTCATCACGAACAAATCGACGCGGAAACCTTTTTCTTCCTCCCAAATGCCCGCCGCGCACATTTCCGCGTACTCTTTTTCAACGATCTTTTGCTTCTGAAAACCGTTTTTCTTCAACGCTTCGGCAAAAACACGGGCTTCACCCTCGCTCTCGAACACCAAATCCAAGTCCTTGGTGGCGTTCTTCTGGCCCCGGAACGCCATCGCACCCCCGCCCAGCAAGAACGCAGTCGCCGGTTCTCCCAACGCGGCTCCTATCCGTTCAAACTCCTTTTCCAAACTCGCCTTATCAAACGCGTTTCTAGCCATTTTCATCCACCCAACCTATCGTAATACCCTACCGCCGATTGAAGTTCGCGCAAGTCCGTTTCAACACCGAATTCCTTAGCCAACACCCTTAATTTCAAGGAGTCCATCTTGTGCCCCTTCAAGAATGCGGCAAGCAAGGGCTTGTCTTCCCCGTAAAATTGTTTAGTCAATGCCAGCGCGTGAATGAAATAATCCTCTACTTTCAGCGCCCCCTTTTTTTTGCCGAAGTAGTGGTAATACGCCAACCGGTTCGTCAGAATCCCGGATAAACCGTAATCCCTTGCGAGTCGATTGACGCCCGTCAACTCAAACTCGTCATTCGGGGTTCCCTGTAAACTGACGATTAACAAGTGCTTGCCCTGCCGTTTCAATAACACGGAACCCCTTGTTTTTTCCGTTACGCAGTTGAACATTACCCCTTGCGCGAACGCGTTCACGAACAGTTTAACTTGTTCGTCCGAAACGCGAATCAACCCCCGCTCCTTGTTGATTACGCCCGCGGAATAAAGCCGTTTTAACGCCGCGTACATTGCCGGCCGGGAATAATCGCACTCGCGCGCCAATTCCTCGGGAGTCCGCTCTGACGCACACAACACCACCAGAACGTCCAAGCCGGCGCCCGTAAGCCAATCCTGCAAACGCCCGCGGGTTTCATGAATTTTTTTGAATTCTTGCGCAGAATCGCATAACGCTAATCTGACGTTCTTTTGAACGCCTTCTTTTTTTACTTCTACAAGCGCTTTGCTTTCCAATTGTTTGACTATCCTGGAAACAAACGCGGGTTTCCCACCCAACTTTTCAGCCAATTCCCGCATCGAGTAACCCGTAGCCCCACAAAGCAACTCAAGAACGGCTATTTCACTTTTATTTATCTTCATAGTAAATAAAATGTTAAGTTTAGCTTAATATACTTAACTATTATTTAACTATGTTTAAAACTCGAACAACTCGCCTATCTATCTAGATTTTTTTATACCACGCGCTCTAATTCAACTATGACTGTTTATAGTTTCAACAAGTCCTTCAGTAGTTCGTTGATCGTGTTTCTTTGTTCTTGCTTTTCAATGTAACCCCGTTGTTTCTTGAATCGGCTCTCGTCAAGGCTGGTCAACTGAAAGATTAACGCGACGCTTTCCACACTCAAGCCGTTGTCTTTCGTTGGTTCTAGCGTGAGGGTGTGCGAAAAGTTCGCCCGCTTCAACTCTTTAGTAAGCGGAATAATCATTGCCAACCCGTTTTTGCCCCCGACTATTATCGCCGGCCGTTCGCCCCCCTGCTCGTGGCCCTTCCCTGCCGGCAAGTCCGCCAGCCAAACCTGCCACTTGCCCGCCTTCAACCGTTCCGCGCCTCCCAATCCCTCAACGCCTGTATCGAGGCGGCTTGCCAGGGCGCGAACTCGCGCTTCATCTCCTCCAACTCTTCCCTCGTGGGCTCGAACAAGTATTCCTTCGCCTTGTTAATTCCGAGGGTTAGTTGCGTCTGCGTTAAACTCCTTTTTTCTTCCCGCGTCTTCCTCGTCGCTTCAACCGCACTTAATTGTTCAGTGAATGCGTGCAGGGCATACGTAGCCGCCGCCTCCAGTTCTCCCGCATCCAAATTTTGGAATATTTCCTTGAATTCTTCCAGTGGTTTGGTGTCCGTTTGCGCTAATGTTTCATCCTTTCCTTCTAAGCCATACAACTCCCGCGTGAGCCCGGGAGAGTATGGCCCGCGCAAATACGGTTTGAAAGGGAAGTCCAGCCCTTTCAATCCCTTCAATTGGAGCAAGTAAACGATTTTCTGCGCTTTCAAGCGATCCTCGAATTTGTCATCGTTGAATTCGAAGCCCAGCGCCTTGAAGCACGCCTTGACCTTACTCACCTTCTTCACCTCTTTCCACGAATTCCTTCAACCACGATTTAACGCGCAAGAATTCTTCAAATCCCGCACTCGTGATTCGGTAATTAGTCACTTCCTTGCCGCTCACCGTAACCTTTTCAAACTTAACGTAACCCATCCCGGTTAATGCTTTCAAGTTGGATTGCAGTACTCCGTCGTTGAACCCCAAAGCGGATTGCAGTTCCGAGAACAACGCGCCATGCTGCTCGAACGGCGCCAGCGCGCCGAGTAACGCCAGCCTTGGGAACGAGAAAATGCGTGGGTTCAAACCGCCCCCAGCTTCCACTAACGAAGAGTAATCCATGCGTTCACCGTTCAAGTTGGCTTCAACCACGGTAACCTAGATGGGCGCCCAGTTTAATAAACTAATAAGTTCACTTGAATTTGCGTGTTATTCTGCGAGTTGTTTTCTACGATTCGTTGAATTACTTGCCTTGTTCGAAACCCTCGCCAGGCGCCACGCGGTTCGATAGACGAGCTTAGGTCCAGCGCGGGATATAAAAATACGGGTGCTGTTCTTAATCCGTGCCAGAGGCTGTCGACGTGTTGGAAGCCCTTCGTGCCCGTTTCATTAAAACCTATTCTGCCGTCCCCGGCGCGATGAGAGAGGAAATAATCGCGTTGGTTGACGGTAAACCATATAATTGGAATACGGCGTATATTGAGGTCGTAGGGAAAACGTCTAAAGGAGACGAGATAGCAATGCATTTGAAAAAGCTCGGCGTGTTTGAAAAAGAGGCGATAACCGAGAATGACTGACGACGTTTACCTCAAAGAATTGGTGATTATGCGGTTAAGGGCAATGCCGCCTAACACGAGTTTCTCCATAGGCGGATTCGGAGACTACTCCCGCGATCAACTTATAGGTGAAGTTCAAAAGAGGAGTGACATAGGGCAGGCTGCCATTAACCTGGAATTAAAGTTCCTTCGCGAGATGCCGAGAATCTCGGAAAAGTTGAGCTTGCAATGAAACGGCTGTTTTTAGCTAGAACCGGTCAAGATTTGGGAAACCAATACCTATACGCTTATTCGCAAGAGATACTGGATGAAGCCAACAATCGAGGTTGGATCGTCGAAAAATCTGAGAACGAACTGCATACGCGTACAAACACTTGTTCGCGTCTTTCTAACAAACCCGGTTTGGTGGTCCTGAACGGACACGGTTCGGAAGACGCCGTCTTCGGTTTCAACGACGAACCCGTGCTGGATTCAGAAAACTCGCATCTCCTCGCGGGCAGCGTTTCCTTCATGCGGGCTTGCGGTTGTTTGAGCAAACTGGGGAAAAAGGCGGTGGCAGCAAAAGCCAAGGCCGTCATAGGCTACCGCGGAGACTTCTGGATTTGCAAAGTGAACGAGTATACCGCAACGCCTTTGCAGGATCCCTCGGCGCGTCCGGTCCTCGAGGCGTCGAACGCAGCCCCACTCAAGTTGTTGCACGGAGCGACCGTCGAAGAGGCGGTCAACGCCTCTAAAGAGAAAACCCTCAAAGCCATTTTTAGGATTCTCACTCGCGAAGAGCCTTACGATTCCGGGGCGCTCAAAGCCCTCATTGGCAACGAGATAAGCTTCGAAGGAGACGGCAACGCCACCGCGGTTTAGTCGAACTCGAACAACTCCTCTATCCTCGCCTCTAGAACCTTGGCGACATCCCACGCGAGCTTGAGGGACGGGTTATACTTCCCCTGCTCGAGGAAAACGATTGTCTCCCGTCGCACGCCCACCTCGTCCGCCAAGCGTTGCTGGGTTAGCCCCTTCTTCACCCGATACTCCTTAATCCTCGTCTTAAACACTTTTTTTCACCGTTAGCTGCTCTTCGAGAGCAGCGGCAACCCTTTAAGCTTGGGGGTGTTGGTCGAACCACCACTTGAATGCTATCCCGCTGGCGGACATGAAGAATAACAACAATGAAAGAATGCCTTGGACGGTGATTGAACCCGGCCAGAAGATGTCCGCCCAAATGAGTATTGCCACGAGCAGGAAGGTCGAGTACCACGCGTACGCGTAAGCCTTGTTCGATGATTGCTTGACTCTTTCATCAATGATTATCTTGCCGGTTTTCGCGCGTAACAACACGATGACGCCCATTACGAGTAACGCCGTACCGGCTATTCCGAGTGTGCCTTGCCCCTTCCAAGCCAGCATTGCCCCGGCAGCCACCAACGCGGCCCCCAGCATGACCTTCCACTCCGCACCCATTTTCCAGTTGTTCATCGACAAATTCACCTTTTCCTTTGCTTCCGCGTTCTCCCGCCCCCGGTTTTTTCTATATCGTTGTTTTTCCTTGTTGTTAGAACTAGCGCACAGTGTTATTTAAATCTAACTATTTGATTGTTTTTTATACGGCGTGCTTGTTTTACTCGTTATGGTTAGCGGCAAACAGAAAATGCTTGATTTGCTCAAGAAAAACGTCGGTAACTTAGTTTTGTCTAAACGGCTTCTGAAATATGCCGAAGTCATCGATATGCGGCCGATTAGAACCCTTAGGGCCGAAGGTTGGGATATACTCACGAAAAAGGGAGGCTATGTTCTCCGTTCTTTGAAAAAGAAGAAAGGGGTTGAACGGGGAGGTATAGACGCTAAAACCCGTCACCTGATCCTGGCTCGCGACGGTTTCAAGTGTTGTGATTGCGGTCGAGGGCCTAAGGATGGCGTCAAATTACACGTCGACCATCACATACCCGTGGCTTGGGGCGGCCTTACGGAGGAATCCAATCTCAGAACCCTTTGCGAGGAATGCAACCTTGGCAAAAAACATTATATTTCTGGCGTTCCCGCAGCTCTTGGAAAGAAAATAGCAAGAGCTAAATCGGGTAAGGAAAAGTTAAGGATTTATTTCGAAGCAAATCCGAACAAGGTAATTCCCGTTCTGATTCTTTCCATGATTTCCGGCAATAGGGAGTGGACGCGCGAAATTCGTTTTCTAAGGGAAGAAGGCCTGCCCGTCGTTTATGCGCCTTCATCCGATCGAAAGAAACAGGGCTACGTTTACCGCATCTGAAGCTTTTTTTTCATTGCCGAAGCAACGGCATTGATTACGGGCACCGCAACGGAATTACCGAATTGCTTGTAAGCCTGGGCGTTCGAAACGGGAATTTTGAACGAATCCGGGAATCCTTGAAGACGCGCGTATTCTCTGGGAGTCAGATAACGCAGGCACGCCTCGTTTCGATTCTTGAAGTCCGGATCGTTCTCGTGTTCCTTCAAGGAAGCGCAATCCTTGACGAGATTCCTCTCCCGGCCCATTCCCCCGACGACGAGTGCTTTTGAAACGCCATCGAGGTTCAATACGTCGTAACCGAAGCCGTTTCCCTTCGCCTTATGCCTCGCCTTGTGTTTTTTCATTCCCGCGAGCCTGACCTTACTGATGTAATATTTCAGGGGAACGTGTTTTTCGAGTATGTCCTTTACTCTGACTTTTTTAAATTTAGGTACTGGAAAATCGAAAGCCCCGTCGAAAACGTCTTTCCTGAACCCTACGATGTAAATGCGTTCCCTATTCTGGGGAACGCCGTAATCCTTGGCGTTGAGAATCGCGTATTTGACGTTGTAACCGAGTTCTTCCCTCAATATATTGAGTATTACCTTTAACGTTCGTCCCTTGTCATGCCTCTCAAGATTCTTGACGTTTTCCAATAGGAACGCCTTGGGCTTCTTGGCTTTTATGATACGAACTATATCAAAGAACAGTGTTCCCCGCGTATCCTTGAATCCCAGTTTTCTTCCAGCTATCGAAAATGCCTGACACGGAAAACCCCCGACGAATACGTCGAATTCGGGTAATTCCTCGGCCTTGATTTCGGTTATGTCTCCCGTCGGGTCGTCCTCGAAATTGGTTTCATAGGTTATCGCACTGAAGGTGTTGATCTCGTTTGAGTAAACGCAATCGAATCCTGCGTTTTGAAATCCCATACGGATTCCGCCGACACCGGCGAAGAAGTCGACTATGGTTGATTTGCTCATGTTCTTCAGTTTCCTCTCGATTTTCGAGGCGCACGCCCCGGGCTTCTTCATTATCTGAAAGTCCCAGAAGTGCAGGCAGCTCCAACCCTTCCTTCTTAACTTTCGATCCACCCGTTTATCTCTCTTCCGGTTTTCGCTTATCTTGTCGAACCAAAAAGGATTCAATTTTCCTTTCCAGTCGTCGAATTCATAGCCGTGCCAGAACTTGCCGTCCACGAATACGGCTAATTTTTCCTTTGAAAAGACGAAATCCGGTTTGCCGGGTAAATCCGCGTTGGTCTTGAATTTCAGCCTCCTTTTTCTCAGCGCGGCCGCCAACGCCTTTTCGGGCTTGGTTCCCTTACCCTTTATCTCGGCCATTATTCGGCTGCGTTTTTCCTTGGTGAATATGTCCGTCACGACCTATTCACTCGTCGAGGTTAGAAAACCCTTACGCTTTAAAAAGAAGCTTCAACCCGTCGCTTCCAGTGCTTTGTGTTATCACGTTTAGGCATTTTTATAGATTATACTCTTTTTTATAGTGGCTTGTTTTATTCCTTTTATGAGTAGTTACACGTTCACTTCTGAAAAAGCTGACGATTCAACTATTGAAAAAATAGATGCTTTTTTAGATAGCATCAATTTAATTGAATGCGACATTGACATTCCACTTCTCATCTTTTTTGATGAAAAAGCTGGAGCGTTTTATTCAGAGTGTCATATTAGTGCTAAAACATTTATTGATCATTCTGATTCACAAGCTACAATAGACCCCGAATTACTAGAAGAATTTAAGGCAAATCGTGAGCTTGAACCAAACAATTTTTATTTTTTACAAATGGTTGAAGATGCTAAACTGGGCCGGCAATTTTCGGATATAGTTGTTGAATTCAATGAGGAATATAACTCAGAAAAGCCACTTAAAATCCTTGGTGGACAACACCGCACCGAAGCGATAAAACGAGCGTTAAGCGAAGGTATAGATCGCGTGCATGGTTTACGCGTCTATTTTAATTTAGATAAGGATAAACGCGCGGAAATAATGCGCATTTCTAATACTAATATTAACGTTTCTAATGATTTACGGGATCGTATTGAAGAAGATCGATTAGGCCCGCTTTTACGTGATTTTTGTTGTTCAATAGGTATTCTAGAAGAAGATGAAAATTTTGGTGATAAGCGCCGTTCTGGGGACGAATTTTTACCCACCGTTCGTATGATGCGTACGTTTATTGTAAATTATTTTATGGGTTTAGACTATTCTAAAGTAGATTTTGATAAAGATGCACTCATACCTTATTTGTGTTTGTCTGGAAAAGATATTGATTCTTTTTATTATGACCTTTTTAATAAATTCAAAAATGATGGCGGCTTTTGTGATAACAAACTCATTGAAGCAGGAAAAATGTTCGCAAAATTACACGATTCGCAATTTAAGGCTTCAGATACTTTTGTTGAAAATTTAAGAAAAGAATATAAGATAAAGGCGTTTAGCCTTTCGGTTATATCTAGTTGGGCATTTGCAGCAGGTTTACTTCAGGGCAATAAAAAAAGATTAACTAAATTATATGATTTGCCTGATTTGTGCGAAAATGATGATCCCCTTAATGCAAAAGCAATGTCTATGGCTAAACACCGCCATGACCCCGAAAATTATCGTGGTTTAGGTACTCGTTCTGAAAAAAAAGAGAGGGGTCGCCTTCTTCAATTATTTCTTCTTTATTCTGAATCTGATAAAAACAAGATTAGTGTTCAAATGTGTAATGCGGCAATACAGGACTTTGAAGCTAATCGTGCTAAAAAAGAAGCGGAAAAATCAAAACAAAAGGCGTTTTAATAGAAATGAATGTTTACGAATTTTATTTGGATGCAAGTTATGCTTTTATTAACAATCCAAAATATTCGGAACTTTCAAAAGAGGAGCGAGATTATTCTAATTTTGCTTCAACTCTTTTTTCTTGGTTAGCTTTAGAAGCGTATGTTAACTCGTTAGCTTTTAGTCTTTCAAAAGGTAGTCGCGTTAATAAGTTTATTAAATTATTTCTTGAGGAACAAACTAATTTTGTTGATGATACTGGAAATATAACTTTGGCTAAATTCAGGCTATCAACAACACTAAAAATTTTATTCATGCTTAGGTACTTTTCGAGGGTTAACCCTGCTCAGTTTAAAAAAACAAGACTTTGGACTGATGTTAAAAACTTTGAAGATTTACGGCATAACCTGATACACCCAAAAGAGAAAAGAACTATAAGTTGTATCACCTTCAAAAAGGCAAGCGAATTTGAAGATTTATCAGTTGAAATGATTGACTATTTGCATAAAAAAATTCTAAACAAGCCATTTAAGCGATAAACTATTCTCTCTCTTATCGGCGCTTTTTATCTATCGCCTTCCTTCTCGCTCGTGAACTTGAGCTCCTTGAAGGCGTGCAAGTCCAGGTTGTACCGGGCGTAAACCCTCGCCACGTCAATGGCAGTCGTGTCCGCCTCCGTGAAACCGAGTAGCTTGACTACGCGGAGGACGTCCGCCGCGGTTGGGCCTTCGACTTCAACGTACGGGGGTATCCTGGGCCAGTAATCGATTTCCACCCCGCAACCGTCCAGCGAGTAACTCACCCGCTTGTTCTCCTGGTAGGCTTGGGGTTGGAACCCGATTTTTTCGAGCAAACGGCGGGCGTCCTCGAAGTCGCCAACCGTAACCTCGAGTTCCTTGGTGCCGTCAATACCCGCGTGCGAGTGCTCTTTCACGGTTAAAGTGGTTTTCTCGCCGTCATCCCTCAACCTCAACCACAGCCAGTCCTTGTCCGGGTTGAAGTAAACGAAGCGCCTCATGCTGCGTTCGGCGAGCTTCACGGCGCCCGTCTGTTGCAAGCGTTCCTTTACTTCCTCGACGTTAACGTCGAGGATTTTGACTTCGAATTCAATCTTCATTCCGGGCACGCCTAGTCGCTCTCCTTTTCGCCCGCGGGCTTCAAACCCGTTCGCGCTTTGACTAACGGTTCCACGAGCTTCAAAGTGGGGTTGTCGCCCGGTTTCTCGTAATACTTCAATTGGTTGGCTCGCTCGAAATCCACTAGGATGCAGCCCGCACCCTCCCGCACGGTCAA
>JBAZPG010000011.1:0-32896 GCA_041648335.1 Candidatus Micrarchaeia archaeon
AATCGTTCCGCACGCTCCCGTTCTGCAGGCGCTGGATTAACGAGGCGTTCGCGAGCGGGGCGAGCGCGGGAATCGCGTTGCGGGACTTGATGCGCCTCGAAGTCCTCCGCGACTACCCGCCCCTCGTTGAAATAAACGGGGGCATGGTGAGCCAGGCGGAGTGCACTGTCCTCGTGGAGAAGGGCGGCGTGAAAGTGCTCAGCTAGTCCAATGCGAGTTTCAACAACAACGGAAAAGTTTCGTAAGGTTGGTTGCACTTGAAACTGCCGAAGTGTCCTTCGCCGCTTATTATTACCTGAATCCCGCCGAGTTTGTCGAGCATTAGGCGTCCCTGCTTGTCGTTGCAGTCGTACGGGTCATTGTCCGAATTAATGAACACGAACTCCTTACAGTTGCCCTTGATTTTTTTCCAGTCGTATGCATCCTTGAGCATCTTGTTCGGTTCGCTTCGCGTCACAAAGCCCGAGACGATGACTGCCTTTCGTATCGGCGGCTTCAATTCCTCCAACAAGGCGAGTATCAGCGGGCCGCCCATGGAGTGTCCGATTAAAACCGTTTCCTCGTTATATTCGCCGTTTTTCAATGTGAAATTCAGCCATTCTCCAACGCTCGGATCGTCGGCGTTCGGGAGTTGGGGCAGCCAGACCGAGTAACCGCGCGCCTCCAAACCCTTCTTCAAGTAAGGATACCAGAAGTCGCCGGGTTTGCCGCCCCAGCCGTGGAATATCGCGGCGTTCATGCAATTATGATTAACGCCCGTTTTTTAATAAACGCGGTCGAGCTAAAGCCTTTTTAACAATCCTTGTTTTCGTCTTCTATCGGTGGTAAACCAAAATGCCTTTGCCTGCTAAACGCATCGAGAAGCCCGCGCCGTCCGCGCCCCAGGCTGCGCCCAAGGAGCACGAGATACGCATCGCGCTCCCGGTGATTCACTTCCGTTTCGGCGAACACTTCAAACGCCGGCTCCCCTTGCTCGCGATAGTAGTCGTCCTGTTCGTGTTCTCGTGCATCATCTTCGACAAGGCGAACCTCCGCGTCCTCGACTTGTTCGACTTGACGCGCATCGCCACCGTGGCAATACCCAAGCTGTTCAGCTGGTCGTTCCTGCTCTTCGGCTTCCTGTTCGCCCTCGCACTCGCGTTCGCCATGTTCTACGCGCACGGCTTGGAGCCGGCGACTGCGCTCCTCATTTTTCCGGTCACGCTCATCCCCGCCCTAGCGCTGTGGATGTTCATTCCCGCGCTCGGCTTGGCGTTCGCCGCGTTCTCGCTTACCCTCGGAATTGCAGCATTCCTCGCCTCGCGCGAGCGCGAGTTCGAGTGGCACCGCGCCTGGACCGCGATGCGGCGCGCCCTCACCGTGCTCCTCGTGTGCGCGGTGATGGTGAGCGCGGTGAAGTGTTACGTTGCCCAGGAGGGTTACGCGAACATACTGTTCACGAGCGCCGAAGTGCTAATCACCAAGGACGCCCAGTTCTCGGGCTTGTTCAGTGGCGGCAGCGTGCCCATGGTGACTCGCGACCAGATAGACTCGGCGCTGACAGTGAGCGATGTTGAGGAAGTGCTCGACGGCTCGTCCGCGTTGTCCGCGGTTCTCGGTAACGCTTCCGCGCAGACGCGCGAACTCATCGCTACCCAGATACGCCAGGGAACCGTGGACAAGACTTACGAGAAGCTCACAGCCGAACTCCAAGCCGGGCAGCTGCCCGTAACCGAGGGTGGCTCCGGATTGATTTCGTATTACGCGAAGTCCTCGGCGCTCGGGCAGGCGATAACGAACTCGCTCTGGCTCATCGTGGTGCCCGTGGTGTGGTTCCTCGGCTCCGCGGCTTTGCTGTTCGTGCGCATACTCGGCGTGCTCGCCTGGTTTGCGCTCTCGAAGCTCTAGGTGCCTTGTATTGAACTTGTTCGGCTTTGAATTCGAAACGGTAACCCTCCTGTGGGTGACGTTAGTGTTTTTCTTTGCGGTGCTCTTGGCCGAGCTCTTCGTGCGCTTCCTCGAGATGGCAATCGGGTTATTCATCTCTAGGACCAAGACGACGCTCGACGACCGGCTGTTCTCGGCTTCGCGTTGGCCCATGCGCGCCCTGTTCCTCCTAGCCGCAGGCTACGGGGTAACCCTCTATTTGCACTGGAACGGGGAATTTTTCGGCAGGACCTCGAGTTTCTGGTTCTTCATAGCCGGTGCGGGGCTGTTCGGGCATTTGTTGGCGGACCTTACCAACGCGTTCCTTAAATGGTACGGCCAAGAGTTCAAGGGCAAGCGTTTTGCCGGGGACGCCTTTCCGATGGTCCGCAAGATAATGCGCGCAGCAATCTATCTCGTAACCTTCGTGTTCATTCTCAGCGCTTTCAGCGTGGAAGTGGGGCCGCTCCTCGCCGGCTTGGGAATCGCCGGCTTGGCCGTTGCGCTCGCCCTGCAGTCCACCCTCGCGAACTTCTTCTCCGGGGTCTACCTGCTGTCGGACAAGCCCATCCGCGTGGGCGACTACGTAGCCATTGACGGCGAGTCGTCCGGCATCGGCGGGTTCGTCAAGGAAATCGGCTGGCGCACCACCAAGATACGCTCGTTCGCGAACACGGTTTTCATTCTCCCAAACGACAAGATAGCGAACTCGGTGATAGTCAACTACTCGAGCGCGCGGGAATCCGGTCGGAGCGTTAAAATCGAGGTGAACGTTGGCTACGAGAGCGACCCGAACAAAGTCGAACGGTTGCTGAAAAAGGCGGTGGTGAACGCAGCCAAGGCGGGCGCCAAGATTTACCCCGCGTTCGAGCCCATCGCGCGCTTCCAGAAATTCGGCGAGTCCGCCCTGGTTTTCCAGCTCATTTTCAGGGTGAACTCCTACGTGGACCGCTGGCGCGCCGAAGCCGCGGTGAACCACGAGATACTCAAGCTTTTCCGCAAGAACAAGGTGCACATCCCGTACCCCATCCACACCGTGCAACTCAAGAAGTGAACGCGTGTTGGGCAAAGGAAGCGTGCCTGAAGGAACTTGCAGTCGCGCCTAAATGCACGGATTAATTCAAGCGGGCGAGTATCGCCACGTAGTTCTTGCCGTACTTCTTCGCGCACTTCGGGCAGGTGGTGTACCACATGAGCGGCTTCCCAGCGCGTGCCTTCCTGCGCTTCGCGTACGCCTCAAAGTCCTTGCACCACTTCCCGGTATCCGAGAAGGGCCCCTCGTAAACCTTGCACAGGTATTTCCCGCTCAGCGTGACGTTCTCAACGCCCGGGATTTTCCGGTCCACGCCCACAAACAAGTCCATACCCCACATCGAGGCGTGGTCCGCGAGGCACAACGCGTCCGGCATCCTCGCGCCCGCAGCCTCGATTTTCGAGACCAAACGAGTCATCACGCTCCCGAAGTTCACGGGCATGTAAAAAAGAGTGAAAACGCGCGCCTTCACGAACCGCCTGTTCCTCCAGTCCAGCGTCTTGTTGTCCCACTTCTTCGGGTCGAACGGCGGGCAACAAACAGCTTCCTTCTTCATTCGAATCACCTAAACGATTTTTTCGCGCAACGCGGTTATCTTCACGCGCTCCTGTTCCGCGGAATCGCGGTCGCGCAACGTCACCGTGTTGTCTTCCAAGGTTTGATAATCAACGGTCACGCACCACGGCGTCCCCGCCTCGTCCGCACGCGCGTAACGCTTCCCGATGCTTCCCTTCTCGTCGTACTCCACCGCGAAGCCGCGCAGCGATTCGAAAACCTCGCGCCCTTTCTCAGCAACACCGTCCTTCTTGACGAGCGGGAAAACGCAGACGCGCATCGGGGCGATTTCCGGGGCAAGCGAGAGCACGGTTTTTGTTTCCCCGTCCCCGGGTTTCTCCGAGTACGCCTGCACGAGCAACGCGAATACGAGGCGGTCCAACCCGCCCGAGGGCTCGATTACGCGCGGCACGATTTTCCTGCCTTCGCCGTCCGAGAGCGACAAGTCCTTGCCCGAACGCTTGGCGTGGCAATCCAAGTCGAACGAGCCGCGTTCCGCGACGCCCAGGAGCTCCTTCCAACCCCATTCCCCGTAAAGGAACTCAACGTCCCACGTATCCGAGGAGTAGTGCGACAACTCGCGGGGGACGTGCTGGCGCACGCGCAAATCACGCAACCCGAGCGAGCGCAGCCAATCCAGGTATTCGCCGAGCCAGTAACGCATCCAACCCGAGGCAGGCAACGCCGACAGCTTGGTTTCCGTCGCCTCGCTTTCCTTCCCCTGGTTTTCCGCGGGCAACGCCAGGACGGCCGCGTCCTTAAGCTCGAACGGGCACTCGCCCTCGTAGAAGTATTCGAGTTCGTACTGGGTGAACTCGCGGCACCTGAAGACGAATTGGCGGGGTGCGATTTCGTTCCTGAAGCTCTTCCCCACCTGCGCGATGCCGAACGGGGGCTGCTTGCGCGCCGCCAACGCGACGCCCTTGTACCCAGTGAAAATGCCTTGCGCGGTCTCGGGGCGCAGGAACACCTCGCTGGACTCGTCCGAGAGCACGCCCGCGTGCGTCTTGAACATCAAATTGAACGGTTCGCCCACGCTCAACGCGTGCTTGCATTTCGGGCACTTCAACGCGTGCTTCTTCACGAGCGCGTCCAACTCACTCACGGACGCGCCTTCCACTTCTAGGTTCAATTCTTGCTTGATTAACGCGTCCGCGCGCTCGCGGAACTTGCATTTCGCGCACTCCACAAGCGGGTCGTTGAACGCGGTCAAGTGCCCGCTCGCCTCCCACACCTGGCGCGGCGACAGGATGCACGCTTCGATGCCAACCACGTCCTCGCGCCCGCGAACGAAACGGTTCCACCACGACTCTTCCACGTTCCGCTTGAGTTGGACGCCGAGCGGGCCGTAATCATAGAACCCCGCGGGCGCGCCGTACAACTCGACGGAAGGGTAGACGAAGCGCCTGCGCGCGCACAAGTTCACCACGGAGTCGATTAGCGTCATGACAATGCTTTTGCCGCAACTGGTTTTTTAAGGTGGCTGGGGCGTTGCAATGGAAGATTTAAATGCCTCGCCGGGGGTAATACTCTATTATTCGGAGGAATGAATTTTATGTTCAAGGACAAACGAGGTTTCAAGCGCAAGCCGTTCGGTTCCCGCCCGCGCGAGGGCGGCTCCCGCCCGACCGGCGGATTCAACCGCGGTCCGCGCCGCGAGGGCGGTTACGGTCCGCGTTCGGGTCCTGACGCGCGCAGTGAAGGCAGTTATAGCCCGCGTCCTGCAGCTGCTTCAGGCGAGCGCCGCGAATACAGCCCGCGTCCCGCTTACGGTGAACGCCGCGAGGGCAGCAGCTATCGTCCTGCAGCGTCAAGCGAACGCCGTGAAGGTGGTTATAGTCCGCGTCCTGCTGCTTCGGGAGAGCACCGCGAATACCGTCCGGCTGCTGCTTCGGGCGAGCGCCGCGAGTACAGCCCACGTCCAGCTTACGGCGAACGCCGTGAAGGCGGTTATTCCGAACGCAGGGAATACCGTCCGCGTCCTGCTTACGGTGAACGCCGCGAAGGCGGCTACAGTCCGCGCCCCTCTTACGGCGGACGCAGGGAAGGCGGCTCCAGTGGTCGCGGCGAAAGCTACCGCCCCCGCAGGGATTTCGAGGACCGCGGCGGGTTCAACCGCTCGCGCAGCTTCCAGCGTGGCAGCGCGCCCCGCGAAGAACGCGAAGGCGGGTTCGAACGCGACCGCTTCATGCGCAAGGCGCGCGAAGGCGTCGGGGAAGCGTACCGCAAGCCGGACGCAGCCCTCGTACAGGCAGCGCGCGCAATCGACGATTTGGACCAGGCGAAGTCACTCTTGTACCAGCGCTTGTGCGAATGGGTTCAGTTGAACTTCCCCGAAATGGATTTGAAGAACGAGGAAACCGTGTGCGCGCTTTACGCGGAATACGGCGACCGCTCCAAGTTCGAGAAGAAAAAGTTGGACGAATTGTTCGGGATAGACCGCGCGGAGAAAGTCGCGGAACAGGCGAAGAAGAGCTTCGGCGCAGAATTCGACAAGGAAGACCGCACCGCAGTGCGCGCACTCGCCTCGCGCGTCCTCGAGTTGTTCAAGGCGCGCGTCGAACTCACTGCTTACGCCGAGACGAAGGCGCGCAAGGAAATGCCGAACGTGTCCGAGCTCGTGGAACCGTTGCTCGCGGCGCGCCTATTGAGTTTGGCGGGGAACCTCAAGAACCTCGCTGAGATGCCCGCCTCCACGATTCAAGTCATCGGCGCGGAAAAAGCGCTGTTCAAGCACTTGAAGAACCCGAACATTGCGCCCCCCAAGCACGGCGTGATATTCCAGTCCCCGCTCGTCAACGCGGCACCCTTGGAGCACCGCGGCAAGATAGCGCGGGCGCTCGCGGCGAAGCTGAGCATCGCGGCGCGCGCGGACTACTACACCAAGAACCCCGTAGCCAAGAAGCTCAAGGCGGACTTGGAGAAGCGCCTCAAGGCGATTGCCGGCGAGAAAGCGGCGGAGTGAACCCGGGAATGCCCGAACGCGGGACGGAATCCGTCCTGTTGACTCCCGAAGAGGCGGGCGGCAAGAAGAACTGCTACTACTTGAAGCAAGACGGCGAAACGCAACCGCTCCTGTTCCACTCCCCAGAAACGGACAAGGTTTACGCTCTCGTGCCCACGGTGGACTGGCCTTCGGTAACTATTTCCGGCGTGCGCATGCACGAGGCGTCTCCCAAGCGCTCGCTCTCGACGCGCATGCGCCTCCTCTCGCCACGCGGAGGAAACGCGCTCGACATTTGCACGGGACTCGGCTACTCCGCCATCGGTTTGGCGCGCAAAGCCGAGCACGTCACCACGATTGAAGCCGATGAGAACGTTTTGCGGCTCGCGCGCTGCAACCCCTACTCCAAGAAGCTGTTCGACAACCCCAAGATAACAATCGTTGAAGGCGACGCGCTCGAGGAAATCAAAACGCTTCCCTCCAACAATTATGCGAGCATTTGCGTGGACCCGCCGCGCTTCCCCCTTGCGTCCGAATTGTATTCGCTCGCGTTCTTCCAGGAATTGTTGCGTGTTACCGCACGCGACGGACGCGTTTTCGTTTACACGGGCGAGCCGTTCACGCGGAACCGCAAGAAGTCGTTCGCGAAAGGCGTGGGCTCGCGCCTCCGCGAGGCGGGTTTCGGACGCGTCTCGTGGAGCACGGATGTGAAGGGCTTCCTTGCAGTCAAGGGTTAAAAAAGCGTGTTACCCTAATTCTTTTCCACGCGGGGGTCGCCTAATCCGGTATGGCGGTAGATTGCTAATCTATTGACTCAAAAGGTCGTGCGGGTTCAAATCCCGTTCCCCGCGCTCCATTGGCGGATAATTATAGTGGCCCTTTTGGGACTATGCAACATACCTAGTGTCTTATTCAAAATAAGTTTTTTTCTTGCTTTCGGATATCCGACCAATTTCAGGCAGGTCCATCAAAATCTCTTTTATTTCAGGGATTTCTTTCTCGTTAATGTTCAATATTTTTTTTGAGCTTAATGAAAGGTCACCATTTGGGGATAGGACTAAACAAGTTCCTTTGTCGACTTTGCCGAAATCGATGATTACTTGTGCGCCTAATTCGTTTTTGACTAGCATTGTATCAATTTGTTTGTACGCCGTTTCATATTCTGCATCAGTAAGGTTGAATTTGTCTTTGTTTTCCAAGGCTCGTTGTCTTCGTGGGAGGAAGCGGTATATTTTCCAAAGGTTAATTGGAACTTTTTTATTCAGAAGATATTTTTGAAATGCAGCTATGTTATTGGCATTGATGGCGCTCATCATTGTTCCCAATAAGAGTTTTATTTTTGGGTTCTTTTGCTTGAGGTCAAAGAATGCTTTAATGGGCAGAGCGAACTTATCTGTGGAGCTAATGGCGCTTTTTGAGGCTCGCATTAAATGATTAATTTCTTGAGTTCCATCGAGTGAAATTCCCACCCAATCAAAATTCTTGCTTATCAAATCGAGGTAGCGGTTAACCAAAATTCCGTTTGTTCGAAGTATAAGTTTAAATCCAGCATCTCTCGCCATTTTTACAATTTTGTTTATTTGTGGATGCATGAGCGGTTCTCCACCGCAAAACTCTAAATGCGTTGCGCCTATTGACTTAGCAAGGTTGAGGGCCAAAAGAAAGGTTTCTTCAGAAATATCTTGGGTGCTATTTGATTCTGCGTAACAGTATTCACAGGCATAATTGCACTTGTTGGTTAGCTTAATGTCAATAACCGGTATGGCTTTATCCATAATATATCTCTCAACCAGAATTGATTTATACCTTTATGCGCTAATCCATTAATCCAAAAGGTCGTGCGGGTTCAAATCCCGTTCCCCGCGCTCCATCGGCTAAGTCAATAAACCAGGTTGAAAACATGAAAATAGTTAGCGCTTGTTTATGCGGAATCAATTGTAATTACCGCGGCGAATCAGCGCCAAACCAAGCCGTGATTGACTTGGTTAAAGCGGGAAAAGCAATTCCCGTATGCCCTGAACAGCTGGGAGGTTTGCCCACCCCCCGGGACGGCGCCGAACTGACGGGGAATACTGTATTTACAAAAAACGGAAAGGATGTAACCGTGGAATTTGTTAAGGGAGCTGAAGAAGGGTTTAAGATTGCAAAACTTTGTGGCTGTGAAGAAGCAATATTGAAGGCAAAACCCCCATCCTGTGGCTGTGGACAAATTTATGACGGCACGTTCTCAAACAAGCTTATTGCCGGAGACGGATTGTTTACTAAGCTGTTAAAACAAAATGGAATAAAAGTTGTGACTGAAAAGGACATCTGAATGCGAGGTAAACAATGAAAATCCACGTTGTCGAAAGCATGGCGCTCGACCGCGAACAAAAAGCGAGGCTCGCCAAGCTCGGCGAAGTGAAGTATTTCGAGGGCGTTCCCAGCGTGGACGAACTCCTCGAACGCGTGGAAGGCGCGGACGTCGTATGCTGCGATTGGGCGCCAATCGACGCCGCGATTCCGAAAATGAAGCGCGGCTCGAAGCTGGTTTCATTGCCGTTCACCGGCGTCGGTTTTCTTCCGTTGAAAGAAGCGTCGGCGAAGGGCATTAAAATCGCCAACGCGCCTGGCGCGTTCACCGAAAGCGCCGGCGAGTTCGGAGTCGGCTTGATGCTGGCGTTGATGCGCAAAATCTGCGTTTACGCCCGGGACGAACCCAAACCCGAACTCGCGGCGTCGCCGCACGGAAAAACCATTGTCATACTCGGCGCCGGCAGGATAGGTGGTTACGTTGGAAAACTCGCCGGAGCGCTCGGAATGCGAGTCGTGTTCTGGAAACGCGGCGACGGGCTTGAAAAAATCTTGAAGGAAGCGGATGTGGTTTACTGCGCGCTGCCGTTATCCGACGACACCAAGGGCCTGCTCGGCGGGAAAGAGTTCGCGGCAATGAAGCGCGGCGCTTACTTCGTGACTACCTCGCACCACGAGATTTACGACGACGCGGCGTTGCTCAAAGCGCTGGACGATAATCTCGCGGGCGCGGCAATGGACCTCGAAGGCATAAATTGCGGCGACTACGAATCAACGACTTGGCGAAAAATGAAAAGCCACCCGAAGATTCTGGTGACTCCGCACGTCGCCTTCAAGTCCGATTACGGGTAGAAGCAGGCGTACGACTTGATGATTGACAATGTAACCTCGTTTTTAAAAGGCAAGCCGCAGAACATAGTGAATTAGATTAAAACGATATTCGAAACGGTGGAACAAAATGGGTTTGTGGAATCGCTTGGACGGGCTCGCCTTGCTCGCCGCACTCGCGGCGCTCACGCTGTCAGTAGTATTCTACCTGAATTTCCCAGGGCTCGTCGCGCTCGCGCCCTTCAACATGCTCTACCTGCTCGGCGGTTTCTTCACGGGTTTCGCAGTCGGCTGGCTCGCCCGCAAAATCTACCCCAACAAAAAGTCCAAGGCAGTCGTGGCGTAACACCCGGAGTCCAGCGAGAAACGCAGCACCACCGGTTCAGTAGAACGCACCTCGAATCCCTTGAGTCGAGTGAACAGCTTCCTCTTGTTGCCGCGCGAGGACAGTTCGGGCATGGACGCCAAACGGAATGACTCCTTGGTTAAGCCGCGCGCCTCCAACGCCGCAGCCTCGAGTTCAGTGGGCTGCGATTCGTAGCCCACCAAATTTCCTTCTGCCTCAAGATTTGGTGCGCCCTCGAATGCCTCGAGCGACTCGTTGAATATTTTCGCCTGTAAGGCGTGCACGAACAACAGGAGGATGCTCCGCGGGAGGCGGCGCAACGCGCCCGCGTAATCCGTGGGTTGCGTTGCAAGATATTCCAAGAGCGTGCGCTCGTACTTCAGCCAACGCGGGTAATACGCGAGCGCAGCAGCGTAGTCGCCTTCGCTTGCGAGTCGGGCGCGCGCCTCGCTCGCCTCCTGCCGCTCGCCGCCTTGGAAGCACAAGTAGTTCGTACACGCTTCCTTGAAGTTCCCACGCAGCACGCATTCCCCGACGAGCGCGGTGTTCTCGCGGTTCGAACCGAACCGCTGGTAACCGAAATAATTCTTGAACACGAAACCAGTGGCTTCCGCGCGCGCCTTGATTGCCGCAGCATCCGGTTCGCGCCCGCAGTTCCCCGTGTTCAACGTGATTGTGAAACGGTTGCCCTGCAAATCCCCGAGGCGCACCTTCTCGCCCGCCCGCCAGGCGCCCAGGACGCGCACGTCCTTCACGCGCGTCGAGAGCAGGCGTTCGGGGGGAATGCAAAAGGCGCTGCACAACTGCACGGTCACCGCATTGCGGTCTTTCGCGCCCGCGGAGTCAAAGCGCGAGGGTTTCGCGTGCAAGTACGCCGCGAGCGCGCCCAACGCCTGCGCGGTGTTCCACTCGCGCTTCTCCATTATGAACCGCGAGAAATAGTTCTTCTCCAGGGCAGCATCCTCGGGTTTCCCGAGGGTTTGCCGCAAGCCGACTTCGAGCACGGCTCCCTGCGAGGTGATTTCCTCTACGATGAATTCGTCGGGTTGGAAGTTGAACATTGATTTCACGCTTTTAATCTTCCAAGAATGCAGTAATGATTCGCGTCGTCGATGTAATAGCTCGCGCCTTCGAATAGTTTGAGTATCTCGAATTTGTTGAAGTCTTCTTCTAACTGTTCTTTTCTGTAAATGTAGTGGGTGATGCCTTTTTCTCGACCCGCCTGCGGGACATAAGTTTGCGGCGCCACCTTTTTGAGTTTTCTTTCTTTCTTCTTGTAAGAATCAGTGGTTACCGTTATGAATATTATTCCGTTCGGTTTTAACACGCGTTCGATTTCCGATATGCAGTGCTTGATTTTGTCGTGCGTGTTGTGGTGGATTACTTGAATGCTCACGACGGCATCGAAGTAGCCGTCTTTGAATGGGAATCGCTCGTAGCAATCGGATTCCTTTAGTTCCGCGTTTAAGCCGCGTTCTTCGAGTCGCTTTCGCGTGAATTCAAGCAAGGCGCTTGAATTATCCGTACCCGTTACTTGAAACCCGGCTTCTACGAGTGGAAGCAAATTCCTTCCGGAACCGCAGCCTAGGTCGAGGACGCGGTTTGTTTTTTCTCTTTTTAGGAGTTTGATAAGTTCGTCGAAACCTTCCTGCTTCTTCTCGAAGACCTCACTCTGGGTATACCGTTCATCCCATCGCGTTTCATTCATTTCCTTCACTTGTACTTGAGGAAGGCGCCCAAGCCGTTGAACATCCCGTAGAACTGGTTGCCTTCCGCGGTCTCCCTCGAGGCGAGTTCCACGGGCACGCCCTTCTCCTCGGCGATTGCAACGAGCTCGTTAGCCAAATCGTGTTCCTCTTTTACCATCCATTTGCCGCCGCACTCGCACGGCTCCTCCTGTCCGGGATGCTCCTGTATCTTCACGCGTTCTTTCCCGCAGTTCCCGCACGTCTGTTTTACCTGCCACAGTTCCATGCCTTCGGTGACAAGCAGGCGTTCGACTTGCCCGCGTTCGAGCATTTCCTTCAATCCCGTGAGCCCGTAAGCCGCGAGCCCGCCCTTGGCAACGCGCTTTAGGAACTCGTCGAGGATTGCCTTCTCCTTGATGGACTCCTGTTCCGAGAGCACGTCCTTCGCCTTCTCCATTGTCTCGCGGATGCCGTACTCGTCCGTATAGCCCGTGTCCACCACGCCGAGTATCTTGAGCTGGTAGTTGAACGGGCTCATCTTCACGAAATCGTGCTTCGCCGGCCCCGGCCCCCCGACCACGATGCCCTGGAAGTTCTTTATGCCCACGAACGCATCCATCGCCTCGCCTATGCGCTTGTAATAGAATTCCACGCCCTCCACGTGGAGGCGGCTGTAGCGTGCAGCAGATTGGCCACCCTTGCTTACTTTCTGGTGCGCGGTGCTATTCAGGCGCTTGATTATCTTCACCTGCTTGCCCTTGAGCACGGCAATCGTCGCCTCTTTGCCGTCCATCACTATGATTCCGTACGCGCCCGCGTGGTCCAAGAGTTCCTCGAGCGGCTCCACCACGAAAACCGACTCGCAACGGTAGAACTGTACCCCGAGTGGTTCCGGCGGCTCCACGGCGTAAAGGCGGTAATCCGTCTTGCCTTCGTTCTCGCTCACGTTTCCAGCGAAAATCGCCACGCCGTTCTCGGGTGCGGCCTTGTAAGTCTTCAAGTGGTTCATTATCTTCTCGAGCGCGGCCTGCACGTTCTTCTGGGTGGACTTGCTCTTGATGTTCGCCGCCTGCCCGTACTCATCCCGCAGCTTCCCCGCAATCTCGCTGATGGGGTACTTGGGAGTCACGTAAACGCTTATGAGCTCGGTTCCCCTGCCGCGGAAGGCTTTCAGCGCCTCCACCTGCTTCTTGAAATCAAAGCGAGCCTTGGAATCCGGCTGCGCCGCCCCTTGGGACATGGGAAAACATATTTTAAGCCCCGATTGTTTTAAGGGTATTGCTCGCACGCATCCGTGAAAGCGGCTAATACTCGACTCCGCGCGCTTCCCATAATTCCATAGCTTTAAAAAGAGTCATGACTTAGTCATGATAGATTTGAGGATTGTTATGACTGAGGAAAGCGAATTCGCGAACGTCTTGCGTGACGTGCGCGACATGCAGGAGAAGTTCAAGGACCCGGTCGTGGTCGGGACCCTGCTTCACAAGCTTTCCGAGGAAAAGACTGCTTCGAACCTCGTGTTGAAGGAAATCAACGCGAAGCTCGAGCGCCTCTTGAAGCTCGAGGAGCGCGTGGCGCGAATCGAGGCGAAGCTGGGCAGCCGCCGGGAAAAGCAAGCGCTCTCGGGGCTCGAGGAACGCATCGTGGCGTTCGTGAAGGCAAAGGGAATGGCGTGCGCGGAGGACGTGCAAGCCGAATTCAAGTACAAGGGGCGGAATGCCGCCTCTTCAAGGATGAACGCGCTGTTCAAGCAGGGCGTGCTGGAGAAGAAGCGGGCGGGAATGAAAATGTTCTACGCCCTTTCACGCTGAACCGGTTGCCGCAAGGTAACCGTTTCAACCCACCAAAGAAAGTGTCTTTTTGGGCCGGGGGAAGCGAACCCCACCAAAGTGCCGAACCCGGCCCAACCTAATTTTAGTCGTTTTACCTCCAAGAGAACGGTTTTAATTCTTGGCTGCCGAGATTCTAGCGGGTTGTAAACTCTTTTGGCTTCAAAACTCTGGATAGCAGCCACCTTACTCGTGGGTGTGGCGTTCTTCTTCGCGCTAGCATTCAGCCCCCTTGAGAACTGGCTGAAAGGCGGCTTGATGCTCGCGGTGCTCGTCGCCTGCGGCGCGGAATTGAAGCGCGTCACGGGTTGGGACGGCTACTACGGTTTGCTCGTTGTCCGCGGCTTCGCGGGACTCGACTTGATGGAAATCATAGGCAAGCGTTACGCGCACGCCTGCCGCTTCATAGTGGACGCCGGGCTCACACTGTGCTTCGGCATTCCTTACGGCGCCTATGTTTTCGGTTGGATGAAGAAACGCTGGCTCGCGGGCGTGCTCCTCAACATTATTTTCTTCGTGTTCTTCTTCACCGCCCAGAGCTCGGTTAGCGTCGGAGGCGAAGCCCTCGCTTTCCTCCTCTTGGGCTGGGGGCTCGGACTCTTCGGCGTAGGCATCGGGTTCCTCGGCTTGCATGCCTGGCGCGTGCTCACCGTACCCAACACCCCGCCCGGCGTCACTCTCCTATTGCCCGGCGTGACCGTGCCCTGGGAGGCGGTGTTCGCCATCGCGATAATCGCGGTTGTCCACGAGTTGGCCCACGGCATCCTCGCGCGCGCCGAACGCGTGCGCATCAAGTCCTCGGGCGCGCTCCTCTTCGGCTTCCTTCCGGTGGGTGCGTTCGTTGAAATCGACGAGAAGGCGTTCGCAAAGGAAGGCGTTCACGTCAAGCGCCGCGTGCTCGCCGCGGGCAGCATCTCGAACGCATTATTCTTCTTCGTTTTCCTTTTCCTCGCGGCAATCGCGGGCGCCCTCCTGGATTCCACCGTCGTAGGCGTGTCCGTTTCCGCGCTCGCATCAAACTCCACCCTCTCGCCCGGCATCTCCCCCGGGGATAACTTCACGGGCTTCGCTTCGGCACGCGAGGCGCGCGCCTTCTTCACCGCGCTCGCGGCTTCGGGCGAGGGCGCCGCAGCCGTCGAGGTGAACGGCGCGAACCGTTCGGTGCGCTTCGCGGAAGTAGTCGTCCAAGGCGTTCGCGACGGTTACCCGTCCGCTTGGCTGTTCACCGAAGGCGCGGTAATCGAGCGCCTGGACGGTGTTCCCGTCGAGGGATTGAATTCGTTGAGTGCGGCGTTAAAAGCGAAGGGCGCCGGCAATGTTGTTGCAGTGGACACGAGTGCGGGCTCGTTCAATGCCACGCTCGGCGCGAACTCCCAACTCGGGCTCACCCTTGCCGAATCGCTCTCGTTCGAAGTCGAGGACATAAAATCGGACGCGTTCGCTTACTCGTTTTACTCGTTCCTTTTCATCGCGCTGGCGTACGCCTACCTGTTGAATTTCGTGCTCGCGATGGTTAACCTCCTCCCGCTCTTCATTACGGACGGGCACCGCGTACTCCTGGAGGAGTTCCGCGAAATCCTCCCCGAGAAGCAGGCCCAGCTCGCCTACCTGGCGTTCGGCGCGGGAGGGCTGGCGTTGTTGGCGTTGAATGCCCTGCCTTGGCTGTGGGCGTAAGCTTAAAATGCCCGCTCGTTATTCGGTTGCTTAAGTGGGGGGTGGAGTCGTAAAATGTTAAAGAGAATAGCAGCGAAAGTTCACGGTTTAAAGCACAAGTTAAGGGGCTCGATTCTGCGGGCTCCCCGCGTACTGGTTTCCGGGCTCCAACCCGACGAGAAATTCTTCAAGGAATCCATCGAGGAGGAGTGCGAACGCAGCCTGGACAAAATCCACAAGATGCTCCCCGACGCGCGCCTGGGGCTCCACGTCAAGAGTTCGCTCCAAGGCAAGGGCAAGCGCTTCGAAGTCAAGGGTTCGCTCTACCTGCCCGGCGGGGACTTGCACTCGAGCGCGTCCGACCGCGAACTATACGGGGCGTTGACCCGCGTGCTCTACGAACTCCAAGAGGAGGCGCGCCGTTTGGACAGCTACAAAAGCGGGAGGACCGCGTTCCGATGAACAGGAAGGTTTTGTTAGCGTGCGTCGCAGCGTTCGGCGTGCTGATGCTCGCGTTGTCCGCGTACCAGTTCAACCAGTACTGGAGCACGCGCACCACCATCGAGCCCTCGCTCGCCTACTTGGACGAGTTATCCGCGAGCAGCGAATACCTGGACGCGCTGGGCGTAGGCGCCGAGGACGTTGCCTCCACGCGCGCGGCGTTCACTTCCGCGTTGGATTCCCTCCTCCAGACCGCGTTGTTCGACTTCGCGCTGGGCCTCCTGTTGGTGGGCGTCGCTGTGACGCACTATCCCAAGAGTCAGTGAAGCAAGCGGTAGGCTGCGAGCCAATCGCCTGCAAGCGCGTCCGCAGAATAGCGTGACGCGAATTTCCTTGCGTTAGCGGACAGCTTGGCGCGCAGGCGGGCGTCCCCGGCAACGCGTTGCATTGCGGCGTGCAACGCCTTCGCGTCCCCCGCGGGAACCACGAGCGCGTTCACGTTGCGCTCGACGGGTAACCCGATGTCCGTGACTATGCAAGGCAAACCGGTTGCCATTGCCTCGAGCAACGCCACGGGCAATCCCTCCGAACGCGACGGCAGGACGAACGCATCAGCTTTCGCTAGCACCGCGGGCAAGTCCCGGCGTTCCCCCAAGAACACAACGTTCGCCGGCGCGTTTTTCTCCAATGTCCCGCGTTCGGGACCGTTACCCGCGAGGAGCACGCGCGCCTCCAGGCCGCGGCAGGCCTCGAGGAGCACGTCCGCGCCCTTGACTTTCGCGAGGCGTCCCGCGTAAACGAATGTGAACTCCGGGGTTTGCGTCCGGCTCTTGGCGTATTGCGCGAGTGGTATGCCCAGGGGTAGCACTGCGTTGTTCCCGGGCAGGAAACCGAATTTCTTCTTGAATGCGGCTTTCTCGCCGGGACTCAGGAACGCCACGAGGTCGGCGCGCGAGTAAGCGAAAGCTTCGAGTGCTTTAACGATTTTCGAGAATGCGCCCGCATATTGTCCGTGCGCAATGCCGTGCGGCGTTGCCACGAGCTTTTTCCCGCGCAGGCAACAGGCGAGCCACCCGAACGCCGCGGCAACCGGTCCGTGGGCGTGCATTACGTCGTATTCCTCGGAAAGCGTTTTGAGGAATGCCAGGAAATTGTAGGATGGATTGCGCAAGAGCGCGCCCGGCAGCCAGGGCAGGCGCACCACGCGTACTCCCCCGTGCTCCTCGCGTTTCTGTCCGGGAAAGCGGCGCGTTACGACTGTGACGTGTGCGTTGCGTTTGGCGAGCGCGTGCGCCAACGCGTCCACGCAGTATTCGATTCCGCCGCCGGGGAGCGCGTCCGCGCCGCGGCTCGAGCCGAACGGGTACTCCTTTGCGCCGGTCATCAGGATTCTCATTTTTGAAGCCCATTTAGTGAGTTGAAACGAGTATTTTTAAAGTTCGGAAAGCTCTTTTTCTAGTTGGTTTCGGCTCCGAATTCTCGTTTTGGAGTCGTTCAGGTTGGTGGGGGTTTTCGTTTTGTTGAACTGGTTCGCGGCACTGTCTTCGCTCGCTATTGTTACGGCACCGGGCGCGCTCGCGGTCTGGCTCTTCCTCGCCGGTGCCGGGTTGGCGCGCTTCGAGCGGTTCTTCCTCTCGCTGTGCGTCGGCTTGTTCGCGGTGCCCCTCCTCGCGTTCCTCGAGGGATTCCTGTTAGGCGTGCCGTTCACCGCCGGACTGGTTCTTTTTAATGCCGTCGTCCTGTTGGCTGCGTCAACGGGCGCGTGGTTCTACTTTAAATTTAAGCTGCCCAGTTTCGGTTCGCTTAACGCGGAGAAGGCGTGGAAACTATTGAAGAACAACTGGGTTCTCGCCTTGCTCCTCGCGTTCATCCTCGTCGGCTTTTACGTGCGTTTGGCGCCCGCGCATTCCACGGAGTTCTTCGAGTTCGACCCGTTCTATTACGACAAGCTCACCCAACAACTCGTCCAAGACGGGCACATTGACGTTTACTCGGATGACGCGTATTACCCGTTCGAGGCGTTCCGCCACTATGCCCCGCTTGCGCAATACGTGCAGGGCTCGTGGTACGCGGTTTACTCGCTCCTCGCCGGGCTCGCCGAGTATTCAAAAGACGAACTCGTGCTAATCTCGCAATTATACCCCCCCATCGTGGGCGCGCTCCTCTCGTTCCTCGCGTTCGTAATCATACGCGAGGAGTTCAACGAGTACGCCGCGCTCGTGCCCGCGGCTTTCTTCGCGCTCACCCCCCAGGTGATAAAGAAGCTGGCGGCGGGAGTGAACGAACAGCAGCCCTGGGGTTTCTTCACCGCGCTGTTGATTTTCGCGTTGCTCATCCTCGTGGCAAACCGCCGCGACTGGCGGCTCGCGGTGCTCGCGGGCTTGTCGTGCGCCGCCGCGGCGTTGGGCAGCCAGCAGTACGTCTGGCCCTTCATGATTCTCGCGGTCTACCTGATTTTCCAGTCGGTGGTGGACTTCCTTGCGCGCAAGACGAACCTCGAGTCAATCAAGCTCAACGCGGTGATAGTCGCGGGCGCCTGGCTCGGCAGCCTGATAGTGAATTCTTACGAGGTCGGCAAGCTCGGGGCGGGCCTAGGGTTCATACACTACCTGATGGCGCTCGGCCTAGGGTTGTCCGTGTTGTTTTATTTCGTGGAGCAAAAGCTCGGGGAAAAGTCCACGCTCCGCAACCGCGTTGCCGTGCTGTTCGGCTTGTTCCTCCTCTCACTCCCCGTGCTCTTCGTGTTCACGAGCTTCGGCTGGACTGCAGTCTACGTGGTGGAATCCCAAGTCACGATGGCGAAGGCGGGCGTTCCCCTGGCGAAGACCATCCAAGAGGAAGCTGCCACGTCGGAGTCGTTTTGGGTTGCTGCTTACGGCGTACTAAACCCGCCGCTCCTGTTGCTGGGTGCGGCGCTCGCCACCGCAGCCACTGCGGTCCTCGACTTGGCTGCCCGCAAGCGCAGGCGGCTCGCGCTCGGCTGGGCCGCGCTCGTGACCGCGTTAGTGGTGTTCAACAATTTCACTGACGGGATAGTCACCTGGCTCGCGTCCTTCCTGGGCGGGGGCGCGCTCTCGGGGCTCGCGGCGTTCTATTCCTCGAACGACGTGTTCCTCTACATGCTCATCGCGCTCGCTTCCGCGGTGATTTCATACGGCTTCGGCAAGGAAGACCGACGCACTACGCTGCTCCTCATCCTCGTGTTCTTCCCAATCGCCTACATCGGGTTGAACAAACTCAAGTACATGGTGCACCTCGCGGTTGCGTTGTGCCTTGTCGCCGGTTACCTGCTCGGCGAAGCGGCGCGCGTGTTGACCAAGGGTTGCGCATTGTTCCGTTTGGCTGACGACGCGTTCGCAGCCAAGGCGGGCATCGCGTTCATCCTCTTGGTGGGTGTGATAGGCGCGTTCGCACAAGCGCAAACCGTTTCGAACACAATGTACGAGCTCGAGTACTCGCGGATTCCGGGTGACTGGCTGGAGACGTTCAAGTGGATGGCTGCGGAGTCGCCCGCGGACGCGCGCATCATGAGTTGGTGGGATTACGGGCATTGGACTACTTTCCTGGGCGAACGCAAAACCGTGCTCGACCCGGTGAACGAACGCGGCTTGCTCAACCACGGGGTGGCGCAGGCGTTCGTGAACGGCGAGGACTCGGATTTGTATGATTTGATGGATTACCACGGCGCCACGCACGTGATGGTGGACTGGGAACTCGTGAGCAAGTGGGGCGCGCTCGTCTACTTGAGCGGCACCTGCGATTCCAGCATTTCCGTGGTGTGCCCGACCGAACCCGCGATAACGGATTGGGAGGCTGGTCCGGGGCGCAGCCGTTATGAGGCAGAACACTATTTCGAGTTCCTGGATTTGGTGGGCACCTGTCCGGTTGAAGGCCCGTCCCAGATGGCAGCTTACCAGTCCGGCTTCGGTTCGGTTTACTGCCTGACTTCGGACTCGTTCCTCCTCCTCTCGAACACCGGGCTGGTTTCGGGTTACCAGCGTCCCATCGCGCTCGCGCAGCCCGGCGTCACGGAGTTCGACGCGAACACCTCGTACGTCGTGCCCTCGTTCTTCGCGGAGAACCAACTCATCAACGTGAATCCCGACCTGTCGGTTTACGGTTTGGAAAGCAAGGCGATGCAATCCGCGTTCACCAAGCTGTTCTTCTTCGAGGAGTTTCCGGGTTTCAAGCTCGTCTACCGTTCGCCGAACTCGATAGTCAAGGTTTTCGAGTACCAAGGGAGGCCTTGAGGAAAAATGGGTTTGGTTTTCGCCGCGCTGATTGCGTTCGCCTCGTTCGTTGCCACGCTCGCGCTCACCCCGGTTTTCATCAAGAGCGCGCTCCGCAAGGGAGTCACTGCGCGCGACTCGAACAAGCGAGGGCGCCCTTTGGTTGCTAACATGGGCGGCTTCGCCTTGCTTGCGGGCATACTGTCCGGTGTGAGTTTGGGCGTGCTCTACCTAACGGTGCTCGAATACAGTCCGGCGGCGCTCGCCGTGCTCCTCGCCTCCCTCGCCGCGATAACCCTCGTGGCGCTCATAGGCGTTTACGACGACTTGTTCAAGATAAGCCGTCGTTTGAAAACCATTCTCCCGGCAGTAGCCGCTATTCCCCTTATCGCAGTCACCGCGGGCGACACCGTCCTCTTCCTGCCGTTCCTCGGGCCCGTGAACTTCGGCTTGCTCTACATTTTCGCACTCATCCCGTTGGGCATCACGGGCGCGGCTAACGCCGTGAACATGTCCGCGGGTTACAACGGACTCGAAGCGGGTTTGGGTGCGGTCGCCTCCGCGTTCCTGCTCGCCATAGCCCTGCTCGCCGGGGCAACCGGTTCGGTGGTAATCCTCGCCGCCCTGCTCGGCGCCTGCCTCGCGTTCCTCAAGTTCAACTGGTTTCCCGCGCGCGTGTTCCCCGCGGACATCGGCACTTACACCATAGGCACCGCACTCGCCTGCGCCGCCATAATCGGCAACATGGAAAGCTTCGCCGTGCTGTGCCTGCTTCCCGCGTTCTACGAGTTCGCGGCGACAATATGGTATTCCCTCAAGGGCGTGGAGCGCCGCGAGACGTGCCAGAACCCGCTCATGCTCCGTGACGGTCGCCTCAAGCCCCGCAAGGGCGCGGAGAACTACACGCTCTTCATGCGCATACTCGCCTGGAAGCCCATGCGCGAGGACGCCCTCGTCGCGGTTTCGCTCGCGTTGTACGCGGTATGCGGCGCGGCGGCGCTCGCGTTCTACCTACTAAAACTATAAATTCGGGGCGCGCCGAAAGACATGCGGTAAAAAGTGAAAATCCGTTACGCGAGCATAGTGGACTTCGACGGCGACGCCTATCCCGGCAGGAACGCAACCGTCCTCCGCCTGACCGGATGCCCGCTCAATTGCGTTTACTGTCCCGCACGCGAGCTCGCCGGCGAAGCACCGTTCGACGAGAAACCCGTGGAATACTTCGCCGAACACCTCTCCAAGGTAATGCACTCCGCGAACGCGCTCGTGGTCACGGGCGGCGAACCCCTCATGCAGGGGAACGCCCTTGAGGACCTGCTCGCGCTCGCCAAGCAGAAGGGTTTCGCAATCAAGCTCGAAACGCCCGGCTATTACGCCGAGACGCTCAACGACCTCCTCCCGAACCTCGACTATGTTTCAATCGACTTGAAAGCCGCGTTCGACGCCAAGGCGTACGCGTCCGCATGCGGGTTCAAGGGGGACGCCGGACTCCTGTTGAGCAACGTGCTCCGCTCGCTCACCTTCCTCGAGAAACGCGGGCGCAACGTGTACAAGGAGTTCACGGTTACCGCAGTGCCCGGCTTCACGGACTCGCCCTCGGTAATAGAGGGGCTCGCGGCGTACGTTGCGCCGTTCGCCGACCGCTTCGTGGTGCGCTGCCCCGCGTCCGGCTGCGGGTGCGCCCCCGTAGGCAGGGAACGCCTCGCCGAACTCGCCGCGGCAGCCAAGCGCCACGTGGAATGCACGGCAATCGAGGGTTGACTTAATTTGACTGGAAACAATTTCAAGGAAGGCGCGCGTGTGGTGCGCGACGCCACGGCGAACGCGAGGCTCGCCCTCATCCTGGGCGCCTGCAAAGTCAAGTATGAAGGGCGCGCCGCCTCCAAGCTCAGCGAAGGCGAGCGCCTCGTGATAATAAAACCGGACGGCACCTTCCTCGTGCACCAGTCCTCGAAGATGGCTGCGATAAACTACCAGGGTCCCGGCGCCGCCGTGACTGCGTCGCACGGCAAGAACTTTTTGCGCGTGGAAGCGTCGCGCTCGAAACCCGTGCGCGAGCGCATCGAAGTGGATTTCTCGCGCGTGGATTACGCCGCATCCTTCGCGATGAAGGACGACAAGAAAATCCATTTGTTCGGTTCCGAACGCGAACTCTCCGGGCTCCTCCTCCAGGACCTCTCGCTAATCGAACCCGGCCTCACTCCACTCAAACGCGAGTCCGTGCTCTCCAAGGGCGCGGTGGACATACTCGCCCGCGACGCGGCGGGCAGCCTCGTGGCAATCGAAGTCAAGCGCCGCGACGCAGGGCTCGCAGCAGTCACGCAGTTGAACCGTTACGTGAAGGAGTTGCGCAAGCGCAAGGGCGGCGCGGTGCGCGGCGTGCTCTGCAGTCCGCACATCACCGCGAACGCCCTCGCGATGCTCGAACAGGAGGGCTTGGAGTACTGCAAGTTCGAGTACGAGATAGGGAACCCGAGCGCGAAAATCAAGGGGCTCGAGAAGAAACAGCGCATCCTGGGTGAATACTAACAAAATGGTTTACTCCCCCCGCGAGGACTCGCGCCTCCTCGAAGAGACAGTGCAAGAGCACGCGTTCGGTTCCGTGCTCGACTTGGGTACTGGTTCGGGCATCCAAGGAATGGCTGCGGCGCGCAACCCGCGCGTCGAGAGCGTGCTGTGCGTGGACGTTGACCTGGAGGCGCTCGAAGCCGCGCAGAATAACGCCCGAGCCGCCGGCATCGCGAAGGCGCGTTTCCTGCTCTCGGACTTGTTCTCCGCGATAACCGGGCAGTTCGACTGCATAGCGTTCAACCCGCCTTACCTCCCCGCGAACCCCGACGAATGCGTGAACGATTCGGCGCTCGAGTCGGGCGAGGACGGGCGCCTCTTGACCGAACGCTTCCTCCGCGAGTTCCCCGCCTTCCTCAAGCCGGACGGCATCGTATTGCTGTTGCAGTCCACGGTGTCGGACGACGGGGCTACCAAGCGTAGTCTCGAGGCGAGCGGCTTCCACGTTGAGAAAATCGCGTCCCAGAAATTCTTCTTTGAGGAACTCTTCGTGTTGAAGGCGATGAAATGATTTACGGGGTGCTCGCGGGCTTGGCTGCGCTAGTATTGTGGGGGGTATCCGACTTCTTTGCCACGGTTTCCTCGCGCGCGAACGGCGCAATGCGCACGGCGTTCTACGCCCTTGCGTTCGGGACTCCGTTCGTCTTGGCGTTCGCTTTCATCCAAGGCGTGGGCTTTCCCAACGCGGGCGACGCGTTCCTCGCGTTCGTTTCCGGCGTGCCCATGATGGTGGGCTTCGTGTTGTTCCTGAAGGCGCTTGAGAAAGGCAAGGCATCCATTGTCGGACCGATTTCATCCGCATTCGGTTTGTTCACCGCGCTCCTCGCGTTCGCTTTCCTCGGGGAACCGCTGCGTTTGTTGGGCGGCTTGGGTTTGCTCGCGCTCGCAGCCGGCTTCGTCCTTGCTTCAGCGAAGCCCGGAAGTCGCGGTCTCGCGACCGGGGTGTCCCTTTCGGTTAGCGCGGCGTTGTGCTGGGGAATCGGGTTCTATTTCTCGAGCCTCCTTGCGGACAGCGCGGGCGCGAGTGCGGCGCTCGTCTATACCTCCATCGCTAACCTCACCTGCATTTACGTTATCTGCGTTTTCATGCGCGCCGACCTGCGGATTCCCACGCGCGGGCGCGACGTTATCGTTGCGATAGCCCTGTTGAACCTGACTGCGAATTATGCTTACCTCGCCGGGGTCGCCGTTGATTTCGTCTCGCTCGTCGCCCCGATTTCCTCGGCTTACCCTGTAGTCACCGTCCTGCTCGCGCACTTCTTCCTCCGCGAGCGCCTGGCTGCCGGACAGTATGCTGGAATAGCTTTTATCTTGCTCGGCGTAATACTTTTGAGTTTGTGAAACCGAAGGTTTTGGAATGATTTACGGAGTACTTGCGGGTTTGGCGGCGCTTGCGGCGTGGGGAGTCGCGGACTTCCTCTCAATCAAGCCCGTGCGCATTAACGGGGCGTTGCGCGCCCTGGTCTACAGCCAGCTCTTCGGTCTGCCGCTCTTGCTGGCATTCGGGCTGTTGAACGGTTTCGCGCTCCCGAACGCCCACGGCTTCTTCCTCGCGCTTGCCGCGGGCGCATTCTGCGGCGCGGGTTACGCGTTCTTCTTCAAGTCCCTTGAAACCGGGCGCGCCTCCGTGGTCACCACCGTCGCAGCGGCGTCCGGGCTCTTGACCGCGCTGCTCGCGATACTGTTTTTGGGCGACGTGCTCGGAACCGCGGGTTACGCGGGCTTGCTCCTCCTCTTCGCGGGCGTGGTGCTCGCCTCGCTCAAGCCGGACGCGGGCAAACGCCCCGCACTGCATTCGGGCATGCTCCCCGCGCTCGGCGCGCTCCTCTCCTGGGGCATCGGGTTCTACCTCCTCAAGCTCCTCGCGGACTCCGCGGGAGCGGGTGCCGCGTTCTTCTGGTCCTCGCTCGCAGGGCTGCTCTTCGTCGCCGCGTTCGCGTTACTTTCGCGCGCCGACCTGCGCCCCCCGAAGCACGCCCCGAACTTGGCGGCAGTTGCCGCGTTGGGTTTGATAGGGAACTACGCCTACCTCGCGGGCGTCTCCGTAGACTTGGTCTCCCTAGTCGCGCCAGTTTCCTCAGCGTACCCCGCGGTCACCATCCTCTTGGCGCACTTCCTTCTCCGCGAGCGCCTCGTCGCCGGGCAGTACGCGGGAATAGCATTTATCCTATCCGGAGTAATACTGTTGAGCATCTGAAATGGCTTCCCTGAACGCTGGACCGGAGTAGTGCGTAAAACTTTTTAGAAAAAAGTTTTATCAAAAAACGACGCGAACAAAAAATTGGATGAAAAATGGCTTCCCTGAACGCTGGACCGGAGTATTACGTTGCCGAGGAGAAGTACCGCAACGCTCTCACGCACGAGGAGAAAATCGTTGCGCTCCAGGAGATGCTCAAGTTCTGCCCCAAACACAAGGCAGCGCACAGCGTGCTCGCCGAAATCAAGACGAAGATGGCGCGCCTCCGCAAGGAACAGGTGCGCCTCGCGACGCACAAGCGCGGGCACAAGGGGGAAGGAGACTTCGTGAAGAGCCAGGGCGGCGCCCAAGTGTGCGTGCTCGGCTGGGTGAACGCGGGCAAGACCGCGCTCGTGAACGCGTTGACGCACGCCTCGCTCGCCTCCACGCCCGCGCCCTTCGAAACCAAGCAGGCCGCGCCCGCCATGATGGAGCACCGCGGCGTCCAAGTCCAACTCGTGGACACCCCGAGTTTCATCCCAGCCAACAGGGCGCTCCTGTTCGCCATGGCGCGCTCCGCCGACCTCGCGGTAGTGATAATCGACGAGACGCAGGACATTTCCGCGCAAGAGGAATTCTTCTTGAAGCTGAACGCGAAGCGCGTGCTCGTGTTCCGCTCGCGCCGCAACCTCATTGAACGTGCAAGCGAAATCGCCGCGGAAATCTACGCTTCCCTCGGGATAATCCGCGTTTACACGAAAGCCCAGCGCGGCAAACCCGACTACAAGAAACCCATCGTGCTCTTCAAGGGCGAGAGCACGGTGCGCGACGTGGCGCGCGTCATCCACAAGGACTTTCTGGATAATTTGCGTTGCGCGCGCGTCTGGGGTTCCACGCGGTTCGCCGGGCAGCAGGTGGGCTCGGAATACTCGCTGGGGGACGGCGACGTGGTAGAGCTCCAGCTCAAGTGAAAAAAAATAAGAAAATAAAAAATAACGGGTGCGAATTTACTGGCCTGCGAGCTTGTGCTTCTTGATGACTACCCAAATCTTCTTAGTCATGTCGCTGGGCGTAATCTTGCCGACGCCGAACACTTCCCCGAGGGTCATGTCCTTGACTTTCGCGAAGCTGATGGTGTACCCACCGAACGGTTTTCGTACCATTTTTGTTCACCTTTCCTGTTTTTTTCCAAAAAAAGCGGGTTTCCTTCTCGAATCCCACCTCTGAAAACCATTACCGCACCGCCTTTAAAAACGCTTCGCGTAGAGGGGGATTGTGCACAAACCAGTTTCTGAACACGACCGGAGTTGATTGCATAAGAAGTCTAAACTTACTGAATGCCGCCGCCAGTGCCGCCTTTTTTAACCTCGCTTGCATGGCTTTTTTGTGGACTGGCGTGTGCTCCTGTTTGGCGTCGGCGTGCTAGCAGTTTTGTTTGCTGCGGTCTTCTTTTTTTTCCAGCAGCCCGCGCCTCCCGCCGCCTCGCCATCCCCGACTGCCGCACCCGCATCACCGAGTCCCGGCTTGGCGCCCGAAAACCTCGATCCGTCCGCCTATGGGAATTCCACCGCGGGTTTCATCGTGGAATTGGCGAACGCGATTAAGGGGATGGTGGACTGAAGTGCGTGCCAACCTGTTTATTGCTGTTTTACTCTTGGTTTCCTCGGTTTCTGCGCTCACGTTCACGCGCGACGTGGTGGACCACGTGGTCGTCACGCATGCGGTCAAGATGGAGGTGTGCGAAACCGTTGCGCCTCCTTGTGAAGTTTCGGAGTGGGCTTCGCCGGAAACGACGAGTTGCCTCTACGAGAACGCGTTTGCAGGCGACTGCATTTCCAGCAACCAGTCGCTGATATTCGGCGAACTCACGGTTTACGAGAAGGCGAGCCCGGACAACACGAACCCGCCCCGGCTTTCCATAGTGACGTTCAACGACGTGGTCTACCGCGGCGACTCACTCTCGTTCGACTACTATTGGCTCAACGACAACCCCTCGGGGCTGCCCGACCCGGCGAAGGGCGGCGAATACCAGTGGTCTGACGGAAGGACGGGGCGCGGAGTCAAGTCCTTTGAAATGAACCGCTTGGACATCCTGAATCCCGATTTTGAGCCGTACGGTTGGATGCCCGTGACGCCGTCGCACTTCATGATTTACTACGAGCCCGACGGGAATTACTCGGTTTACATGAATCTCGGAGGGAAGCATTACAAGCTGGTCGGCGTGAAAAAGGAGGTGCGCAACAAGACGTGGACGCCTCCCGAAACGCCGGAACCGCCGGCTGCACCTGAACTGAAACCCACAGAAACTTGCGCGTCGCAGAATGGAAGAATCTGTGAATACGGATACTGGTGCATTGCGGAGTACTGGCTCGAGGCAAGCGATTCCTACAGTTGTTGCTCCATTGAATGCAAGCCGCCTTCCAGCGGAGCGGTTACGCCGAGAAACTGCAGCATCGATTCCGAAACAGGCTTGGAAGTGTGCCAAGCCATCCCGGTCGGGGCGCCTCCCGGGCAAGAGCCACCCGTCGAGTCGGCTCCTCCAATACAACAGTGCGCCTTTACTGGCACGGGCTGCTGCGGCTGGTGGGCTGGGAAGAACACGACCTGGTGCGCCTCGATTCCGCCAAGCTTCAGTTGCGGCGCGGGACTTGTTCCTGCAGTGAACGGCTGCACTTCTGGCTGTTACGCCACTGTGACGTGCGTGCCTGCGCCAACTCCGACTCCCTCGCCAACTCCGATGCCTTCGCCGGCTCCTTCGCCTGTGTTCACCTGTTTCCTCATCCATGACGACTGCTGCAATACAAACAATCCCGACGAGTGCCTTACCGCGCCGCTGAACACGTGCGGTCCGGGATACCGCACATATGCAACAACTTGCTCATCAAATTGTGCGGTGACGTGGGACTGTAGGGCTGACCCGACTCCTTCTCCGTCGCCTTCGCCTACTCCCAGTCCGAGTCCTTCCCCGTCGCCAAGCCCAACCCCGTCGCCGGCTCCCAGCCCAGAGCCTACGCCTTCCCCAAGTCCCTCGCCCTCTCTGACGCCTTCTTCAAGCCCCGGACCATGAAGCCGCACCCAGCATAGCCGCAGCATTCTTTTGAATCCGCGTTCACCGCGTTGAAACGCAATTTCCAAGGCAAACTAATATTCAGGAATTCCCGAACCTGAACGCGAGCGCGCCAACGCAACAAAACTAAGATGCATTAATGTGCAGACTCGCGTAGAGGTAAAAAAGAAAAAATAAGAGTAAAAAAGGGTTCTTATTCCAGGAAGTCCTTGGCGGTGGGCGGCAACTCGGGTTCGCCCTTGCGCTTGCGGATTTTGGCCACGATTTCGGTTTGCAGGCTCTTTGGGAGCGGTTCGTAACCTAGGTATTCGTAATACCATGCGGCGCGCCCTTGGGTGGCGCCGCGCACGTCGGATGCGAAACCGAACATCTCTGCGACGGGAACCTTCGAGGAGATGTTAGTCGCCTCGCCTTCCTGTTGCATGTCCTGCACTTGCCCGCGCCGGCCTTGCACGAGGCTCATCACCCCGCCCATGTATTCCTGCGGGCAGGAGACGAAGAGCTTCTGCTTGGGTTCGAGGAGCAGGGTGCCTGCCGAAAGCATGCTCGCGTAAATCGGGCGGCGGATTGCCGGGATGATTTGCGCGGGACCGCGGTGCGCGGGGTCAACGTGGATGGTGGCGTCCGTCAACAGGATTTTCACGCCCGTGCACGCTTCCTTCGCGAGCGGGCCCTGTTTCATGGTTTCCTTGAACGCCTGCACGACTAACTCGCGGATGTCCTGGAGGTACTGCACGCCCTTGGTGGCGTCCACGAAAATGTTGTTCCCGCTTATGGTGAGCACCTTCTTCGCCTGTTCGCGCGGGAGTCCCGCTTCAACGAGTTTCTCGGCGAGTTCCTTGCCCTTGGTCTTGTCGTCGATGGTGCCTTCGCGCATCGCCTTGAGCACTCCCTCTTCGAGGGGCTCGGCGATTATCCTGAACTTGTTGTGCTTGTTCGGCGACTTGCCGTCGACTTCCGGACCCTCGGACAGGATGGTTTCCAGGTAGACGACGATGGGCGGCGTCGTGACAATGTCCACGCCGCGCTCGTTCCTTATCTTGTACTCGATGATTTCAAGGTGGAGTTCGCCCATGCCCGAGATGAGGTGTTCGCCCGTGTCCGGGTTGATTTCAACGCGGAGCGTGGGGTCTTCCTTGCCGAGTTTGCGGAGCGCCTCGATGAGGCGCACGAGGTCGCGCGGGTTCTTCGCCTCGATGCTCTTCGTGACCACGGGTTCCGAGTGGTGTTTTATCTTCTCGAACGCCACCATCTCGCCTTCCGAAACGGTTTCGCCCGCGTACACCTCCTTCAAACCCACGAGCGCCACGATGTTCCCGGCAACCACCTGCTCGATGGGAATGCGTTCGGGACCCATATACACTGAAACTCCTTGGAGTTTCTCCTTGGTGTACTGGGACGCGAGGTAGAGCTCGGAGCCCTTCCTCAGCGTGCCCGAATAAAGGCGGCCGACTGCAACGTCGCCCGCGTGTTCGTCTACTTGAATCGCGGTAACCATGAACGCCGCCTTCCCGTTAGGGTCGCAGTTGATCATGGCTTTTCCGAAATCGCTGTCCAAGTCGCCGTGCCAGATGACCGGGATGCGGTAACGCTGGGAAACCGCGGGTGAGGGCAGGTGCTTGACTACCATCTCGAGTATGACTTCGTCCACGGGCGCCTTCTCCTGGAGGAACTTGTGGTTCTCGTTCGCGCAGTGGTCGTACAGGTCCTTGAACGTGATTCCCGTGGTCTTCATGATGGGGTAGCTGACCGCCCACTTGTGGAAGCCGGTTCCGAATGCAACGTTCCCCTTTTCGACGCTGATGAGCCACTCCTTCTTCAAGTCCTCGGGGCCGTAGTTCTCGATGAGCTTGTTAACTCCCATTATGACTTTGATGAACTTATCCTGCATGCCCTTCGCGTCGAGCTTGAGCTCGTTGATGAGGCGGTCTATCTTGTTGATGAAGAGCACCGGGCGCACCTTCTCCTTGAGCGCCTGGCGCAACACGGTTTCGGTTTGCGGCATGATGCCCTCGACCGCATCCACCACGAGGACGACGCCGTCCACCGCGCGCATGGCGCGCGTCACGTGCCCGCCGAAGTCAACGTGTCCGGGCGTGTCTATCATGTTGATGAGGTAGGTTTCGCCGTCGTAGTCGAACCCGAGCGAGATGTTCGCCGCCTTGATGGTGATGCCGCGCGCCTGCTCCTGTTCGTCGTAGTCGAGCACGCGTTGGGCTCCCGCGAGTTCCTTGGAAATCAAACCCGCGCGCGCGAGGAGGGAGTCGCTGAGCGTGGTCTTGCCGTGGTCCACGTGGGCTACGATGCCGATGTTCCTGATGTTCGTCGGCGTGTGCATCAGCTTGACTGCTTCTTCCACGATGACTTCCTTTCGTGCCATAAACTCCAATTCACCTTTTTTTCAGCGTTTCCCGCGCGGGATTACTGCCCACGCTACGAGGTAGGCAACCAAGCCCGCCCCGAAACTCAGGATCGTGAACAGCGCCCAGGCGAGGCGGACCGCAGTCACGTCGACGCCGAGGTACTCGGCTATGCCGCCGCACACTCCCGCAATCTTCTTGTCCCTGACGGACAACGTCAAGCGCTTCATGGTTCAACGGGCGCTCCTTGCAACGCGCTCGGTTTCGTTCCTGCGCTTTATCGAGTAGCTGTCCGGACTGTTCTGGCTCGCCAGCACGATTTCGTCCGCCAACGCGTCCGCGAGCGTCGCCTTCTTGTTGAACGCGCTCATAATCGCTGCCGTGGCGAGGTTGCGCAACGCCAAATCAAGGCGGCGTTGGGCGCTCACGTCAACCGACTGCTGGTAAGAGGTGCCTCCGAAGCGCACACGCGTCACGTCCTCGGCGGGTGCAGAGTTCTCGAGCGCCTTCACCAGGAGATGGACCGGGTTCTGCTTGGTGCGCGCCTCGATTTTCTCGAACGCCTCGCGCATCACGCGGAGCACCGTGGTCTTCTTGCCCTGGAGGGAGCCGTGCGTGCGGATTATCCTGCCGCCGATTTTCTTCCCGGTTCCGCCGCGCATGAGCTTGTTCGCCAGGCGCTCGACTATGTTCACGTGGCGCTTCGCGAACTGCTTGTTCGCGTGCCTCGCGAAAGAGTGCGGCATGTCCACGGGCTTGAGGCAAACGTACTGCCCCAGGCTCACGTCCTGCACGGGTGCGTCGCAGTCGTAACGCCCGAACAGCTTGAATTCGGGTTTCACGACGCGCGCCTCCGTCGGCGCTTCCTCTTCCTTTTTCTTTTTAACAGCCATTTTTCACTCTACCTCTTGGGCTTCTCCTTCTTGCCCTTCCTCAACTCTTCCAACGAGATTCCGTTCACGGCTACGACCTTGTAGCGCACGCCGGGAATCGAACCCATCTGCCCGCGTTGCGAGCCGCCGAGCCCCTCGATGAGGACCTCGTCGTGCTCGTCTATCTTCGTGATGGACTTGTCGCGCGGCACGTGGGCGCTCACCTTCTTTCCGTTCTTGATGAGTTGGACGCGCACGCACTTGATGATGCCCGAGTGCGGCTGCTTCTGCTCCTTGCCTTCCTTCTTGAGCACGATGCCTTTCGCCTGGGGCGCGCCTTCGAGGGGGTCGAAGCGTTCCTTGATGTGGAGTGCCTTGCGCTTCCACCACTTCTCGAGCCAGCGCTTCTTCTGCCTGTCGCGAGTCAGCTTCCTTCCAGCGAATTCTCCCCTAGCCATATATCGAAATCATCTCACAGTATTTTTAGCTTCAAGCGGCAGTAGCGTTCGAGTAACGTGCGTGCGCGTGCGGCCTTCTCTCCCCCGCGCCCGATGGCGCGCCCCTTGTCCGCGGTTTGGAAGCGCACGAACACCGTTCCGTCGCGGACTTCAATCGAGTCCGGTTGGACGGGCGCGAACAAGCCCTTCACGAACTCCTGTTCGTCCTCCGAATACTCCACGATGTCCACGGGCTTGCCCACCGCCTGGGCGAGGCGTTCCACGTTCGCGCCCCCGCGTCCCACGGCGCGCCCCAACTCTGCTTTGGGCACCATGAACACTATCTTGCCATCCTCGAGTAACACCACGTCCTTGCCTTGCGCGCCCGTGCGCGACTCCAGGACGTTCAACAACTCGATTTGTTGCATCGAGAGCTTCATTTGTTCACCGCTTGCAGGATGTCCGAGTCCCCTGCCTCGAGCACCGCGAGCACGCTCACGATGAACGGCTTCCCGCACGCGCGCCCCAAATCCAAACCCGTGCCAACGAAATTCAAGACGGGCACGCCCGAGTCGAGCGCGGCCTTCTTGACGTCGTTCACGGTCTCGCGCGGCGTGTTCGATGCCACAATCAAGAGCTTGGGTTCGCCCCGCAACGCGAGCTTTAACGCGTTCTTGGAGCCCAGCTTGACCTTACCCGAGTCCACGCACAAGCGAATCGACTTCGAAACGTCCATTTCACAAATCACTCTCTGAACAGCAACTCACTTGAACGCAGCAAGTGGTTCTCAACCGCACGCCTTGAAGGCGCGCGTTTACTCCCCACTTTTACGAGCGTCGCCCGTAAAAACAGTAAGATGTTATGCGCGGGAGTGGTTTAAAAAACTTGTTTTTGTCCACTGCCCGGCGTACAATCGGCTGCGCTGATGAAGAGCAGGCGAAAATAAAAATTCAACGGGTTCGCTCAAGGTTTCCAGCCGTAATACTCGCTGGCAATGAAGAGAGCCACGCACGCGAGTATCAACAACAGCAACGCCAAGCCCGCGCCTCCCGTGAACGCCGAGAACAAACCCGTCAACGGGCTCACTGCCTCGGGCGACGGCTCCGGGCTCGCTTCGGGCGTGGGTTCCGCGCTCGGCTCGGGAGTGGGCGTTGCCTCTGCGGGCGGGTTAGTCGGTTGCACGCTCGGCTCGATTGTGGGCTGCACCGTGGGCGTTCCGCCGCCCGAACCGCCGCTACCCGGCGAGTAAATGTCACCGCTGCTGCTTCCGCCGCCCGTAACATAGACGTCCACGGGGACGCTGCAATAGAACACGCCGATTTCAGCTGCGTAAACCAAGCCGTTAGTTGCGAAGCCACCCGCCTGGAACACGCTCGCGTTACCAAGCAGGGGCGAGACGCTCGCGCCGGGCACCGTGGTGCTCCACGAGAGGTTCCCACAGTCAACCGTTGCCGAAGCGGAGTCGTAGCAGTAAGCAGTGAACGCCTGCGTGGCGCCGGCTTGCAAGCTCGCGCTTGCGGGCGACAAGGCGCACGACGCCGGAGACGCGGGGTTGTACACCACTACCGTGGCGTTGCACGAGAACACCGCGTCAGCGAAAACATGCCCCGCGCCTGCAGTGTTGCCTGCGGTGAACAAAGCAGTGTCGTTGGACGCCAACGGGTTTACTCCCG
>JBAZPG010000012.1:0-21132 GCA_041648335.1 Candidatus Micrarchaeia archaeon
ATTTGGCGGGCGTGAAGGCGCCCCGCTCGCTCGCGTTCCCGCATTACCGCGTCTGCGTGGACACCCCCGAGGACCTTGCGGTCGTGCGCGCGACCGCGCGGGCGCTTGGAGGGGACGCGGGCGCAGTCGGGATAACGCGATTCCTGAAGGCGAATCCCGACGTAGCGAAAATCAATTCCCTGGTAAAGCAGAAGCGGCTCGGCAAGTGATATGCCTTAAAAAACGCGTTCCCGCACATCAATAACGATTAACGTGGCTACAAAACAAGAACGCGAGTGGCAAGGCGATTTCGGCGCAGGATACACCGACCGGAACCCGTCGAGCGGCAGCGAAGTTAACGAACTCTACGCCAAGCGCTTCGGCGTCACGCGCACCGCGATGAACGGGCGCTTCCTCGCAGCTGTGCCCAAGGACGCGCGCATACTCGAAGTGGGCACCAACACTGGCTCCCAACTCGTCGTGCTCAACGAAATGGGTTTCACGGACTTGTCGGGCGTGGAAATCTCGGATTACGCCCTGAACAAGGCGAAACAAATTATTCCTTCGGCTAAATTGTCAAACGCCTCCGCGCTCAGCCTCCCGTTCGAAGACAATTTTTTTGACTTGGTTTTCACGAGCGGCGTCCTCATTCACATCGCGCCCGCGGATTTGCCGCGCGCCCTGGACGAGATAAGCCGCGTCTCCAAGAAGTGGGTGTGGGGTTTCGAGTATTATTCGCCGAAGCCAACGGAAATAGAATACCGCGGCAACCGCGACTTGTTGTGGAAGAACGACTTCAAACGCACCTACCTCGAGCGCCGCCCGGAGCTCCGCCTCGTGGAAAACGCGCGTTACGCTTACAAGGATAATTCGGGGAACGAGGACGAAATGTTCCTCCTCGAGAAGTGATTCTAGAATGCCTTCGTGCGTAGTGCTCCCGAACGACGCCCTATCGGCTTACGAGAAACAGGGCAACCTCCCCCAGTTCCTGGATCGCCTTGAATACTACCGCGAACGCTTGGGTGCGGTGACGATAATCGACTGGGGGAAAATCCCCGCAAAGACAAAGGGGAAAATCGGTTTCGCGCGCGAACCCGCACGCTTCCCGCGCCCCTGGAACCAAGCGCGCGCACTGATAAAACACGCGCGCGGCGTTGACTTCATCCGCGTCTTCGAAGGCGGCACGTTCACGAAGGCGTTCGCGGGTGTGCTCGCCTCGAAAGCAACGGGCAAGCCACTCGTCGTCTCGTTGCACGGACACCACACCGCGCTCGCAAAATATTACGGCTGGAGCAAGTGGGCACCTGCGATGCGCGTTGCCGAGTGGCTCCTCGCGCACTCGGGTGCGCTCGTGCTCGCGAACTCGCGCGAGACGGCTTCGCGTTACCGTGGCAAGAGCCGCGTCTCCACGCTCTATGTTGACACGGAAAAATTCAAGCCCTCGAACGCCAAGAAAAAATACGATTTCGTTTACGTGGGCTCCCTGCAACGCGTCAAGAACATCGACGGCTTGCTCGCGTTCATCCGCGCCGTAAGGCAACGCGTCCCCCGCGCCACCCTGGCAGTTGCGGGCGAGGGACCGCTCGCCTCGAAACTCAAGGCGCCGGGCGTGAGTTACCTAGGGGCGGTGCCGCACGACGCCCTGCCCCGCGTTTACGCTTCGGCACGCGCATTCGTCACGCTCACGCACTATGAGAGTTTCGGCATCCCCGTAATCGAGGCGCAGGCGTGCGGCTTGCCTTCGTTCGCCCGCCCCGTGGGCGCGTTAAGGGAGAACACCGCGCGCTCGTCTTTCCTGGGGGACGAACGCGAACTCGTTGACGCTGCGGTGCGCCTGCTCGAGAAAGGCGATTGGACGGCGCGGGGCGCGAAGGCGCGGGCTTTCGTAGTGAAAAAATACTCGCGCGGCGCGGTACTCGAACGCGAGTGCGCCGCAATCCGAGCTTACTTGCGCTGACTTCGCTTGCGCGCCGCAATGATGACGCTAGTTGAAAAGCGCCCCGCCAGGGGCGTGAGGAAGTCTAGGTTCATGTTCCCGAGGGAAACGTTCGCGAAAGCGTGCCCGGAATGCTCGAACCCGTTCCGGTAGAGGAGGCGGTAGAGCGTGAACAAATCCCACGAGTAAATGTGGTCCAAGTGCGTGCCCGTGTTCTGTTCCTCGCGCTCGATGCTCCGCAGTTTTCCATCCAGGCTCCTGAAGTAGCGGAGCGGACCGTAATACGAGCCGGCGTTCGGCGTGCTTATGACAAGCAGCCCGCCCGGCTTGAGCATCTTGTGGAACGCGCGCAAAAACCCCGCAGGGTTCTCAACGTGCTCGATGACTTCGAGGAACGTGATGCAATCGAACGAATTCGGGGGGAACGGCTTGCGGACGACATCGCGCACCTCGAACCTTATTCCGGGGTGGCGCTTGCGCGCCTTCGCTATCGCGGAAGGCAGTATGTCAACACCGATTACCTCACCGCGAGTCTTGCGGGCTATCGCGGCAGTGTACTCGCCCGTCCAGCAGCCCACGTCCAGCGTGCGCTTGCCTTTCACGAACGCGAGCGTGCGCTCAAGCCGCCAGTTCACTTTCGCCACCACTCCGCCACTTCGCGGCTCGACGCCACCCAGGCGCGCGAGCGCGCCGCCTCCTCGAGAACGGCGTTGAACTCGCGCAAGTGCGCCACGTGGTGCGGGTCAAAATAAAGGTTCAAGTGTGCACCGTATTTCTCGGCGAGGTGCAGGGCGCGTGAAAACAACCCCTTGAATTGTCCCTCGCGTGCGTGCGCTCCGGTTTCAAAGCAGTGCCACGAGTCGAATACAGGATAATAGTGCGTCGGGCAGGCGAATAACGGTAGTTCGAGCACGCGGTAGTGGGGCGCGCCCGCCTTGTGGAAGTCCTGCTTGTTCGGGTGATAAGGCGTGCCGTGCGACTGTGTAGTAGTCAGGTTCGTGGACGAGGAATAAAGGTACTTGCGCTTGTCGAGGATTTCGTAGATTTTCTGAGTATTCAAGAGCCCGAAGTGAGGGGCGCGGAAGCCAACGGGTTTCACGCCCAACGCCTTTTTGCAGGCGTGTTCGCAACCCGCCACCTCTTCCTCGAGGCGCTTCGGGGACAACTCGTTAAAACGCTCGCTGTGGTTCAACGGTCCGTCGGGGTGCGAGTACGAGTGGTTGATCAACTCGTGTCCGGCATCCACCAAAAGCGCGTGGTCGCGGGGGAACGCTTCCACGTACTTGCCCACGACCGCGTGACTCGCAGTCAAACCGTGCGAGTTGAACGCCTCGCACAAATCACGGACGCACATCACGTCCGAAACGTAATCGTAATCGAACGAGAATGTCACCGCACAGCGCGCGCCGCGCGGCCACTCCTTCTTGTTCTTCCGCAGGTACAGGCGCCAGGAGAGCGGCGCCACGAGCGCCGCGCCTGAACGCGCGATTTTCTTAAACAATGCAATTCAACCCTTCAATCATTTTTCAGCGTATAATAAAACCGTTCCACCGAAGCCCGCGTGAACGAAATCAATTGGCCGGATGCGTTTAAAACCCGCTTCTTTCAACAAGCGCCACAAACCGAAAACAGTCATCGTGTCGAAACGCGAGTTGTGGGGCACGAAGAAGTTCATACAACCCACGAGGCAGCTACCTTTTCGGCGCAGGATGCGGTGCATCTCGCGGGCGAACAATTTTTTCTCGCGCACGTAGTTGATTGTGTTGATGCTGAAAACAAAATCCGCGCACTCGTCGGGCAACGGCAACGGTTCGTTGAAATCAGCGGTTAAATCCGGCTTCACTTTCCGGTTGACATCCAAACCCCGGCAGTTGCAATGGATTTTTTCGGCGTAAGGGCGTTCACCGCAACCCAAGTCGATTGCCTTCTTGCAGTGCGCGGTGTGCTCGTCGAGAAACGCCTCGATTGTTGAACGGGTGGACACGATTATTTTTCCCCGGCGCGCTCAAGCGCCGTCAAGTAGTCGCCGCCGAGCTTGCGCCAGTCGTAGTTCTTGACGAGGCGCTTGCCTTTCTCGGCGAGTTCGCGGGCGAGGTTCTCGTCCGCGAGCACTTCACCTACGACGTCACTCCACTCCTTTGGCGTCGTGGCATAAGCCACGGCGTCATCCGCAATGCGCTTGACTTCCCGCAGATGGGAGGAAACAACTGGTTTGCCGAGCGCCCAGTATTCAAAAAGTTTTATGGGGCACACTGCGTCGGTTAAATCGTTTTTCTTGAAGGGCACGAGGGCAACATCGAAGCCGGCGGCGTAGTCGCGCGCCTCCTCGTGGCTCACGCGTCCCGCGAACACCGTATTTTTGTCCGCCGCGCTCTTGAGCCAGGCGGACGCGGGACCCTCACCGACAAGGTAAAACTTGTTGTCAGGCAAACCGTGCGACGCGGCTGCGAGTGCTTCCCCGTCAATCCAAGCACCCAACGCACCCACGAAACCCGCGTTCGGGTGCTCGAGGCGGCGGGCGCGTGCTTTGGAGTAGAACTCGAGGTCCACGCCGTTCGCAACGAGTTCCACGCGCTTGTTGTACTGCCCCGCGTCTTCGGCGAGCGCCTGCGCCGTGACGATGGTGAGCGAGGCGTCCTTGAGTGCGCGCACGGTTTCCTTGCGTGCCACGAGCTTAGCGAGTCCGGAGTGGAAGGCGTGCATCAAGTCGCTGTAGTCGAACGCCACGGTAACCCCCTTCTTCTTGAGCAGGGCGCGGGCGCGGCGGGTGCCCCACGCATTGCAGAATATCGCGGCATCACACTCGTTCTCCCTCGCGGCTTTGAGGTAGTATTCCTCGCGGCGCCACCACTCGGTTAAGCGGTGGCTTGACTTCTTGAGTGGAGGCAACACGGTGGCGTTCTCCGTGCTTGCCGCGCCTTCGGGCCCCGCCCAGATTAGTTCCACGCCTTTGCGTCCAAGGAACAGACTCGAGAGGCGTAGGGCGCCGCCCATCGTGCTGCCGAAGGGGCCCGCGTTTAAAACCAGTATCTTGTAAACCAAAACCGTTCGCCTGCCTCGCTTTAACTAGCAATGGGTTTTAAATCGCTCGCTTTAATAATTACGCATTTCTTGGGTGTTTAACATGAAAATAGCCGTAGCCTTTGGAACCAGGCCTGAAATCATCAAGTGCTCGCCCATAATCCGCGAACTCGAATCGCGTGGTTTGGACTACTACATAATCCACTCGAACCAGCACTACTCTTACGAACTCGACGAGGTATTCCTGAAAGAGCTCGCGTTGCCGAAACCCAAGTACAACCTCAAAGCGGGTTCGGGCACGCACGCCGAGCAGACCGCCAAGATAATGCTGGGAATCGAACAGGTGTTCACCAAGGAGAAGCCCGACGTCCTCTTGGTGCAGGGGGACACGAACACCGTGCTCGCCGCCGCACTCACCGCTTACAAGCTGGGCATACGCATAGGGCACGTGGAAGCGGGTTTGCGTTCGTTCGACCGTCGCATGCCCGAGGAAGCGAACCGCGTGCTCACCGACCACCTCGCGGACTACCTCTTTCCCCCGACGCAGAACGCGGAGAAGAACCTGTTGGATGAAGGCGTTGGAAAACACGAGTTGATAACCAGCCGCGGCTCCTTCACACCCAAAATCTTCGTGACCGGGAACACGAGCGTGGACGCCACCCTCCAGAACATCAAGCTCGCCGAGGAAGCCCGCGCGAACGCGTTGAACGCGCACGGACTCAAGGATGACGGCTACTATCTGGCGACCGCGCACCGCGCCGAGAACGTGGACGACCCAATCGTATTCAAGGAGTTCCTCGAGGCGTTCGGCGAACTCGCCCGCGAGAAGAAAGTCGTTTACGCCGTGCACCCGCGCTCACGCAAGCGCCTCCAAGAATTCAACCTCGCGGCGCCCGAGGGCGTCGAACTGATTAAGCCGCCCGGCTACCTCGAATTCCTCTTACTTGAAAAGCACGCGTCTCTCATACTCACCGACTCAGGCGGTGTACAGGAGGAAGGCTGCGCGCTCGGCACGCCCTGCGTTGTATTGCGTAAATCGAGCGACCGCCCGGAGTCCATTGACGCCGGGGCAGCCGTGCTCGGCGGCGTAACAAAGGAAGGCATAGTCGCTGCGGCGCGCAAAGCTTCCCTGCTCAAGGGCTGGAGGAACCCGTACGGGGACGGCGCGGCTGCGAAAAAAATAGTTGACAAGGTGCTTGAATGGAGTATCTAGTAACCGGCGGCGCCGGGTTCATCGGCTCGCGGCTCGCAGAACTATTGCTCGAGCACGGCAGCGTCACGGTAATCGACGACTTGAGCACCGGGAAACGCGATAACGTACCCGAAGACGCGTTCTTCGAGAAACGCGACGTCGCTTCGGCGAAGTTGGACTTCTCGAGTTACGACCGCGTGTTCCACCTCGCCGCCTTCGTGAGCGTCCCCGAGAGCTTCAAGCACAAGGAGGAATGCGAGCGCTCGAACGTGCAGGGCACCCAGCGCGTGGTGGAAGCGTGCGAGAAAGCCGAATGCCGCCTTGCCTACGCCTCGACGTGCGCGGTTTACGGTGACAAACCCTGCGTGCCCTCGAAGGAAACCGACGTGCTCGCGCCCTCGTCGCCTTACGCTGAAGCAAAGCTCGCCGGCGAACAATTCGTAACCGAGTACGCGAACGGCGTCGCACTCCGCCTATTCAACGTTTACGGCGCCGGACAGAAAATCAGCGGCTACGCATCCGTGGTGCCCGCGTTCCTCGCCTCGGCAAAGCAAGGCAAGCCGTTCGAAATCCACGGGGACGGCAAGCAGACGCGCGACTTCGTGTTCGTGGACGACGCCTGCCGCGCCTTCATCCTCGCCGCCGAAAAGGGACGCGGCGTGTATAACGTGGGTTCGGGTGTTGAAACGAGCGTGAACGAGCTCGCGGAAACAATCAACCGCTTAACCAAACAAAAGCTCGCACTCAAGCGCGACAACAAGCCGCGCCCCGGCGACGTCCCGCGCTCGCGCGCGGACGCGTCGAAAGCCAAGAAGGACTTGGGTTTCGTTCCCAGGTGCACGCTCGAGGACGGGCTCGCCAAAATAATCGGTGAAGCCTGATATGCCCCGCCTAGCCGCGCACGAGGAAGGGTTGCACTTGCGAGTCTACCAGCGCGACGACTTCGAGATATATCCCTTGAGTTACGAATTCCACGTCGCCAGCGGGCCGGAGCAGTCCACACCCGCCGGCGCGCAGTTGGTGGTCACAAAAAAAGTACCTAGTTGGTTGCGAGAAGAACTGGCAGCAGTTCTGGGAGAAAAAAGGCAACGAAAAATAGGGATGTTGAATTACTTAATTTCCGGGAGCACAGCATACAGTAGGCAGTATGCCCCGAAAGGGGACCTGTGGACCGCAGGATGGGCTGCCCCCGGACTCGGAGCTTTCCTAGAAGCAATAGCTTTAACGAAGGCGAAAACCACTCACAACATATCAACGGCAAGCACTAGCACGCTACCATCAATACTGCGAATCAGGCAACTGCAAAAGGCTGGGTTAATTAAACTGAATAAAACTGAAAAAGATCTGTTGAACGCGGGAAACCACTCCGAGTTGTTGTATTCGCTAGAAATGCGCGGCCAGCTTCCGATACGCCGCCCGTTGAAGACATGGTTGATGGGCTTGGGGCGCGTTATTCGTGCCGCACAACAAAAAAAGGCAGGGTGATTGAAAATGAGTGACCACTTCGTACACGAAACCGCTGAAGTTTCAAAAGAGGCGCGCATTGGGAAGGGCGCGAAAATCTGGCACTACTGCCACATACGCGAGGGAGTCACCATCGGCGACGGTTGCGTGCTGGGAAAAAACGTTTACGTTGACTCGGGCGTGAAAATCGGGCGCAACTGCAAGATACAAAACAACTCGAGTTTATTCCACGGCGCCACCGTCGAAGACGGCGTATTCATCGGGCCGCATTGCGTGCTCGCGAACGACAAGCACCCGCGCGCAGTCAACCCCGACGGCACCCTGAAAGTCGCGAACGACTGGGAGGCAGCAGGTGTCACCCTCAAGACAGGCTGCTCGCTCGGCGCCGGCTCCATTGTTCTTCCAGGGGTAACCGTGGGCGAATGGGCGCTTGCGGGTTCGGGTTCAATTATCACCGAGGACGTGCCTGCGCACGCGCTCGTTTACGGCAACCCCGCGAAACAACGCGGTTGGGCGTGCAAGTGCGGCGCCCGCTTGGACACGAGCAAAAAATGCCCGAAGTGCGGGTTCGCGCTTAAAGGTGAAACAAAAAAATGATTTCGATTGCAAAACCCCTCGTTGGCGCAGAGGAACTAGAGGAAATACGCAAAGTAATCGAATCCGGCGCACTCACGCAAGGCCCCGCGGTTAAGGAGTTCGAGGACGCGGTCGCGCGTTACGAGGGCTATAAGCACTGCATTTCAGCGTCGAGCGGAACGGCGGCGCTCCACGTCGCATTGCTCTCGCTCGGCGTGGGGAAGGGCGACGAAGTCATCATCCCCGACTTCACATTCATCGCTACCGCGAACGCCGTACGGTATACTGGCGCGAAACCGGTTTTCGTTGATGTCAACGCGCGCACCTTTAACATCGAACCCAACGCGGTCAAACAGGCGATAACCCCGAAGACAAAAGCCGTGATACCCGTTTCGTTGTACGGGCAATGCTATGACGTTGACGCGCTCCGCGAAGCGTGCGCCCCGCAAGGCGTGAAAATAGTCTCGGATAACTGCCAGGCAATCGGCGCGGAGTACAACAACTCGCGGAACTTGAGGGACTCGTTTGCAACGCTCTCGTTCTATCCCACGAAGAACATGACTACGGGTGAGGGCGGGGCGCTCTTAACGGACGACGACGCGCTCGCGGAAGACGCGCGTTTGTGGCGGAACATCGGACAAAAAGGACGCTACGAATATGTCCATTCAGGGTACAATTACCGGATGTCGAGCATTCACGCGGCAATCGGAATCGCCCAGTTGCGCAAACTCGACGGTTGGACTGCGAAACGCAGGGAGAACGCGCGATTATACAATGAGCTTTTGGAGGGTGCGGTCGAGACGCCGTTCGTTGACTCGCGTTGCAAGCACGTCTACCACCAGTACACCATCAAATCCAAGCGCCGCGACAAGCTCCAGGAAAAGTTGAAGCTCGCAGGCATCGGTTCCGGGGTTTACTACCCCGCACCGTTGCATTCGCTTTCCATCTTCAAGGGGCGCGGCGCCTGTCCCGTAACAAAAGCGTTGTGCAAGACCGTCCTCTCGCTGCCCGTTCATCCCGCATTAAGCGAGGCGGACATCCGTCTAGTTGCTGAAACCATACGCAAGCGCTGAAAATAAACGACTGACGATCGACGGCGCATACACTTTGCTAGAAATCAATCGAATTTATTAGCAAAGCTAGCCATGATGGCTTTATGCGAATAATGGCGTTTTCTGACTGGAGAATACAGGATGTCCAGTTACCGCTTAATGAGGCTAAAAGATTAAAACCTGACTTGGTGGTGTATGCGGGTGACGATGTAAACCGCTTCTGGAACAAAAGCAGTAAACTGAATTTATTTGAAGAAATTGCAAAACACACTAAGTATGGGCTTGTAGGCATTGTTGGAAACGACTGCTCTTCCGAAGATAAGCGCATTTTAAAGGGAGAAAAAGTTTTCGATCTACACGAAAAACCAATGATGTTTGACAAAATTGGTTTTTTAGGCCTCGAAGGGGGTACATCCGAAATTGCAAATCCTATAGGTTATACCCTTCACAATGGAAAGTATATAACACGACATTTGGAGCAACAATTGAAAGCAGTAAAAAAAGCAAAAACAATTGTAATGGTTTCGCACAATCCTCCTTTTGAGGTTCTTGATGTTGGAATACGGTTTGGAATCCAAAATATCGGTTCTAAGGCGCTAAGAAAAGTCATTCTTGCCAATAGAAGAATAAAATTCAACATATGCGGACACGTTCACTCACATGGCGGTAGAAGTGAACCTTTGGGGGATTGCGTAGTAGTTAATGTTGCGTCAGGAGATAACTCTGGAGACGAAAGTGAAGGAAAAATAGCGCTGATAAATATCGACGACGCTTCGATTCAGTGGGTGACAGAAGAATTGCGACAACTTGTTCAGTGTGGTCCATCTCGTGCTAAACAACTAAAGCACATAGGTATAGATAGCGTAGAAAAAGTTCTAACTGCACCCGAAGAGCTATTAGCCAGCTTGCCAGGCGTAGGCAAATGGCATATTAGTCAATGGAAAAGACATGCAAAAGCATTAACGGAAAATAGGACAACCGCCTATGGTGAAATAACCTTAGAAACAAATCATTTATTTTATGACATTGAAACAGACCTAGCGTTCGGCTCATTACCCGAGCATGTGTGGCTTATTGGTGTCTTTAATCCAATGGATAAAAAATTTATTCAGTTCTTTGAAAAGAATCCGCGCAAGCAAAAAAGAATGCTACAAAATTTTATTGATTACCTAGAAAAATTTAGTTTTCCACAGTTGATAAGCTATAGCGGTTGTTGTTTTGAGAGAAATGTACTAAATCAAGCCCTAAACAAATATGGAATAGATCCTTCACTAATCCTAGCTAAGGATCGCGATATACTTATAGAAATTCGACAAAAATTATTTGGTCCATTTACGGGCTATAAACTAAAAGATTTAGCACCGCGACTAGGCTACAAATTCAAACATCAAGACCTTAGTGGGTTTGAGGTGGGGCTCACTTACAGTCAATACTTATCTACAAAAAAAGAACCCGATTGGAAGAAGTTTAAAGACTACAACAAAGACGACGTTATGGCTTTGCCATTCATAGTAAACAAAATTAATGAAATTTATCATGATCCTAATTTAGGTTAGTTACCGCGCGATGCGCGCAAAACTCAGTTCGAGAGATAACCGCCGCGGCGTAACTGCTCGACTTGAATCTGGCGGTAACGGTAAGCGATATCGGCTTTTTCGTCGCCTTCGACGCTCCACGGCTTCACGAGCACCACGTCGCCCTCGCGAACCCAGATGCGACGCCTGATTTTCCCGGGGACGCGCACCATACGAAGTTTGCCGTCCTGGCACTGCACGCGCATTCGTGCGCCGCCCACGAGCTGCATGACTACCCCGAACACTTCGCCGGGACGCGGCAAACGCAGCCGGCTTCCTTCCAATGATGTTTCGGGTTCAGCCATTCAAAATATCAAATCCTCAACGGCTTGCGGGCGCCGCACGCCTCGCAAACCAGTAATGAAACCCCGCGTCCTTGTTCCTCGATGCGGGTGTCCGGGCGGTTGCACTCCGAACACATAACGCACTGCTTCACGTAAACCGCGAGCTTCTCGTTCACCAGCCGGTTGTTCACTTTGCCTTGCAGGGTGAGCGTGCGTCCGGTGACTTCGCCGGGTGCAGCCAACTCGTTGAACAAGTATTTGGATAACTGGCGGGGGGTGCGGCGGAGTTTCTGGCAGAGGAAATCGAAGTTCTCGACTATCGTCTTGCTCCCCTGGATGAATGTTTTCGCAACGGGCGTCTCGAACCGTTCCCCGCTCTCGGTGCGTTTGGGCATCGACTCGTAAACGGAATCCAGTAACGCTTCGTAACCGTCGGACATTAGAGAAAGAATTAGGCTCCCACGAGTTTTAAAACCAGAGGGTTAACGAGAAACCACGCGACTAAGCCCACCACCAAACCGCCCACGATGGGCGGCAATGCGGGCCAGTAACCCTTGCGTTGGTCGAGTAACCACACGAGTACGGTCATCCCGAGCATCGCTCCCGCGAACACGAAGAGTCCACCGATGATTGATTCCTTGAGCACGGAGACAACGAGCGCAACTGGCACCACCAAGTCGCCCGTGCCGAGTTGAATCCATTGTTTGCCCGCGCGCACGGTAATCGCGAACGCCGCGCCACGCTTGTGGAGCGCTTCGGCGAGTTTCACCATGTGCTTGGTTTTGAACACCGCGTAGTAATCGTAAACCGCGAGGAGCACGGCAAGGGCAAGGCAGGGAATCAAATCCAAACTCGAGCCGAGGAGCGCGCCCACGACTACCGCACCCGTCCCGAGGAAGAACGAGCGGGCAACGGGGAAAGCGAGGCGCAAGCCAACCCAAACAAGTGCGGCGACGAGCGAGTAAAAGTCGTCGAGGAACAAGCCCGCCACGATTTGGAGGGTGAAGAATTCCAGGACGAGCTCGAGCAAGGTGAATAGTAACTTGCCGGAATAAAACTTGAGGACGAGGAGGAGCACTGCGGTGGCGGCGAGGATGTAGCCCATGAAGAACGCTGCGTTCCACGCGTCCGCCGGATTTTCAACCATGCTCACCCCGCGTTCCGCGAGGAGGAACCCGACGCCCGAGCCGAACAGGAGGGCAACGAAGAAAACAGCATACAACGCGCGGGAAACGGGCTTCATCAAACGCTTTTAATTTACAACGGTTATAACCCTTTTCGTGACTGCGGACAAGGCGGAACGCGAACTCGCGCGTGCGCTCGAAAAAATCGGTTTCACCAACAACCCCAGAATACAGGCGGCACCCCTTGGCTTTGGGAACGTGGCGGTGCCGTGCTTCGAGCACGCGGCAGCCAACAAGAGGAAACCGTTCGACGACGCGAAGGAAACAGCCGAAAAACTGGCGGGGCTCAAATACTTCGGGCGTGCGGAGGCTGCGGGCGGCTTCGTCAATTTGTATTATTCGGACGCCTTCTACGCGGAAGCGCTCGCGGAGATGAAGGCGGGTTACGGGGCGAACAACGATGGCGCGCACGCGACCGTGGTAGTCGAGCATTCTTCCCCGAATGTTGGGAAACCGTTGCATGTGGGGCACTTGCGGTGCACGGTGTACGGCGATGCCCTCGCGAACATAATCGAACTCAACGGTTACAAGGTGGTGCGCTCGACTTTCCTAGGGGAAGCGGGCAAGCAAGTCGCCCTCCTCTTGGTTGCTCTTGAGGACGCGAAAACAAAGCCGAAGGACGAACGCGCCTTGCTCTCGATTTACGAGGCAGGAAACAAGCAACTCGCCGAAGAAGCGTTCGCTGAACGCGTTACAGCCAAGCTCGCGTTGATGGAAGCAGGCGACCCGGAAACACTAACTGAATTGAGGAAAGTGCGCGCGCTTTCGGTTAAACCGTTGCATGCGGCGTACGAGCGCCTCGGCGTGCGGTTCGACGAAGAGTTATTCGATAGCGACTTCGTGGACGCGGCGAAGAAGCTCGCAGCGGAAGCCGTGGCGAAGAAAGTCGCCCGCAAGGACGTCGAGGGCGAGACAATCGTTGACTTCACCAAGAAGACGGCGATCGCGCCGTCTTCGGGTGTAGCAAACCAACAGGTTTGCAACAAGGAAGAATTGCCCAATTACGTCTTGCTGCGCTCGAATGGCACCACGCTTTACGCTACGCGCGACCTCGCGCTGGCGGATTACCGTTTCGCGAGGCACGCGTTCAAGGAGTGCGTTTATGTTACGGCTTCGGCGCAGAATTTACACTTCCAGCAGTTCTTCAAGACGCTCGAGTTGCTCGGGCGCGCTTACGCGAAGCGCTTGAAGCACGTTGGTTACGGGCTCGTTTCGCTCCCCGAGGGAAAGCTCTCGACGCGCGAGGGACGCGTGATTTTGGTGGATGACTTGCTCGAACGCGCTACCGGCGCGGCGGCGAAGGAAGTAACCGAACGCCAAAAATACCCCGCGGCGCTCGTGAAGGAAATCGCCGGGAAGACGGGTTTGGCTGCGGTTAAATTCGCGTTGCTCCGCGTTTCCCCTGAAAAGAACATTGTGTTCAACGCCGAGGAAGCCGTTCGCTTCGAGGGACACACGGGTGCATTCGTGCAGTACTCCGCGGTCCGCTGCAAGGGCATACTCGAGAAAGCCGGACGGGTGGCGGCGTTCAAGAAAGGCGAATTCAACGAACAAGAGAAACGGTTGATAGCCAAGTTGGCGGTTTACCCGCAAGTCGTGCGCAAGGCGTGCAACAGCCTCGAAATCCACGGACTTTGTGAATACTTACTCTTGCTTACGGACGAGTTCAACTCTTTTTACGCGGCGTGCCCGGTGCTCAAAGCCGAAGGCAGCGAGAAAGCCAAGCGCATAGCCCTCGTGAAGGCAACCCTCCTCGTGCTCGAGGACGGGCTCGCAGCACTCGGCATGGAAACCCCCGACAAGATGTAAAGGGCTCGCGCTCGAACGAAAAACAAAACCCCAAAAAAAGGGTTTCAGGGGAAAAGTTACTTCTTCTTGTCGTCCTTCTTGCCCGACGCTTCCGACTTCTTGGCGTCGCCCGTGGCCTTGGCGTCGCCCGTGGCGGATTTCGCTTCGCCTTCGGGCGTAACGCCTTCGGTCTTGGCATCGCCGGCAGCCTTCGGTGCGGCTTCGGGCTTGGGTGCGACTTCCACGATGACACTCACGATTGCCGTGCCCTCCAGCGGACGCTTGAGGTTCTCGGAGTCGTTCCGGATGTCACGCACCACGATGTCATAGTAACCTGAGAGCTTGAGCCGGGCGCGCATCAACGCGTCCTTTGCAACACGCACGTCCGCCTCGCGGAGCGAAATGATGCAGAACTTCTCGTTTGCACCCACTTTCGCCATGCGCCCCTTGGGGTGGCCGAACGCGGCTTTCATACCCGAAGAGATACGGTCCGCACCAGCGACACCCAGCGCCGCGTGCTCGCGGTGGATGGAGTGCGGGTACTTGAGTAGTATGAAGTAATAGTTGTGCATCAACTTCTTTTCGAGGTACTTGTTCGCCGCCTGGCGTGCCGCCTCGATGGCGTTGTCGCGCACGTAAACTGGCTTCAAGGCAACGAGCGACACTTCGACTTCGAAGCGCTTGCGGGTGCCCATGAGCCACTGGCGTATCTTGGTGTTGGGTGCGCCCTTGATGAAACTCTTGCGGGGCTTGTGCCTGGAGGTGCGAGTCCACGCTTGTCCCTTGACTTCCCTGCAAGTTTTTGCCGGCCTTAAACCCATTTTAACCAAACACGCTCCTAGAAAGTAAAAAACCCGAAGAATACGGGCATCAACGTTAACCTATAGGTAGGCGAAGGTATAAAAAACTAATTACCTGCGCTTGGAACCCCGAACCGCCTTCTCGATGAGCGCGCGGTGGTGGTCGGCTACCTTGGTTTCGTATTCCTCAATCGGGAACACGACTTTCCCGGATTGGTAAACCATCAACGCGACAACCGCCATGCCGAGCCAGAACAGGAACGACGCCACGGGCCCGAGGAGCACGCCGAGCATGTCCTCTCCGCTGAAAGAGTACGGGGAACCCATCGCCCAACCGAACAACTGTCCTATCAAGTCCGGGCGCATGCGCGCCATGTTGATTTTGTCGACTACCAGGAAAATGTTGTACGCGGCTTCCGCGACTTTGAGCACGGACGCCAACACGAAGAACGAGCCCGCGAGCTTGAGCAAGTGCATGCGACGGCCGCCAATCTTGAACCACAAAATCCTGTGCATCCGGTAACTCACCTTGGAAACCATTAACCAAACGCGGCTTTTAAATGTATTACTCGTCTCATATACCAAATAATGGGCCCGTAGTCCAGCGGTCAAGACGTCAAGGAAAATGATTCCCTTTGAATCGATTTCCGCGTAGCCTTTACACGGTGAAAACCGCCGGTTCGAATCCGGCCGGGCCCATATCGTTCGTGCTAGTGCGGCGACCGGGAGTCGAACCCGGGTCTCGAACTTGGAAGGCTCGAATCATACCGTTGGACCATCGCCGCTTATTCCTGCAACAAAAGGGTTTGGGGGTTTTCGTTTTTTAACTGCTTGTTTCAGCGCCTCGAAAACGCTTTTAAACCCGCCTTGTTAATGCCTTCCAAAGCGTTTAACCAAGAGGTGGTTGGATAGAATGGCAACTAGTTTAGTAGTGAAGTCCGCCGTCGGCGAGTACATCAAGAAGAAGGGCATGCGCTTCTCGGGCGCGTCGTACGACAAGGTCTCCGAGTTAGTCGCGAAGAAACTCGACATGGCAATCGTGCGCGCCAAGGAGAACAAGCGCCAGACCGTAATGCCCTACGACATCTAGATTTCCCCGTTCTTTTTCTTGTTTTTTTATCAACCGTCGAGCGCGAGCCAATCCAAACCGTTAAAATAGCCGGTTTTTTAATGCTTCCAAGGTGGTTGTGGCTTTGAACAAGGTTTACATCGGTTTGCTGGCGTTCGCGTTGTTGTTCGCGGGTTGCTTGGGTTCAACGGAAACGCCAACGCCCACGCCAACGGCGCTTCCGAGCGTGGAACCGTCGCCCTTGCCTTCCCCGACGCCTTCGCCTTCGTTCACCCCGATTGAACTCGAGTACGAAACCATGGACTTCTTCGGTTCGGGTTCCGAACTCAAGGCGACGATAACCTACTGGTTCGAAGAGGAAGCGGTTTGCTCGGGCAAAAAAGCGTTCAACGGCGTTTACGCGGTAACCGGCTCGCAAATGGGCGACAGCGAATCCGTCTGGGCGAAAACCACTTATTACTACGAGGACGGCGAACTCGCCTCCACTGAATTCACCCAGAAGAGCGGGCTCGTATTCGAATCAACGAAAACCGTCCAGGCATTCATAATCCCGAACTTCATCCAGGAACTCTTCGCCTCGGCGGGCGTTGACTTCGCCTCGAGCGAGGTATGGGATTCCACGAAGCCCTTGTTACTCAACGACGTCTCGTTATTGGGTGGAAGCAAAGGCAACATCTCGATAGTCAACAAGGGTGCGGGCGACGGCGTCATACCGTGCACCGAATTCGCATTGTACTCCCAGGGTTCACCTTACGCGGTAATCGCGTGCGCCACCAAACCCACCGAAACCGCGCCGTACTCGATAACGGTTTACATTGCAACCGACGAGGACTGGCCGACCGACGCTGGAACGATGCCGACTTGGAGGCTCACGCGCGCCCCTGCAGTCAAGGCGTCCGGCGAATCCGCGTTACTCGAATGCATTGACTTCATACGCTGCAACTACGTGGAATCACCCACGCAAGCCGAATACGACGACTGCGAGGAAGACGGCGACAGCAAGATGCGCGAGAACTACGACAGCCACGATTGCGTGACTGACTACGAGTGCAAGTCCATCTCGGAAATCGCTCTCGAGCAGATTACGGGCAGCCAGGCACCGGACTGCGATTTGCCCAGCCAAGGCATAATCAACGCGGTAGAGGAATGCATCGGCGACGACAGCGGTCCAATAAACTGGGTGAGCGGCTCGGACGGCTGCATCGTCGAAGCAAGCTGCTAGAAACCGTTCGTTCAAACGCGCGGGGCAAACCCTAGCCAGCCAGTGGCAAGCACGCCTGCGAACCAATTTAATCCCTAGCCGGATTCATCCACTAACAAACCAACCGTTAACTTTAAATTAACACTCGTTAACTTAAATTTAACATGTTGGAGTTTTTGCTGAAGTCGGGTTCGGAGGTCAAGGTGCTCGGCGTGGTGCTGTTCGAGGACGGCTTGCACTTGCGGGGCGTTGCCGCGAAAGCGGGCGTCTCGCCTTGCGAGGCGAAGCGCGAGCTCGACAACCTGACCGCGTTGGGCGTCTTAGCGCGCGAAAGAAAGGGTAACCTCGTGCTCTTCAAGGCGAATGCCGCCTGCCCGTTCCTCGCGGAACTACGGGGATTGTACCTGAAGACCGAGGGGGTACTCGGCGGGCTCGCCGCGGCGCTTGAAAACGCGAAGGGCGTGGAGTACGCGTTCGTTTACGGGAGCTTCGCAAACGGGACTTACGGCGAGAAAAGCGACGTGGACGTGCTCGTGGTCGGCGACGCGGGGGACGACGCGCTCGCAGCAGCGTTCGGGCGCCTGCAAAAGCGCGCGAACCGCGAAATCAACTGGATTCACTGGACGCCGGGCGAACTGCCCGCAAAGGCAAGGGGCGGCTTCTTCAAGAACGCCTCCAAAAAGCGGTTGTGGCTGAAGGGTGACGAACGTGAATTCATCCAAACGATCAAGGCAAGGATAAACAAACGCTAACGCACCGGCAACCACGTCTAGAACCTTTTTTTAACCCAAGCGCGCTCCACAGCACATGGAAGCTCCTGTGGATTTGGAAAGCGCCAACCCGAAAACACTTGAATATAGGCACACATATATACCCTTTAGGCATACACTTATACCTATGCAGAAGTCAATGTTGTTGGAGAAAATCGAGCACGCGCCCACGCTGAACACCGTGTTAATGGTGGAGGAAACCCTGGAGAACGCCGGCGAGCCGATCGGCTTGGCGGAACTAAAGCGTAGGCTGCCGAGGAAAGTCATGCACTCTACGCTGTCAACCGTACTCGATTACCTTCAAATAAGCGGCAAGATACTCCTAACGACTAAAGGAATAGTCTGGATTTTCGCGCCTCGAGCCGAAATCGAAGCCATGAAAAAGAGGGGAATACGACTGTGACGGGCGTCCAAGTTTTCATAATCGACGAAGCCGAGGAAGAATTCAACAAGTTAAACGAGATCGTCGGCAAACAAAAAGCAAAAGGCGCGAAAAACTCTGACGAAATGCAGTTGCTTAACTCCATCCAGAAAAAAAGCGAGTTACTCAAAGCCAACCCGGATTACGGGGACAAAATACCACGCGATTGCTGGCCGAAAAAACTGGTTGAAAAATACGGTTTGACGAATTTGTGGAGGGTAGAACTGACGAACTATTGGCGGATGATTTACACCTTGAGGGGAGACAAGATCGAGGTGGTTTGCTTCGTCATCAACTTACTCGACCACAAGAAATACGACAAGCTCTTCGGTTACAAAAAGAAGTGAACGAACACATGTTTTGGACGCACATCATACTCGAAGCGTATTGCATGCGCAAGGTGAGCGATGCAAAATGCAAGCACAGGTGCAAATGGTTGAAAAACGGTTCGTTTGAAAAAATCGAAAACGAGGATTACGACCCGAATTATCGGGTTCCAAGGAAACCCGGCTATTGCAAGAGCCGCCCGAATTACGTTTGCCTGGAAAACGATTGCCCGCACTTGGCTTACACGGACGCCGAGGAATCCGATTACAAGTTCCTCTACAAAAAGTACAAGAAAAAGCCCAAAAGCACCGGCAAGCACCTCTAGAACCTTTTTTTAACCCGGACGCGGTCCTCGCAACGGAGGCGAAAACCATAAATACAATCGTTCAATATATTGAACATATGTTCAATAAATTGAAAGTGTTGTCCGGGGCGGAAACAACCCTGTTGGGATTGCTGGCGGGAAACCCCAAAACCTCGTTTTACTCGAACGAAGCCGCCAAAAAGGCGGGTTTGAGCGTTGGCTCGGCTTCAACGGCGCTTAACGCGCTTGCGGGCCAGGGCTTCGTTTCTTGCGAGAAGAAGGGCAAAATGAAGTTTTACCGCGCCAACCTCGCGAACGCCGCCACCCGCTCGTTCAAAGTGTTCTCGAACTGCCTGGCGTTGCTGCCCCTGGCAGTCGCGGGTTCGGGTAAACTCGTGCTTTACGGTAGCGCGGCTGCCGGCGGGGACACGGAGGAAAGCGATTTCGACTTGGCTTGCGTCACGGGCGACAAGCGCGGGGCAGCGGATAAACTGGCTAAAACCGTTGAAAAAGTGGAGAAGGCAACCGGAAGGAAGGTTTCAATCAGTTACTTCAGCGAGGCGGATTACCACAAGCTGGCTCAGTCGAGTCCGGCGTTTTATGACGGCGTGGAACACGGGTTGGTAATCGCGGCGAACGCACCGGCAGCGACGTCCCGCAACCCCTAAAAAAGCCGCTTCCCTAAACGATTTCATGCTCTACTCCCATTCGCGCCTCTCTTGTTTCGAGAACTGCCCCTTGCACTTCGACTACCACTACGTCAAGAAAATCAAGGTCGAACCGGAATTCGAGTCCATCGAAGCGTTCACCGGCTCGCGAGTGCACGAAGCCCTCGAATGGTTATACAAGAACGCGCAGATGAAGAAGGAGTTGCCCCTCGAGGATTTGCTCGCGGAATTCAATAATTCTTGGCGTCGCGAGTGGCGGGAAGAGATTAAAACAGTGAAAAAGGGTTTCGAGCCGAAGGATTACCAGAACCTGGGCGAGAAGTGCCTCGTTGACTATTACGCGCGTTACGCCCCGTTTGATACTGAGAAGACATTGGGTTTGGAGCAGCGCATCCTGGTGGATTTGGGGGACGGCTATAAGTTGCAGGGGTATATCGACCGGTTGGCTGAGACAACGCCGGGGCATTATGAGATTCACGATTACAAGACGGGGATGCGGGTTCCCGAGCCGAGCGACTTCGAGAAGAATAAACAATTAGCGTTTTACCATATCGGGGTGGAGCAGGCGTGGCCTGACGCTACGAGCGTGGAACTCGTCTGGCACTACCTTGCTTTTGACAAGGAAATCCGTTCGAAGCGGGAACCCGAGCACCTTGACGCACTAAAGAAGCAAACGATAGAGTTGATTCACGACATCGAGCGGGCTACGGCAACCGATAAATTCCCGGCGAAGCGTGGGGCGCTGTGTGACTGGTGTGAGTACAAGAACTTGTGTCCGGAGTGGAAGCACCTCTTGCGGGTGGAAGGCATCGCGGACAACCGCTATAAGGGCGAGGAAGGCGTGAAACTCGTGAACAAATACGCTGAATTATCGGAGAAGAAGGCGGAAATCGAGAGTGAACTCACCCTCGTGAAAGACGCGGTAATCGAGTTAAGCAAAAAAGAAAACTACGGCAGATTGAAGGGAAGCGACGCCGAACTAATAATCCGTTTTTACCCCCGCAAAACCTTCCCCCCCAAAGGCACACCGGATTACTTGCGTTTCGTTGAACTCCTCAAAGAGCAAGGCGTCTTCGACAAGTACTCGGTTCTCGACGGTTTCGCGTTCTCGAAGGACCTCGAATCAGGGGTAGTCCCCAAGCGCGCGGCGGACAAAATCGAGCCCTTCATTACCCGAGGCGAGACGCCGTGGATGAAGTTAGTTGAGAAGAGGGAGGATTCTTGAAACTCCAACGAGTCGCGCTGATAATCTTTTACGATACCGCTGGTCGAATCTTGTTGCAGAACCGCGCGGGAATCAGCACTTACGGGGAAAAGTGGGGTTACTTCGGGGGACACATCGAGGAAGGAGAAACCCCAAAAGAAGCCGCAGTGCGGGAGGTCCGAGAAGAGCTGGGTTTAACGCTCGGGCAACACGAGTTCGTTGGAGTCATTGAAAACGAGCGTTACGGGGATAAAGTCGAGCGGCACATTTTCCTAGCCCCTTTGCCCGTGCCGGTGTCGGATTTGACCGTGCGGGAGG
>JBAZPG010000013.1:0-18527 GCA_041648335.1 Candidatus Micrarchaeia archaeon
AGTCCGTCCAGCGCGTGGACTTGCGCACCCAAGTCCTCGACATCCACCCCCAGGACGTGATAACCAAAGAGCAAATCCGCCTCAAAGTAGATGCGGTGGTATACTACAAGGTGACGGACGCCTACAAGTCCGTCGTGGAAGTCAAGGACTACCGCGAGGCGCTCACACAATTGTTGCATTCGCAGATACGGAATTCCATTAGCAAGCTGAGCGTGGAGGACGTCATAGCCGGCACGGACTCGATTGCGAAAGAACTTCACGGGGTGCTCGCGAACGCCGAGGAACAGTGGGGCGTTGCAATAAAGAAAGTCGAAATCCAGAGCGTCGAGCTCCCGAAGGGGCTCGCGGATGCGATGCAGAAGCGCCGCGCGGCGAGCGACTACAAGCGCAAGCTCGAAACCGAGGCGGAAGCCCGCAAGATAGGCATCGAAACCGTTAACGAAGCCGCGAGCAAGATTAGCGACCGTACCCTCGCCTACCTCTACCTTGACACACTCAAACGCATAGGCGACGGCAAGGCAACCAAGATAATCTTCCCCCTCGAGCTCACCCACATCGCGGAACTCTTCGCGAAAAACAGGGTGGAAAGCAATGATTACGCCCGCATAGCCGAACAGCTGTCGCGGGCATATCGGGAACGGCAAAAGGAAGAGTTGGACGGCGAAACGGACGAAAAGGAGTCCCCGCAAGCCCCCGTTGGGCACCGGAAGGCACCCCTGAAAAAGCTTAAGGGCAGGGCGGGTTAACTCAACTCAGTTTAAAAGCAGGGGGGTGAGGGTGGAATAAGCGAAGTCGAGGCGTTCGAAGAGTTCTTCTCCACCGCCTACGCGGAGCAACTCTCTGACTTAGCGGCGGGCTACCCGAAGCTGCGGAGCCTGAACGCGGACTGGCAGCGCCTCTCGAAGTACAACCCCGAACTCGCGGACGCCTTGCTCAGGCAACCGGACGACTACATCAAGAAAGCCAAGGACGCGGTCAAGAACCTCATACTCACCCCGGACGACAAACCCGTGGACTGCCATGTGCGCTTCTATAGCCTCCCGCAAACCGCGGACGTGAGCGTGGAGTATCTGGGCGCCGAACAGCTCGACCGCCTCTCGCGCGTGGAAGGCGTGGTCTCGTGGATTACCGACATCAAGCCGTTCATCAAAACAGCGTTGTGGGAGTGCATCCACTGCGAGGCAACCCAGAAGACCGCGCACGAGAAAGGCAAACAGAAAAAGCCGGCGACGTGCCAGTGCGGGCGCCGCGACTTCATCCTAATCGAGGAATCCAGCAAGTTCATCAACATGCAGCGCGGGCAGATGCAGGAGTCCGTGGAAAAATTGCGCGGGAACAAGACCTCGAGCCAAGTCGAACTCTGGATGGAGGACGACTTGACGAACATAATCGCGCCCGGCGAGAAAGTCATTGTCACCGGCATTTTACGCCTGCGTCCTGCGAAGGACAAGCGCGACACCGGGGTATACCAGAAGATACTCGACGTCCACCACCTCCAGAAAATCGAGCGCGAGTTCGAGGAAATCACGATTACGCGCGAGGAAGAACGCGAGCTGCTCGCACTGTCCAAGGACCCCAAGCTCTTCGACAAGATAACCCAGTCCATCGCGCCCAGCATCTACGGGCACAAGGAACTCAAGCAGGCGATTGCGTTACAGATGTTCGGGGGAACACCCAACAAAATCATGCCGGACGGCGAACGCGTGCGCGCCGAGTCCCACGTTTTGTTGGTTGGTGACCCGGGTTGCATAGTCGGCGGGGAACGCGTAGCGCTTGGGAACGGGGAAATCGTGCGCATCGAAAGCCTGGGCAAGAAGCACCTGCAGAAAATAAGGCAGCCCATGCTCACCGGGCAGGGTTACGGGAAGGCGGACGCGACTTGCTTCCACGCTTACCCGCACCAAGCAATAATCGAGCTCGTGACCGAATCCGGCAAAAGCGTGAAAGGCACGCTCAACCACCCGTTGTTGACCGTGCGCGGGATGAACCGGGAATGGAAGCGACTAGACGAAATCAAGCCGGGCGAACGCGTCGCCGTTGCAACCTGGATACCCTGCAGCAAGAAGTCGCTCGTCAAGACGCTTTGGAAGAAAACGCCGCGGAAATACGGGCCGCGCTCGAAGGCGCGCCTCCCGGTGGAGTTGGACGCGGACACCGCCGCCCTGCTGGGTTACGTGGTGGGCGACGGTTGGGTGACGCGGACCCGCGTCGCAATGGACGTTAACGACGAGGAACAGGACCTCGTGCCGCGCCTCGCGCGCGTCATCAACGAAAAATTCGCTTTGGAGGCGCACGTGCGGATTGAAAAGCGCCCGGGCAAAAAACCGATGACGATAATCGAATGCAACAACACCGACGTCGCGGGCTGCCTCGCATTCCTGCGCGAAAAGCGCGTGCCCGACGAGGTAATGCGCTCGGGAAACGCGGTCGCAGCCGCGTTCCTCTCCTGGCTGTTCGAAGCCGACGGCTGCGTTTTCTCGAAGGGACGCGGCAAGCGCGCGGTGCAACTCAAGTCCGCGCGAATCGAGTTGCTGCGCGACGTGCAAATGCTGCTCTTGCGGTTCGGGGTGCACTCGAGAATCGTGGAACGCAACCTCGCCATCCGGCGCGCGCAGGCAATCCGCCGTTTCGCCAAGGAGGTTGGCTTCCAGTCCGCGAAAAAGAAGGCGCGCCTGGAAAAACTCGTGGCTGACTGCGGGGCGTTGCACCACGAGCTGGGCAAGCAGTTGAGCGAACGCGTGGTGAGCGTCAAGCGCGCGGGTTACGCGGACGTTTACGACGTGGAAATACCCTCGGCAAAGCGTTTCATCGCCAACGGAATCATCTCGCACAACACCGCAAAATCCAGCATACTCGAGTACGTGAACCACTTGGCGCCCAAGAGCGTGTTCGTCTCGGGCGGCTCCTCGAGCGGGGTTGGCTTGACGGCGAGCGCGGAGAAGGACAAGGACGGCGAGGGCTGGATACTCAAGGCGGGCGCCATGGTGCTCGCGAACGGCGGCATCGCGATAATCGACGAGTTCGACAAGATGCGGGAAGAGGACCGCGGTTCGATTCACGAGGCAATGGAACAACAGAAGATAAGCATCGCGAAAGCGGGCATAGTCACCCAATTCTCGTCGCGCACGTCGGTGCTCGCGGCTGCGAACCCCAAGATGGGGCGCTTCGACTCCCTCCAGGACGTGCCTTCGCAATTCAACATTTCGCCCGCGTTGTTGAGCAGGTTCGACTTGATTTTCACGATTCGCGACACCATCGACGAGTCCCGCGACCGCAAGATGGCGGACCACATACTCGCGGGGCACAAGTTCGCCTCGAAGAAGGAGGCGCCGCCCGAGGGGCACGCGATAATCCCGGAAATCGAGCAGGAGACCCTCCGCAAGTACATCGCTTACACGCGGCGCTCTTGTTTCCCCGTGTTAACCGACCCGGCAATGGAGAAAATCAAGGACTTCTACGTGGAGATGCGCAAGATAGGCAAGAACTCGAACACTTTCCCGGTGACGCCCCGCCAGATCGAGGGCATCATACGCATAGCCGAGGCGTCCGCCAAGATGCGGTTGAGCTCGAACGTGGAGATACAGGACGCGGAACGCGCGATAAAACTCGAGGAGTACGTGCTCGAACAGGTGTTCATGGACAAGTCCACTGGGAAGCTGGACTCGGACGTGATAAACCTCGGGAGACCCAAGTCGAAAATCGACCGCCTCCAATCCATAGTGCGCGTAATCGCTGAACTCGAGGCGAAGACGGACTTGGTGCCGTTGGAGGACGCGGTAACGGCTGCGACAGAGTACGGAATCGACCCGATTGAGGCGCGCCGCATGATTGACGAGCTCCTCCGCCAGGGCGACTTGTACAAACCCAAGCCCGGCGTAATCAAGCGGGCGCACGAGCGCGCCTGAACCGCAACCCAATCACTTTCCGTCCAATTCGAGCTTGAGTTCGCTTAGGAACTCCTTCAAGAACGCGGTTCTCCTTTCGGCTATTTTCTTCGCGGTTTCGGTGTGCATCCGGTCCGCGACTTTCAACAACCGTTCAAAAAACAAGTCCAAAGCAAAATCAGGGGCGTGCGGTTCGCGTTTTTCACAGAACGGGTCGTCGGGGTGGTAAAACGGGCGCTTCATCTGTCCGGTTGAAGAATAAGTCCTCATCACCGAGATTGCTCCGGTTGCCTCCAAGCCGTCCGCGTCCTGCAAAATTTTCGATTCCAACGAACTCGGAGGCAGCCCCTTGCTGAACGAGCACTCCAAGATACCGGCTTTGACTTTCCCTATTTTTTCCTTGGTGAAACCGTTAAGAGAAGAAAGTATTTTTTCCGCGGCAGCCGCGCTTTCCGCTTGCGACTTGTGCGTATCGGGGTGGTCCTTTTGGTAAACCACCAAATCGTGGAACAGGGCTGCGGGAACGAGTACGTCCAAGTCCCCGCCCTCCTTTTGAGCTATCCTCTCGGCGTTCGACAACACCCGGAGAGCGTGCTCGAAATCGTGTGAGACATCCAAACCCGGAATCCGTTCCCGGGCGATTTCGATTAACTCGCTCCTCAACACAGCATTCATAACTAACAAGTAGCCAACCTTGTTTTTATTGTTTCATTGCACACCCGCGAGCGCGCCTGAAAAACCTTTTAAAACTCCGCGGACAATAAGTGAATCCGTTGTTTATCCCGCGCGAGCGCGCAGCCCGCGCGAATTCAAGGAAAGGTGAAATGCAAGAATGGCTAGTGACTGGGTTTTCCTCTTCGGGGAAAAGGGTTTCGACAAGGACTTGTTGGGCAGCAAGGGCGCTAACCTCGCCGAGATGACGAGCATCGGGTTGCCGGTGCCACCCGGGTTCACGATTACCACCGAGGCGTGCCGCGCTTACATTGCGAACGGGAACAAGGAACCCGCAGGCATGATGGAGCAGGCACGAAAGAAGCTGGCGAAAATCGAGGAAAAAACCGGGAAAAAATTCGGGGACGCCGCGAATCCTTTGCTCGTCTCGGTGCGTTCGGGCGCGAAGGCGTCGATGCCCGGCATGATGGACACGATTCTCAATTTGGGGTTGAATGACGCGACCGTGAAGGGGCTCGCGAAGAAGTCGGGTAACGAGCGCTTCGCTTTCGATTCCTACCGCCGCCTCCTCCAGATGTTCGGGGACGTTGTGTTAAACGTGGAGCGCGAGCACTTCGAAGAGATACTCGAAGCCCACAAGACGGGTAGGAACGACACCGAACTCTCCGCGGAAGAGCTGAAGCAGATAGTCAAGGAGTACCAGGCGCTCATCAAGAAGGAAACCAAGAAGCCGTTCCCCGAGGACCCGCTCACGCAGTTGGAGCTCGCAATCCACGCGGTGTTCGACTCGTGGAATACTCCCCGCGCGAAGGTCTACCGGAAGCTGAACGCGATTCCCGACGACATCGGCACCGCAGTGAACGTGCAGGCAATGGTTTTCGGGAATACCGGGAACACGTCGGGGACGGGAGTCGCGTTCACGCGCAACCCGGCGACGGGCGTGAAGGAGCACTACGGCGAATACCTGATTAACGCCCAAGGCGAGGACGTGGTGGCGGGAATACGCACCCCCAAGCCCGTGGACGAAATGAAGAAGGACTTGCCTGGGCCTTACAAGGAACTAATCAAGGTTTACGACACGCTCGAGAAGCATTACAAGGACATGCAGGACTTCGAGTTCACCATTGAGAACAACACGTTTTACATGCTCCAGACGCGCTCGGGCAAGCGCACCGCGCAAGCCGCGGTGAAAGTCGCGGTGGACATGGTGAACGAGGGCGCAATCGACAAGAAGACCGCGGTGCTCCGCGTGGATGCGAACTCGCTCAACCAACTGTTGCACGAACAGCTCGACCCTTCCGCGGAGTTTAAGGTACTTGCCACGGGTTTAGCCGCGTCGCCGGGCGCAGCCGTGGGACGCATAGTGTTCAACGCCGAAGACGCCCAAGCGTGGGCTGAGAAAGGCGAGAAAGTCATCCTCGTGCGCAACGAAACCTCCCCCGAGGACATTTCAGGCATGGTGGTAGCCAAGGGCATCTTGACCGCACGCGGGGGGATGACCTCGCACGCCGCCGTAGTCGCCCGGGGCATGGGCAAGTGCTGCGTCTCGGGCTGCAGCGCCGCCAAGGTCGACGAGAAAAAGAAGAAACTCACGATTGGTTCCCACGAACTCCCCGAGGGCTCGTGGCTCTCGCTTGACGGGAGCACCGGGCGCGTGATGCTCGGACAGGTGAAAACCGTTCCGCCCGCGCTCTCAGGCGACTTCGGGGTATTCATGGAGTGGGCGGATTCTTTCCGGAAGATGGGCGTGCGCACGAACGCGGACACCCCCACGGACGCCAAACGCGCCCGCGGATTCGGCGCGGAAGGCATAGGGTTGTGCCGCACCGAACACATGTTCTTCGGCGAAGACCGCCTCCCGTGGATGCAGAAGATGATACTCGCGGACGGCGAAAAAGGACGCATCGAGGCGCTCTCCCACCTGCTGGAAATGCAACGCGAAGACTTCAAGGGAATCTTCGAGGCGATGAACGGACTTCCAGTGACTATACGATTACTCGACCCGCCGCTGCACGAGTTCCTCCCCAGCCACGAGGAATTGCTCGTCGAGATAACGACGTTGAAACTCAAGGGCGGGAGCGAGAAACTCCTCAAGGAGAAAGAAGTGTTGTTGCGCCGCGTCGAGGATTTGAAGGAAGTCAACCCGATGCTCGGCAACCGCGGCTGCCGCCTCGGCATCACACTCCCCGACGTGACACGCATGCAGGTCCGCGCCATCCTCGAGGCCGCACTCGCGTGCGAAGCCAAGAAAATCAAGGTGCTCCCGGAAATCGAGGTGCCGTTGGTGGGTGACGTGCGCGAACTCGTGTTCGTGAAGAAGATAATCAACGAGGTCGCCGAACTCGTGTTCAAGGAGAAGGGCAAGCGCGTGCACTATAAGGTTGGAACGATGATTGAGTTGCCGCGTGCTGCGCTGACTTCGGACAAGATTGCGAAGGAAGCCGAGTTCATGTCGTTCGGCACGAACGACTTGACGCAAACCACGTTCGGTTACTCGCGTGACGACGCGGAAGGAAAGTTCCTGCACGTGTATCTCGACCAGAAGATACTCGCTTCGGACCCGTTCGCGGTAATCGACCGCGAAGGCGTGGGACAGCTCATCGAGATGACTGTGGCAAAGGGACGCAAGGCGAACCCGCATGTTGAAATCGGCATCTGCGGGGAACAAGGCGGGGAACCGAACAGCGTGGAGTTCTGCCACCTCGCTGGACTCGATTACGTGTCGTGTTCGCCGTTCCGCGTGCCCATCGCGCGCCTCGCAGCAGCGCAGGCGAGCATCAACCACCCGCGTAAGTGATTCGAGAACGGGGGTGTAAGCCCCCAACCTTTTTTTGGCAATAATTAGTAACGAACACCAAACACAACGCGTATTTATATACAAATAATCTACGAAATAAGGTGTTCTAAATGAAAAGTGCAGTTCATAACGCGTCTGCGTGGTTTCAAAAGAACAGTCAAAAACTAGCCAAAACACACAAAAATAAATGGCTAGCTATATCCGCCAAAGGCGTAATTGCTAATTCTACCTCCTATTCTAAAGCAGCAACGGCAGCTACCGGAACTGATTGCATATTAGTAAAAATTCCAAAAAAACCACAGATGGCTTGTGTTTATTGAGGCGCATTAATTGGCTTCGAAGAAATTTCCGTTCATTTTATTTGATGCCCTATTGCCGCGCCCGCTTATTCCAGTTGATTTTCCAAAGAGCAGCCTATATTGTCTTATAGATTCTGGTGCCAGTTTTTCTTTTATGTCCGCGGACATAATGCGTCACGAAGAAATAGGCTTTTCAAGGGAGTCCAAATCTGAAAGCGCGGAAGGAATTTGTGGTAAACCCGAACCGTGTATTGATATTTTAGGCACTACCCCAAAAATAGCCTTGAAAATAGATGGATTATCCAAAGAAATTAAAGTTGCGTTTAAAGTAATGGGTACTAGGCATAACTTGCCGTCACCAATACTTGGATTAAATTTTTTTGAGCAGGTTATGGTTGGATTCGGTAAAGACAAAGATAACCTATTTACCATATTAAAAGAGTATTAATTGAATAGCCTACTCCTAAACTTCCAGGCCTGCTTCTTTGGTCTGTTCCCAAAACCCCGTTAGGAGCAAAGCCCGCGTTTTCAAAAAGGTTTTTAAACAATGAAGTGAGTAGGAATAGAGCAAGACTGCTTATCCCGCAGGAACTACCTCTCTCGCAAGGGGGCGCGTAGGAGGGGATTCGTGGAAAATGATTGAAAAACCAGTCCTAGTCAAAGCCGTGACCACGTGCCTAGAGGAAGGCAAGGGCAAACGCAAGTTCGTCCAGAGCATCGACCTCGCAATCGGCTTCACGGGCGTTGACTTCAAGAAACCCGACAACAAAATCAACCTCGTGCTCCAGCTCCCGTTCGTTCCCCGCAAGGCGAAAATCGTCGTATACGCGGACGGCCCGGTTGCCGTCGAAGCCAAGAAGCACGCCGACTTAGTGCTCAACGCAGCCGAGATTACCGTTTACGCGAAGGACGCCAAACTGGCGAAGAGCCTCCAAGGCTACACCTCGCTCGCCGTGCCCCAGCTCATGGCTGCGGTGGGCAAAGAGCTCGGCAAGTACCTCCGCGGTAACATGCCGTCGGTACTGCCGCCCAGCTCGAACGTGGGCGAGGCAATCGAGCGCGCCAAGCGCACCATTTCGATTAAGACAAAAGGCAAGTTCCTCCCCGCAGCACACTGCATCATCGGGAACGAGGGCATGCCCGCCGAGGAAACCGCGGAGAACGCGCGCACCGTGCTCGAGGCGTTGTTCAAGAAGTTCAACGAGCACCAGTTCAAGTCGATTTTCGTGAAAACAACCATGGGCAAGCCCGTGCGCGTCAAGTGATTTTTCATGGCTCTATCCAAACAGAAGAAAGCCGAACTCGTCGCAAGGATAGCCGGCGACCTCAAGAAATACAAGGTAATCGGCGTTGCCTCAATCGCGGGACTCCCCGCGCGCAACTACTCCAAGATAAAGAAGAAGGTCTCCGACCGCGTGCTCGTGGACTCCACGCGCCTGACGATAATGGGCCGCGCCATCGAGGCGTCCGGCCGCCCCGAACTCAAGGAACTCGAGAAATACTTTGGTAACGCCACCGTGCTCGTGTGCACGGATTTGAACGCGTTCGCGCTCCACAAGCTCTTCAAGCAGAACAAATCCAAGACCCTCGCGAAGGCAGGACAGATTACGCCGGTGGACATCGTGATTCCCGCGGGCGAGACGAACCTGCCGCCCGGGCCCGCGTTGACGGATTTGAAGAACGCGAAAATCAACGCGCGCATCCAGGGACCCAAGATATTCATTGCCAACGACTCGACCGTGGCGAAGGCAGGCGAGGCGATTACGCCCGCAGTTGCCGGTGCCCTCGGGAAGTTGGGCATCGAGCCGTTCGAAATCGGCTTCCTCGTGAAGGCGGTTTGGGAGAACGGCGTTCTCTATCCGGGCGACGTGCTCGACATCGACGATGACGCGTTCCGCGCCCGCCTCGGGGCTGCGCACGTGGGCGCGGTGAACTTGTGCGTTTACGCTGAGATTTACAACGAGGTCAGCTCGCCGCTCATCGTCACGAAGGCGTGCCGCGAGGCGAACGCGTTGAAGAGGCTCTTGGAAGTGGTAGTCAAGGGCGTTGAAACTCCTGAAGTTAAAGAACCCGAGGCCGCGTCTGGGCCTGAAGGGAAGGAAGGTGAAGTGGAATGAAGGACGTGTACGCTGCCTTGTTGCTTCACGCCGCCGGCCAACCCATCAACGAAGCAAACGTTGAGAAGGTCTTGAAGGCTGCGGGCGTTGAAGAGGACAAGACGAAGTTGAAGGCGCTTTGCGCGGCACTCGACGGAGTCAACATCGAGGACGCAATCAAGCAAGCTGCGGTCGTGCAGACGGCAGCCGCTCCGGCAGGCGAGGCCAAGCACGATGCGAAGCCCGCGGTCGAAGAGAAGAGCGAAGCCGAAAAGGAAGCCGAAGCGAGCGCCGGTTTGGCGAGCTTGTTCGGTTAACCGCCTTAGGACTCGGGGGCGCAAGTCCCCGACGACCCCAAACTTATTTTTTTAATTCTTCAGTCAATTGCTTGTAGCGCTCGAAAAAGAAGCGCGCCTTCGGGTGCATTGGGAATTCTCCCGTTCGGTTCGCCGAGTGCCACCACTGGATTGCCTTAGCCAGGTAGAGGTTGGCGCGCGGGTGCTCGGGATTCGCTTTCACGAACTCGTTGAGAGGGCGGAGTCCGTCGGGGGAGGCGCGCGCCTCGCGGTACAGTTTGGTAAGCGAGGGGCGTTCTTCAATCCGTTCTGGAGCGGGCATTGGTTTTATTATGCGGTTCAACTGCATTTAAATCAAATGCCGAACGTGGAAGCCAGGAAAACGCCGCTGGGCTTGATGCGGTTAGGGTCGCGCATAAAGTTCTACGAAGGCGAGCCGTATTACCTAGGACGCCGCGTGATAACCCGCGATTCACCCATACTGAACGGGGTTTACCTCGGGGCGAACGAGCGCGAGGCAATCGTGGTGCACGACAGTCCGGCGTTGAAAGCGTTGTTCGAGGCCGCCAAGGAACGGGCGCAATTGGAGAGCTTGAATCCCCGGGAAAAAGAGGACAGGATACTCGAAGCGGTTTACGATACCGTCAGACAAAAGGTTCCCGCGCTTTCTCCGGAACAAGTCGATGAACTCCTGCGCGAAAACAACGTGAAACCCGACGAAAAGGTTTCACTTGACTCTTTCCTAGAAAACGGCGGGGAGTGTAGGCACTTGAACCTCGCGATTGCCGCGTTGTTGGAGAAATTCAAGAACGAAGGACACCTGCCGGGAAAGGTTAGCGTGGAACGGAACCGTGTCAAGGGCGTCGGGGGACACGCTTGGGCGGGTTACGAGCACTCGGACGGGAAAAAACGCATTGCGGACGCGGTGCAGAACTATTTGGGTTTGCAAGAGCACGCAACCAACTGGCCGTACTTGCTACACCGGAGATAGGCAACGAATCCTTTTTTTAAAGCCCTCGCCAACACTTTATTCATGTTGCTGGACGCACCCGCACTCGAAACGCGCCTCACCCCCGAGAACGCCCTCGCCTCCATCCAGAAGGAGTTGACTCGGCGGGGTTGGAGGGAGCACGAGTTCCACGAGATAAAACTCGTTTACACCCCGTACTGGGTGTTCGGTTTCGACGTGCTCGCCGAAGGCGGCGCGAGCCCCACCGGGAAGACGGCGTTGAACGCGTTCACCGGCGAGTTGAGCGACGCGGTGCCCGCCATACTCGACCGCCCGCTCCGCAAGGTGCGCGAGACGCCCGGCGACTCCAAGCCGGAAGTCGAGCCCACTGCCATTTCATTCAGCGAAGTCAAGCAGGTCGCCGCAATCAAGGTAGCCGCGCACGTGGGCGGGTTGAAGCCCGAGCAAGTCGCGATTTCAGCTGTGAGCAAGGTTTACGTGCCGTTCTACCGCATCTGGGCGGACGCAGCCGGGGACACCTTCAAGTTCGAGGTGGACGCCTGCCTGGGCGTGCCGTTCGGGCTCGAGGCGATTCCCAAGCGCCAGAAGAATTGGGATGAAGCCACGGGCGAGGCGCTCGACAAGATGAAAACGCCGTCCGGCTGGCTGGATTTGTTCGGCAAGCTCGTTGCGGGTGCCACGGACTTCCTCACGGGCAAGAAGGACGACAAATCCAAGTTCTCGCGTTACGTGCTATTGGGTGTTGTGATAATCGCGTTGATGTGGCTCGTGTTCGGGCTCCAAGGGGCGCGCGAGAAAGTCGAATGCACGCTCGACGGGCAATATTTCTCGGACGCCGCGTGGTTCGGGCTCGTCCCCGGGAAAGTGCAGGCGCGCACGCACGCGGACGGCTCCAAGTACCTGAAGGGCGAATGCATTTTCACGAACGCCGGCGCAGCCAAAGGCGCGGTGATAGTCGCCCAAGTGCAGGCGTTGGACGCCGAGGGCATTATACTTGACGCGGACGTTTTGAGCGCAACACCCGAACTCGGGGAAACCGTTGGTTCGGTGAAGGCGTTCGAGTTGAATTGGACGGGTTCGAGCCAAGGCGTCAAGTTCGCGTTCGAAAAAATCTGACGCGCGTTTTAAACGGTGGGTTAGTAATTTGGCAGAGGATTTGACCGGGAGGTATCCCTTCCTCGCAGCCGCACGCAAGTCGCTGCGGGACGCGGGGGTGAGCGCACGCGACCTGGACGAGGCGAAGACACGCGTGCGCGCGGCGCTCGAACGCAAGCCCGTCCTGCCCGCGGGCGGGAACGCGGCGCGCGACTACGCACTCGACCGCCTCCTTGTTTTCGCGCTCGACGACTCGCTCGCACTCAAGAGGTACGCGCGCGAAACCGCCAAAGCGTACGCCCGCCGGCTTGCGGACGAAGAGGACGAAGGATTCAAGGCGGTAGCACGTGAATTGTTGCCAAGCTTGGCGGACGATTACTCGGTTGGCGTGCTGGACTTCATAACGAACGCCGGAAACCTTGCGGGGGAAGACGTGAGCAAGGGCAGGGTGTTGTTGGGCCGCGAAGGCGCGGTGCGCCTGTTGCGTTACGCGCTCGAAACGCGCCTCTTGACTTATTCAGGCAGCCGCGCCAAGATTCCCGCCGAGGTGACGCACGCGGCAAGCGAGTTGAAGCCGTTGCTTTCGGCGTTCAAACCCGCGCGCCTGTTCAAGGGCTCGCTCTATGCGTTGCCCTGCATCCAGCGCATACGCGCGGGCGTTCCCGAAGGCAAGCGTTACTACGGGGCGATGGCGCTCGCAATCGCGTTGAACGCGGACGGGGCGCCCCGCGAGCGCGCCCTCGCGGAACTCGAGGATTACGCTGAACGCTGCGGGAAAGGAACGGACGAGTTCTCGAAGCGCGAGGCGCACACCACGGTTGACTGGATATACAAGCATCCGGGAATAATGCTCTCGTGCCGGACGCTCGAAAGCCAAGGCCTCGCGAACGAGGCGGAGTGCGCCAAATGTGCGCGGAGGCGGTTCAGACGGACTTGAAACGCAAGTTCGCGGAGTATTACACCCGCAAGCAGCCGCCGCTTCCCCCGGATTACGCGCAACGCGAGTACGGTTTCGGTTTCGAGAAGAAAATCGATTACAGGCACAAGGCGTTCGGTTCCGCGCGCGAGTTCGCGGAATACTTCGCAGTACAGGCGCCGCTCTACGCCTCGTATTCCACTGCGGTTTACCGTTACCCGGACGCGCGCCCCATGGAGGCGAAGGAATGGCTGGGCGCCGATTTGGCGTTCGATTTCGACGTGCCCCGCCTCCCGAAAGAACACTTCGCTTCTCCCGAGCACAACCCCATCGTCTGCAGGAAGTGTTTGGATGCGATTCTCAAGGATGCCCGCCAGCTCGTGGAGGAATACCTCACCGGGGACTTCGGGTTCTCGAAACAGGACGTGACGCTCGTTTACAGCGGGAGCAAGGGCTACCACGTGCACGTGCGCGCGCAAGCCGTGCGCGCGCTCGGGCAGGAAGCGCGCCGCCGCCTACTCGATTACATCAAGGGACCAAAGGACTTGCTCGAACGCGTGCCCGACAACCGGAAGATAATGTTGAGGGGCCCGACTGCCTCGAGCGCAGGGTGGAACGGAAAGTTTTACTCGCGCGCCCTAGCCGCCCTCGAAACCGTTGAATCAATGCGCGCCTTCGGTTTGTCAAAGGCAAAAGCCGAACGCATAAACAACGAGCGCGAGCGCTCGCTGGCGTTGCTTGCGAAAGGGAACTGGGACTTCCAGCCGGGACTCGAAAAATTCTGGGTGGCGGTTTTCGAGGAGACGCGGCGCGAGCACTCACTCGAACCGGACGCCCAAGTCACGTTGGATTTGGCGCGCCTCATCCGCCTGCCGGATTCGTTGCACGGGAGCACGGGTTTCCTCGCGGCTACGGTGGCGAAGCCGAACTTCGACCCGTTGCGGGACGCGATAGCGTTCTCGTGGAGGCGCACCGAACGCGTGAACGCGAAGGAGGCGTTTTGCTTCGAGCTCGCGAACGAGACAATCGAGGTAAAGCAGGGCGAGAACGAGTTGCCCGAGGCAGCCGCGGTGCTCCTCGCGGGAAAAGGAAAGCTCGTAAATTAAATCTGAGATTAGACTATAGACTGCGAAAATGTTGCACTAGCTCATTTATGGCGTTTGTAATTCCGATCACTGCCTCGGTTTTTGCTGAAAAATGTGTGGCCACCAAATTGTTTTTTCTTGCAGTAGCAACGCCGGTTAAACTTTCTGACCAGGGGATTTTGAAATCGGATTTCATAACTGAAAGCTCGCCGTTAGTCCGTAACTTTTTCAGACTATAACGCACACCCCATTTAAGGGAAATGGCGCGCATTGCTCGATTCATTTCGGGAGTCAGCTTTACCGGACCGGCGCCTAAGCCCAACTGTTCGGGCTTCAACCGCAAGATTATCGAGCCTAGTGCATTCTCTGGTTCTCCTTCGACAGAAGTAATCTTGGTGGATATACGCCAGACATCCGTTGGTTCGAAATTAATTGAATCTCTAAGAAGACCAAGCGTCTTGCGCGCCTCGTTATGCGACTTTTGGGCATTAACTGGGAGTCCAGTGCGCGTTGCTAATTCTCGGATTGCCATGAGTAAGGACTATGGAAACGGGTATTTAATTCAAGCGCAGGGCGCGGCGGATGCGGAAAGGGCTCGGGAAAAACTTAAATAAGCCGGGCTGGGAAAGTTATTAGATTAGAACGGATTTTTGGTGGCGGGAAATTGACTGAATTGAGTTACGAGGCTCTGAGGAAGGCGCAGCTAGAGGAGCGCTCGGACCCGGGCAACCTCAAGCGCCTTCCGCCCGACTACTTCGACACTTACTCCGCGTACTTGAAGCGCATGCGCGAGTGCCTCTCGGGCGAATACAGTTTGGAGGACGCGCGCGCGTTCGAGAACAGCGCGCTGGTGTTCAACGGGTTGTTCGAGAGCCGCAAGAAGAAAATCGTGCTCAAGGCGCTCAAGGAGGCGGCGAACGGCTCCCTCGACGGGGAAGGCTTGACGACGCAGGAACGCGAATTCTACGGTCGCCTCGTGGAGATTTTCAAGGAGTACGACGGCGAACGCGCGGTAAACTCGTGCAGGGCTGCGAAGGCGGCACAGGGGAGCGAATCAATAAGGATTTTAATGGACTTGCCCCAATTCGTTGGGAGCGACAACGCGAGTTACGGTCCTTACGTTAAGGGGCAGGAAGTCGAGTTGCCCGAGAAAGTCGCTGCGTTCCTCTATAAGAGGAACGCCGCGGAGAAACGGTGAAAAAACGATGCTGGTTCCGAAAACGAAGAAGACGTATTGCCCGACGTGCCGCAAGCACACCGAGCAAAAAGTCAAGGTCACTACCTCGAAAATCAAGCCCGGCCGCAAGATGGCCAAGGGCACGCGCCGCCACGACCGCAAGCTCGCGGGTTACCACGGCAAGGTGAAGGGCAAGGCGAAAGTCAAGAAGCAGGGCATACGGAACAAGATAATGCTCGAGTGCACGGTGTGCAAGAAGAAGCACGAACGCACGATTACGGGTCGGATGAAGAAGAAGGCGGAGTTGAAGAAATGAGCAAGTTCATGCGCGTGCAATGCGAGTGCGGTAACGACGTCATACTGTTCGGGGACTCGAAGAGCGACGTGAACTGCCCGAAGTGCGGTTCGCCGGTAGCGAAGTCGCGGGGCGGACACGCGAAAGTCTTAGGGCGCGTGCTCGAGACCCTCTGATTGTGTGGCTCTAATGTCGAACGAGTCCCGCATAGTCGAACACTCTAACGCCAAGTACAAGAACGCCCTGCTCATAGTGGGCGTGCCTGGAATCGGGCTCGTAAGCAAACTCGCAGTCGACCACGCGGCGCGCGAGTTGAAGGCGAAACGCGTTGCCACTCTTTATTCCCCGAATTTCCCGAACCAGACTATCGCGTTGCCGAACGGGCGCCTCAAGGCGTTAACGATTAAAATCAACCACTGCCGCGTGAAAAACAACGACGTATTGTTTGCGCGTGGGGATTTGCAGCCGTTTACGGTGGAGGGGCAGTACGAGGTTGCTTTCAAGTTGTTGGATTACGCGAAACGCATCGGCGCCACGCGCGCGGTGTCAATGGCGGGTTATGCGGTGGAGAAGCCGAAGGCGAAGCCCGATGCCTATTGCGCCGCGTCGAACCCGAAGCTGTTCGCTGAATACGCTAAAAAGTGCGGGTTGAAGAAGCCGCTTCGTCCGGTGCCCATAATCGGGATGGCTGGGCTCGTGCCCGCGCTCGCGCCCGTGGTGGGGATGGAGGGCGCGTGCATACTCGTGGAGACGAACGGGAGCCAGATTGATGCGGACGGCGCCAAGCGTCTTGTCGAGATAATTTCCACGCTCGCTGGCGCGAAAATACCGTTGAAGGGTGTGGCGGAGCGCGCCGAGAAGATCAGGAAGTCGATTGTCCAGGCGCAGCCCCAGCAACAGCAGCAGGCGGTGCCGGTAATCGAGACCCAGAAGAGCGACTTATCCTACATACGCTGATTTGTTACAACTAGCCAGTTATAAATAAGGCAATGTTTTTATAGTCGGGTTTCCAAGCTCTTAGCGGTGGGATTGAACTAATGAACCGTTTGATAGTAGTTTTCATAGCTTTGGCTTTGCTGTCCGTTTGCATAGCCGCGGAAGGCGACTTGGCATCGGATGCAGCGCATTCCGCAGTTTCAAGCGGGGACTCCTCGCAGATTTCAAGCGAACCCGCAAGCGCGCCCACCCAGATTTCTTCGGGCGGTTCAAGCTCGATATATTCTCCGAGCGCAAGCATCCGGGACGTGATGGCAAAGAAAAAGGATTTGTTTGTTCCCCGCGCTTCCGCGGTTTCCTGCGTAATAGCCCCGCAGGGTAGCTTGATTCCGTTGAACGGGTTCCAAGTCCGGGATTACTCCCAGCTCGCCTTGCAGGCGAATTGTTTTGATTCGAACGGAGCGCCCGCAACCTGCCCCATACTCACCTGGGGTGTGGACAACTTGCCCGGCTCCCGCGTTTCACCCTCGCAACCAAGCGCTTACACTACTCTGTATTCCGGCGCGGCCGCGAACGGTTCGGTGCACGCGGCGGTAACCGTAGTCCTGATTAATTCCACTCAAAAGGCGTTCTCGTGCTCGGCGCACGTGAGCGTCTACCACTTGGCGCTGCCCGCGGCGTACTGCACGGTTCTGACCGTGGACGGCGCGCAAGCCCTTGAAATTGAAACCAACGGAAACGCGACGCTCGGAGTGGATTGCTTTGACGCAGACGGTTACTCCCTCGTGTGTCCAGTCCTTACCTGGAAGAACAACGTGGCGGGCGGACGCGTGACTCCCGCGCAATCAAGGAATTACACTACATTTTACGCGGGCGCGTTCCCGGCGAACGGAACGGTCACCGCAAGCGTGACCATGGCTCCCGTGCCCAACCCGGGTAGCATATCAGCTAGCCCTTGGCGCGTCTTCCAATGCGGAATCGCGGTGCACGTTTACGAAACGCAGACGCCCGCAATGCTCGGTTGCACGCTCGCGCCGCAAGACGCGCTCGTTCCCGTGAACAGCGTGCAACAGTTCAACGCGTCGTGTTATTACACAACGAACGGCTCGCAGGCAAACTGCCCGCTCCTCGAGTGGAGCACTACTGCACCTTCTTCGAGCATGCTCCCCACGGTTTCGAACGCCTCCTCGACGCTCCACACGGGCTTCCGTGCGGGTTACGGTGTAGTGTACGCTAACGGCGCGGCTGAAGGCGCGTTGTTCTCGTGCCAATCCGCTGTCGCGGTTTACACTAACGAAACCGCACTCTCGTGCACGCTCGGCCCCCAGAACGCAAGCGTTCCGTTCAACGGTTCGCTCGACTACTATTCTTCTTGTTACGACGCGAACGGAGCGCAGGCGAACTGCCCGGTGCTCGCTTGGAGCACCACTGCGCCCGGCGCCTCGATGAATCCCACGGCTTCGAATGATTCCAGTGAATTCACCGCCGGCTTTGTCGCGGGCAACTGGAGCGTGGACGCGGATTACTCCGTGCTCCACTGCGCCGCCGCGGTTGAAGTTTACAGCAATGCCACGCACCCCGAAGCCAACACGCTCGCGTGCACGCTTGCGCCCCAGGACGCGCTCGTGCCCGTGAACAACGTGCAGCAGTTCAACGCTTCGTGTTATTACGCAGCCAACGGAACCGCAGCGGACTGCCCGGCGCTCAACTGGGCGACTGATGTGGCGGGCGCAAGCGTGAACCCCCTGGCGTCCAACGAATCCACTTTGTTTTACGCGGGCAACACCGCGGACGCGGGAACGGTTACTGCCGTGGGCGCGAGCCAAATCGAGTCGTTCGCTTGCAACGCGGACGTGCTTGTTTACGATTTCAAGACCGCGGTTTCGTGCGCGTTGAATCCGCAGAGCGCCAGCGTGGCAATAGGCGCGAGCCAGGCGTTCAACGCTTCTTGCTTCACGATTAACGGAACGCAGGCAAACTGTCCGGTGCTCGCGTGGAGCACGGACATC
>JBAZPG010000014.1:0-14514 GCA_041648335.1 Candidatus Micrarchaeia archaeon
TGGAGCAAGCAGGAACGCGACCGCTATTGTTGCCGCGGAAAACGCCAGCGCGTATTTTTGTTCCTTGTGCATTTTTCTTCCAGTTTGTTTTCCGTGCGCTGATTAAAAAACAATTGCCGCACTTAATCCCTTTGCGAAATGGACGATAACTACGCGTTGTTCAGGGACGCCACAATAATGTCCGCGAGCACGGCGCTAGTCATAGGTTTGTCCTTCATCTCGAAGCCGCTACTCGCACGCCTCTTGGGCCCGGACGGCTACGGCACATTCGCGCTCCTCCTCGGGACCGCGGTGTTCATCCAGGCGGCGGTGCTCAGCTTCATCCAGAACGGCTTCGACTACCACGCGCCCCGCAACGTGCGCAAAATCAATTCGCTGTTCTACTCGGAGGCGTTGGGCACGCTCGCGTTGTTCCTCCTCGCAGCCGCGCCTGCTTACTTCCTATTGCAACCCGCCTCGGGTTTGACGCCGCTCCAATTCGGGTTCGCATTCGCCTCGGCTGCCGCGATAGCATTGTTCAACCTGTGCCTGTTCTATTACCGCGCCAAACAGGACTTCAAACGCATGGCGCTCCTCAACTCAGCGTTCGCTTTGACCGGCTTCGCGGTAGTCCTCGCCGCCGCGTTCGCAACAGGCGACGGCACCACCGTGTTCCTCTGCCGGGCGTTCGCAACCGCAGGCATAGCCCTGCTGGTAATCGCCTTCGCAATCCCCCGCGCCCGCGCGAGCCTCGCCTGGATAAAAAAATTCGTTTCATTCTCCCTTCCCCTCGTGATTCCCGGCGTGGTGATTCCGTTGTCCAGCATCGTGGACCGCTATTCGCTCGCCTCGCTCGCTTCGGTTGCCGCTGCAGGGGTGTACGACATCTCTTATTCGCTCGCGACCGTCGCATTGACTTTTTCTTCGGCGCTCACCACCGTGCTCGCCCCGAAAATCAGCGCTAACCGCGACAAAGCCCCCGTCTTCCTCTCGAAGACCTCGCTCGTGCTCACCCTCGTGTTGTGTGCGTGTTCGATTGCGATGTTCTATTACTCGGATTTGGTGAGCAACCTCGTGCTCGGTCCGGGTTACGCCTCGTCCAACGAGATACTCCGCCTCATCTCGCTCGCGGTTCCGATAATGGGTTTGTCGGGCGTTTGTGTCACCACCCTGGTGATGACCAAGAACCCGCGCCTCGCCGCCCTCGTGACTACCGTACAAGTCGTGCTTTTCGCGGCGTTGAACTGGGCGCTCGTCCCCACCTACCAGGGCACTGGCGCGGCGCTCGCGCTCCTGTTAAGCAACATCGTGATAACCACAATACTGATTTGGCACCTGGAAAAAACCGTGCACAAGGGAATCTTTTTGCAGAGCGGAAAAAACTATGTTGTTTTCCTGGTTGCCTGCGCACCCTTCCTCTTGGCGCCCCAGCTATTCGGTTTCGCGCTCAAAACCTGCGTCATTTTGGCGTTCTACGCGTTCCTCTACCAGACGAACAAGACAACCGCACGCGAGTTAGCCCGTAATGCTTTCCGTATTCTCGCAGCCTGCCGTGCGAGAATCAAGCTTTAGGATACAACCGAATTTTCTCTTCCAACCGCGCGTACGCCGTGCAGCCCGGGCACTTTCCTTCCAGGCGCGCCATCAAATCACCCATCAGGGAGTTCGCCGCGCGTTCCCCGCGTTCCCTGACGAACGCCTCGTTGTCCTTGATTACCGCGTCGATTGCAATATCCAGAACAACTGAATCGAATTCAATTGGTTCGTGCTTGGCTTCCACGGGTTCTGTTTCAACCGGAGTTTCTTGTTCTTGCTTGTTTTTTTCCTGGAATTTCTTCTCTCGTTTAGATGCAACCAACGCCTTGACACTACGTTCGAACCAACCAATCGCACCTTTTCGTGGTTTTGAATAAAGCGGGTATTCGATTGTTTCGCCCCACTTCTCCTTGAACGCGCGTATCCCCGCCTCCTTTCCCTCGGCGTCCGGGTTCACTCCCGCCAAGTCGTCGGAAACGCAATGGTGCGCTTTGCCCCATTCAATCAAGCGCCACTGGAGCAGGTCGTTCCCGTAAATCTTTTCGCGCACCGCGTAATCCGAATAAGAGATGCCGCCTTGGAGTATCGCCGCGTTGAAAATAGAGAACAATTGTAACGCAACGGGCTTGCCGTCCTTGCGTGCGATTAATGCGTGCGTCGTACCCCTTCCCGAACCGAACAATCGCCAGTGCCTCTCGAAGTAAGCGTAACCCCGGTCGGAAACCCCCGCGCGCTTCTTGGTTTCAGCAAATAACTCGTAAGCGTCGCGCAAGTCGCCCTCGCCGACTTCGCTGACGATTATGCCCTGGCGTTCGGCGCGGTTCAAAACATAACGCAAGCGCTTCCCGTAATGCTCCCGCAACTCTTCCAGCGGCGGGTTTAGGTCCACGATTGCGGTGGCGTGCCTCGCCACGCGGAAGCCGCGCGCAGCGAACAAGGCATCGCATTCACCGCCTTTGTTCAACGGAAGCGAGGCGCGCTTCACGGGCGCGCTTCCAATCCACCCGGCGAGCGCATCCAGGCAACCCTTCGCGCATTCAACGTAATCGTAGCCCTCCCGAACCACTGGCCCGAAGTCCCACCAAACCGTTCGCAACGCCTTGTTTGCAAGCGGGGCCAAGAACGCCAAGCGGGCGCCGGAACCAAACAAGCCGGGGTAATCGTTCCCCGCGTAAACAACGAGTTGGCAAGCGAGCTTCCCGTGATTCCATCCTGAAACGAATGCGGCGTCGCGGGCGTTCCCCAAAGCGAGTTGGGCTGAGGCGCATTCGGTTGTCTGGTAGAAAGAGGCGTTGTCGGGCAGGGCGGGGTCCCACCACTCCCCGACTTGCCCTATTTTCTCCAAACGGTATTCCATGGTGAAACAAGTAAAGGACGCGCGTGAGAGTTTAATACCTTAACCCAAACAATAAACCTGGATCAAAACGCCGCGTTTAAATCCCCTTTCAACGCAAATACTTTCCGATTGCTATGCGTTACTGTTCGCGTTGCGTGATGCCCGAAACCAAGCCCGACTTGTCGTTTGACCGCGAGGGCGTGTGCGACGCCTGCCTCTCGCAGGCGCGCAAGGATAAGGAAATCGACTGGGAGGCACGCCGCACCGAACTCGGGAGAATAATCGAGGAACACCGCGACCGCACGGGTTCGAATTACGATTGCATCATCCCGGTGAGCGGGGGCAAGGACTCCACTTTCCAGGTTTACATCATAAAGAAGGAGTACGGATTGAACCCGTTGTGCGTGACCTTCGAACCCACGCTTCCCTCCGAACTCGGCAAGCGGAACCTCGAGAACCTCCGCAAGATGGGAGTCGACCTCATCCTCTTCAAGAAGAACCCCGAGGTTTACCGGAAGCTCGGGCGCATCGCGTTCAAGACCGTGGGCGACCACGAGTGGCCGAACCACGTGGGCATATTCACGGTTCCCGTGCAAGTCGCGGTGAACTACCGCATTCCCCTCGTGATATGGGGCGAGAATTCGCAGTTGGAATACGGGGGGCCCGTCGCGTCGCGCGAGAAGAACGTGCTCGACCGCCGCTGGCTCGAAGAATTCGGGGGATTGCTCGGCAACCGCGTGGACGACATGGTGGGACAAGAGGGCTTGACGCGCCAGGACTTGTTGCCGTACACTTACCCGTCCGACGAGGAAATACGCCGCGTGGGCGTAACCGGCTTGTTCCTCGGGCACTACATCAAGTGGGACGCGCGCACGCAAGTCGAGAAAATCAAGCCGCTTGGGTTCTCGGTCAAGGAGGACGGACCCATCGAGGGCACTTACACCAACTACGAGAACCTGGACTGCGACCTTGTCTCGATACACGATTACATGAAGTACGTGAAGTTCGGCTTCGGACGCACCACCGACCACGCCTGCCTTGACGTGCGCAACAAGCGCCTCTCGAGGAACGAGGCGCTCGCGCTCGTGGCGAAGCACGACGGCAAGCTCTCCCAGAAGCGCGTGAAACAATTCATCGAATTCTACGGGATGACCGAACGCGAGTTCTACGACGTGGTGGACTCGTTCACGAACCCGGCGATATTCAAGACCGACGGGAACGGCAAGCCCGTACGCAACGCGGAAGGCGACCTGGTGCACCTCGAGCTGCCCAAGGAACTCGCGCGCTGCAACGTAAAGGTGTGAGAGTTGACTGGAAATGATAATCAGCGTAATAGATTACGGGATGGGGAATCTGCGTTCGGTTACCAAGGCGCTCAAACGCCTGGGAGCCGAGCCGCGCCTAGTCAAGACCCCCGCCGAAGTTAACAGCGCGGACGGGCTTATCCTCCCGGGAGTCGGCTCGTTCGCCAAGGGAATGGAAAACCTCGGGGCCGCTGGTTGGTCCGCGTTCCTGCACGAATGGAAAGCCGCCGGCAAGCCGTTGCTCGGCATCTGCCTGGGAATGCAGCTCCTTGCCGAGAAGGGAACCGAGGGCGGCGAAACCAACGGCTTGGGGCTGGTGAAAGGCACGGTGCGCCGCTTCGAAGTCGACGAAAAAAAATTCAAGGTGCCCCACGTTGGCTGGGATAACGCCGCGGCAATTGACAAGCGAATGTTTAAGGGCGTGCCCGACGGTGCGGCGTTCTATTTCATCCACAGCTATCACCTTGTTGCCGACGCCCGCGCGGTAGCAGCCCGCTGCGTTTACGGCGAGGAATTCTGCGCCGCCGTGCGCGAGGGGAGCGTGTGGGGCACCCAGTTCCATCCCGAAAAAAGCCAGAAGGCGGGTTTGCGCGTGCTCGAGAACTTCCTGAATGAATGCGGGGGTGCGCCCTAAATGTTGAAGACGCGCATCATCCCCTCGATACTCATCAAGAACAACATAGTCGTCAAGAGCAAGCGCTTCGCCGAATGGCGGAACATCGGCAGCTGCATGAACGTGGCGCGCGTGTATGAGTCCCGTGAAGTCGATGAACTTGTGATACTGGATATCCCGGCAACGCCCGAAGGCAGGAAGCCAGCGCTGGCGTTGATGCGCCAGATCGCGGACGAGTGCTTCATGCCCCTCGCGATGGGCGGGGGCGTGCGCTCGCTCGACGACGTGCGCGACTTGCTGAACGCGGGCGCGGACAAGGTCGTTGTGAACACGCGCGCCCTTGAGAATCCGTTGTTCGTCACGGAAATCGCGGACGTTTACGGCGCCCAATGCGTGGTCGCCTCCATTGACGCCCGCCGCACCGCGGACGGACACGGGGTTTACTCGCATTGCGGCGCAAAGGCAACCGGCTTGAAGCCCGTCGAGTGGGCGAAGCGCCTAGAAGAGCTGGGCGCGGGCGAGATACTCCTCACCTCAATCGACGAGGACGGCATGATGGCGGGCTACGACTTGGCGCTGGTGGAGAGCGTCGCGAAAGCGGTGTGCATTCCGGTAATCGCTGCGGGCGGCGCGGGTTCCCCAGACGATGTGGTGCGCGTAATCAGGGAAGGCAAGGCGGATGCAGCTTCGGTTGCCAGCCTGTTCCTTTACACCCAGTTCACCCCGAACAACGTGAAGCAGGCGATGCGCGAGGCGGGCATCGAAGTGCGGCTTTAAAACCGCGTCCGCAGTCTTAAATTTGCAATGAACGCAGTGGTATTCTCGAATAGCCGGGCAAACCCGAAAACCGGACAAAAAATCGTTTCGCTCCGCACGGGGATAGCTGGCGCAACGTCCCTCTCGTCGTATCACTCTCCGGCTGATTTGGACAAATCCGCGATAAGCTGGCTCGAGGAATGGAGCGACAAGCCGCTCCTGCGGGGAAAAAACTTCCGCGAACTACTCGAATACCAGGGTGAATCCCTTTACTGGCTGCTCTTGCCTTCGGTTTACATTGCGTTCCGCGACGCAGTCGCGGCTGCGGACGCAGTCCACAACCTGCTCCAAAAAGAAAAACCTTCACTCGTAGTTTTCGAGTGCGGGAACGCCCCCGAGCGCGGGGTAATCGAGTCCGCCTGCCGGAAGCGCGGAATAAGATTCGAGGCAACGCCCGAACCAACGCGTTCGGACTGGCTCGCCCGCTTGGCTGCCGAAGCCGCGGCAACACTCAAGGAAGGCGCGCGCTGCGCGCTTGGAAAAGCATTCAAGGCGTTCTCGCCAAAAGGCGCGCGGGTAATCCTACTATCGCACTCGCGCACCCTCCGCCCGGATTCGGAAGGCAACCGCGCGGACCACTACGTGAAGCCGGTTGCCCGCGAACTCGAACGCCGTGGAGTGCAATGGAAGGGCGTGGACGCTGATTATTCGCTCACAGGCGAGTGGCGTTCGCTCTTCGTGCGTCTTGCCAACGGCTGGCTGCCCGTCGAAGCTTACTACACCCCGCACGGCTTGCGCGGGGCGCTGGCTTACGCACGCAAAGCCGAGGCGCTCTGGCGCGAACTCAACGAGAACAAAGAATTCAAGGCGTCATTCGCCTGCCTGGACTCCGACATTTATTCCGCGGTGAAACCCCGCCTCAACCACGCCTTCTCGTGGGCTTACCTCTACCGTTACCCGCTTTACTTCAACGCGTTCCGCAACCTGCTCAACCAAGAAAAACCCGCAGCGTTGGCGGCGGTGTACGAAACCGGGCCTTACGGACGCGCAGCAATCACCGCCTGCCGCAAGGCGGGCGTTTCCTCGTTCGGCATCCAGCACGGCATAATCCATTCCTCGCACCCGGATTACGCGTTCAACGCGTTCACCCGCACGTTCGCCTGTCCGGTGCCCTGCGAGACGCTGGTCTACGGTGCGGCGGCAAAGCGCGTGCTCGTGGAACACGGACACTTTCCAGCGGGGCGCGTATGCGTCACGGGAAACCCAGCTAACGACGAGTTGGTGCGTTGCGCGAAGCGCGCGAGACCAGCGGAATTCAGGAGGCGCCTCGGCCTGCCCAAAGACAAGCCGTTGCTGTTGTTCACCTCGTCGTGGGCGTTCAGCCCGACTCACGCCCGCCAACTCGCGGAAGTTTTCCGCGAGGTGGCGTCGGGCGCGGAGAAGGCGGGTTTCGCCTTGCTCGTCAAGCTCCACCCCCTGGAAGACGCGGCGCTCGCCAAGAAGTGCATGCCGAACGCGGCGTTCACGCGGGACGCCTTGCTGGCGGAGTGCCTCGCCTCGTGCGACGCTTTCGCCACCTGGAACTCGACCACCGCGGTGGACGCCATGATTTTAAAAAAGCCCGTATTAATAGTGAACTTGAGCGGGGAACCCGACGTGCTCCCGTTCGTGGAATCCGGGTGCGCGACGGGTGTTTACTCCCGCGGCGCGCTGGCGAGTGCACTCGCCAAAGCCGTGAAGGGCAAGGCGCACGTTGAGGCGTTCGTGCGGGAGCAGGCGTTCAAGGTTGACGGCCATTCGGCCGAGAGGATTGCCGCGGAAATCGCGGGACGGTGAAATGGGATATGACAACTAAAAACGTTTTCAAGGGAAAAACAGTGTTGATTACCGGAGGCACGGGTTACCTGGGTAGACATCTTGTCGCGGAAATACTCAAGCAGGAACCCCAGAGCGTGCGCGTGTTCAGCCGCGACGAAGTCAAGCACCACCTGCTCACCGAGGAGTTCAAGGACGAGCGCCTGCGGAGCTTCGTTGGGGACGTGCGCGACTACCGGCGCGTCAAGAAGGCCACGATTGGCGCGGACATCGTGGTTCACGCTGCGGCAATGAAGCGCATCGACTTGATAGAGTACAATGTTTTCGAGGCGATCAAGACGAACGTGCGGGGCACCATGAACGTTGCCGAGGCGTGCCTCGAGAACAATGTTGAAAAGGCGGTGCTCGTTTCCACGGACAAGGCGTGCTCGCCCATCAACACCTATGGCGCCACCAAGATGCTCGCGGAACGCGTTTTCGTGGAATCCAACTACAGCAAGGGCGACGCGGCAACCGTGTTCACCGCGGTGCGTTACGGGAACGTCACCGAGAGCACTGGTTCCGCGATACCGTTCTTCACGGACAAAATCAAGGCGGGCGAACCGGTGCCATTGACGGACGCGCGCATGACGCGCTTCTTCATCACCCCCGCACAGGCGGTCGAACAAGTCGTGAAGGCGGTGGAATACGGCGTGGGCGGGGAATTGTTCGTGCCCCGGCTTCCGGCGTTCAGGATAACCGACTTGATTGACGCGCTCAAGGAGCACTACCGCTCGAAGAGCCCGGTGCGCGTAACCGGCATCCGCCCCGGAGAGAAAATCGACGAGTGGATGATAAACGAGGACGAGGCAACGCGCGCCTTCGACTTCAAGGACGGTTACGCGGTAATCTCGCAGATAGACCGCTACCAGGAAACCGTGAAGTATCCCTACCTCAAGAACGCGCCGCGCGTGAAATTCAAGCACTACAGCTCGGCGGACGCGCTCGTGGACAAGGCGCGCATACGCAAGCTCTTGGAAGGAAACGGGATACTCAAGTGACAAGATTAACTTGATGGACGCACAACGGAGGAAAAAATCATGGAATGGTCGTTTTATTTCGCTTGGCAATTCGCGCTGTTAATGCTGATTACGGCGACAGCCGCGCCCCTATTGAAGAAAAAATACGGGTTTATGCTAGGTGCGTTGTTTTATCCAGTAATAGACTTAGCGAGCAACGCAGTGGGCATTTGGACAGTTATAGGAATGCTGACCTGGGGGACTATGGCGCTTTGTTTCACTTGGCTTAAACCAAGCAACAATCTGCGTTCGTTCCTCGGGTTGTCCGTAGCAGGAACGCTTTTTTTTGACTTCGTAACCGGGCCCATTGCATTTCCATTCCTGTTTGGCGGTACTTTTTTCGACGCGCTAATCGGGCAGATCCCGTTCACGATTAGCCACGTGATAGGCAATGTGGTTGTCACACTGTTGTTATCACCGGTGTTGTTTTCTAATGTCTTCCTAAACAAGAGAGTGTCTGCCCTACTGGCAAGATATGGTGTGTATGATAAGACGGCATTGAGGCGATTTTCATGAAAATCGTCTTCGTAAAACCGTTTAATGATCTGAATCCCAGGTATATACCGTTAAATTACCTGGTTTTGGGAAGTGTTCTAAAGGAAAAAGGATGCAAAGTCAAAATAATCGATTCAGTAATAGACCGAAATTGGAAGAGCACGCTACTCCGCGAAGGTAAAGATGCGTCTGCAATAGGTGTAGGCTGCATTACCGCAGACGTGAAATACGCGTACGAAATATGCGAGTTTTCAAAGGAGAACCTGCCAGATGTTCCAATAGTATGGGGGGGTATCCACGCAACACTCTTTCCGGAACAAGTTGCCGCTAGCAAGCTCGTGGACTACGCGGTACACGGCGAAGGAGAAAAACCGTTGTGCGAACTGTTGGACGCGCTCGAACGCGGAACTGACACAACAAGAATAAAGGGCTTGGCGTTTAAGAAAAAACCAGAAGGAGTACAGATTAATCCGCGTCCAGAATTTGTGGACTTAAACTCATTACCGGAAACTGACTATGATTTGATAGACCTAAATCAATATTTCTCCGGAACACAGCGGTTTTTGCCTTATCAGTCGTCGCGCGGCTGCCCGCACAGATGCGCGTTTTGCGTGAATCCCTTAACGGGAAACAGTGTTTACCGCAGTAAAACCGCGGAAAAAGTGGTTGATGAAACAAAAAGACTCGCTGAAAAGTACAAGTTGGACTATGTTTATTTCATAGACGATAATTTTTTCGTGGACTTCAACCGCGCGAAAAAATTCGCAGAATTGAAAATCGCGTCTGACGCGGAATACACTTGGTTCGGCGAATGCAGGGTAAACTATTTTGCACCATACGGTCCAATAGACGAAAAATATTTGGAGTTGCTGTACAAATCCGGGTTGCGCTCGATGACTTTGGGCGCCGAATCGGGCTCGGAAAAAATGTTAGCATACATAGACAAAGACATATCCCCCGAGCAGATAACGAACTCCGCACAAAAACTGGCAAAATACGACATAAGCGCGGGCTATAGCTTCATTATAGGTTATCCCAACGAGGATGAGGATGACTTGATGCAAACAGTTTCACTAGCCAAAAAAATAAGGAAAATCAATCCGCATGCGTTTTTCGCCATGAGCATACTTACCCCTTATCCTGGAAGCAAACTCACCGAGGACCTTAAGAAAAAAGGATTATTCAAGGAGCCGACCAGTTTGGAGGAGTGGGCAAGCAAGGAAACTGTGGACTTATACACCAACCGCTTTGTTGGAAAGCCCTGGCAGAAAAACAAGCGGTTATTGGAGGCTATAAGTTACTGCACTCAAGTGGGATATAACACCTACGACGATAAAACAATCGGCAACCTTGTTCAGGGATTAAAAGTTTGGCGGTATCCGGATTTATTTTTCATTTACCTTGCAAGAAAGCGGTTCGAAGGACTTTACTTTGATTTACTCGTTGAAGACAAACTGTTTGAAGGCTGGACGCAAACCAAAAAATTATTGTATCACCGACTATGGAAGAAAAATTTCTGAAAAGAGAGTGAACAAATGATACCTTACGGCAGGCAGAACGTGAACGACGACGACGCTGCGGCGGTAGCGCGCGTGTTGCGCTCCGCGTTCCTCACCCAGGGTCCCCTCGTGGAGGAGTTCGAGTCCGCGCTCGCCAAGAAACTCGGGGCAAAACACTGCGTTGTCCTATCCAACGGCACCGCCGCGCTCCAACTCGCGCTCGCAGCCGCGCAACTACCCAAGAACAGCGAGGTAATAACAACACCGGTGACTTTCGCTGCAACCGCGAACGCCTGCCTATATAACTCGCTGAAACCCGTTTTCTCGGACGTTGAAGCAGAAACGATGAACTTGGATGCCTCGAAAATCCGCGTCACGCGCAAGACGAAGGCGTTGCTGCCCGTGCACTACGCCGGGCACCCGTGCGACTTGGATGCGTTCCGCGAAACCGCCGAGGAAAAAGACTTGTTCCTGCTCGAGGACGCCTGCCACGCGTTGGGCGCGGAATACAAGGGTAAGCGTATAGGCTCACGGGGCACCTGCGCGCTCAGCTTCCATCCTGTGAAGCACATCACCACCGGGGAAGGCGGGGCGGTGGTAACTGACGACGGGAAAATCGCGGAACGCTGCCGCCTCTTGCGCAGCCACGGCATAACCAAGAACATCAAAGGCAAACCCGCCTGGTACAACGCCATGCTCGAATTGAGTTACAACTACCGCATCACGGACATCCAGTGCGCCCTAGGGTTAAGCCAACTCGGACGCCTGGATGCGTTCGTTGCCGAACGCCGCAAAATCGCCGCACGCTACCCGATGCTGATTGACGACGCGCGCGTCACGCTCCCCACGGAGAAGGGATACGCGCGCCACGCCTGGCACCTCTACCCGGTGCGCGTGGCGAACCGCGACCGCGTCTTCGCCTCGATGCGCGCGCAAGGCGTGGGCGTCCAGGTGCACTACCTGCCGGTTTACCTGCATCCCTACTACCAAAAACTCGGCTACAAGAAAGGCTCTTGTCCGATTGCAGAGCGCGAGGCGGGACGCGAACTCTCCCTGCCGATGTATCCCGGCTTGGCGCGCGAAGAACAGGAATACGCCGCCAAGAAACTCCGCGAGGCGGCTTGAACCATGAAAATAGCGGGCAAGGAATACGGCCCGAACCGCACTTTCGTGATAGCCGAGGCGGGCTCGAACCACGACGGCAGCTACGCAAAGGCGTGCGCGTTAATCGATGCCGCTTCCCGGGCGGGCGCGGACGCGGTGAAATTCCAAACGTTCCGCGCCAGCCACCTCTACCCAGAGAACGCCGGGAACGCGAAATACCTGGGACGCAAAAAGGGGATTTACTCGATAATCAAGGAAATGGAAATGCCTTACTCGTGGCTGCCCCGCCTGGCGCGTTACGCTGCCAAACGCAACATATTATTCTTGTCCACCCCGTTCGACGAAGCGTCCGCTGACGCGTTGGAGCGCGTGGGCGTGCAGGCGTACAAGACCGGCTCTTACGAGTTGACGCACCTGCCGCTCCTCGCGCACCTCGCGCGCAAACGCAAGCTCTTGATAATCTCCACAGGCATGGCTACGCTCGCGGAAGTCCGCGAGGCAGTGGAAACCGTGGAACGCAACGGGAATCCGCCCCTCGCGTTGTTGCATTGCGTTGCAGCCTACCCCGCGCCCCTAAAGGACACCAACCTCCTCGCAATGAAGGCGATGGGCACAGCGTTCAATGTTGCGTACGGCTTGTCCGACCACTCCGCGGACCCGGTGAAGGCACCCGGACTCGCCGCCGCCCTCGGCGCCACAATAATCGAAAAACATTTCACCCTCGCGCGCGCGAAAGGGAAAGGGCCGGACCACGCGTTTGCAATCGAACCCGACGAACTCACCCTACTCGTGAAGGAAGTCCGCCGGGTAAACAAACTGACCGCGAAACAAAAACAACAATATGTGAAATCCAAACCCTACGCGAAAACAACGCTCGGCTCTCCGGTAAAACGCTTGACCGCAAGCGAGCGCGAACTCGCGGCTTTCGCCAAGCGCTGGATTTACTCGGTACGCAACGTGCGCGCCGGGGAACGGTTCACCGAGGAGAACGTGCGCGTCCTCCGCTCGGGAAAGAACCCGCCGGGACTCCACCCGCGTTATTGGGGCGAAGTGCTGGGCAAGCGCGCCGCCAAGGCAATCGGGAAAGGCGTTCCGCTCGAACGGGGGCACCTGGAATGACCCGCATCCTCTTCCTTGCCGAAGGCAACAAGACAATCGGCCTAGGACACCTCTCGCGCTGTTTCACCCTCGCACGCGAAATGCACGACTCGAAGGTGTGCTTCCAAACCCGCGACCCGGCAGCAGCGGAAATAATCCGACGACGGGGCTACGAATGCGAAACCGTGCGGGACTACTCGGGCGCGCGTGCGGACTTGATTGTCACGGATTTGCGTTACCCCGAAAAAAACATCTTCCGGAAATTGAGGCAGAACTGCCGCGTGCTCGCGGCAATAGACGACTATGCCCCCCGCGTCCCTTTTGATGTTGATTACCTGAACAACGGGCACGCTTACGCCTGCAGCCTCAAGTACGACGCGCCGACCGCCGTTAAGCTCTTCGGGTTCGGTTACTCCTTCCACAAAATCACTCCGCCCAACAAACGCGTTCACCCCCCGAGCGCGACTCGCGTGCTCGTTTCAATGGGCGGCGCGGACCCGGCAAAGCTCACCGAGAAGGCACTCCGCGCGCTCGCAAAAATCCCGAACCTCGAGGTAACGGTAACCGTGGGCGCGCTGTGTCCCCGTGAAAAACAGATACGCGCCCTGGCGCGGCAACTGCCCGGGGCGTGCGTCATAAGGAATGCGAAGAGCGTTCCAGAGCTGATGCTTTCCTCGCACGTTGCCCTCTGCACCGCGGGAATGACCCTCGAGGAGGCGGTGGCTACGGCTACGCCCGCGCTTGCAATCGCCTCGAACAAGGACGAAACGCTGAACGGCGCGGCGTTAGCCAAGCTGGGTTGTTGCACGTTCTTGGGCACAGCCAACCGAGTCACGCCAGCGAAAATCGAGGCGGCTTGCCGCCGCCTGTCAGCGGACAAGAAGGAACGGGAGCGCCTCTCGTCTAACTGCGCGGGCAAAATCGACGGCAAGGGCCCGGAACGCGTGGCCCGCATCCTACTCGATGCCACTGCAGTTGAATTGAAGCAATGCGCGCCCGAAGACGCTTGGACCGTGCTCTGCCTCCGCAACCAGCCGGACGCCCGCAGCAACTCGCGTGATTCGCACATAATCACCTTGAAAGAGCACGCCGCGTGGTTCGAACGCGCGCTCGACGACCCAAACACCCGCCAGTACCTCGTCCGCTCGCGGAACAAGACGGTTGGAGTGGCGCGCTTGAAGATAGCCGAGAAAAAAGCCGAGGTAAGCATAACCGTGGACAAACGCGAACGCGGCAAGGGTTACGCGACGCGGGCGTTGCGCCTCCTCGAACGCGAGGCGGGTTACCTTAACGTGGGCGCACTCGTTGCGGAAGTAAAAAAATCGAACGCAGCTTCGAACGCCCTTTTCTCGAACGCGGGTTATTCGCGCGCTTCGGGAGAAAAAGGCTGGAATAATTACATGAAGCGCGTCGCGGCGCGCCCCGAGAGGATCGCGGGAATCGTGCAGGCGCGTATGGGCTCGACGCGTTTGCTCGGCAAGATGCTGGAGCGCGTGCAAGGCAAGAGCGTGCTCGAACGCGTTGTGACCCGCTTGAAACGTTGCCTCACCCTAGACGCAGTAATCGTTGCAACGACCGGCAACAAGGAGGACGACGTCCTTGCACGGGAAGCCAAGCGACTGGGCGTGCGCTGCTTCAGGGGAAGCGAAAACGATGTGCTTGACCGGTTCCACGTTGCAGCAAAGGGCTTCGACGCAGCGGTGCGCATCACTGGCGACTGCCCGCTCATCGACCCCGTGCTCGTGGACAACGTGGCGTGCGCGCTCCTGCGCTCGAACGCGGATTACGCGAGCAACGTGCTCGAACGCGCCTATGTGCGCGGCTTTGACGCCGAAGCATTCACCTCGGCCGCGCTCGAGCGCGCCTGGCTCGAAGCCCGCGGCGCGGACGAACGCGAACACGTCACCCCCTACTTCTACTC
>JBAZPG010000015.1:0-13479 GCA_041648335.1 Candidatus Micrarchaeia archaeon
GGAAGCGGTGATGACATAGCCGATGACCGAGCCCTCAGGCACGCTCACCCCCGCCTTGCGCGCCTCGAGTACTGCCGAGAGCTCGGGGCTGGTAATCAGGTAGTCCTTGGTTTTCTTGCGTAACGCGGTGACGATTTCGAGCTCGGAGAGCGGAACGCGCCCCGCCTTGAGTTCTTCGAGGCGCGCGCGCACGAGCGCCGCCGCCTTCTCGGCGTCCCCCTCTTTCAGCAATATCTCGAGCACCGAGCGCTGGGTTTCGCGGGCGATTGGGCTCCAGTCGCGGCGCACGAGTTCGAAACCCCGGATTTTTATCTTGCCCTCGCGGTTGATTAGCGCGTACTTCTTCTTGGCGCCCTTCTCGCCCTGCTTCTTGGAGACGAATATACCCCGGGGATAAAAGTCCTCGAGTTCGAGTTCCATGTTTCCGGGCAGTTCCTTGTTTACGCGCTTCTGGAATTCGAGTGCTTCGCCCTCGCTCTTGCCTTCGAGGGAGAGGAAGATGGAATCGGTGTTGTGTAATGCGATTTGCCCGCAGGCGTCCGCGAAAGTGTGGTTGCCTTCCACGCTCAAGTCGTATACCCAGCCCGCGTAAGCTTCCTCGCGCACGCTCGTGGAAATCTTTTTGTTGTAAGCGCTTGACGTGGCTAGGGTGTATGCTTTCTTGTCCTTGCGGTATTGGATAGTGTGGGTTATGCCGAGCTGTTTCAAGAGGACGCTCAACCCGCTGGCTAACTCCAGTGAGATCGTGGTGTACTTGAAGTTCTTTTCCTTGTACTCGCGGGAGTAACCGAGCTTCTTGTTGACGCTCCTGCTTCCGTCGCCTTCCAAAAGTTTTTCGAGGAAGATTAACTGGTACTTCTTTGGAACGTTGTAGATGAAGTCGGGCAGTTTTTTGCCCGCGCTTTTCTGTCCGCAGAACATCTTGAAGAAAACGGCGCTCAACCCGTTCATCATCTGGAGTTTGTGCGTGTCGTCCTTGTAAATGGTTTTTTTCCTCGCGCCCTTCGGGGGGGTGTAATTCAGCGTCCTGATTTTGCGCGCCGATGGAATGACGCTCGCCTTTGCCGTGAACAACGCGTCGTGATCCTTCTTGATTTCTTCGAGCCACTCGCGCTTGCCGGCTATGCTCGCGCCGTAACGCGCAGCCGTTTCGGCGGTTGACGAGCTGCCTTCGGCAGCGTAAGCTGCGAGCAGGCGGCACAAGGATTCGAATTCCCTGCTCTCCACTTCGATGCGCCGTTTTACCCTTACCGGCTCTTTTCGGTTGGTCCAACCGTACTCCACGAATTCCGGACCGGCTTTAACGCGGCTCTCCTTGACCCGTCCTTTGTAACACGCGCTGCGGGCGTAGTCCTTAATCTCCTCGAACACGTCCACTGCCCTTACTTTCGCTGCCGCCGTTGGAATTCCGGCTTGCGCGAGCTTGAACCCGGACGCCTGCGTCGGCTTCACTTCCACGAGCCCGTCGTGCGTGTCCGCCATCAACGAGTGGTCTTCGGTTACGCGGGTTTCCCCGAACTTTTGGTTGACGCGATAAACTTTTTTCAGCGTCTTGTGGCGGATTAATTCCCGCACCGTCCGCCATTCGGTTTGCTTGGATAACGGATTGACGCTGATGGTCTTCCAGCCGCGCAAGGGAATTACCTGTTTTTCACCGCAACCAACCGCGTTCCGTGCGTTCTCTTCGAAGAACGCCTCCACGTTTTTTACGCGAACCAGCCCGTTCTCATCCATCAAAACGATGAACCTATCGGAGGTGACGCTGTCCCCGTAAACAACATTGAACCCCTCTTTCTCGGCTTTTACAATTGTCTCCTGAATGTAGTGCCGCGCCCACGCGGTCACGCTCTCCCCGCACTCGCGCGAGTAGTACCGCGAACGCGGGTACGCTAGGTAACCGTAGAACGAGTTCGCGATTATCTTGAACGCCCACTGGCGCGCGTGCAACGACTCGCGCTCTTTCCCGGACGCCTTGCGTTCGAGGGCCTTCAACGCGAACCGCTTCTCGAGCAGTCCGCCAAGCACGCGCGGCAGCAACCCCTGCCGCTTCCGGCAGAACCGGTGCCCGTTCGGGGAAACGAACGCGTCCCTGCAGCACGCGCAGTTCAGCGTCGTGGGGTCCACGTTGTGCGCCACGATTATGGAGGGGTAGAGCGAACGGAAGTCGAACACCATCATATCCTTGTAAACGCCGGGTTCGGGCACCTTCACGAAAGCGCCCTCGATGGGGTTGCGTTCGCGCGCGCTCACCGCGAACCCGTCCGGCTTGTTCGGCAACGCCTCGCCCGAAGCGTGCGCCTCGCGCGCCAGCAGCGCCTCCACGTGCTGTCCCGCGGTGGCGCGGCTCGCGTCGTCGAGCGTCGCCCCGGTGACGCGCGCCAACTCTACTTCCTGGGGGAACACGAGTCCCGCCACTTCGAAGCACGCGAGGGCGTCGCGTTCGCAGTACTCCCCGACTATCTTGTCGCCCGCCTCCCACAACTCCCAGATTTTCGTCTTGTCCAACTCGACTTTGGATTTCCCGAGCAAGTCGCGGTAGACATCCTCGAGGCGCAGGCGTTCGAGGTGGAACGCCCCGATGCGGTTCAGGAACGAAACGGATTCGTAAACGTCCAAGTGCACGCGTCCGCCCCCGAGGCGCGCCTTGTTCCTCAAACCCAGGCGCCTCACGCTCACACCCGAGGAATCGCGCCCGAAGCGTGCGTTGGCGCCCACTCGTTTGGCGCGCTCGGCGAGGAACGGCAAGTCGAACTCGCTCCCGTTGTAAGTGCAGACCACGTCCGCGTGCTTTTCGCGCAAGAGCGCGGCGAACGCCTCGAGCATTTCTTTCTCGGTTTTGTAGCCGCGCTTGCCTTGCTCGAGCACGCCCGAACCGCTGGCGTCCGCCCAGCCCACCATGAGGCAGGGGTCCTTGTCGGGCGTGGAGACGCCGCGCTTGTTGTAGGTTTCGATGTCGAACGCGAGCACGCGCGGTTCGAACGCCACGTCTTCCGCGCGCGCTATGCTCGTGAGCACGTTGCGTCCGTCGCGACTTTCCTCGAACTCGAAATCAACGCCCCCGCACGGCTCGAGCCCCTTGTCTATGAGGTAACGGCGGTGGAACGGGACATCGAACTCGAAGCACTCGCCTTTCTCGCGGAGTAACGCCGCGGCGCGGGGCACCTCGCCGGGCTTTCCACAGGTTATCTTGAATAATTTCCTGGGTTTCCCCCCGACGAGGAGCTCGCACGGCTCGCTTTCGAAGCCCTTGGGCGCCTCGCTGCCCGCGTAATAAAAATATGGCTTGAAGGCGTAATCGTAAACTCGGTTCGCCTTGCCTTCACACAAAATAGTAAGGCGTATTGCGCCCGCGGCGTAATCCACATCCAACAGCGAGCCGCGCATGAACAAGCTTAATTAATCCTGCGCATTAAACCGTTTCGGGTGCGAAGAAGATGGCTGAACGAAAGGCGGACGAACTGGAATCCGTGAAGAACGACGTGCGCTCACTCTCCTCCAAAGTCGACTTGATAATCCAGAAAATCGGGAACATCGAGAAGAACGAGCAGGTGCTCGGGCGCACCGTGGTGGCGTTGAACGACAAGACGAAGAAGCTCGGCGAGGCAGCGCCCGCGCAACAGCAGGGCGGCGGCGCGCCGGATTTGGGTGCGTTGGACAAGCGTTACGCGTTGAAGGCGGACTTGCAGGAGATAAAGTACACGCTCGACATGGTTAACCCGCTCCAGTTCGCCACCGTGGACCAAGTCAAAGAGCTAATCGCGGACGCCAAGAAGAAGTAGAGCCGCGGAAAACAAAAACGATTAGCGCGAGCCTTTCACTTTTTCTTTTTCGCTTTGGCGCGCGGCTTCGGCGCCCTTACGGGCTTGTTCGCGCCGAGATAATACTTCGTCCAGTAACCCTTCTGGAAGCCCTGCACGAACGAGGCGAACCACACGAATTCCACGAACGCGAGCGTCCCGAACAAGGCGAACAACGGCGAGTCAAGCGTAGCCAGCGCGATTAACGCGAGTCCAACGAACACCGCGAAACCCAGTGCCGCGAGCACGAGCGAGGCGACCACCGAGGCGAGGAGGTTGCCTAGAATATTGAGCGGGCGCGCAACGAACGACTTGGCGCCTTCGGAGATCGAGGCGAACGAACCCTTCCTGTTGAGTACGGCGGCGTAAGGCGCGAGTATGAAGCAACCCGCCAACCCGAAGTTAATCAACAGCTGGAGGACGCGTCCGAACCCTTCGCCTTGCAGTGGGGACAGTAAAGCGGATAAAACGATTTGCGCGAGTGCCACGAGCACCATCACGCCGAACAACGCGGGATAGCGTTCGCGTGCGTGCGCGTCGGATTCACCCGCATGGAGGATTACCGCCGCGTCAGCGTAAATCGAGGACAACAGGAACGCGCAGAGCCAGATGAAAAGCAAGCCGAGCGAGACGAACGCAACGCCCACGAATGCCGCGGCGTTGCCCGCGGAAGCGGCTGCGAAGGCGGCGAGCAAGTCGTTCGCGTAAAACACAACACCCGCGAGGAGCAAGGCGAGGAAGAGCGAGTAAACCGCCAGGTAGGGCTTGATGTTCTCAATGCGCCAGGCGAAAGCCCAGCCCGTCTTCAAGCGTTCCAAAACATTTTCCATGACATTCAACCTCGCTTTCTAACGCCTCAAGCGCGCGACGCTTAAAACCGCACCGCCTCGGTACGCACTGCTCCTGTGCGCTAACTCGACTTCCCTCGCGCGTCCAATATCATACGCGGTCGTGGGGCGCCACGAACCCACTTCGAGCACGGGACGTTGGCCGACGACGCGTTCGGCGCTGGTGCGAATCGCGCGCTCGCGGAGAACCGCCTTCCTCAAAACCTCGTTGGGCAGCTTTAGCGGAATGCCGGAACGCGTCCAGTTCCGGAAGAACGCGCGTTGCGGCGCAGCAGAGGCAGCGAGTTGTTCGTGCGTCAAAACCAGTTCGTGCGCGGGCGCGCTTCGTGCGAGGTAGTTTTGAATCGCCAAATACTTCTTTTGTTCCCGCGTGTTCAAGCCCCCGCGTCCCGCCAAGTACTTGTCAACCGCGTAACGCGTCTTCCACTCCGCGGCATCCACAGAACGCGGTTCCCCGAACAAGAGGGTGCTGACCAAACCCGCGCCGGGAATCGGGATTGTGCGTAACGCCCGCAGTCCCAGGTTCCGGAAGCCCCCTTTGAAGCCTAAAACCTTGAACTCGCGGGTCATACCCGCCAACGGGCCGCGCCTCGCTACGGGGCGTTGCACATTATACTTAGCGTACATCGCCAGTATTCGGGCGCGCAACGGCGAGTTCGGAAGCATGAAAATACTACTCCCGCCTCCCCGTTAATAAAACAAGCGTTCGCCTCAACGTTTCAAAGGTTATTTAAGTCACCCGAACCCAGAGAATAAATATGTTTTACGCTCGCGGGGGATAAAAAATAATGAACGCAAAAATACTGGTTTTGGCTCTCGTCGCATTCGCGGGAATCGTGGCTGCCGATTCAACGATTGGCGGCGGTTCCGGTTCGCCCCTCGCGGACATTATCGTAATCACGCCGGCTAACGGCGAAACCTACGTCCGCTCGGCTGACGGTGCGGCTTTGGATTTGGAGTTCACCGTGAACAACTTTTGGTCGGACTACTATGATAACGCGGATTCCGCCAGCAAACCCATTCCCACAACTGGTTACGAGGCAATCAAGTGCGGTTACGAACTCAAACGGTTACCGAATTACGATACGCTCAAGAGCATCGGTTTTAATTACAAATATTATTACTCGCAAACGAACACTTACAAGCTAGCCGGGGAATTCAAGAATCTCGTTGAAGGCGATTACGAGTTGATGGTGAAGTGCGTGGTACCTCCCGTCAACGTTTTCGAGGACATAGTCTACAATATCCCCTTCATCGGCGAGTTGCTCATCAAGCCCCCGAAGACCGAGGTTTACTCCAAGTTCCATTACTCCCCCGAAGCAGTCCAAGTGCCTTGCGTTGACTCGGACGGCAACGACCCGTTCGTGATGGGTTACTGCGAGGAGACCGTGCCCGGGGATTCGTCATCAATTCCGGTTTCGAGCGCGGTCCAACACTGGGACGCGTGCGTCGACGCCCAAACGCTAAACGAGTATTACTGCGGCGGCGAATACAATTGTTTTTCGAGCCTGGTGACCTGCCAGTACGGTTGTGCCGACGGCGTTTGCTTGTCCGAGCCGTCCGCGCCCGGAATGTGGTGTGAGACGCTCCCTGGAAACAGCGAGTGCGCGAACGAAGGCGAACAAGTGTTCGACATGGCTTCGAAAGGCCCGACCGCGTGTTGTGACGGCTTGCTCTTAGAGGCGTGCACGGGTTCGTGCCCGTTGAGCGTGCTCGGCACCTGCGTCGCCTCCAAGACGGAGTCGTTCAACCTTGAGTTGGGTGACAAGGTGGAGTTCGCGGGAATAGATTTCTCGTTACAGGATTTGACTGACGGACGCGCCCGCGTGAAAGACGAATCGGGTTCGCTCACCTTGTTTTTGGATGAGGACGGCGGCTACGAGTACTATAATTACTCGGGCTTCGATGTCGGCGTATCGCTCTCCTCGAAAACCGGTGCGGAAACCGAGGATTCCGCGACTCTGAAGTTAGTGTTCATCGGGCACCCGGTGAAACAAGTCGACGGCGAAGTGTGCCTCCTCGTGTCCTCGCCTTTGGAGGCGGGACGGTATGAACCCGGCGTTTCCTTAACTTACTCCATCGTGCCCCCGTACGGCACCCTGCCGCCTTTCCAGGCGCCCGAGGGTTACGATGTTTGGAATTGCGGTTACGCGCTCGACGACACCGTGCTGGTATACTTCGAAGGCAAACAAACCTCGCTTTATACCTACAACACGGTTTACGGGGTAACCGAAAAAGAATCGTTGAACCCGGTTGATGGAGCGCACCACGTGAGCGTGCAATGCAGTCCCGCACGCGCGGAATACGCGGGTTTCCTGTTGAACTCCGACGCAATCGAGTTCGTGGTAGCTGATGAGGCGTCCGGCGAATTGCCGCCCGCGCTGCCCGGCTAAGTTTTTGCCTTTTTTTACACCCCATTTTTTGGGAATAGCTTCTGAGTTACCGGAGGTTTTACCCCCTAGTATTGCCAGGCGTTCGCCTCAACATTTCAAAGGTTATTTAAGTCACCCGAACCCAGAGAATAAATAGGTTTCACGCTCGCGGGGGATAAAAAATAATGAACGCAAAAATACTGGTTTTGGCTTTGGTTGCATTTGCAGCGCTTTCTAACGCGGTAACCCTAATGGGTTGCTATGACCAAGGGCTTTACTGGAACCAGTGCGGGCCAGCCGGTCGCGGCGCGTATACCCTCCGTGCAGGCAATTATCCCTGTTCTCAAACCTCGGAAGGCTATAATTACTGTTATATCCCGGGGGTAACCAGTTGCAATGCCATTCCCGAAAGCGGACCGGCTTATTCGACTGACGCGCTTTGCACGAGCAACCCCCCAACGGGCGCGAGCTTTTTCACGGGCACCCCCGAGTTCCCCTGTGGAATGACGGGTTACACCCCGAAATATTGTTATGCGGTCCCGTGCTCGGGGCAGGGCTCCGGCGACGGGAGCTGCTTGACCGGTCCGTCCGGCGAATACGCCACCAAGGTTGGCGCTTACTCGTGTGGTTTTGATTGGAACGCCCAAAAAACAAAATACTGTTACGAAGAACAATCCTGCACTGAACTCGGTTACCCTAAAGCACAGTGCCTTCTAGAATCCGAAGGGTATAACGCGGGCAAACAGAAGGCTGGCAACGAGAATTGCGGGGCAGGCAAGTACTGTTACGTGTCGCCCTGCAGCCTTTCCGCGAATTGCGGGGAGGCATTATCCAACTTTTGCATCTGCCAAGAGAGGGACGACTGGAGCCAATACGACGGGGAGTGCAGCCTCAAGGAATGGTCGTTTCCCTGTTCTGCGGTGACCAACGCCCGGTGCGTGCACCCCGAAGTGATTCCCGGTTGGTGGGCGTCCGAAGACGATGCCCGTTGTACGCTCTCCGAGATGAGCGTTTCCACGGAGTCGTTTACCGGCGCGGAAACAGTTGAAGTTACAGTCGACTACGCCGGGTTCGACATAGCCTCGTTTAGCGAGGTTCCCCATCTTGAAGTTTACTGTGATTACGAAGCGCACTCCGAGCTCTCCACAGTCTACAACGTGAACAAGGGCGCCGGGTCCAAGACCGTGAATTGCGTGTACCCCGCGAGTTCAGTTGACCGGGAGTATCTCATTAGGGTAGAGTTGAGCCAGAACCTGAAATTCGGCGACCCAACGGATTTGAACACTGGCTTTGAAATCACGACTGCCACGGTAACCCAGCACGCGTCCGGCGGTTCGTCGGCTAACTGCCCGTGGGCTACGTCTTCTGGTTTTGACAGTTATTGCGTTGGCGACGGTTATACCGTGCCTTCATCGGGTTGTTCCATAATGAGCAACGACGGTTGCCGGGACAACACGAAGTGCATTAAGGCGGTGGAAAACGATTTCGGGTTGTGTGTTGCGTTGACCGCCGCGTCCTCGTCGAGTTACGCTTCGGACGGCGACTTAACCGTGAATGTTAACGCGGTTTACAATGGCTTGGATGTTGACACTGAGAGTAACGGGCCGACGTTGTGGTACCGGTGTGACGCGGGGGACGCGTACACTGCGTACGGCAGCGGTTCCAAGAACGGGGGTTCGTTCTCGGTTTCCTGTGTTTACGACTCGATTTCGAGCGGTTCGGTTGCGCACACCTTACGCGTTAAGGTGAAGCAAGAGAATGTCGGTGAAGACGATGTAACGATTGAACGCGGTTACGATTTGAGTGTAACCCAGACGCCCCAAAGCGGCGGCAGTCCGGATTACCCGGATTGCGCCGAGCTTCACCCGCAGTGGGGCGACTGGCTGCCCTGCATAACCCGCACGCACGTGTGGGCTAACAAGTATTTTGAATTCAACCCCTCAGTGGAATGCGCGGCGGGCAAGTATTGTTTCGAGCCGAAGAGTTGCGTTGACCAGAATTTAAAAAATGCGGCTTGCCTTGTTCCCGGGCAACAGCCCGCGACTTACACCAAACAGGGCGTTAAAGCGTGCGACATAGCGGATGGCGGGGATTATCCCGGCGAATTGGACCCGGACTTGTATTACGCGGCGTATTGCTACGAACAGACTAGTGCACCCATTACCGGGAATTCCTGGGTGTCGTGCGACGAACAGTTCCCCGAGGAAACGGTTGGCGCGGACACCATCTGTTTGAACCCGCTGGATTCTCAAGCCAAGTATTACTACCCGCTCAACGGCGGCGTGGAGTGCGGTTCGGACAAGTACTGCTATTACACCCAGTCGTGTTTCGAGCAGGGTTACTCCGGCAATGTTTGCGCGGTTCCCGGCGAACAACCGCAGGGTTACCAGAAGCACTCGAAGGCGTGCGATTTGGTGGATGGCGGCTTGATTGGCTTGGACCCGAACACGGATTACCGGGCGTACTGCTGGTACCAAGGCACGGTTGTTGTTCCAGAGAATTCCAACGCCCTGGTTTCCGGGGTATTCATTAGTTCGCCCGCGGACTTGAAGAGCGCGTACACGACTAACGGCGTCTTAGACCTCGAATTGCGGGTGTTCCCGTTCTGGAAAACGGGTTCGGCGTACCTCAAGTGCAAGTACGACTTGAAGGAATACCTGTTCGAGGGCGCCGAGGCGGAGCACTCGACTGGCGCCTTCGTGCTATTCCACGACGGCTCGGGGCTCGAGGTTTACCCGCGTCCGGCGGAGTTAACCGGACTCAGGAACTCGTGGTACGGTTTGGAGTTATCCTGCATGGCTAAACCCGAAGGAATAATCGAGAACGTGCTCTCGGCGATTCCATTTTTCGGCGATTCGCTGGTTTACAAGCCGGTTTCCACAACGCGTTCCTTCTTCTATCACGCCCGGAACACGGTTGCGGTTGGAGCGGTTTGCACGGACCCAGCGGGGTGTTAAGGCGCGGCGGGCGCTTTAACTTTCCAGAGGGTTTTTTAAGCACGCCAAGCCCAGAGAATAAATAGGTTTCACGCTCGCGGGGGATAAAAAATAATGAACGCAAAAATACTGGTTTTGGCTTTGGTTGCATTCGCGGGAATCGCTGCGGCTATCACTGGCTGTCCCGCTCAGGGGGTTGTAGGCGGGTTTTCTTGTCGAGGCAGTCCGGTATATGGCGTCAATCCCGCTTGGAATCAGTTGGTGGGTTTTGATGCCTGCGGTTACACCAACGAGTGTTACACTACTGCCCCCCAAGCTTGTGCATCCGGTTATTCTTGTTTGACTCAGGCGTATGTTAATATTCAATATACGGGTAATTTTATTCGACTTATTCGCGGCGGTTTGACTACTTCCCCTTATGACCCGCCTTGTGAAATAGACACGGCTGACACTCCGTATTATTGTTACGCTAAATCTTGCGCCGCGCAGGGTTATGCCGCCGCCGTTTGTAAATTAAACCCGGGTTCGGGAGAAGTCAAATATGGTTTCTTGCACTGCGATACTAGCGGCGGATATTGTTATGACGACAACGGCAACTGTGATGATTATGGATACCCGCAAGCGTTGTGCATTACCTCGGCTCAAGCGGGGTCAGACGGGATTAATGTGCACCCTAATCGTCAGTGCGCTGCTGGAGGAAGGTATTGTTACTTGTTTGCGTGTTATTCTGGTAGCGCGTGTACGGGCCAGAACGAAGAAGACCAATTCGATGGCACTTGCATTTGCCAAGACGCGGGCGCGTCTACCCCTAGCGGGTGTAATGTTAAGGAAGATTTGTTCCCTTGTTCGGGTTCGGTTGAATCCCGGTGCGTTCAAAACAACGCCGCGTGCACTTCAAGCCAAGTAGCCGCTAATCCGCCTAGTTTCACCGGCGCTGGGCCGGTAACCGTAACAATCACTTACTCCGGTTTTGACGTTTCAACCATTAGCAATGCGCCGGACCTTGAAATCGACTGTGATTACGATGGAACAACCTTTCACGCGGACAAATATTGGGCGGTTGAAAAGGGGGTTGGCTCGAGGACTTACACTTGTAATTATGCCGCGTCTGCTGCCGACAGAGACATTATTATTAGAACTAGAATGAAGCAAAAACTTTTTGAAGGATATGAAGATTACGAAGTTTGGACTGGACTAAGTCCAATCACTTATTCCGAGTTCGCGCAAACAACCGTAACCCAGTACGCGTCGGGCGGCGGTTCGGGTTACCCCGATTGCAGCGACATAGCCAAGAATGGCGGCGACTTTAGTACTGTTGGTGGCTGCGAGCATTGTCTTTGTGCCACCGCGGCTGAAGCGCCGGCGGGTTCAGTTAAGTGTAACGCGAATGATCAGTGCGGTGAAAACAAGTATTGTTACATCACGCCCTGTGCGAATCAAGACGCTTGCGATGGAAAAGATTGTTCATGTACTGCTTTTAACCCCGCACCGGGAGTTTGGGAAACCTGTGGACTCGCTTGCGGGCTAATTTCGAGTGCACCGGGTGTTTGGCGCTGTTTTTACGACCCTGCCGCAGGTGGTTCGGGCGGCGGTAGCGATTACACTACCTGCGACAGCCGGGACGAGTGTAATGAAGATGACGAGTTTTGCGCTTGCGTTGCACAGACTTACAGCGTCGGTTCTGGTTGCACCGCCGTGGGTGGTAACCTTAATTGTCGTATTGACGGCAACCCTGATTCGAAGTGTTTAAAGAGTACAATAGATCCGGGCAACCTCAACGCTTGGAATTGTCCGAGTTTAGTATTGAATCCTGTGCAGATTGCAGACAACCAGATAAAAGTTGATTTTACGTATGCGGGCTTCGATGTTTCTGGTGGCAGTTCGTCTCCAAGCAATTCGGTTGAATATTATTGTGCCGCGGGAGGGGCTGACGGGAATCAGAAATTCGCAACGGTTACTGGTTTAAACAAGGGTAGCGGTTCTGGGTCAGTCACTTGCACTTATTCGCCGATTACTTCAGCTACCTCGCGTGAGATTACGGTTTATTTGCATCAAAATTTGAATGATGTTAATGACCACGTGTTGATAGCGCGGGGAGAACAAACCATCACTCAAATTTACCCGTGGGGTGGCGGCGGTTCGCCTGCCAACTGTCCATGGAATACTGCTTCGGGTTTTGACAGTTACTGTGTTGACGATGATTACTTGGTTCCCTCGGACGGCTGTTCAATAATGACCAATGATGGTTGCCGCGATGAAACGAAGTGCGTCAAGGCGCAGGACAACGATTACGGAAAATGCGCTACGGTAACTGCAGATTACGATTCAAGTTACGGGACTACTGGCGCGTTCACCGTAGATGTAACCGCGGATTACTCCGGTTTTGACGTTGACACTGAGAGTAACGGCCCGAAAGCCTATTACCGGTGTGATGTCAGTGATGATTACTCGTTTTACGGCACCGGTTCCAAGTACGGCGGCTCTTTCTCGATTTCCTGTGCTTACGACGCGATCGCTTCTGGTTCCGTGCAACACGTTGTGCGCGTTAAGGTGGAGCAAACCGGCGTGGGTGAAGACGATGTCACGATTACCCGCGGGTATGATATGAATATAGTTCAACAAGCCGGCGGTTCGAGTGGCGGTCCTGACGTTTACGCTTCGTGCGACCAGCAGTTCCCCGAAGAGGCGGACGCGGACACGATTTGCCTGGATAAGGCGAACCCACAAACCGCTTACTATAAGGATTTGGGCGGCACCGAGTGCAGCGACGGCAAGTTCTGTTACGCCACTAGCTCGTGCGCCCAACAGGGTTACATGGGTACGCAATGCAAGGTGCCCGGCGAACAACCCGCGGGCTACCTGAAGAAAGCCGGTTCGCTCGCTTGCGACCTGGTTGACGGCGGCGACGGATTCTTTTACCGCGCTTACTGTTACTCGTTGGGCATGGCTCAACTACCTGATTACGCGCTCGTGCCCACTCCGTGCTCGGAACAATTCGAGTGCTCCATGTTGGGTGACACGTTCGGCTGCTTCACTGACGTGGAGAAGGATGCCGCTGCGGAGAAGGGTTTCGTGCGCTGCGGTTCCGAACGCTGCCTGGAAGGCAAGTACTGCTACGTGATTCCCGGCTTCTCTTCGTTCTCGCTTGCGAACCTAATCATAACCAAGCCCGCGAACGGCGAGACCTACGACCACTACGACGAGGGCGGTGCGCTCGACTTGACTTTCGTGGTGAACAACTTCTGGTCGAACACGCGTCCGCCTGGCGGCACCAAGGGGCTCAAGTGCGGTTACGAACTCGAACGCGTGGGCGTTGCGAGTTACGCGAAGAAGGAACGCAGTTTCGACGTGACTTACGGTTACTCGGCCGTGAACCTGGTGAACTTCGAGAACGAGTTCGAGGGGCTACTCGAGGGCTGGTACGCGCTCCACGTGACGTGCGTTGTCCCGCCCCAGAACGTGTTCGAGGAGATAATCCACAAGATACCAATCATCGGTTCCGCGTTAATCAAGCTCCCGCAAGCCG
>JBAZPG010000016.1:0-12349 GCA_041648335.1 Candidatus Micrarchaeia archaeon
GACCCGGCCGCCGCGATGACTGCAATCAACTTCTACCAGGACACGTCGTATTCCTTCCCTTACGCGGGTTCGGGCACGTACTACCTGGGAATCGGCGAGGGCGTGATGGCATCCAACAACGGGAACTATCCCGCGATAGTAGTCACGGATGTAACCCCGTTCTTGTTCGGCCCCTCGCATTTGCCGAAGGTAACTATCGATTGCTATGACGAATACGGTTTGAACCGTGACACGGCAATCCTGTTGCCTGGGGAATCCGATTACTTGACTGAATGCGGCACGGTTTACGTTGTCTCCGCGGGAATCGCGGGTTCCGACACGACGTTCGCGCAATTGACCGTGAACTTCGAGACCGCGCCCCTACCCTCGGTGGTGCCGTCGCCCGTGCCGTCCGTGGTGCCCCTGCCGCCCGTTCCGTCGAACGAGTCCATCGCACCCATCCCCCAAGTCCAAAACAACTATTCAGTTGGCTGGAACCTGTTCTCGGTTCCGCTTGACGGTGCCGCGCTGGCTTACACTAACTGTCTGCCCGCGAGCGTCTGGCAGTACGACGCGCAATCGAACTCTTACTCGCGCGCGGGACGCCTCTCGCAAGGCTTGAGGCTTTCTTCCGGTGCAGGGTATTGGTTCAGGGCTGCGGCGGACTGCTCTGCGGTATTCCACGGCTCGCAGGAATACACTGAATACTACCAAGAGCTCGACGCGGGTTGGAACCTCGTGGGCGCGCCCTTTGCTTCCACGGATTTCTCGAGCGTAATCGGGGACTGTGTCGTGGTGAGCGGACCCTGGAGTTTCAGCGCGTTCTCGGGTTATGCGCAGGACAGCTTCCTGTCGCCGGGCAAGGGTTACTGGGTTAAAGTCAGCGCGGCGTGCGCGCTCGGTTCGTCCGACAAGCCGCCCGCGATGCCCGGAGGCGACTGAAAATGAAGGCATTGCTTTTTGCGGCGTTGTTCGCCGCAGTTTTCCTGGTGGGCTGCCTTGAAGCCGCTCCTTCGGTTGAGCCGTCAATCCAACCGTCGATTGAGCCCACGCCCTCTACGGTGGCGCCGTCAATCGAGCCCACCGGAGCAGCAGAGGAACAGCCGCCCCTGCCGCCGGAATAAGTTTTCCCTTTTTTTATTTTTTAATTTTCTTTTTGCTCAGCTTATGAGCCCGAGAACGAATATTTCACGGCGTTTGCTCTTGTTGGATGCAATTCGAGTAATGTTCGCCGTAAACCGGCCAGCCGCTGGTGCACGGGCTAACGAGGTCTATTTGGTTGCCCGTGCTTTCTGCCTCGTTTATCGCGTATTCGTCAAGTTCGTGGTCGCATTCCAGTTGGAATGCGTTTTCATTGACTGTGGCGCAGAATTTGTTGTCCCGTATGATTAGGTTGTTCGTGAGCGTTCCGCGCAGGCGAAGCAAATAGCACGCCATTTCCCCGGAAAACACGTTGTCCGAAATCAGGGTGTTTTCATAATACTCCACGAAGCCCAACCCCACACTCAACCCGGTGATATTGTTGCCGGAGATTACCGCATTTTTAATCGGAGCGGTCAGGGGACCATAGGGGGTAAGGTAGCCATACGCGTAGTTTTTTTCGTTGTAGAACTTGTTGTTCTTGATTGTCAGTCCTTCACCTTCGGTTATGCTTAAATGTACTCCGAAGGTTGCCAACTCGCAGTTTTGTATCGTGGCGTTCTTCGCGTTGACTTTTATTCCGATTCCATCCCAGCCGAGGCGCGGGTTCAAGCCCTGAGCGGCACAGTCGAGAACGTAGTTGTCCTCGTTTATTTCGAGGGTTGGAGAAACACCCATGGTTTCCGTGCGGCTGCACCATGTTTTTTGGTTCATGGTCAGGCAGGCTGCCAACGTGTTAAACCCGGGTGCGGGCGTAAAGGAGAATTCCACGGTTTCGCCCGGCGATGCGATTGTAAGCGTCTCGTTCAGTATGCTTTCTTCATTCAAGTATATTTCCAGGGTTGCCGAAACCGGGCTTGTTTCCTTGGAGGTTATTTCAACGGTTGCCCCGTTTTCTTCCCCCGCCACGTTTGTCTCATCGACAATTATGCTCTCGTAAACCGAAGGATAATTCGCGCGCAGTGTCGGGTCGCCGAATAAAACGGATTCTTTTTTGTTGTTTTGGGTTTCGAGGAACGCCTCCCCGAAGATTTTGTTTTCCGCGATTTTGGCCGCGTAACTCACATAATAGCCCGAACTTATGCTGATTGTAGCCGCGGTTGCCGAGAGCCCGCCTTCTTTTTGGAAGATGTACCAGTTGGCTAGGTTGTCCTGTTCGGTCAACCGTCCTACGTGGCAGCCGTTCAAGAGGTAAATCAACACCTTCAATTTAGCGGGCGCCAAGTCCTCGTTTGAAAACGAATTGTAACACCGCTTCACATTCGGTCCCTGCGAGGTTGACGGATTATACCACTCGCAGCCCTGTCCAACGATGTCGGCTTCCGTGAAACCGTGCACCCACGGGTTCGAGTGTGCATCAACATAAACCGTCTTGTATCCCTCGTGTAATGCCGGCGCGTAATCGCTTGCCGAAGTGGTAAACAGCGAATACACGTGGTTTGCAAAAGGAAGGATTTGAATCAGCGACAATCCGGATGAAATCACGTCATCGCTAAATATGATGTTTTCCTCTCCGAAGCTCAATTGCCCGTTCCGGTAAGCCGCGTTTTTTTCAAAATAATTTTCCAGAAGTTCGACTTCCGTTTCATTGGTCAGCGTCAAGTCGTTGGATTTCAGCCAACCCACGAATATCTCTTGGCCGGTGTCGCCTTGATGGCGGTCGAAGATTCCATCCTGATTTCCATCCAGCCATTCGCCATCAACGTCCTGGTAATAATAGCTGGTGGGATACGCGTTAGACTGCGAGCTACCGTACCACGCGAGCGGGATGTCTCCAATCATCAGCGCGCCCTTGAGCCCGGTTTGATAACCTTCCTGAATGCTTGCGCGTATGTCTTGGGGGGAACAGTTGTCGCATATTAGCGTGGCGGTTTTATAACCCAAGTCGTTTTTTACCGCGCGCTTGTATGCCGTCAACTCTTGTGCCAAAGGTTCGAGGAGTTGCGGGGTTATTATTATGTAGTAGTCGAACGCGGTTCCTTTCTCTATTTTTTCGAGTTTACCCGTGAACCCTTTTTTTATTCGGGAGTAATCCGTTGTTTCCTCGAAGGGAGTCAGCGGGTATTTTTCGGGGTTGTAGTACTCCATTAGTTCGGCGCCGGTTTGTCCGCCCAATTCCGACGACTTTATTTCGTATTCGGATTCCGGTGGGTTCGCCGGCGCGGTTAAGATTGCCGCGAGAACAAATATTGCCGCTGCCGCTCCGGCTAGTAAAAGCGTTTTTTTCATGAATTTCTAATCGGGCGCGGGGTATATCTAGCTTATGAGCCCGACTTCCTCGACTTCCGCGTTCTCCACGCCGTCTACCGCCGCGACAATCTCTTGGTAGTCCTTGGATGCCTTGTCCTCGCAGACGAACGACGCCTTGATTATCTTGGTGCCGAAAACGAAATCCTCGACGCGCGCCGAATTGCAGCCGTCGATTTTCTTCACGCGCTCGAGCAACTCCTCAATGGATGTGCCTTCGGCGGGTGAAATCCTCAATGCAGTCAACACTTTGCCCATTCACTCAACTCCTTTTTTTTCAAAAGCGTGCTCTTGTACTTGCGCGGCTTGAATGCCTTCAAGCGCGTTACGCGCCCCAATTTCGAGAGCGCCCCTTCATCCGCTTTCTGGTCGTAACCCAGCGCCACGACTTCGGGTTTCACGCGCCTCACCACCGCGTGGAAGTCGCGTTTGTTCCCTAGGAGCGCACGGTCCACGCATTCGAGCTTTCGCACGGCTGCGAGGCGTTTCCGTTCGTCGAACCACGGTTTCACGCCTTTCACCTTCTCGACGGTCGAGTTGCGGGCCACCACGACTACCAGCCGGTCGCCCAGCGAACGTGCGTGTTCGAGGAAGTGGACGTGCCCCGGGTGGAGCACGTCGAAAGCCCCGAACGCCATCACGGTCCTTCGAAACCGCATTTCGGGCACGCGTACGCGTTTTCGTTCCTCCGGCAACTAGCGCAACGTTCGAGCTTCGCCCCACACTCGGGGCAAGGGAACTTTACGTTGTCCGTGGAATCCCTGCCGCAACTAATACAAGCCATAATTCATACCTCTCCGACAAAAAGAGTCGCTAGTAACAAGGCGACTCATTGTTTTTATACGTTTTCAACCCAGTAATACTCGAACGGGCCCGTAGTATAGCTTGGATAGAATGCAAGCTTGCGGAGCTTGAGACCGGGGTTCGAATCGAAACCCTTTCTCTCTAGGGAAAGGTTTTTGTGAAACTCCCCGCGGGCCCGCTCCTTTTTTATAATTCGCCTAACTCAAGCGGGATCGAGACGCGCAGTTTTCTTTTGATGAATCCTCCCAGCAAAGCCGCGGCTTTGCGGGCATAGCAAAACCCGCAAGTTTTGCAATGTTTCTTTCGCAAAGAAAAGGTTCTTTTACTTCGTTACCTGCACGTTAATCGTTTTCTTGCCGCACGAGGTCTCGCACACCAGCTGCCCGCCGTAGCTCCCGGTGTTGAACGGCCCGAACAGGAGCTTGAACCGCTTGGGTGTCTCCTGCGAGAGGAGCGAGTCCGGGTTCGTGTCCGTAATCGAAACCTTCCCAGCCAAGTCCGCGCCCGTTGCCTTGCACGACGCCTCCAACTCGATGCCCTTGCCTTCGCCCTGGAGCGTCAAGTCCAGGTATTCCACGAAACCGCTGCTCCCGGTGGGAATCGTTTCGTCAATCGAGGCGGGCGAAACGCCGAGCGTGGGTGCGTCTACCACGTTTATCGTGAACGCTTCCTCTTCGTTCGTGTATTTCACGCGCAACGCCCCCGCCGTTTCCCCCTCTTTTTCGGGCGCAGCGGCGAGCACGGTGAACGTTTCGCGCGTGCGCGCGTTAAGGGTGCGCGCCTCGAACGTTGCCCCGGCGAGCCCGCCGGACGCAACGAACTCCAACGGAACCGGTGCGTCGCCTTCGTTTGTGACCGCAAGTTCCACGCTAACCAGGCAGCCCGCGCCAGCGTTGAACTCCGAGCGCGTTGCCTCGACTTTGAGCTTCCAGTCGCGTGCCACTTCGACTTCGAGCGAGGAAGCCCCGCGCGATTCGAGAGTCACGCTCGAGCGTTCGAACGCGTATTTTCCGCCGGGTGCGACTTCCACGAGTAGCTCGCGCCCCGAGGGCACGGACTTGAATTCAACAGCACCCGATTCGTCGGTGTAATCAGAGTAAATTATTTCGCCGCTCTCCGAGGAAATCACGTCCACTTGGGCGCCGACCACGGCATCCCCTGAGTCCAACTCAACCACGGAGACGGAGAGCGAGCCGGGGAACGGGCGCAGGAACAAGCCCCAGGCAAGGAGCGCGATTATTACTGCCGCGAGCACGAGCTTGGGCGCGCCTATTGCCTTCGCTTTTTCGAGCAGCTCTTCCTTGATTTCCCCGTATTCAACCATTTTCAAAAGCCTTCCTTGCGTCCGACGGGTCCGCGTTCAAGCGGTGCGCAGCCATGAACGCCGCGAAACCGCCCTTGAACTCGCGCGCCAAACGCTCCACTTCGCTTGGAGACAGGCGCCTCAAACCCTCTTTCTCAATTGCCGGCTTAAACTCTTTCGTTTTCGCTTTCGCGAGCCGCGACAGCGCCTCTTCGAGCCCGGCGCGGGTCAACAGCCCCTGCGCGTGCAACGCGAACAGCCCGCGTAACCCCTCTTCACCCACCACGGTTGCGCCCCCGCGCTTTAGCTCGACGAGCTTCTCGAGGAGCACGCCCGCCACGAGTTTCGCGTCCCATTCCTTCGCGAGCGACTCGAACAGTTCGCGCTTTTCCGAGCGTGCCGCTTTTTCGGCGAGCGCCCTACCCACGCCCAATGCAATGTATTCGGCAACGCGTTCCTCGTAACCCTTGCCCGTGCCCGCACCCTCGAACAGTTCGCGCGTGACGCGCACGGGAGACAAATCGGTTTCAGGGTACATGCGCGCCCCGCCCGCGAGGGGACGCATGTACTCGCTGCGCGAGCCGTCCGCCCGCCGCGTCTCCTCGGGCACGCCTTCGCCGAGCGCGAGGAGACGGGTGCGCACGGCCTCGAGCGCCGCCTTGTTGTCCGAGCAGACAATCCACAAGCCCTTGCGCGGGAAATCCTCCAAACAGTATTTCGTCAAGTCCTCGTCCGAGTGGATGACGCCGCGGGCGCCGCTTGCGCGCGCGTAACCCGCCAGCTCATTTCCCAATGTTTTGCCCTCGTGCACGGGCGTCTTTAGGAGCCCCGGGCAGTCCGCCTGGAAGCCGTAAACTTTTTTACCCGCGAGTATGCGGCAGGGGCTCGAGGCGAACTCTGCGCTCCAGTCCTCCACGGGCGAGGCGTTCACGCGCTTGCCCTTCAATGCGATTAGCGCTTCCTGGCGCTTGACCTCGTTGTCCACGAGTTCGGGCAACGCCTTCAAATCCTGCACGCCTTTTATCTCGACGCGCGCCCCGCCTTCAATCGAGACGTTCACGTCCTGGCGGATGCTCCCGATTCCGCGCTGGACGCGCGCCACCGAACGCAACAGCAACCCGATTTTCTCGCACACTTCGCGGCAGTGCACGCCGTCCTTGATGTCGGGTGCGGTTGCTATCTCGATGAGCGGAATCCCGAGCCGGTCGAGGCGGTAGCCTTCGGGCGTTATCGCCGCACTCTCTTCCTCGAGGCAGAGCGAGTCCACCCCCACCGGACCGCGGCTCGTTTCGAGCGTGCCCGTTAGCGCAATGAGTGCGGTGCGCTGGAAGCCGCTCACCGCGCTCCCGTCCACCACGGTCTTGCGCATCACGCGCACCTCGTCCACACACTCCATTTCCAGCGACTTGGCTACGCGCAACGCCTGCGCGAGCGCCTCGCGGTTCATCTCGCGGGGCGGTTCGTCGTCGCACTCCACAAGGCAGCACTCGCCGTAGGGCGCGAAGTACTCGTGCGTTTTTCCCAGCCCCGCCTGGAAGCGCGCGGCGCGGTCCACCCCCCCGAGTTCCCCCGCGACTGCGCGCAGCCCGCGCTTGAACAATGCGCCGTGTGCGGAGCCGCCCGCAGAGGACGGGTTGGAATAGCAGTTGCAGTATAACTTGTGCGAGTCCAGGCGCTGGTGGATTTCAACCCCGCACTTGAAGTTTTTCAATAGAAGTCCGCCTCCGTGAGGCGCGGGTTGAATTCGCCCGCGTAATCCTTCAAGAGCCCGGCGCGCACTTCGTCCGCGTCCTTGAGCCCGCCCAACAGCCAGCCGAGTTTCACGAACGCGGTCTCGGGGAGCAAGTCGCTGCAGTAAACCGCCCCGCGCTCGCTCATCTTCCTCAAGTTCGCGTAAACGAACGGGTTCACCCGGCCGTAAAGGCACTGCGTGGCGAACGCCACGACCACGCCCTCCTCTTTCGCGCGTTCCATTGCCTTCAACCAGGACTTCTTCGGGTCGAGTGTCTGCGTTGGCAGGTGCCCGAGCGCGTACGCCTCGACTAGCACGCCCTTGTACCCGCGGTCCACGAACCAATCCAGCTGTTCGGGCGGTGCGCCGGGATACGCCTTCAGCAAACCCGTCTTGTCCTCGAACACCGCGCGCACGCGGCACTCTCCGTCCTCCCGCGCCTTCGCGCTCTCGTTGATTTTCTCGATTCTTCCGTCCGGGTAAACGCGGGCAAGGGGCTCGGCGTTCACGCTCTTGAACGCGTCGCGGCGCGTGGAATGCATCTTGCGAACTTTCGTCCCGCGGTGCGCGAAACAGTAATCATCGCTTGGCGTGGCGTGCATCACTGCGGCAACCTCGCCGAACGGGCCGAGCGCGTAACGCGCCCCGCACAACAAATTGAGCGCGCCGTCAAAACTCGCGCGGTCGGGCGAGCGCTGGGCGCCCACCATTGCTACGGGTTTGCCTGCGGAGAGCATGAACGACAACGCGGCGGAAGCGTAGCCGAGCGTGTCCGTACCGTGTGCGACTATTGCCCCGCGCGCCCCGGCGTTCAACGCCTTGCCTACTTCACGCGCCAGGGTCACCCACTCGCGGGGAGTCTCGTCCTCGCTCGCGAGTGTGAACGGGCGCGAGACCTTGAACGACGCTACGCCCTCGAGTTCGGGTACTGCGGCGAACAGTTCGCCCGGCGTGAGCACCATCTTGGCTCCGCCCGTGGCGTAATCCAGGCGCGAGGCGATCGTGCCGCCTGCGGCAACCAACGCCAGTTCTTCCAAGCCTTCGGCCGGAATGAATTTTTTGGATTCGAATTTCTCGAGTGCAGTGCGCTTGCCCGGAAGCTTCTTCAGGACGATTTTCTTGGCATCGAAGCCAGCGTTGTACCCGCTGTCGAGCTTGACTACTACCGTGCCGCGCGCCTCGGTGGGCAGGAGGACTCCCTCGACAACGAGTTTCCCGCGCGTCACGCGCACCCTGTCGCCTTCAACGCAACCCATCATCGCAGCCTCTTGACCATGTAGTCCCCGCGAAGTTTAAAACCCTGTTTTCTATAGTAGCCGCGCGCCCCGACTCCCGCGAGCACGCATAACTCCCGCGCGTCCCACTCTTTTCCCGCGATGCGTTCGGCTTCCGACAGGAGGCGCGCCCCGTAACCCGCGTGCTGCGCCTGGCGCTTCGCGGCGCCGACGGGTGTCTGCTCCCCGAAAACGCGCAACTCGCGGACGCCGCACGCCCCGTCCGCGTTCCTGCGCAGGCGCAGGAAAGCCCACAGCACGCCTGCCGAGTCCTCGAACGACAGGAACGACTCGGTTCCCCCGGACGCAGCGTAGTCCAACCGCGCGAGGCGCGGTTTGCCTTCGGGTTTCCTGAACCCGATTTCCCTGCACCGGATGCACTTGCATTCGATGCCGCGCGCCTTCGCCTCACGCGCGACGATTTCGCGTAGGTTGCTCTTGTCTACTCCCGCGGCGATGAGGTTCGTGGGGATGTCGCGGTCCACGCGCATGATACGGCAGTAAGGCGGAACAAAACGCTTCGCCTCGGCAATCGCCTCAGCTGCGTCTTGCGTTGAATACGGTTTGAATTCGCCGCGCTTCCATTCCTCATAAACCTTCGTGCCTTTGATTACCAGGCAGGGATAAATCTTGAGCATGTCCGGCTTGTACGCCTCGTTCGCAAAGAGTTCGCGGAACATCTCGGCGTCCTTTTCCGCGTTCGAATACAAGCCCGGCATGATGTGGTAGCCCACCTTGAGGAACGCTTCCTTGCACGCCCTCGTGGCATCGGCGACTTCTTGCAAGCCGTGCCCGCGGTTTACGCGGCGGAGCACCGCCTCGTCAAGCGACTGGACTCCGAGTTCGATGCGCGTGGCGCCGTAGCCCACGAAGCGCTTTACTTCGCTTGGCGTGCACCAATCCGGACGCGTTTCGAGCGTTAACCCGGTGACGCGGTACTTTGCGGTTTCGTTCCTCTTCTTCGCGAGCGCGAGCGTGCCCGCAGTCGAGGAGTTGAACGCGTCGAATGCCCGCTTGATGAATCGCGTCTGGTAGGCGCGCGGTTGCGAGTTGAACGTGCCGCCCATGATTACGAGCTCGCACTTGCTGGGCTCGTGCCCGATTGCCTCGAGCTGGTGGATGCGGTCGTCTACTTGCGCGTACGCATCATAATTGTTCTGTTTCGCCCGCCGCGCTGCGGGCTCGAAGCCGGTGTAACTCTTGGGTGCCTCACCCGTGGGACAATAAGTGCACTTGCCGGGACAGGGCCAGGGGCGCGTCATGACTGCGATAACGCACACGCCGCTCGCGCTCCGCGTCCTCCGCGTGCGCAACAACGGCTTCAAGCGCTTTCGTTCCTTGCTGTCGAGTTCCGCAAGGAGTTCGGCGTTAGCCACCACGCACGAAGCGCCGGCACGGCGCGCCCGCTCGCGCTTGAATGAATCCAATTCCTTGGGCGTCATTCCCGGACGCAGCTTTAGCACCACGTGCCAACATCACTTGAAGCCGCTTGCGAGCCCGAACAACGCGTAAATCGCCTGTTGGACGCTCGGGAACAATAGCAATCCGTGGCTCGTGGCGAGCATGTCGGTGTACAAATCGCGTTTCGTCTCCAGGCTCCCGGTCACGCCTTTTGAAATCAGTTCGCTGGAAACACTCTCCGCTTTGAAAACGAGCGGGAACACGCCCGCCTCCTGGCTTGAAACCGAATAAGTTATGGTGCGCTGGGAAAGGTAGGGCACGAAGAAGCGGCGTGCCTCCTGCCACCCGCCCGGAAGACCGGAGACCGTGACTTCGAACGAGTCGCTCGCGCTCGACTTGTTCTTCAACACGAAATAGTAAACCGCGGGCAAACCAACGCCCGCCGTTAAAGCGGAGTCGCCCGGTACGAAGTCGAGCACGTCGTCCGACACCGTAACGCGGCACTTCACGACGGTGGTTTCCGCGCCCTCGTACTCGTCAATTGTCTTCAAGTCGAACAGGTATTCCCCGTTGGGCGCGTCGCGTGCGGCGGACACGTAGGCGCGTAGTTCGCGTTCGTAGAACTGGCTGTCCTCCCGAGTCCAGCCCGCCATGCCCATCGCGTCGTCGAACTCAACGAGCGCGCGGTCCCACAACGCCTCGCCGCCCTCGGGTTTGGTGAACCCGCTCGCGCGGTCCACCACAATCTCAACCTTCTGTCCGGGTCCGATGACACCCAAATTCACAATGTCCCCGCTGCCGACCGCGCTCTGGACGGGTTTCAACACCATGATTTGCGTTGCCCCGACAAGGCAGCAGCCCAACAGCAATGCGAACAGGATTTTCCTCATATTCAACTCACGATTAAACTAACTGCTGACCCGTTAAAAAATCCGTTGTTTTGTCCGCTAAAAACCATTATTTACCCGTTTCTGTGAAATTACCAAGATGGTAGCCCAAATCCTTAGTGAGGCTAGGCGAATAACCAGCGAGTTAGCGGGCACTGAAAAAAACTTTGGAGAACGCGAAACTGCCCCCTATTTGTTCGAGATTTCCCATCTTTTGTTTCAAGCAGCTGGAAAACCACAATCTCACGAGTCGGATAACGCACTTTTTGATGCATTGAGGCGCCTGAGTTATCGGCTTAAACCGGGAAAACTCAATAGTTTTTTTGGCGGCGCTCACGGAGTGCAAGATATATTTGAAAGAGATAACGCGACGCCGCTAAGCAGCGAAGGCGCGTTGCTTTACAACGCGGTTCACTTCGGTGGCGCCGCCGAGTTGATTGGCGGCGAAAACCCTTTTCCCGATTCGGAATTTTCTTTTAATGGAAAAAGGGTTGTAATACGCAACGGAAAAATTAAGCTTACGCCGTGGCTTTTGGAAACATTGATTAAGCAAACGCCACATTGGCGGAATTCACCGGTGCGCGATCAGTTGAAGCTGAATGTGTGTTTGAAAGGCAAACCAGAAGTGAGTTTTGGGCAGTTGTTTACGGTTTTGCGTTCAGCCAGCAATTCACTGCGTTCGCTCGAATTGAACAAAATATTGTTCAATTTTAACGCGGTTCTCAACGATCCGAAAAAACTCGAACGGGCCGTCGGTTATTTATCCAGCGATGAGGCGCTAAGAAAAGGCATAGCCGAAATGCAGGAAACAAAAGACGTTGAACGCGTCTTTGGATACGTCAAGAGCGGCGAGTTCGGCGAAGACATTTGGCGTTTCCACAACGTACTGCCTCCAAGTGTTGTTCAACGCGTTTTGGATGACTTAAAACAAAAACGCTTTGAAAAATTTAAACCCGACCATTATCTTGTTTTAGCCGAAGCGAGCGGATTTAGTCCTCGCACTGCCGGCATCGTGCACGCGTGGTTTCATTCAGCGGGTCCCGAAACCGATTATTTACAAGAAGGATTGCGCCGTGCTGGCGATAAAACGAGTTTAACAGTTAATGTTTCTTCACGCGGCGCTCGCGTGCACGACACGGGCTTTGGAAAATTTTATTCAGATATTGCACATTTGCGCAAATATCAAGGCGGCGGCACAAGCGGTTTCCTTCAAACGCGCGCGGCAACGATTACTCGTAAGTTTAGCCGCGCGGGTACTAAAACGCGTTTAACTTTCAAAAAATAATCAGGGACGGCACGGCTTGCGCACTTTGAAGCCCGCCACCATCAGGGCGCCAGCGCCCAGGAGCCAGAGCCAGGCGAGCGACGGCACGGTGAACGAAGCGGCGAGCACGCCTACTGCCGCAACCGGGGACGGAAGCCCCTCGTAAGCGCCGCTCAAGTTGAACCTCGCGAGGCGCGCGAGCGCGCAACCACAATACCAAACCGCAGCCGCGAGGAGCGCGAACGCCCCGGTGACACCTTGGAAGCCCGCGCCCGCCTCGAAAATTATGATTGCGGGTGCAACACCGAAGCTCACCGC
>JBAZPG010000017.1:0-11954 GCA_041648335.1 Candidatus Micrarchaeia archaeon
GAGCAGGTAAGAGGGAGTCAAGTCGTTGACCGCCGCGCCCACCGACGCGTAATCGTTTTCAAGGAGCACGACGCGTGTTGTCAAGTCATCGGCTTCTGCGGCTTCGGCGAGCGAATCCATCTTCTCGCTCACTGCCTCAGCGTACTCGGCGCCGTACTTTCCGCGGATTGCATCCAAATCCGTGGCGATGACAAAGTCAACGCGCGGCTTTGCCAGGGTTTCGCGTTCGAGCACGAGCTTCACCGCGGCGCCCCTGAAACCCGAGCGTGCGGGCAAAAAGCCGGTGGCTTCGGCGCGCGCCATCAGGACCGCGCCCCGCGGGACAGCCGCTTCGAGCAGGGCTACGCCTTGCGAGGCGTTCGCTTCGGCTACGAGCTGGTTGTTCGCGAATAATTGCACGAGCGCGTTCACTGGCGAACCCGTTTCGTCGGTTACCGTGACGCGCGCGCTCGCGGCAACCGGCAGGACGTTCTGGTAAGCATAATAACCCGCAGCCGCAAGGAGGAGGACGGCGATTAAGGCGTAGTCGCGCGCGCGCATGGTTGTTCAAGTCACTTCCAACACGCGTTGGATGCTGCCGTCGCGGGTAACGTAGACGATTGCGCCCGCGTTGCGTTCAAAACCAGGTAAGCCGTTGTTGGCGGGCACTGCCACGGTGCGGTGGGCGGACACGAGCCAGCATTCTCCCCAGCCGCGTCCCCCGTTGCAGTCGCCTTCCTCAACGGTTACGCTTTCGGCGGGGTAACCTGTGATGAAGGGCGCCGCGATTCCAAGGGCTTCCTCGGGTGAATTAGTCAGATCGATTTCGGTTAGCGAGAGCGAGGCGCGTTCGTGGGCAAGTGCATCCAGCTTCACGATGCCCGACGGGATTTCGCGCGACTCACCCGGTGCCAGGTAGAACGTTGTCGCACCGTCTCCGCAGTCGATTGAGAAGAGGGCTTTTGTTGAAGCGTAGTCGTCGAGGGTGAGGATGCAGGCGCCGAGCGCGGCGGACTCGCCCGCAGCGAGTTCGACGGTTTGTGCGAGGCTCCCGAACAATAGAAGCGCAACGGCAATGGCGAGTTCCTGCTTCACGCTATACTTGTGGTTCGCGCGGGCTTTAAAACTATTCAGCCGCGGGGCTTGCGGTGGGCAACGCGCAGGCATCGGGTGCGGCCGAACACGTTGTCGCCTCGATTTGCCCGCCGCTCGAAGCGGAGTACTCGTACCCGCAGTTCAGGAGGAAGCGCGCGCCGTCCTCGGCATTGACTTCGTATTCCAGCGCGAGCGCGACGGACTCGTTCAATGCTTGCTCGCCGATGTCGCCGAGGCACTTGTTCTCGCCGTTCGCGTCCGCGGGCAGGCAACGGAGGTTAACGGTGACGCCGTCGTATTTGGCGAGCGTGTTCTTTGCATCCGCGATGAGTTGGATTGCCGCGAGGTCGTCGGAGAAATAGAACGCGTCTAGGCGCGCCTTGCCTTCCTCGCCGCACGGCTCCCCGTAAACAACGGAGAACGCGTTGTTGAGCACGATGATTTCGCCGTTGACCTGGGTGGCGTATCCGCCGAAGTACTGGGATTGCGTCACGAACTCGCCGAAGTATTGGTTGCGCGAGGAGTCCGAATCGGCGAAGTGGAATGCGGGTGCCTTGAGCACAGGGGATTCTGCCAGCGAGGCTATGTCGATTGCTTCGAGTTGCACGTTCTTGGCTGCGAATCCAGCTATTACCTGGTCAACATCGTCGGCGCCCCAGGCGCACAGTGTGCAGCTTGAGTCATAATAGAATTGCGCGGAAACCGCCTTGTACGGGTTCACGTACTCGAGGTTCGAGAGGCGCGACTCGATTTGGGTGAGGCGCGCGGCGAACTGGGTGTTCTGGGCGAGGACCGCCTGTTCGAGGCGGTTGTTCGTGGAGCCCAGTTGAACCACGAAGTACAAGATGAATACCAAGAGCACGACTGCTACCGCCGCGGTGGCGTAGAACAGCTGGTTTACCTTCTTCTTGAGTTCTTCCATTCAGTTCACCTTCAAAGCGATAAAGCACAAGTTTTGCGACTCGCGCGCGGGAACGCGTTCGCCCCGCGCTTCATAGAACGAGTCCAGGATTTTAAATCCTTGTTTTTCGAGCGCATGCCGCAGTTCTTCAAGCGAATAGAAGCGGTAATAGCGTTCGGCTTTCCCGCCGTCCCTCTTGGGTATGGATATGCTTTTCTCTCCACTGTCGCGCGTCCACACGCTCGCATACAGTTTCCCGTCCGCGGCGAGCACGCGCCACGCCTCGGCGAGCGCCCGCGGCAGCTCTTCGTCTGGAAAATGGTGAAGCACCGCGAAGTAGAACGCGGCATCGAAGAACCCGTTTGCATAAGGTAGAGCGAGGCAATCTCCTTCTTGCACAACAACGCGTTCGCCCAGGTTTTTCTTGGCACAAGCCACGAGCGCCGGGCTCGCATCGCACGCGTGCACTTCCTTGAACCCCGCGAGCAAGAGTGCGTTGCGTCCGTTTCCGCACCCCGCGTCCAACGCGCGTGCGCCCCGCGTGCCCTCGGCGAGTAGACGGGCGGCGCTCAAGGGGAAACGCTTGCGCTCATCCCACTCCGCCGCGGCATCGTCGAACGCCTTCCACGCTTTTTTCATCGTTTAACTGTGGAGTCAACGCTTTTTTTAATGGGTTCCCGCTTCTTTGTTTCATCGTGCGGAGAATAATCTTGGGCGTGCTGTTGGTTTTCGCCGCGTGGCTGGCGTTCGCGGACTTCGAGTCCGCGCGCTCCCAGGCGCAGCCCTGGATGGCGCCCGTGGTCACGCCCAACGAACGCGACGCGTTGGAGTGGGTTATTGCGAATACGCCCGAACGCGCGGTTTTCGTCACTGACATTTTCGGGGGAGAATTCCTGATGGGGAACACGCGGCGCGAGGGCACGGTGGGCGGGGACTGGGCGGTAATCCCGAACGTGGTCGAACGCATGCACGACATACAATACGCGTTCTACCAAGCCAAGACTCCCGAGGAGGCGCACGCCACCGCGTTAAAGTACGGCGCGGAATACGTTTGGGCGCCCGACCGCAAAGTTTTCGCGGGATACGAGTGGGTTGAATTAAATCGTTCATTATTCGTTCCGCCGTATTTCTCGCTTGAGTTCGACAACGGCGCGGCAATCTACCGGGTGAACCCGGCATGAACCGCAACGCGCCCCTGTTTCTCCTGCTCGCGGCAATCGCATTGAGCTTGTACGCGCATTCGGCGGTGTTAAGCGAGTTCGTGATGCCGACGTATGGAAACACCATGATTCACGTGGCGAACGCCCGCCACCTTGTCGAAACCGGTTTCTACCCGATTCAGGACGATTACTCGTACGGCGGAGGCGCGCCGAATCTTTACGTGCCGTTGTTCCGTTTCGCTTACGCCGAGGCGGTTCTCTTGACGGGTTTGTCTTTTGATTTGGTGGGGCGGCTCTTTGTCCTGCTCTTTGCGTTGCTCCTGCCTCTAGGGTTCTATTTGCTCGCGTCGCGCGCCTGGGGCGAATGGGCGGGCGCCGCAGCAGCGTTCGCGTCCTGCCTCGTGCCCGAACTATTGATTTACACGGTGCGCCCCCTCCCCCAGGCGCTGGGGCTCGCCCTGCTCCCCGTGGCGTTCTATTTCCTCGCGAAGAACAACTGGCGCGCCGCGCCCGCAGCCACCCTCCTCGTGACGCTCGTGCACCAGGAAGCCGGCGTGTTCCTCGTGGGCTGCGCTTTCGCCTACGCCTTCGCGCGCGTTGCGCACGCCTCGTGGCACGCCAAGAAACTCGTTTTCCCAGCCGAGGCGCGCCTGGGTTTCGCGTGCTGGACGTGCGGCGTTGCCGCGTACTTCGCCTGGCACTTCTTCGTGATGGGCAACCTCGCGGTATTCGATTTGGCGCAGTTCCAGCACCACGAAGGCGGACGCGTGACCTTCGACTTGCTTTTGACGAAGACCGGTAAGGCGGTGCTGTTGTTCGGTGCGCTCGGCGCGCTCGCCGCGTTCTGGCGGGCGTTGCGCTCGCGCGTTCCGAACGAGACCGAACTACTCTTGCTGGCTTGCGTTGGTGCGGGGTTGTTCGCGTGCTTCAACGACCTCGTGGGGATAAACGTGTTCATGGACCGCTTCATCGTGTTCCTCGCGCTCCCCCTTGTCTGCTTTGCCGCGCTAGGGCTCAAGGAAGCGTATGCCTTCGCGGAACGCGTTTCAACAAGAGTAAACCGTGTAACCGTTTGAAGCATAGACGCGAGTCAGGTTCGCCTCGAAGCCCGCCACGTTCGGTGCGAGCGCGTTTTCTCGGAATGATACGAGCGCGTAATCCGCTCCCAGTGCGTCAAGGGCAAGGCAGGATGGCGCGGCGTAGAACGCTTCCACGGGTTTTTCCCGCGAGCGGTAGTTTAGCCCGTGACTCCACAGCCAGCCCTTGAACCCGAGCACCACGCGCCGACCCGCTAGCGAGGACACGGGGTCCTGCGGCGCGTCCGCGGTAATGAAAACCGCGTCCGCGGGCGTATTCGTTTTCACCCACTCCGCCAACGCGAGGTCGCCAGCCGAATACACTTGATAGCGCGCGTTCGAGCCCCAGCACATCCAAGCGAACGTGAGCAGCGCCGAGGCGATTGCCAGAAAAACGAGGAGCGGCGCGGCGCGGCGCACGACTTTCTTGCCCGAATCCAGGAGCTTGTCCAAGAACACGCCCGCAAGCAGCGCCCACGCGAAGAACCAGTACGAAACGATTTTGATATTATCCCAATCCCACGCCTGGAAACGCACGAGGTTTCCCAACGCGAAGAAGAACGCGAAAGGCAGGACGAATTTTTTGGTTTCCTTTTTTGCGTAAAAGAATCCGAGTGTGCCCAGCACGAGCACGAGCCAGGCGTTACGCAACCAGAAAATAAAGAGTTCAAGAATGTTCAGGGATTCGTTCGGCACCAGCCAACCAACGTGTATGCCGGACAAGCCGCTTTGCGCCTGCCCCAGCATCCACAGCAACTGGGGAAACCCGAGGAGCACGGCGGGTGCAACGAACCACAGCCAATCGCGGTTCGGCTTGAACGCGAAGAGCGCGGCGGCAACGAGCCCGATTGCGAGCGCGGAGTGCGCGTGCGCGAACAGCGACAATCCCGCGAGCACGCCCGCAACCAGGAGCGAGCGTCTGTTGCCCCGCGCGAAAACATAATCGTAGAGGAAGACGAAGACAACGCACGCGATTGCGTAGCCGAGGAGTATCGAGCGCTGGGGCACGAAAAGCGAGTAAGTCAGGTTCATGAAGTACAAGCCCGCGTCCTCGAGGTGCGAATAGTCGCGGTCGAGCGCGAAACCGTTCTCCGCCCCGGCGAGCACGCCCGCGTTCCCGTTCGCGAAGAACAACAATATCCCGAGTAGCGCGGCGCGTTTTCCCCCGAGGCGGTTGAAGAGCGCATAAGCGCCGCACAGGAGTGCGAAGAACACGAATGCGTTCGGGTAGACTATCGCGGAACGCAAGTCCAAGCCGCCCGCCACGAGCACGCCCGAGTAGTAGTCCATGAGGAACGGGTAGGCGAGGCGCGTGCCCGCGAGCACCGGGTACTCGGGCGGCAGGTTGCCCCCGTTTGCGAACGAGTTCACGAGCCCGTAATGGAAGGGTCCGTCCCCCCACACGTTAATCACCGAAACCAGGCCGCCCGAAGCGTCGGGTTCGAGGGTGCAACGCAAATTCAATAGGAGGAACGCGAGCGCGGCAACAAAGAGAAGCAGGACGATTTTGTTCTTTTTTTTCGGTTCTTTTTTCGTTTGGCTTGTTTTTTTCCAAACGAGCGCGGCTCCCAAAGCAAGCATTGCCGTTGCCGCGAGTATCGACGCGCTTCCAGTCCCGTCGAAAACAAACCACGATAGCAAGAGGGTGAGCCAGCCGCCTGCGAGCACGCCCGCGACTAACGCGAACGCGACGCCCTCCGCGTCCGAGAGGCGCAGGTAACGCATCGCGGCGTAACCGAACGCCAGGCAGGCAACGGCGAACAACAGCGCGGTAATCATGTTTTGCCTCTTGGAAAATAAAAGCGGGCCCGACGGGATTCGAACCCGCGACCTACTGGTGTCTCCCCCCAACTTGGGACCGAAGCTTCGACTCCCGTTCCCCGTGAAAGGGTTCGGAACCAGTCGCTCTATCCAAGCTGAGCTACGGGCCCGCTTTCAAATTGTTTTCCCCCGTGCCGCTTTAAATCCCCTCTTCTTGCAAGGTTTTTTAACTCGCGTTCCCCGATTGTTATGCAGGGGTGTTTCGATTACAATGGCATTCGAGGACTTGAAGGCGCGTTACGATTCTTTCTGCGACGGACTCGCCGAGAAAGGCGTTCCCAACCCGCGGGTGCTGGTGCCCGTCGCGTGCCTCGCAATCCTCGCCCTCGTGTTCTATTCAGCAGGCATTTTCGCCGCAGGCGGCACGCAACTCGTTGAGCTCCGCGTTGCCGACTCCTCGGATAATCCAGTGCCCGGCGCCTCGGTAACCTTGTTCGCTGACGGCGCGAAAGTCGCAACCGTTACCTCGAACTCCGAGGGAATCGCGGCATTCGAGAAAGCCCCGGCAGGAGCATACACCGCTAGCGTCGAGGCAACCGGTTACACCAATGTAAACAAGAAGGCGGTTGAACACGAGAGCCGCATCACGCTCTCGGCTTCCACGCCCGCGGCAACCAACGTTGTCGTCAAGGTAAAGAATGAAGCGGGTGCGGCGGTTTCAGGCGCCCAGGTTTCGCTCGCATTCACGGACGGCGTCTCGCGCTCGGGCGTCACGGACTCGTTCGGCGAAGTCACATTGAGTTTCTCGGGTGCCCTCGCCTCGCGCGCCACGCTCTCCGCCAGCAAGACGGGTTACGGGGAAGCGGAGGAAAGCGTTTACTCCACTGACTTGTCGCGCGTCATAATAATCGAGCTCGGACCCTCTTCCGCTGCGGAAGAGGACGAGGGACGGGCGCTCGTCATTGTGAAGAGCGCCTCGGGGAACTTCATTTCAGGCATCCTCGTTACCCTCGTGGACCCGTCCACGGGACAGGGCTTCAAGAGCGGTTACACCGACTCGTCAGGCGTTTACCGCGCGGACGCGATGCCCGTGGGGCGCGGCTTCCGCGTGAACGCCCAGGACCCGGCGGGCGACTATGTTGCTTACACGGGAACCGAGGAATATTCGGCAGCCAAGAATCCTTCCTCGGTAATAGTCCAGCTCGCCCAACGCGAGGCCTCGGGGAACGCGCTCGAGTTCAAGGTTTCGAATGAGGACGGCGTTGCGTTGCAAGGCGCGAACGTGCGGTTGTACGACGAGTGGACCGCCTCGCTCGCGGCAACCGCGTCCACCGACGCTTACGGCAAGGCGTCCTTCTCGGTTGCAAGCGGCAAGGCGTTCTACGCAACCGTTTACCTCAAGGGTTATCTCCCCGCCCGCCTCGAAGGCATCCAAGCCGGGCAAATAAAGGAAGTCGCCCTCGAACGCGAGCGCTCGGGCAACTACCTTGACGTGCCCGTGCACACCCAGAACGCGTACACCGGCGAAGCACTGTCGAACGCTCTAGTGGACTTGTATTCATTCAACGGCTTCCCGCTCGGCACTCCCTCCACGCGAACCGCGGCGGGCGGAATCGTCCGCATCCGCGTGCCCGCACAAACCGACGGGGAACCGACGGTTTTCTACGCCGTGGCATCGCGCGACTACTGGCACGGACAGAGCGACGCCTCCACTGCCTCCGAGGGACTCGAGTTGTTCGTTTCGCTTGAACCCGAACCCGGAACCGAGACGCTCACGATAACGGACCTGGTGACCGGCGACGCGATTGCCGGAGCCGCGGTTAAGCTCGTGGCTGACGGCGAAGTCAAGTCGTCGTGCGTTGCGGACGACGCGGGCGAGTGCGTTTTCGCGGTTGCACCCGAACAGGAATACTCTTATGAAGCCAGCGCGAGCGGTTACCTGGTCGAACGAACGGCTACCCGCGTCATCGGCGCGGGTGAAGACCGCGAACTCACGCTCAAACTTTATCCCTCTTCGTTGTTCGCCTCCGCAGCCATCCTCCTAGAAGGCGTATACGATTCGGACGGCAACGCCGTGCAGGAACTCGCGAACGCGCAGGATTACGAGGCGCGCTTCCTCGTCGTGCTCCCGTCGAGCGGAGTCACGGACGCCAAGGCGTTCTTCAAGCTCGGCTCCCAGCCCACCGTGGAAGAGGAAATTGCGGGCTTCACCGAAGCGGACTGCCCGTCGTGTCCGGGATTCGATTCCGGCTCGGCGTTCGACGAATTGTGTTCGGGTACAAGCGGGGAAAGCGAAAGCGAATTGCTGAAATGGTACTCGCTCGACTTGCCCGAGGGTTACGCGGGCGCCCAGGAAGTAATCCTGCATTTCACAGTGAAACCCGAGGCACAGGCAGGCGACGAAATCGTTTTACACTACCGTCTGCAGGGCTACAAGAACAGCGTGCCCTTCCTCTCACCTGCGGACGAAAGCGCGCTCGACGCGCTCCTCGACGCGAAGAACTCCACAGAGAAAGCGTTCTGCCTTGCTGAAACCACCGAACGCAAACTCGCAATCTCGAACGAGGCGCTCACTTGCGGTGAGAACGCCTGCTACCGCGCCTACTTCGAGTCAATGGACGGCTCCAAGCGCGGACGCACCGGCTTCCGTGTTGCTGCCGGCGAAGAATACTATCTCTATTATGAGGCATTGTCCCTTGCTTCGCCAATTACGAGCGTTACCCTCGAGGGTCCCGAGGAATCATCCGAACCCGAATGGATTGAGGGCGGCGAAATCTACGAGGCAGTGCCCGCCGGCGAGAAAACCTCGGGGAAGGCGCTCTTGACCGCGCTGCGCGCCACGCGCAACGCCCCGTTCACGCTCTCGGTCGGCTTCGAGGACGACTACCTCGAACCCGCGGTAATCGCTTTGAACGCGGAATTCACCGGAACTAACTCGTTCCAGGTAGCGGCAACGCCGCGCTCGCTCGTCGCGGGATTGAACGAGTACGCGCGCGTCACCGTGCTTGACCAATTCGGTTCGCCGGTCACGGACGCGGAACTCACTTTCTACGATTGCGAGGGCGCGCCGCTTGACGGGCAAGAGCTCGATGTCGTGGGCGACGGTTCGCGCAACTACGGCGAAGACGGCAAGTATAAGGTCGAACTCGCACCCGCGAGCCACGGTTCAATAGGGTTGAACGTGGAACGCGACGGCTTCCAGCCGTTCGAAGAGTGCCTGTTCACGGTGCACGCCGGCGACTTCGTTTACGTCGAGCCGTCCACGATTGAAATCACGGACGACGACGCGAGCGCGCAGGTGAGCCTGCTCTCCCTCCTACCGGACGAGAGCACGGTGACAACGAGCGTCTCCTGTCCGGACGCGCTATACGTTTCACCACAGTCGTTCACCCTCCGCGACGAAGCCACCGTGCAAGTCCGCAGCATGGAGAACGCCTCGTTCGACGGCTACTGCACGATTACCTTCAAGGCGCGCCTCAACCCGAACGAGGAAACCCAAGCCAGCGTTTACGCTACTGTTGAATTAACCGCACCCGAAGCGCCTTCGTGCCCCTCGCCGTATTCGTGCCTCTCGAGCGGGGAGGCGACCGCGCGCGGCTGTGAAACCGTGGACGCTTACTCGTGTCCTGCCGTGCTCTCCGGACTTCCCAGTCAGTCGTGTTACGCTTGCGAGACCGGCGTCTCGACGCTCCCCACGCAGATTTCGCTCACAGTGTCGAACACGCGTCCCACTGCAACCGAGACGTTCTTAATCGCCCTGGATTCCGCGCCCGAGGAGTGCCGCGTCGAGGGATTCACTTACGTTGCCGACGCAACAACGCAGGTAACGGATGCCTATTACTCGAACCCGTACTCGACTGCGTACGCTTACCAACCGTCCGCGTGGGCTCCCCAGTCGAACCCGTACTCTTACGGCGCCTCGGCGTACGACTTGACGGGGTATTATTCATACGCGAACGGCGCCTCGAACTATTACGCCCAAGGAACAACGCCGTACGGTTCCGCGTCCACAGGCACGGGCTACGGCACCGCGGGTTACGGTTACAACACTCCAGCTTACTGTCCGCAGGGACTCAACCAGCAAACAATGTATGGCTATTACGGGGCGTCCCAACAGCAGAACGCGTGGGACACAACGGGCTTGACTGGCACCTCGCTTTACTGCCAGTACCCGCAAGTGTGCCAGAATTACGCGTACTGCGCGCTCACCGGCACTTCGGCTTCGTCGTACCCGCTCGCCTGCCAGTACCCCGCGGTGTGCTCGAACCCGCAAGCCTGCGGTTATCCGGCTACCACGACTACGGCAACGCAAGCAACGCAAAACGTGGATTCACAGCCACCGGTGCGCGTGACGATTGACGCGTGCTCGAACAACGAACTCCAAATCACCGCGGAGTACACTGGCGCGGATTACTCCCAGAACGCGGGCGTGGGTGGAGTCCAAGAGGGATTCATACTCGTGAAGACGGGTCCGGGGGCAATCAGGCGCGTGCCCGTCACGGTCACAATCGAGGGCGTTACCTCGGTTTCCGGGCAGAGCGCCCAACAGCAATACCAGTTCCCGCAGGTTCCCTCGCTGCCCCCCGAGTGTCTTTACGGAATGCAGTCGTGGGCGGCCGGGAACGAGGACTTGAATGCTTACGGCTTGCCGGACTCGATAACCGTGTACGTGAACCCGGTGAACGGTTACGGACGCTACGAGCGCACCCTGCCCGTCACGCGCGTTACCTCGTGCCGCTGGGAAGACGAACCCGACGGCGCCGAGGATTTGGAGTGCGGCTCCAAGCTCGTGGTGGAAATCCAACTCGACGAAGACGAAATCGAGGACGGCATGGGGCAGGACGCGTCAATCAAGGCGTATGTCGCAGGCGCGCTCGAGCCAGTTGAAATCCAGGTGGATATAACCGAAGACGACCTCGAACCCGCAGTAATTCAACTGCTTACGACGAACGACGCGGGAGACGAAGCCGTGTACGATTTCGATTGCCCGGATTGCGAGTGCGACGCGCACTTGGGTAGCACCATAAAAATCGAGTGCGACGACGAGCAAATCACCGCCTCGGTTGAAAAGAAACAGAGCAACCGTGAGAACGACGACTTCTACCTTGAAGTGACGGACGAGGAGAATTACGCAATACACCGCATACCGGTTGCAGTGGCAATCGCGGACAAGCTCGCGGTTTGCGCGGACACCGAGGAATGCGATTACACTGTCGACGCAATCACGGATGGCGTGGCAACGCAGGTGACGCTCACCGGTTTCCTCGTGGCGCCGGATTATGGCGGGCTCACCAGTGATGCCGTGCTTGCGGGCGACAAGATTACTTTCACGGTCGGCGGCGCGGACAACTCGATTTACTCTTTCTATCCGGAAGGCGGTTACGCGTGGCGCACCGAAGCCATTCAAATCAAGGTCATAGGAGGAACGCCTCCGACTAGTACGCCCGACGGACTATTGGATGCAACTAGTGGAACCTATCTTAGTACTAACGCGGAAACTGGAGATAGCACTCCAACCACTTGTCGAATCTCCAATTCTACCACTGGGTTTGATGGTGTTCCGGAGTATTCGGGTACATTAACAACGCGGGCCGGTTGCGTGGCGGGCAAGACGTGGTTTAACCGGTACACCGAACACGGTTACGGTTTCGACACCGCGGCGACTGCTGATAAGGGTTGCTGCGTTGACCTCGGCGAAGAGTATTGCTTTGCTTATTACACTGCCGACGGCGCGAGGAAGCAAGGAGAGTTGTTCGTCGGACGGATTGGGGTATGTATTGATAGTGGCGTAACTAACCCCTCGGTTGAATACATTGGTGAGGGCGAACCACTGCTTGATTTAGAAAATAATGTTTTGACAAATACCGGATTTGGGATTGGAAAAGCTTGTAGCCTCGGTTCGTGGTGTGGCTATTCTGATTTGCGTGGTTTCGATGAAAACGACATCAACCTCGGTGGCACAGTGTTCAGAATAGCTTCCGG
>JBAZPG010000018.1:0-6774 GCA_041648335.1 Candidatus Micrarchaeia archaeon
GTGGTTGCCAGCTGTTTTAATAACGGAAATTGGCTTTGGGAAAACAAAGTATATGATGAAATTAATACGCCCGAAAATGGTCAGTCATTTTCTCTCGCGGAATATCCTTGCCCACAAAATGCGTTCCTTCATGTTTGGGTTTACAATTCCGCGGGCGAGAAAGTCGCGTGGGCTTCTAAAGAAGTGACTGATTCGGCGCAATCAACGGAAAGCGGTTCGGATATCCAATATCAGAATATTGCCGTGTTAATTGGCGATCTAGTTGATTTGGAAACCGGCACGCCCAAAACGGACGTTTACGCGTTGAGCAACGGTCAACACGCTTTCGTTTTCAATATTGACGGAAGTAACGACGTGTCTTTTCCAATAGTCGCCCCGTTTTATGATTCGCAGGCTCGATTCAATGATGTTCGACACTATCAAATGTATATTCAAAAGCCGTCCTTTTGGACGGCGGTAGCTGGATCGGTTGTTAATCCGTTACAACTAATACCTGCTTTGGGTCAAACCATTGCTATTTTACATTCCGCATTCTCAGAAAGAGTTTTTGTTAGCATCTCGAAGGAGGTTAATCCAACTGCAAATTCGTTTATTGTACTGGATTGTTATACTAGCTTATTGGGTTCGGGTAAGGCTTGGATAGATAAGACGGAGGCGGGCGATTGCAATGATTGCCACGACGACGAAAATAATCATTGGTATTCCATACGAACGCAATATAATGATGAAATTGACGATTCCGTATTGGTAGTTCGTACTATTTCAACTGGTAAATGCGACGAAACCGACGAAGGAAAAGATAATATAATCTGAAGCGCGCCGGTTCGCGCGCTTTTAAATACGGGTTGCGCTCCGTAAGCGGTACTGGCGGGGTTTCGCCGAACGCGCGAAACGCTGAAAAGTGAAAATCCGTTTTAATTTCAAGGCGTTATCCTACGAAATCGTGTGATAATGCGTGAAAAGTAAAGCTTATTATTGGTTGGCGGCTTAGTTATCGTGTATGGAAGAGCCGGTTTTAACGCGTGTTGAACAACGCGTTTTCAGTGTTTTGCCAGAGCGCGTTTTCTCGTTGGACGAGTTACACCGCGTTCCGGGTTGGAGTTACAATAGGCATTATTTGTCGGAAGTGTTGGGGCGGTTGGTTGAAAAGAAAAGAGTTGAACGGGTTAAGCGCGGGGTCTTCAAGGTTTTCGAGCCCTCCGCGTTGAATGAATTCAAAGTTGGTTTGGGTTTGGTTAACGGTGTGGGGGCATACATTGGCTTTGGTTCGGCTCTCCGCTTGCACGGGTTAATTGACGAGGAGCTTTCGACAGTGTTCGTTGCAAGCAACAAGGCGCGGTTGACGAGGGTTGCTAACTATGGAGATTACAAGGTCGTGGCGTTGGGCGGGGCGTGCGTTGGCTCGATTGAATTGAGGGGCGTCAGGGTTTCGAGCAAGGCTAAAACTGTTTTTGATTGCTTCTTGCGTCCGAACTGTTGCGGGGGTTTGAACAAGTTGATTGAGGTGGCGGGTCGGCTTGAATTAAGCGATTCGGAGTGGCGGGAGTTGCTTGGTTATTGCAGGGCTTTTGCTTCCAACGCGTTGAAACAACGCGTTGGATTCGTTTTCGAGCGTTACGGCAACCGGCCTCCTCGGTTCTTTTTGAAGGGTTTGTTGAAGGAACTAAGGGAATCGCGTTCAATCGCATTTCTGAACCCGCACGAGAAGAAAGGCTCGTTTGACCCGAAGTGGCGGGTCGTGGTGAGCGAAGGTGCTCCCGAGGGGTGGAAGCGTTGAACGTTTCGAGAAAATTGTTGATGGAAACGGGTTTGAGTGCTAGCGCGTTGTCGCGGGAAGTAAAGTTGAATGAAGTGTTGAATGATTTTAATAACGCTTGTCTGGATGCGGGAGTCGACTACGCGTTGTTTGGCGGCACCGCCATCAACAAGTTGTATCTGAGCGAAGAAACGCGTTTCTCGGAGGACTTGGACTTGCATGTATTTAATTCGACAAAGAAGAAAGTCGAATCGTTGTTGAAGGAATTGAATGGAGTGTTGAAGGGGCCGACGAGGATTTTCAAAGAGTTCTACCGCTGGGGTTTAACTTTCGAGGATGAGGATTTGGGCGGTGTCGAGTCACTGAATTTTGACGTTGGTATCGGTTTCAAGGAATCGCCAAGTGAAATCGTTTTTAGAAAGTCGAAATCGTTTTTAAACGATTTTGGGGTGCCGATCGCGTCGTTGAGAATCCCGACGTATTCAGCCGAAGCGATGGTTGCAATGAAGTGCCTCGCGTTAAATTCTCGGGCTATTGGAAAGGATTATTACGACTTGCACCACTTGTTGAAGACCCGGGAAATAAATTCAAGTAAGGCGTTGGGTGAAGCTTACGCCTTCAAGGACTCGTTGTTCGACTTCGTTAAAATAAGCGACGGCTTTTACGGGGAAGTGTTGAAGCGCGTACAAGAAACCGACGTTAAAGAATTGCGCGGCTGCGACGCGTTCATTCCGATTGCTTACCGACCCGATTGGGCCGCGTTAAAAAACGAGTTGGTGTGGCTGGTTAAATCCAAGTTGTGTTGATTGTTTTTACTATGGAGCGGGTTTATTGCGGGAAAGTGTAAGAAACTCGGACAAAATTAAATCGGTTGCCGTGTTGAACGCGTTACTTGGTTTCCGCGAAAAAACATTGGCGGGTGTCCCGCGGCTAGTATTAAATAGTGGTTTTCCTCCGAGTTTAATCGGTGGGGTTTGAAAATGGCTGATTACGGGACTTTCTTGGCGGTTGCAGGCGTTGGAGTCGTGGCGTTCGACGTTTACGCTTACTACCAGTACAAGCACGCACTCGACGTCACCGCCGAAAGCGAGGACGCGTTCGAATCGGGAGACGAGACCGTCGTCGTGGAAGAAGCCCCGGTCGAGGCGCAAATCGAGGAGTTGCGCGAACGCCAGGACCGCCTCGAGTCCTCAGTGAAGGGAATACGCAAGGACTTGCGCCTGTTCCTCGCGCCCAAAACCAAAGAGTAGTTGGTGTATTGTTTGAAGGAAGTCGAACTCGAACGCACTTTTCTGGCGAAGTTCCTGCCTCCCGGCTTGAAGGCGTGCGAGAGCATTCAAGTAATCGATGTTTACGTTCCAGCCAGCGAACGCCACCCCGTGCTCCGCATCAGGCAACGCGGCAACAAGTTCGAGGCCACCAAGAAGGTGCCCGTGCGGGGCGACACCTCGGTACTCGCCGAGAACACGATTCCCCTCACCGGGAAAGAGTTCGAGGCGCTCTCGAAGTGCGAGTGCAAGCGCGTCAGCAAGACGCGGTATTTTTACGCGTGCAACGGCAGGCGCGCGGAAGTCGACGTGTTCGGCGGCGCTTTGGAGGGTTTGGTGCTCGTTGACTTCGAGTTCGCCACGCCCGAGGAAAAGGAGGCGTTCGGGAAACCCGAGTTCTGCCTTGTCGAAGTCACGCACGAGGAGTTCCTCGCGGGCGGGTTTCTGTGCGGAAAGTCGTACGAAGATATCCGTGCTGGTTTGACGGGTTTAGGTTACGAAAAAATAATTGCGTAGAGTTTTTATTGTTGCGCGCCCTTCCAGCTTGCAGGTGACTTTTCAAATGCCAACGGAGCGTACTTTATTGTTCTTCAAGCCGGATTTGGCAGGCGACGCCGTACGCGCGGGCGAGGCGGAAGCGGACTTGATGCGCCGACTGGACGCGCGCGATTTGCGTTGCGTTGTTTCTCGCCGCGTGGAGAAGCCGCCGTTGTTCGTGTTGAAGGAGCATTACGCCGAACACCTAGGCAAGCACTTTTACGACTGGCTACTAGCCTATGTTGCCGCGGGACCCATCAAGCTCTTCGTAATCGAGGGCGACGGAGCGGTTCAAAAGTGCCGCGAACTCGCGGGAAACACGGATGGCAGGAAGGACCGCGCCGAGGGAGTGGACTCGTTCCGCGCCAAATGGGGGGTGGACGGGAGCATCAACGCGATTCACGCCTCCGCCGACGTCGAAGCAGCCGAGCGCGAGTTGCGCATTTGGAAGTCATTACTGGGTGGTTGAAAAATGGTTTTGAACAAGGACGAACTCGCGGAACGCATCTTGAAGGACAAGCTCGTTGACTTGACGGATGCCAAGCACCAGCTCCAACCCGCGAGCGTTGACTTGACGCTGGAGAAGGTGTTCTCATTCGAGGGACAGGGGGCGCTGGATTTCGACAACTCCGAGCGCGTGTTAAGCGAGGTAAAGGAAATCCCGTTCAAGAACGATTGGGTCGAACTCGCGCGCGGGGCGTACAAGGTGCGCTTCGTCGAAACCGTGCGCCTGCCTCCGGATGTTGCAAGCGTCACGTTCACTCGCTCTAGTCTCGCGCGTTGCGGCTGCGAATTGTATACTGGCTGGTGGGACCCGGGTTATGCGGGACGCGGCGAGTCGCTGCTCATGGTCCACAACCCCGCAGGCATCCGCCTCAAGCGCGGCGCGAAAATCGCCCAAATGGTTTTCCTGCCGTTGAACGCCTCGAAACACTTGTACGCGGGCGTCCACCACGGCGAGCACTTGTGAGTTTTAAATAGCCGCTCCGTTAATTGTTTTGCAATGGCGTACTTGGACGCGGTGGCTGCGGAAGCTAAAAAGCAGGGCAAGCGCAAGCCCGCCCCCGAGCCGCGGGGCCGCGAACTCGTGGAATCCTATGGTGAAGTGAAAATCTGGCGGGTGCCCGGCGAACCCGTCCTGTTCTACGAGGTGCCCGCACCCCACTACCGCGGCGAAGAAAAACGCATCATCCACTCGCTCATGGACATCGCCATCAACGTGATGCCCACGGTTTACAAGGGCCTCAGCCAAGACGAACGCGAAGCGCGTTACCTGCAGGAAATCATGCGCATCATCGACGCCACCCCCGAAATCAAGGTGCCCGTGAATTCGAAGGAGTTCTTCGCGCGCGCGGTTGTCCGCGAGATGGTGGGTTACGGTGTGCTCGACCCGCTCACCAAGGACGACCAGCTCGAGGAAATCATGGTGAACGGCCCGGGCAAGCCAGTTTTCGTCTACCACCGCAAGCACGGTGTCATGAAGTCGAGCATACAATTCTACGAGGACGCGGACATCCGTGACCTCATCGAGCGCATCGCGCGCAACATCGGGCGCCGCATCGACACCCAAGTCCCGATTCTCGACGCGCGCCTGGCGGACGGCACCCGCGTGAACGCCACGATTCCCCCGGTTAGCTTGGACGGGAGCACGGTCACCCTCCGCAAGTTCAGGAAGGACCCGTTGAGCGCGGTTGACTTGGTTTCGTTCGGGACAATGAGCCCGCGCATCGCGGCGTTCCTCTGGCTCGCAGTGGACGGGCTCGGCGTGAAGCCCGCGAACATCCTGGTGGCGGGCGGCACCGCCTCGGGCAAGACGAGCACCCTCAACGTTCTCTCTTCGTTCATCCCGCGCCAGGAGCGCATACTCTCCATCGAGGATACGAGCGAGTTGAACCTCCCGCTCGAGCACTGGCTGCGCTTCGAGGTGCGCCCCCCGAGTCTCGAGGGCACGGGTGAAATCAGCATGGACGAGCTCGTCAAGAATTCGCTCCGCATGCGCCCCGACAGGATAATCGTGGGCGAAATCCGCGGCGCCGAGGGTTACACCATGTTCGCGGCAATGAACACGGGACACTCGGGTTGCCTCGGCACGGTGCACGCGAACTCGGCGCGCGAGACCATAGTCCGCCTCGAGTCGCCGCCGATTAGCGTGCCGAAAATCATGCTTACCGCGTTGAACTTCGTGGTGATGCAGAACAAGATTCACGACCGCAAGCGCGGGCTCTTGAGGCGGGTCACCGAACTCGCCGAGATAGTGCCCAACGAGGAGACGGGCGAATCGTCCCTCCAGGTTTTATTCGAGTGGGACCCTGCGACGGACACGTTCCGGGACACCGGGCGCAAGAGTTATTACCTCGGCGAACTCAAGCGTTACACCGGCTTGTCGGACGCGCAAATAGAAGGCGAAATCGCCGCGCGCCAAACCGTGCTTGAGGGGCTTGCCAAGCGGGGTGTGCGCGGGCTCGAGGAAGTTTGTTCGGTCACCCAGAACTATTTGTCCGCGAAGTGAAATTGCGTAATGGAAGACTTGGATAATTATCTGAAGGCAGCACAAATCGCGGCGAGCGTGCGCGCCGTAGCCGAAGATTCGGTCAAGCCGGGCGCCCGCCTGCTTGACGCTGCCGTGGAAATCGAGGAGGAAATCAAGTCGAACGGCGGGGGTTTCGCGTTCCCCGTGAACATCTCGCTCAACGAGGTAGCCGCGCATTACACGCCGCGCGAAGGCGAGGAAACCGTTTTCACCGAGAAGCACGTTGCGAAAGTCGATTTCGGCGTGCACGTGGAGGGCTGCATAATCGACCAGGCGTTCACCGTGGATTTGACGGACGAGAACGGCAAGCTCGTGGAGGCGAGCGCGCAGGCGCTCGAGGACGCGCTCGCCGTGATGCGCGCCGGCGCGAGCGTGCGCAACATCGGAGCCGCGATTCAGTCCGCAATCGAGTCGCGCGGCTTCAAGCCTGTGGAAAACCTGAGCGGGCACTCGCTCGAGCCTTATTTGCTGCATGCGGGCAACGAGGTGCCAAACACGGCGCGGGGCAATTACATTTTGAAGGAAGGCGACTATTTCGCCGTGGAACCGTTTGCAACCAACGGCGCGGGCAAGGTCACCGAACGCGGCGTGGATGCCGAGATTTACTCGCTCGTTAACCCGAAGCCCGTGCGCCTCCCCCAGAGCCGCGCCTTGCTGGATTTCGTTTCCGAATCGTTCCGCAC
>JBAZPG010000019.1:0-4427 GCA_041648335.1 Candidatus Micrarchaeia archaeon
CTCGCACCCATCCTATACTTTTTACGGGTGCCGTTCACGCGCAAGGATGTGATACTCGTTTCTTTTTCGCGGGACGGGCTGCGTTGGACTCCGGGCGTCACGGCAATCGGCTGGCTTCCAAGCGAGGACATGGTTTTTCAGCCGTGCGTCGTTGACTTCGGCAGCTACTACCGCATGTATTACCGGGGCACGAACGAACGCGACCAAATCGTCAGCGCAACGTCGCGCGACGGCGTCAAGTGGACGCGCGAACGGGGCGTGCGCTTGAAGACAAAGGGCGGGCGCGACAATTTCCCGTTCGTCTTGCGCCACGGAAAAGCATGGCGGATGTATTGGGCGCGTTCAACTGACGGGACGCGTTACGAAATCCGCTTGGCGGAATCCGCCGATGGAAAGGAGTGGCGTGACAAGTGCGTCGCACTAGAGCGCGCCAAGGGCGAGGTTTACGTTGCCGCGCCCCGCGTTTTCCCCGCGAAAGGCGGTTGGCGCATGTACTTCGATTCCTTCGACGGCAAGACGAACCGCGTTTTGAGCGCGTTCTCCCGGGATGGCGTGAAATGGCGCCGGGAAGCGGGCGCACGCATAGAGCCCGGCGGCGTTTTTGATTCTGTTTTCGCGGGGCACGCTTGGCTTTTCCCGGACGGGAAACGCCTGTATTACGCTGGCGACAACGCGCCCGGCGTGAACCTTGCAAGCGTTTTCTCGGGCAAGTCGCGCTTCCGCATCCTGAGTTGTGTCCTCCGCGGGGGAAAGTGGGTGAAGGAGGCGGGCGCGCGCATTGAACCCGGGCAAGGCAAGGCGTGCGACGGCGTGTTCTCCCCGTGCGTCATCCGCCTGCGGGACGGACGCCTCGCGTTATATTACACGGGTTACTGGGGCGACTACCTCTTGAAGCCGTTCAACCGACTGGGCTTCGCTTTGGGACAATTGTTTTAAATGCCTCGCCAGCCATTTTGTTTCAACGAATAATCCGGCTTTGGATAGTGCCTGTTTTATGAAACTCGGAGTAGTGGGATTGGGTTACGTGGGCTTGCCCCTGGCGTGCCTCGCCGCGGAAAAAGGCCTGCGCGTCTACGGCTACGACTTGGATGCCGCCAAGGTCGCGGCGGTGAACGCAGGCAAAGCGCCCTTCAAGGAAGAGTACGCTGCACGCGTCCTCCCGAAACTCAAGGGCAAACTCGAGGCGGGCACGACACCAGCGGGCTTGGCGGACTGCAACGTCATAGCAGTGTGCGTGCCAACCCCGGTCGACGAAAATAAGCGGCCTGATTTGGAGCCGCTCGCCTCGGCGTCGCGTGCCGTGGCGAAAGAGTTGCGCAAGGGAATGCTCATTGTCATAGAGTCAACGATTTACCCGGGCACAATCGAGGAGCTCGTGCAACCCATACTCGAGGAAGGCGGTTTGAAGGCGGGCGTTGACTTTGATTTGGCGCACTGCCCCGAGCGCATCGACCCCGCGAGCAAGAAGTGGTGGGTGGGCAACATTCCCCGCGTCGTCGGCGCCACGACGCCGGAAGGCGCGGAACGCGCCCGCGCGTTTTACGCTTCCATAATCGACGCGCCGATAACCGTGGTGAGCACGGTGAAAGCCGCCGAGGCGAGCAAGATAGTGGAGAACAGTTTCCGGGACGTGAACATCGCGTTCGTGAACGAGCTCGCGAAGTCGTTCGACGTCATGGGAATCGATGTCACCGAAGTCATACGCGCGGCTTCCACGAAGCCGTTCGCCTTCCTCCCGCACTACCCCGGCGCGGGGGTGGGCGGGCACTGCATTAGCGTGGACCCCTACTACTTGATTGACAAGGCGCAACGCATGGGTTTCGAACACAAGTTCCTCAAGCTCGCCCGCGAAATCAACGAATCCATGCCCGCCTACGTGGCGGAGCTCGCGTTCTCGGAACTCAAGGCAGCTGGCGTCGAGCCGAAGAAGGCCGTGGTGAGCGTGCTCGGCGTTTCCTACAAGGCGAACGTGGACGACCCCCGAGAGAGCCCCTCGTTCGCAGTGCAAGCCGCATTCAAGGGCAAATGCCGCGAGTTGAAGGTGTTCGACCCGTTCCTCCCCTCGCGTTCCACGGTGAAGACGCTCGACGAGGCGTTGAAGTCGGATTGCGTGGTGCTCGTCACCGCACACGACGCGTTCAAGGCGCTCAAACCCGACGCGCTTGCAAAGACGGGCGTCAAGGTTTTCATAGACGGCAGGAACGTTTTCGACGGCAAAGAATTCAGGCTCGCCGGCGTGCGTTACCGCGGCGTAGGCAAACGGTGATTTTCACATGGCAAAAATACTCTTATTGAACCCGCCTTCCAGGCACGGCGAAGCCGTAGTCCGCGACAATTTATACGGCTGTTTCACGAAGGGCAAGGCGAACTACGTCTGGCCCCCGCTCGCTCTCGCGGAAGTCGCCGCCACCCTCGAAGCACGGGGCAACGAATGCAGGATAATCGACGGCGTGGTAGCCAAGCGTTCGCTGAAGCAGATTGCCTCGGATGCACGCGAATGGGGCGCCGAGTACCTGTTCATCATCACGGGCACGCCCACCCTCAACTACGACTTGGAGGTCGCCGCCGAAATAAAGCGCGCCTGCCACGCCACGGTCTTGTTCTCGGGTTCGGTGTGCACGCTTGCCGCGGAAAAGGTATTCCAGGACGGCACCGTGGATTACGCGCTCCTCGGCGAACCCGACCTCTCAACGCCCGAACTCGTGGACGCGCTAGAAAAAGGCGGCCGCTCGCCCTCCACCGTGAAAGGAATTTCCTACATGTCCGACGGCGAGATAAAATCAACCGGACCCGCGGACTTGATTGAGGACTTGAACGTGCTCCCGTTCCCCGCCCGGCACCTCATCCCGAATGCCGAGTACTTCAACCCACTCGCCAAGCGCCTGCCGTACACCACGATTTTCACCTCGCGGGGATGCCCGTTCCACTGCATATTCTGCCCATCCAAACTCTTGTATGGGGGAAAATTCCGTCCGCGGAGCGCTGAGAACGTGGTGGCTGAGATGGAGGAGTGCGTGAAGAAGTACGGGATACGCGAATTCTTCATACGCGACGAGACGTTCACGCTGGACAAGAAGCGCGTCCTCGACATCTGCCGCCTAATGCAAGCGAAGGGCTTGCGCGTGGACTGGATTTGCAACTCGCGCGTGGACACCATAGACAAAGAAATGATGATTGCAATGAAGAAGGCGGGCTGCCACCTCGTCAAGTACGGCGTGGAGTCGGGTAGCCAACGCGTGCTCGACTACCTCGAGAAGGGCATCACGCTTGAACGCACCCGCCAGACCTTCAAGGAAATGCACGAGACGGGAATCGACAGCGTCGCACACTTCATGATGGGTTCCCCGGGCGAAACGCGCGAGGACATAGAGGCGACGATTCGCTTCGCCCGCGAGATAGACCCGGACTACGCCTCGTTCAACATCACGATACCCATGCCGGGCACTGAACTCTGGAACCGCGTGAAGGACAAACTCCCCGCGCACAGCGGCGACTTATACGACATCGAGAAGAACCTCGTGGAAGGCACGTTCTCGGAGGCGATAAGCGACATCCCGCGGCGTGAAATAGAAAAATACTACAACGATGCCCACCGCCACTTCTACCTGCGGCCCTCATACATACTCAAACGCCTCCGCAAGATGGGTTCGCTTGACGAACTCGTGCGCACCACGCGCGCGGGCGCCTACCTCCTCGCATTCACCCTCAAGAGGAAGACAAAATGAAGCTCCTCGGAAAGAACCGCGAGGAAGCCCGCCGCGCCGTAACCGAAGGCCACGCAACCATCGCAGTTTACGGGCTCGGCAAGATGGGGTTGCCCCTTGCCGCGGCGTTCGCCGACGCGGGCGCACGCGTAATCGGCGTGGACGTGAACGCGGAGCTCGTGGACAAAATCAATTCGGGAGAATGCCCTCTCGCGGGAGAGCCGGGACTCGCCGAAGCGATAACGCGCGGCACAACCTCGGGGCGGCTTTCAGCCACCACGGACGGCGTTGCCGCGGCTAGCGAGGCGGACTTGTGTGCGATACTCGTGCCCACTTCGCTTACCCAAAAGAACGGTGTTTGCGCGCCCGACCAAGGCGCGGTTGCGAGCGTTGCCCGCGCAATAGCCGAGGGTCTCGGTGCTGGGGGAATCGTGGTCACCGAGTGCACCATGCCCCCGGGTTCGACCGAAGCCCTGGTTCCTTTGTTCTCAAAGCACGGACGCGTGTTGAACGAGGATTACGGTTTGGCGCACTGCCCCGAGCGCACCATGTCGGGCACCGCGTTGCGTGACATTCGCGGAGAATATCCAAAGATAATCGGAGCGAGTAGCCCCGCGGCACTCGAAGCCGTCGCGGGCGTTTACGAAGCCGTGAACTCAAAGGGCGTAATCGCGTGCTCGAGCATCAAGACAGCGGAACTCGTGAAGATATTCGAGGGCGTTT
>JBAZPG010000020.1:0-3863 GCA_041648335.1 Candidatus Micrarchaeia archaeon
CTCGAGGGAATCATCTCGAAAGCCAAATCAACTTGAGGATAGTATTCGGCGTTCCACGCGGAACCCGAGCAATACGCGCGTTCAAATGAAACGGATTCGCCTTCCTGTAAAGTCACGGACGCGTAAACCGACGCGTTCTTGGCGTATTCAATAGCATATGTGGCGGACGGGTTCGCTCCGCCGTTCAAATCCGTCAACAACACGTTCAACGAACAGTCGTTCACGGGCAGCGAGCCCACGGACTCGCCCTCGTGCAAATAATTCGTCGTCCCTGCACCCGCGAAGGAAGCGAGGAACAGGGCAACCAAACCCAATGTCAAAAACTTCTTCATATCATCAACCACCTTTTTTCAAGCGCGCCTTTCGCACGCACGATTAACCCGGATGGAACCATATTTAATCCGAACCCGGAACCGAGCGAATTGAGCCGTTCCAAAAGGCGCCGATTCGGGAAAGAAGGCGCGTACGGGCTCTAATCGGCGTAGAATCGTTCCGAGAGCCGCATTGAATTCGCCTTGCCCAGGCGGGTACAGCGCACGAGCCCCTTGCGTTCGAGTGACTTCACCGCGCGCGAGAGCGACGCCTTTGGCAGGAGCAGCTCGCGTTGGAGGGCGCTCTGCTTGCCGTTCCCGTTGTTCGCGAGCAGCCATTCCACGACTTGCTTCTCCCTGCCGGCAAGCGACTTCAACGCGAGCGACAGTTCCGCTTCGGGTTTCAAACGCGGCGCGGGCAATGACCCTGTTTTTTTCGGGCGGGCTTGCTTGGTTTGAACCGGCGGAGCGACGCGCTTGAATTTGTTGTAGGCGAGGTAAAGCAAGACAATGGTAAGCGCCGCGGCCAGGGCGTAAAACAAAGAATAGTCCCTCTCGTGCATCGAGGTAGTCAAGGCGAAGTCCGCGCCCTCAAAAGAACCCGCCGCAAGAAGGAGCTGCCTCGAATCCCGGAAGCCGTCCGAAAGCGCGGTGAAAACGCAGGAGCCCGCGGGCACGAATTCAATGAAATAGTTCCCCGTCTCATCCGATGTTGCGTCGGGAACCGAGTAGAACGAGTTCACGCAGTCCACGCTTACACGCGCGCCCGAAACCGCACGCCCTTCGGCATCGCGGATGCGGCCGTACACGCTCGCCGCGGGCTCGAGGAACACGGTTGCAAATGATTCCTCGGGCGAGTTGACTGTGGCGCGGCCGAACGCGTCCACTCCCGGGGTTTCCGGATAATCCGAAAGCAGCTCGAGCGAGTAAATTCCCGCTGGAAGGTAGAGTAATGCTTCGCCCGACTCGTTCGAAATCAGGGGTTGGACGAACGAATCCGCGGGGGAGCGCGCGCGCAAGGTGAACGCCCCAGCCAATGGCGCGGTTGAAGCGGCATCCAAGACAAGCAGGGTGACGCGCGCGTCCGAGTCGGGCGGCAGGGGCACTGCGCACGCCAAGCCGGCGAAAAAGAGCAAGAGGACTGCGATTTTATTCAAGACAGCCACGGCTCCCTCTTGCCAAGGTAAGCCGCGATTGCCGCGAGCTCGTCCGCGGGCAGGCGCGCGATTTCCTCGTCCTCGAGGAGCGTCGCGGACTTCAACGGCTTCGAGACGAACGAAGCCGCACCGAAATCCTCCGGTCGCTTAATGAGCTTGAGGCAGAGCAGGCGCGCGTCCGTGAACGCGGCGGGCTCTTCGGCGTAAACGCGGTCGCCCTTCACGTAGGGACCGCGCAGGGCGCGCGGGTGCGCCTTCGCGAAGCGCAGCACGGATTGTTCGTCCGACGCGGGCGGCCCCTGCAGGACGTTCACGCGGGGGCGCGTGAAAGAGGCGAACTCACACAGGATGCCGCAGCGCCCGGCAGTATAGTGCATGGAATCGACTACGGTGAAACCGGCGAGCTCGAGGTGGCGCACCAAGGCGAGGCGCGTCTTCTTGAGCTGCGGGTCGAGTATGTCCTCCACGAGGTTCGGTTTCTCGAACGCGGCGAGCAGGAACGAGGTGCCGCGCTCCTTCAGGCGCTTCTTCACCTGCTCGGGTTTCGCGGGCGCGGGCTTGGGACGGAAGAAGAGCTTGCGGTCGGGCGCGCGCACGAACGCCTGGCAGAGGGAGACGAAGCGGTGGAAGTTGGTTTCGCTCACTACCGCGGCAACGTTGCGGTTGCGGTCGATTGCGTCGATTAGCACGAGGGGCGAGCCGAACTCCGGCTTCGAAGACAAATAAAAGCCCTCGATGTCCACGAACACGGGCGGCTTCCACTTTGCTGCCTGGGCAACGAGGTTATCGAACGAACGGTAATTGAGGATGAGGTACTCACAAAGTACGCCCGAGAATCCTTGAATGCTTATTTCGGCGCCGTAGAGTCCAGCGTTCTTGAGGAATTGTTTGAGGAGGCGCACGTCGCGGCGCTGGAGGCGCGAGAGTTTCTCCTGGAGGTAAGTCATGTGGAGGGGCGAACGGTCGACCGCGCTCTTGAGTTCGGTGTTCGCCTCGTAGTGGAAGCAGGGGATGACTTCCACGGTGAATCCTTCGACCCTCGCCTGGAGATAGGGGTGTTCCGCGTAATGCATCACCCACTCCGCCTGGACGGCGGCGCGCGCGGCGTCGAACGCCTTCTTGACAATGTAATCCTCGTCGTGGCGGCGGGGGAACTGGATGAACAAATCTATGTCCGCGTCCCCGCGCAAGCCCGTGTCGCGCGCCGCGGAGCCCACGAAACGGATTGCTGCTTCCGGGTCCTTGAGGGCCGCACTAATCGACTTCGCGATTTGGGCGGCGAACGCCTTCTCGCGCACCACTTCCTCGGGTGAAGGAGTGATTTCGCGGGCAACCGAATCCAACAACGCGTCGATTTTGCGGGGCATATGGGATTCCTGACTGCGCGGGAGTATTAATGTTTAATGGAGGAGCACGAACGCTACCGGGTCCCCGGCGAGTAGCGTGGCGAGGAGCCCGAACAGCACGTAGGGGCCGAAGCGCGGGAGGTTCTTGTGCACCCAGACGCTCGCCACGCCGCTGCGGCGGAGGCGCGCCATCACCTCTTTCGTGGCAACCTTTCCGATGCGCCAGCGCGCCACGAAGCGGGCGGGCAGCTTGTCCACGGCGAGCACGTCCTCGTCCTCCACCTTCGAGAGGGGAACGCGCGTGACCACCAAGCCGTGCATTATTTCGTCCTTGTAGATTAGGAGGAAGAGCGACGCGGAAAGGAACACCGTGAGGAAAACGGAGAGTAGGATGCTCGCGCCCGCTCCGAACGCGGCGCCCGCGATTCCCGCGGCTAACGCGAATAGGAGCGTTGCCTTCCAGCTGCGCAGCTTGCGCTTGAGGAGGCACGCGTAACCCGCAGCCGAGCCGAGCACCGCGAGGAACGAGGCGGCGATGAACGCGCTCAACACGGGCGGGAAGAATAGGAAGTACGAGGGCACTGCCGCGGGAATGATTGACGGGTGCACGGGAATCAGGAGGTGGATTCCCGCGAGGAGGTAGGCGTCGCCCGCGCCGAACTGCCCGGAACGGAAGGCAAAATATCCGGCGAACATTATCACGGCGAATATCGCGAACGACGAGAAGATGAAGTCCGCGTCGAACGTGAGCAAGTCGAGGACTGCGCCCGCGGCTATCATCGCGTACAACAGGTTGTCGTCGATGTAACTCGTTTTCGCGTCCTGGCGCGCAGCCAAGGCGGTGCCGCCCACGGCGAGCGCGATGCGGAGGATTTCGAAGTTCATTTAGAATCCAACGCCTTATGGATATAATTAACGGTTTTCTCGTCCGGTAATTTTACGTACGTCAGGTACCAAGTTGCCCATTCGCGGAGGCGAGGCGTGAACTGCAGTTGCTTGCGGCTCAACTGACGGGCTATCCCGCGCTCGAACAACTGGAGCGCGCCCGG
>JBAZPG010000021.1:0-3649 GCA_041648335.1 Candidatus Micrarchaeia archaeon
CGCGCCGGCTGTCCTCCAAATGCCGGGCATCTTCCTCGTGCAAGTCAGTTCCCGCGTGTTTTCCGGCGCGCTTCGCCTTCAACTCCAGGGAAACCGCGACGGGTAAGTCCAGGAATACGATGCAGTCCGCGGGCGGGAGGCGCGATTCAACTGCCTTCAGCCAGTCCACGCAGCGCTCGCGTTCGCCCGCGTCCGCGAGTTTGCCCGCCTGGTGCCCGAAACTCGACGAGGTGTAGCGGTCGATTACGAGCCAGACGCCCTGCGCGAGCTTGTCCTCGAACTCCTTCTTGTACTGGTAGCGGTCCGCCGAGTAAAGCAGCGCTGCGGACTCAACGGGAACCCGCGAGAGCGAACCGAATTTTCCTTGGAGGTAATCCGCGGTAAGTGCGCCGAACGGACTCTCGTACGACGGGAACGCCGCATTTTCCGCGGGAATGCCCGCCGCCTTCAGGCGGGCGGCGAGTTCGCGCGCCTGCGTCTTCTTGCCCGTGGAATCAGTTCCCTCGATTACGATTATTTTGCCGCGCATTTCATCCACCCACGAGCGAGCGCATCACCACGGCGGCGACGGGTATGAGTATGTTGTCGTCCGCTGGCAGCCCTACTGCCTCGATGACGCTCAGGAAGGCGGCGTAGAACGCAGCTGCTTGGAGCGGAACGAAGAACGCGGCTGCGATTGCGCCCGCGCAGAAGAACGCAACCAGCCCCTCCCAGGTTTTCGAGGGGTTGAACCACAGCTTGTGCTTTCCGGCAACACCCGCCAGGGTTGCGAACCCGTCCCCGAACGAGAGTATCGCGAGCACGGCAAGGGTGAACGCGAGCGAACCCGAGAAGAGCGCGAGGAAGAGCGCGCCCGTCACGAACATCAACGCGCCCTGTCCGGGGAAGCGCGCGGTATTGCGCTCGAATGTTTCCAGGCATATCCTAACGAGGTTGGGCCGGAAGCCCATGCTCCACGCCGCGATTGCGAGCAATCCGAGGGCGAACGCCGCAACCAACAATGCGGTAAGCGTTTCCAACCCGTAGAGTGCGCCCGTCACCAGGAGCGCGACACCGAACAATAGGTGGACTATCTGCCGTCGATGTTCCAAAGTCATTCCAGTAACCTGTATTTCTTCACGATTTTCCTGTCCTTGAAGGAGTGCGCGAGTGCGTGCACGAAGTAATAGCACGCCGCGCCGAACACCAAGCCCGCTAGCGCCTGTGTAATCGAATGCACTCCGAGTATCACGCGCGAAGCCGCCACCAGGAGCGCGAGGGGGAGCATCACGATGCACGACGCCGAGCCCACCGACGCCGCCGCGAAGACGGCGATTACCGCGGAGTGCGAGGACGGGAAACCGTACGAGTCCGGGCACCACGCCTCGCCCGCGCACGGGCGTTCCACGGCGTAAAACTCTTTTGCGAGGAAGCTCAAGCCCGCCGAGAGCATGAGCGCGGCGAGGAAGATGCGCTTGTGCCTGAAGCACGCGAGCCCCACGAGGACAAGGAGCACGAGCGCCGCGTAGTAGTATAAGTCCACCCATTCCGCGAACTGCAGCAACGCGTCCATGTAAACACCAGTTTGTGTCGTCGACTTAATATTTAGAGTGCCGGCGGAGAGATTTGAACACTCGACCTCCAGGTTATGAATCTGGCGCTCTACCAACTGAGCTACGCCGGCAACGAGTATAATGCGGGAGGCGGGCGAATAAAACGATTTTGCTAGGCGTTACGCGAGCTTGCCGCGCGCGAACGACTTGCGCCCGCCGCCCTTGGCGCCCTTGAACTTCAGCATCTCGACCGCGTCCCGCCGGCTGGACTCCGCGGTCGTGGCAACAACGAAACCCTCCGCATTCCAGAGCAACGCATCCACGCCCTTGGCTGCGAGTTCCGCTGCGATTTTCTCTAGCAGTTTCGGCTCGAGGCTAGCCTCGCTTTCCACGAGCCCGTTCTTCGCCTTCGCGGCGAGCTCCTGGGCTATCCCCGCGGAAGCGTACTCCTGTAATTTTTCAACGGTTTTGCCGCGCGCCTTCCACTCCCCGAATAATTTTTCGAGGGCGTTCGGGAGGTCCTCGCGCGGAACTCCGAGGAACGCGCAAGCATTCGCGAGCACGCGCTCGTTGTTCTCCACGAACGCCAACGCGGCGGGTCCGGCGCGGTAACGGAAGCGCGTCACTCCGTCCTGTACTTGTTCCACGCCCGTAATCTTGAAGAAGCCGATTTCAGAGGTGTTCGAACGGTGCAAGCCGCCGCACGCCTCCACGTCTATACCTTCAACGTCGAGCACGCGAATGCGCTTGCCGATTGCCCCGCCCCCTTGGTAGAGGCGGTAGGAATATTTCTTTTCCGCATCCCCGCGGTCCATCTCGGAGACGCGCACCGGATGCGCTTCGCGCACGAAGTCGTTCACGAGCGCTTCAATGCGTTCGACTTGCTCGGGCGAGGGCTTCTCGTAGTGAGTCACGTCGAGGTGCGCTTCGTCCTCGTCCTTGCGGCTTCCGCACTGCCAGACGTGGTTGCCCAGCACTTTGCGGGCGCACGCGTTGAGCACGTGTGTGGCTGTGTGGTGGCGCGTTATGGCGTCGCGACGTCCGGCATCAACGCGCAGGCGTACTCGTTCGCCCTTGCGCGGCGCTTCGCCTTCCACGCGGTGGACCAGGACGCCGTGCGACGCCTGCACGTCCACGACTCGGGCTTCGCCGAGGAAGCCGTGGTCCGCGCACTGTCCCCCGCTTTCGGGGTAGAACAACGTGGAATCCAAGGCAACAAGGTCGCCTTTCACCGCGAGCACGGTTGCCTCGCATTCGAACAAGTGCGGGGAATCGTAATACGCCCTCCGCGTGGCGGGTATGCCCTCGAATGCGGGCGCTTCCTTTGCCTTCTCTTCCTTCATCACGTGCTTCGAGGTTATCTTCTGGTAATAGTCCGTGGGCACGCTGATTTCGATGCCTTTCTCGCGCGCCACGCTCTCAAGTAGCTCGGGCGTAACGCCGTGCGACTCGTAGAGCGTAGCCATCTTCTCAGCCGTGAGCTCGGAGGGCTTCGCGAGGATTTGTGCGCTCGTGGAACGCGCCTTCTCGAGCGAAGCCGCGTACTTGCGCTCTTCCACGGAGAATATCTCGTTCACCGCGGGGAGCGCCTCGCGGAGCTCGGGGTACACCTCGCGGAGGTCTTCGGCGTGCATCTCGAACAGCTTCCCGTAATCAAAAGCGAAAGAATACTCGTTCGCGAACCCGAGGGCGCGGCGCAACAGCACGCGGAGGTTGTAGCCGCCCGCGGTGTTCGACGGGAGCGCTCCATCGGCGAGTGCGAAGAGCAGGGAGCGCGTGTGGTCGGCAATCGCCCAGATGCCCTGCATGGGCGCGATTTCCTTTTCCATCTCGCGTTGCGTTATCCCGAGTTTCTCCGCGATTTTCTTCTTTTCCTCGCGGAAGTCGCGCACCGCCTCCACGTCGAGGCGCGAGCTTATGCGCGCGTAATCCTTGAGCAAACCCGTGGTCTTGATGCCTGCCTGTTTCTTCATCCACTCGATGTGGCGGGGGAAAGTGGATTCGTAAATCGTCAAGTCCCCGCGGTAATACCAGAGGAGGCGCTCGAAACCCCAGCCCACGTCTATGGCGCGCGTTGGCAACTCACGACGCTCTCCGTTCTCAAGGCGGTACTGCAT
>JBAZPG010000022.1:0-2594 GCA_041648335.1 Candidatus Micrarchaeia archaeon
TCGGCCACCCTTTCCAGATACCTGGCGATAAAAAGCTGATAGACCGCTTCGCGCGCGGATAACGGCCGCTTTTCTATTTCCAAAAGAGCGGTGTCAAACATGTTCCGCAGCGCCGCGTCAACGTTCTCGTCATCTTCAATGATCTTGGTTATCATGCCCAGGTCTTTCTTTGAGATCGCTTCCATGGTCTCCTGCAGCATCTTCTCCACCAGTTCCGCCATCTTAGGAATATCCCCGGCAGAGGGAAGCTTTGGCTTGCCGATGAGCCGCCGAATGAACTTGGTGACATCAACGGTATAATCCCCCATCCTCTCTATGTCCATTACTATCCTCATCGTGGAGGCAATAAGGCGGAGGTCTTTTGCCATCGGCTGCTGGGTCGCTATCAGCTGAAGGCATTTAGTTTCTATGTCATTGTTATATTTATCGACTTTGTCGTCAATTCTAACGACCTCCAGAGCCAGCTTGTCATCATTTTTTTGATACGCGATCATGGATTTCTTCAGCATCTCCATGACCGTGATGATCATGGCCATGACCTGGTCCTGCAGATCCTTTAATTCCTGCTCGAATGTAGCCCGAATATTATCTATCATAGCTTCCCCCTTTTACCTATCCGAATCTTCCAGTAATATATTCTTCCGTGCGCTTATCCCTTGGATTGGTAAAGACCTGGCTGGTCTCCCCGTATTCTATCATTTCGCCCAGAAGCATGTAAAAAGCATTATCAGAAGCGCGCGCCGCCTGCTGCATATTGTGCGTTACGATCAAAATCGTATAGTCCCTTTTTAAAACCTGCAAAAGCTCTTCAATCTTAAGAGTGGACATAGGATCGAGAGCCGAACAGGGCTCATCGAGGAGTATGACATCGGGCTGGACCGCCAATAGTCTGGCTATACATAACCTTTGCTGCGATTCCAGCGAAAGCGTTAGCGCCGACTTATTGAGCTTGTCCTTTAATTTATCAAACAGCAGAACATCCCTAAGGCTCTTTTCAACTATAGCATCGAGCCGGCCGCGGTTCTTTTCCCCATGCACTCTTGGACCGTAAATTATATTGTCATAGATCGATAACGGAAAAGGATTTGGCCTCTGGAACACCATCCCGACCTTTCTCCGCAGAGCCACCAGGTTAACGTCCGGCGCATAAATATTTTCCCCCTCGATCTCCACCAGTCCGGTGATCTTAATTCCGTCGACCAGATCGTTCATCCGGTTAAAAACCCTCAAGAGGGTCGATTTTCCACAGCCGGAGGGTCCGATGATCGAAGTGATCTTTTTTTCTTCGATCGAAATGGTAACGTCCTTTAAGGCATGGAACGCACTGTAATAGAGGTTTAAATTTTCGACTTTTATCTTTGGTTTTTCAATAATCATTTATCCAAACCTTCCTGATATATAGTCATCGGTCCGCTTGTCCTTTGGCGCAGTGAACATTTCCGCGGTAACGCCGATCTCGATCATATCGCCCATAAGAAAGAACGCGGTCCGGTCCGATACGCGCGCCGACTGCTTAACGTTATTGGTGACCAGCACCTGCGTGTAGTTGTTTTTAAGCTCCCTCATCGCCTCTTCGATCTTGAGAGTTGAGATCGGGTCCAGCCCGGAACAGGGCTCGTCGTATAAGATCACTTCCGGCTCCACCGCCAGCGTTCTGGCAATGCATAACCGCTGCTGCTGGCCGCCGGAAAGAGTAAAGGCGGAAGCTTTTAATCGGTCCTTGACCTCATCCCAGATTGCGGACGACCTAAGGGAACGCTCTACGATCTCTGCCAGCTTCTTTTTGTCTTTGATCCCGTGGAGTCTGGGACCGTACGCGATATTGTCAAAGATAGAAAGAGGAAGCGGCAGAGGCAGGGCGAACACGATCCCCACCCTCTTTCTCAATTCATGCTTATCTATTTCATGAAAAACGTCTTTCCCGTCCAAAAGCACCTTTCCTTCCGTTCTTGATCCCGGATAAAGCTCGTTCAACCGGTTAAGGGTCTTAAGGATTGATGTTTTCCCGCTGTTAGAAGGTCCGATTATGCCCAGAATCTCTTTTTGCTCAACATGAAGTGAAATATCCTTTAGGGCCTGACACCCCTCATACCAAACATTCAAATTCGATATTTCTATTTTATTTACCAAGTTTTTCGCCTTCTAAATCGCGATCTGATATAAGCCGCGATGATGTTCATGATGAATACGACCCCGACCAGCACCAGCACGGTGCTGTACTGGATCCTCATGCTGACATTAGGGACCTGTGTCGAAAGCACATAGATGTGATAAGGCAGGACCATGGCCTGGTCAAACATGGATTCCGGAAGACGCGGAAGATAGAACGCGGCAACCGTAAATAGGATCGGCGCGGTTTCCCCCGCCGCCCTTGATAACCCCAGGATCGTTCCGGTTAAAATACCCGGTACCGCATTTGGCAAAACCACGCCGCGGACCGTTTGCCATCTGGTTGCGCCCAATGAAAAACTGACTTCGCGAAAAGCCTGCGGGACCGAACTTAATGCCTCTCTGGTAGCGGTAATGATGACCGGCAGCGTCATTATCGCCAGCGTTAACGATCCGGCCAGTATTGACGCGCCAAAGCCAAGAAA
>JBAZPG010000023.1:0-2516 GCA_041648335.1 Candidatus Micrarchaeia archaeon
TTACAGGTAATATTACAATATATGGATTTATAAAAATATTAGATAATAATATAAGATACATAAGAGTTGATGGAACTATATGAAACTAAAAATACTCTCATTCGACGGAGAAATGCTCCCCAGTTTAGCAGCAATGCCTAATCCTGAATTTTCACCTATAATGTTATTGTCATTTGCTGGAAATTATGAAATTCTTAATGGGAAAAAGAAAGTTATTTTTATTTTAAATCGAAATAAATCTCAACCTGAAGGATTAGAAGTTAAAGAAGATCATGTCAGAGTCAGATTTAATGATGAGAGAAGACTTATTAAAGGATGGGAGACACTTATTCGAGAGTGTGATGTGATTGCAGGTTATAACATATCAGGGTTCGACATTCCTTATATTTTTGACAGAGCTAAAGTAATTGGTGCTGGACAGTTAAAGATTGGTAATGATGATTCTGCAATGTATTGTAGAAAAACAACTTCAAAAGGTAAAAGTGTCACTAAAATAGGCAATATTAAAGGAAAAATACTTGAAGATGTTTATTATGTTTTGAGAAGAGATGATGCATCTAACACAATTAAAGCAGATTTCAATCTTAAAAATCTTAAATTAGAAGTAACTGCCCATGAAGTTCTTGGAAAAGAAAAGAAAGAATTTGCAATCCAAGAAATGATAGATTATTGGGAGTATGGAACTAATGAAGAAAAATTTATTGAGTATTGCTCAGTAGATTCTGAACTCGCATTAGAATTTATCACTAAATTTAGATTGTTAGATAAATTTATTGGTTTGTCGAGACGTTCTGGAAAATTAACTCAAGACATAATTGACTCACAGGGATTCGGTGGATTAGTTGAGAATCTTATTCAAAGAGAATTTGTAAAATTAAATAGAGTCGTTCCATGTAGAGTACATTCATATGCAGATGAGGAAGAAGGAGAATCTGAATTAGGAGGAGCATTTGTAAAAGTTCCAAAGACAGGAATTAGTGATCATGTAGCAATTGGAGATTATGCAAGTCTATATCCAAGTTTAATGATGAAACATAATTTTTGTTATACAACTGTAATTATTGATAATTCGATTCCAGATGATGAATCTACAATGAACATCATCAGAGATGAAGATGGAAAATTACTTGGTAGATTCGTAAAAGTAAGTGTATTAAAAGGAATAGTTCCAACTTTATTAGAGTTTTTGATGACTGAAAGAAAGGCTTCAAAAGCAGAAATGAAAAAATATGAAAAAGGATCAATTGAATATCTGATGTTAGATGCAGATCAAAATGCAACCAAGATTCTAATGAACACCTTTTATGGTTACACTGGTGAAGAAAAAGCTAAACTGTATTATTTTCCAATAGCATCATCTATAACAGGATCAGGTCAAAAACAGATTAAATATACCATGAAAATGATAGATAACATCATAGTCACAGATATAGATGGAAAGATGTATAGATTAGAAATCATACAAGGTGACACTGATTCTGTTTATATTCAAGTAATTCCAATTGATATAACTCAAAAACTAAACAGAGAAATATGTGTAAGAGTTGTATCTAAAGAACTTGATAAGATTAATGCGACTTTAGAAAAACCTATGAAACTTGCATTTGAAGATTATGCAAAAAGAGTATTAATTACAGCTAAAAAGAGATATACAAAAATTATTGTTGATGAAAAAGGTAAAGAAACAGTTTCAAGCAAAGGAATTGAGACCCAAAGAAGAGATTGGAGTGATTTCAGTACTGAATCATTAGAGAAAGCTATTAATATAATTTTATTTGAAGAAAATGTTGATATTGGAATAAAAAAGATGGTTGATTTTATTAGAAATGAAGCTGAAAAATTAAAAAGAAATGAAATTGATCTTCATAAATTAATGTTATCAAAAGGACTAAAGAAACTAATTACGTTATATGACAATGATGCAATACATGTAAAAGTTGCAATGAAAATGAAGCAACGTGGTCATGCTCCAGAAGTAGGAGATAGAATACAATTTTTGGTAGTTGATAATGGAGAAGAATTAGTAGGAGACAGAGCAGAAGAAGCTGATTATGTATTACAAGGAAAATGTGAATATAAAATAGATTATAATTATTACATTCATAAACAGTTGTTTCCTCCAATAATTCGTATGTTAAAAGTAGTTGGAGCAAGTGAAAAATTATTAACTGCAGATAAAAAACAGAAACTATTATCAGAGATGTGATTATAAATGGACATGTTAGAATTTACAAAACGAAAAACTGGGATGGACGATGAATATAAAAAAGTTCTTAATTCTATGATTTATAGAATCAATACAAATGGAAAAACAAAAGAATCTTTAGAGAATAGAAAAAAAGAATTAGATAAAACAAAACGACGAATACTTACTGAACTTCAATATAATATGACAGAACTTTCATTGGAGGAACGAGCATTAGCAGAAATATCTGAAAATTGGAATAATAAAGCTTATTGGGGAGATACTGAGTTATAATATTATTCAATTGAGGTAATCCAATAAATGCGTGTAG